>JANPKJ010000110.1:0-154225 GCA_031425955.1 Akkermansiaceae bacterium | reverse complement strand
TGTGAAACGAAGACCGAAGCCGCACCAGCTACTGAATGTTCCCCGACATCAAATGATCGAGATCAGCCATCGCTCCCGCTACAAGAAACCCGCAGATGAAATCGTCCCAAACAACCCTTAAGTTAGCGCCATTCGGGTCAGGGTGCAAATCTTGACAAAATACTCCGCATCTAAGGCTGAAACGCCTATGGAAGAATCTGGCGCGGATGTCTCACCCGGTCTCCACGAAAACGACCCGGAAGTGCGCAAGGCTCACGAGCTGCTGACTCTGGGGAACACGCGCGCCCTGGCGCGTGGATTTCAGCGCCCTCGCTGAAATCGTGGGTTTGTCGGGTCAACCTGGCTCGCTGGTGATGCGAGCCGTCCATGCCGCGAGGGCGCGACATGGAACCCGCGAGGGCGCGTGTGCTCCCCTCGATGTGCCGTTCTAAAATTCAGCTAATGGCAGCACGACGGCAACTCCTTCGCCTCCGCCTTTGGCTCCGCGCCGTAGAATGCAGGGGGAATCGTGCCCTGCAGCCGCACGGCTAACACCACTGCGGTGACCAGCGCCAATCCCCTTCTCACCCGCCCCATCGTCTGCGGCGTCATCTTCGCGCGGATGCGGTGGAACTGATGCTGCGCAAGCCATAACAACGGCACCGTGCCTAACCCGAACGCCAATGTGAACTCCGCACCCTTCGCCGCAGATCCCGCGAGCAGCGCGGCCCCGAAAACCAGATAGAGCGGGCCGCAGGGCAGGAACGGCGTGAGCAGTCCCATCGCGGAGGCTCCACCGTAGGCGGAGAGCTTGCAGGCCTTGAAACGGGCGTGCGCGGTGAAGCGGTTCAAAATCGCAGGGCGCGGGATCTTCTTGTCGAGGCCGAACGCCATGACTAACAAAACCACCACCATCACCCACGGCAGCAGCACGACGGGCGAGTTGAAAAACCACTTGAGCGGCTGCTGGCCGAGCGCCCCGCAGATCGCGCCGATGACGCCGTAAGAGACGAGCCGCGTGCTGTGATACAGCGAGGCGGCGGTGAGCCGCTCGCCCTCGGATTTCGCCAATGTCCCCAGCCCGCACGCGATCGGCCCGCACATGCCGACGCAGTGGAAACTGGTGACAAGTCCGGCGACAAGGGCTGCGGCGACCGTGGTCATGATTTCTCTAACGTTGAAGCTCGATCCGCTCGGGCGTGTGTTTCACGGCGATGGAAATCAGCGTGGACCATGCGGCGAGCAACAGGACGAATGCGAGCACGATGTAAATCCATGGATTGCGGAAGACGAATGCAGAGATGGTTTTCATGAGGGTTAGTCTTTGTCTTTGTGTTTTTCTTTGTCGTCATCCCCGTCCCGATCCCGGTGGATGGATTGTGGATTCGGGCCGAGGAAGCGGACGGTTTTCTTGAGCATGACGTCGCCGGGGTCGGCATGAACGTCGATGGTGAGATCGGAGGTGCCGTTGTATGCGTCCAACGGAGCATAGACCACGCAGGTGCGCGTCATTTCGCTGAGCGGGGCGACGGTGAACGATTGCTCAGCACCACTGAGCTGATAGCCCGCCGGAGTGTCCTTGCCAAGTTGGATGGTGATGGTGGCGGTTTGGTTGCGCTTGTTGAAGACACGGACCTTGTAAATGTTCCGAACCGAGTTCTCGTCGCTGAAGAATCCGGCACCGCCGTTGCGGGAAATGGTGGCGGTGAACGGGCGGGCCTTCTTGGAGGCGACCAGTGTTAGAGCACCGAGTCCTAGCAGGGCGAGCGCGCAGTAGGCGTAGATCCGCGGGCGGAGGAAACGGCGTTTGATGCCTGCGAAACCGTTGAAGGAGTCATAGCGGATCAGCCCCTTCGGCCGGTCCACCTTGGTCATGATGTCGTCGCAGGCATCGACGCAGGCGGTGCAGCCGATGCATTCGAGCTGGAGGCCGTTGCGGATGTCGATGCCGGTCGGGCAGACCTGCACGCAGCGGCGGCAGTCGATGCAGTCGCCCTCGGCCTTGCCCTTGGTGCCGCGCGGTTCGCCGCGTTTTTCATCGTAGCCGATGTTGATCGTGTCGTCGTCGGTGAGGGCGCTCTGGAGGCGGCCGTAGGGACACATGATGATGCAGAATTGCTCGCGGAAATAACCGAAACAGAACCACAACACGAGCGTGAGGAATATCACGACGCCGAACGCGGTGGCATGTTGGAGCGGCCCCTCCTGCATGAATCCGTAAAGCCGCTGCAACGAGACGAAGTAGGAAAGAAAAACGTGCGCGATCAAGGCGGCGATGAAGGCGAAGAGAAAATGCTTGGACACGCGCCTGGCGATTTTCCCACCGGTCCACGGAGCCTTTTCCAGCGCCCGACGGGCCGTCGCGTCACCCTCGATCCAGCGCTCGATCCGGCGGTAAACATGGTCCAGGAAAACCGTGTAAGGGCAGGCCCAGCCACACCAAATCCGGCCTAGCAGCGAGGTGACGAAAAACAACCCGAATCCGAGTCCGCTGATCGCGAAAAACATCACCCACAAATCCTGAGGCACGAGCGTGAGCCCGAAGAGATGGAACATGCGGTTTTCCACATCCAGAAAAACCGCCGGATTTCCGTTGATCGGGATCCAAGGCAGCAGGACATAGACCGCGATGAGCACCAGGCCGGCGAGCCGCCTCGCGACGGTCCAAGGGCCTTGCACGTCCGCCGGATGCAGGAAATAGCGCGAGCCGTCGTCGTTGATGCTGGTTACGGAAACCAGGTTCGGTGATTTGGGAGCGGCCATGAAAGAGTGTGACAAGATCGCACTGCGCTGTCCAACGGGCTCCGCATCCCCTGTGCAAAGATGCGCAGCGTTTGAGTGCGGGCATCATCCTAAAAATCGATATTTGAAACCGCCTCGCCGATCGCTTCGATCACGCTGCCGACGAGATCCACGCCGTCGATGGAATCCAACACCCGGGAAAGCGTGCGCCGGATGCCGAACGCACCGAAGAAAATCGCGAACACACCGCCGATGGCCTCGGTCGCTCTCGCGGCGTCGGATGCCGCCGGCCATCCAAAACAGCACGCGGCGATGAGAAGAATTCCTCCGACCACTAGGGCGATTCGCAATCCCACCGACATCGTCTGCACCCGCAACGAGAGCAGCTCCTGCTCGGACACGACGTGGTGGCGTTTTTTCGATGCTTTCACGCCCGCTTTGATGGCGCGATGTTCGATGATTTTCCGAGAAAGCGGCATGACGGTCAGTTGGCGAGCACGTCCCGGCACCAAGCCAGGGCCATCAGCGAGTAGCCGGTGCCGTAGGGTTGGTGGTAGTCGTAGAGCGGATAATCCCACCATGAGCCGTCTTTTTCCTGCCGCTCCAGGAGGATCGCAGCGAGCCGTTCGGCATAGGCGGCCTGTTTTTCTTTAGGAAGAATTCGCACGGACTCGGTGAAATAATAGATCCCGTAATAGTAGAAATAACCGGCGATCCGGAAGGCGCCTTCATGCGGCACGGGGCGTTTGCGGACGTTGCTGAGGAACCCCTCGCGGGCGAGGAACCTGTCGGCCCAGGTGATGAGTACATCGTCGGTCACCGCTTTTTCCCCGAAGACCCTGAGCGCGGCGTTGCAGGCTTGGGACCGGGCGAGCGACCCAGCCGGGCGGTTGATGTCCGCGCGTGGACGCATCCGGTGGTCGAAAGAATAGGCGTAGGAAAAATCCGGCGTGCGCTGCATGTTGAGGCCGACCATCGAGTGTTTGACGAGTTTTTCTTCAAGCTTCACGCCCATGGTGGAACGGGCCTCGTCCATGGCGAGCAGCACGGTGGCGGTGGTGAACGAGGTGGGCATGCCGGATGGCTTCTGGGTGGTCACCTCGTCGAACACATCGAGGTAGCCCCAGCCGCCGTTGATGTCTTCATAGCGGCCTACGAGATCGACCTGTTCTTGGGCGAGGCGGACCCATTCGGCCTTTTTCGCGGGATCGGCTTCACGCTGATGGAGCCGGGAAATGGCGCGCAGTCCGTAGGCGTGGCCCCAGACGTTGTAGGTGGTCGTGGGATCGGCGCGGCGGAGATTCGGCAGCTCGGCGGCGGTCCAGGCGGCGGCCTTTTCGAGGGCCGCGACCGCTTCGGGTCGCGGGTCCGCGGCATCGATGAGGCCGGACAGGGCGAGCCCTGACGCCCCGGCGCGGTAGGCGTGGTGGGCTCCGGGAAGCGGCGCGTAGATGTTCAGGTTCTTGGTGCGCGTGGCGCTGCCCCAAGAGCCGTTTTTATTTTGAGAGGCGATGAGAAAATCCACCCCACGGCGGATGGAGGCGTCGATGGCCTCGCGAGTGACCTCCGCCGCATGGGAAAAGACGCAAGACAGCAAGACACAAGACGCAAGACGGATGGAGAAAGATGATGACATCGCGATGCTCTTTTCTTGCGTCTTCAAGTCTTGATTCCTGGGTCTATTCTTTAGGAATTACCACCACCTGACCGACTTCCAGGCCGCTGAGGATTTCCGTTTCGTCGCCGGAAACCCGGCCGCGCTTGACCGGGCGGGGTTCGGTTTTTCCATCGGCGAGTTTCACCTCCACGGTCCAGCCGGCGGCGCCGAAATCAAGGGCTTTGCTGGGAACGGCGATGGCGGACGGCTGCTGATAGGAAATCACGCGGATCTGGGCGGTGGTGCCGGCGACCGGGGTGAGTTCCTTGGGCCAGGTGGCCGAGAAATCCGCGCGGTAGGTGCCGCTGGTGTTCGGGGCTTCGGAGAGGGCGAGCAGCTTGACGGGGAGTTCCAACTCCTCGCGGCCGGCGAGTGTGGCGGTGCCGGCGAGGTCGGGCTTGAGCGAGCGGGCGGTCGCCTCATCGAGAAACGCGACCCACGCGAGTTTGGCAGCACCGGGAACAAACGTGGCGAACGCAGCGTTTACGGGCGGTTTGCCGTGCAGGACGAGGCCTTTGACCAGCTCACCGGTGGTCCAGCGCCCGTTCTCGATGGGGCCATGATAGAAAACACCGTCAGCAACGGCCTTGATCTCGAACAGGCCGCGGTCGGATTCCAACTCGGTGAGCGACTCCAGCGCGCGCTGCCGGGCGGTTTTCAAGCCTTCCAGGGCGACTTTGCCAAGCTCGACGGCACGCGGGATGTCGGCCTCGGCTTTTTTCAGGTTGATGGCGGTGTCGCGTTCGCTGTCGGCGAGGGTTTTCGCCTCGCGCGGCAGAGTGACTTCGAGCGTGCGCTTGTGGTCGAGAATCTCCATCCGCAGCGCGAACTCGGCGGCGGCGACGGCGTCCTGCTGGCGCACGAGGATGATTTCCTCGGTGTTCTCGGTGATGTCGTCCGCCTCGTACATCTTGGAAAGCTGTTTGAGCTCTTCGCGCTGGTTCGATAGAATTTGCTCGCTGCGTTTGAGCGACTGGGAGGCGGATTCCTCGCTGGCCTTGCGCCGGACCTCGGTGAAATACGTGTTCTCCTGCTTGGCGATTTCCGCGGCGCGGCGGACGGACTCCCGCTTGTTAGGAGCGGTTTCCTGAAGGATTTTTGCGTCCTGCTCGGCTTGGGCGAGGGCGAGCGCACCGGCAGCCAGCTCGCGGCGGGTGTCCTCGATCTTGCGGTCGATGTCTTCGGAGTCGAAACGAACCAACACCTCGCCCTTGGCGGCTTTAGATCCGTGACTGGCGATCTGGGTGATTTTAAAATCCGTCCAGACCTTGGGCTCGATTTTCAAAAGCACGCAGTCGCCGCCAGGCAGAGCGGCGGCGGTGAAGGACTTCTCGATGGAAAACGGCCGGAGTTCGATCGTGACCTCACCGGCGTGAGAAGCAGCGGCAATCAATGCGGGAATGATATGAAAAGGGGTGAGACGAGCCATGGGTGCACCGCAATCAAACACGGTGCGGAGGAAAGATCAATCCGCCGCTTTGCCTTTCCGGGCGAGCCAGATGGGCAGGAAACGCGGGCGTTTCGCGTTCGGCGCGGAGGGCACGGTGAATTCCGCCACTTCGAAACCGGAACCCTGGAGGCGGCGGGTGAGATTTGCCACGTGGCGCGAACCGGCGATGGCGAGCAGGCCGCCGGGCTGCAAGGCCTCGAACGCGGCGGAGACCCAGCGGCGCTCGTCGATCCAGGTGCGGTTGCGCGGGCCGGTGGGCGAGACGTCGAGATGGACGAGGATGGCGTGCAGCAGTCCGGTGTGTTTGATCAGCGCCTGCGGGCCGCAATCGTTTCCCAGCGCGACGCGCGGATCGAGGAGCAGCGGACTATCAGGAATGTGGGCGCGGTGCCAGTCTGGGATGGCGGCGAGCGGTTCGGCGACGAAGAAGGTGGCGCGTTTTTGCGGCAGTTCCTTCGCCACGGCGGCGAGGGTGTGCCCGAGACCCAGCCCGCAGAACCAGATCTGCGGCTGGCGGGCCGGGCGAAATGGAGCGCAGGCGAGACGGGCGAGCTCTTCTTCCGCCGCGCGGGTGGCGGGGCCGCAGATCTGCTGGCCGTGGACGAGCAGGGATTTGCGCCCGTCGTGCTCCTGGAGGGAAAGGATGTTTCCGTCCGGAAGCAGGGTTTCTGCGAGGGTGATTCGTGGTTTCATGGCGCTTGGGGCGGGCACGGCTTAATGGAAGAACGCCGCCCTGTCCACAGAACCTTCCGGGGCGATGATTCCGTTAGTCCCGCTTGAAACAAAGAACCCCGGCCAGACCGGCCGGGGCTTCATGGTTTTTTGTTGATGGATGCAAGGGTGCCGAAGCCACCTTGGTGGGTTTTACAGGCTGGCTTTCAGGACGGAGGAAGGCTTGAAACCGACCGACTTGGAAGCGGCGATTTTCATGGCTTCTCCGGTCTTCGGATTGCGACCTTGGCGGGCAGCGCGCTTTTTGACTTCGAAGGTTCCGAATCCAATGATTTGGACTTTCTTGTCCTTCTTCACGCCTTTGGCGATGGAGGAGAGGACGGCTTCGAGGGCTTCGTCGGCGGAACGTTTGGTGGCTTCTTTCCCGAGGGCGGCTTGAATGGCTTCAATCAATTCAGATTTGTTCATGGCAGCGACGTTTGTGCGAATGGCACCGGGCCTTGGCAAGAGAAAATCTGTTGAAAATAAAGGGAAAATTCGACATCGACTGCTTGACTTGTACGACGGTTCTAGTGTTACGCGCGGATTTGGATAGACCGCTCCGAGCCGACCAGACGACAGTAGCAGGTGGCGTGATGGCCCTTCCATCCAAGATGAAGCCCGCGAGGCAGTGGGCTCTCAAGCAGCACCCGACATTTCATTTCCTGCGGTGGAAAGTGCCGCGTGCTTCATGATAAACAGAGGGTTCTCACGAGCTTGTGAAATTTTTCACAAATAGAACTTGCTGAGGCTGGCGACGATCCTTTAAAGACCCCGCGCCTGCCGTCAGCAGGTCTTCTGCATGCGTTTTCTCCTTCCTACCACGATTGTTTGGCTCTTCGGATTGATATCTGCTTCCGCCGCAGCCGAAGGGCACGACCATCTTCCGGCGAATGCCGAGGAGATCCTACGCATCGGCAGTTTCGTGATCACCAACTCGATGGTGATGGTGTGGATCGTAGCCGCGTTCATCATCACCGTGGCCCAGTTGGCGACCAGGAAGATGTCGACGGTGCCCAGCGGACTGCAGAACTTCGTCGAATGGTTGGTCGAGAGCCTCTATGATTTCCTCGAGGGCATCCTCGGAAAGCACCTCGTGAAGCGGACCTTCTGGTTCTTCGGCACGATCTTCATCATGATTCTTTTCACCAACTGGTTCGGGCTGCTTCCCGGCGTGGGAACCGTCGGCTGGAAGCTCACAGGTTCGGGTGTGGATCCTCACGACACGTTCCGCCCGTTCCTCCGCGGCGGAAACGCGGACTTGAACATGACTGCGGCGATGGCCTTCACCTTCGCGCTGCTGTGGTTCTTCTGGGCCATCACCGAAAACGGCCTCAAGGGATTCCTTTCCCACATCTTCGCGCCCAAAGGGAAGTTCTCGGGAATCATGAGCCTGATGATGCTCGGCGTGTTCGGATTCGTCGGGATTCTGGAAGTGATTTCCATCCTATTCCGTCCGGTGGCACTTTCCTTCCGTCTCTACGGAAACATTTTCGCCGGTGAGAACATCCTGGAAAACATGATGTTCATGGGCGGCAAATGGCTCGCTTGGCTACCACCGCTACCGTTTTATTTCCTCGAGCTGCTCGTCGGCTTGATCCAAGCACTCGTCTTCATGCTGCTCACCGCAGTCTTCCTGAAGTTGATCTGCGATCACGGTGACCACGACGAAAAAGAGGGCGAGCATTCGCACTGAGATCCCTTTCCCGCATTCGACCATGGACCAAACCGTGGGAATCGGAAAAACAAACAACCATACCAATTGATACCATGTTGACTCCTATCCTCGCCGAACTTACCGGCAACATGCACGTTGCATTCGCCGCCATCGGCGCCGCCATCGGCATTGGCCTCCTCGGCTCCAAGGCCGCTGAAGCCACCGGCCGCAATCCCGGTGCCGCCGGTAACATCCTGACGCTGTCGATCATTCTCGCAGCGCTTATCGAAGGTATCGTGTTCTTCGCGATCTTCCTCGTCAGGTAAGCCAGCTTCGGCCGGACTGGGGAAACCCGGTCCGGCTTCTCATTCCCGATCCTAAGTTTTCTCGATTTTCCCAACGAATTTTTCCCGATGATGTTCGACCTACTTGCCGCCGCTGCCCCTGCCGCCGAATCCGACGGCGTGGTGGGTGAAATCATGAAAACCTTCAACGTCACCTGGCCGCTATTCATCTCCCAGTGTGTCAGCTTCCTGATCGTTGCGTTCCTGCTCAAAAAATTCGCGTTCGGCCCGGTCCAAGCGATGCTCGAAGCACGCCGTGCCAAGATCGCGGATGGCGAGGCAAAGCTCAAGCGCATCGAAAAACAGCTCGCGGATTCCGAGGCGAACACCGCCGCCGCCATTGCCAAGGCCAATGACGAGGCCGTTCGCCTGATCAACGAAGCGAAACAAGGAGCCTCCCTTTTCTCCGAACAAAAATCCCAGGAAGCGATCGCCCAAGCCCAACAAATCCTCGCCAAGGCGGAAGCCGCGGCCAAGGCGGACCGCGACCGCCTGACCACCGAGTTGAAGCGCGAATTCGGCCGCCTCGTCGCCCAGACGACTTCCCAAGTCACCGGCAAGGTCCTCACTGCGGACGATCAGAAGCGCATCAACGAAGACGCGCTCGCCAAGGTCGAAGGCTGATCCTCCCCTTCTCCTTCTCCATGAAAATCTCCAAGACCGCCGCCGCTTCCGCACGCCGATTGTTTGGTCTTTGCCAAACGGACGGCCGGTTCGATGAGTCGAAACTGCGCCAGGTCATCACCAGCATGATCCAGTCCCAACCGCGGGACTACAAGGCGATCCTCTCCGCACTGCAACGCCTCACCCGGCTTGAACTCGAGCGCCGCGAAGTCACGGTGGAAAGCGCCGTTACTCTCGATGACGAAACCCGCCAGCGCGTGGCCGCCGGCCTAGCAGGCCAATACGGACCTGACCTCGTGGTCCAATACCAAACCACTCCCGAGCTTCTGGGAGGCCTCCGTATCCGCGTGGGCAACGATGTTTTCGACGGCTCCGTGCAAGGCCGCCTCGAACGCCTCGCCAACGCATTTTAATCTTCCATCTTGCTGAAAAACCGAACACCGATCCCTAGCAAACTTTTCTTATGAGCAGCATCCTTCAGGAACTCGAACAACAGATCGCCGGCATCACGTCGTCCGTCGAAAAAACCAATATCGGCACCGTCCGCCAGGTCGGTGACGGCGTCGCCAAAGTCGAAGGCCTCTCCGACGTCATGCTCAACGAGATGATAGAGTTCGGTGGCGGAGTTACCGGGATGGCGCTCAACCTTGAAGAAGGTGAAGTCGGCGTCGTGCTGCTCGGCGACTACGCCGCCGTCAAGGAAGGTGCCGAATGCCGCACCACCGGCAAACTTCTCTCCGTGCCCGTTGGCGAGGCTGTCCTCGGCCGCGTGGTCAACGCTCTCGGCGCTCCGATCGACGGCAAAGGCGACATCGCCGCCGCCGCCCGCTATCCGATGGAAAAAATCGCGCCGGGTATCATCAAACGGAAGTCCGTTTCCGTCCCCGTGCAGACCGGCATCATGTCCATCGATGCGATGATCCCCGTCGGCCGCGGCCAGCGCGAGCTCATCATCGGCGACCGCGCCACCGGCAAGACCACCATCGCCGTGGACACCATCATTTCCCAAGCCCAACAAAACAAGGCGGCGGAAAACGGCAAGCTCCAGAACCACAAGCCGATGTATTGCATCTACGTCGCCATCGGCCAGAAGCTCTCCAATGTCGCCCGGATCAACAAGATCCTCGATGACGCCGGTGCCATGGAATACACCACCATCGTTTCCGCCTCCGCTTCGGACGCCGCCGCGATGCAGTATCTCGCGCCGTATGCCGGTTGCGCCATCGCCGAGTATTTCATGGACCAGGGCAAGGACTGCTTGATCGTCTTCGACGACCTTTCCAAGCACGCCGTCGCCTATCGCCAGGTGTCGCTGATTCTCCGCCGCCCGTCCGGCCGCGAAGCTTATCCAGGTGACGTTTTCTACCTCCACAGCCGGTTGCTCGAGCGTTCCGCCCGTCTCTCCGAAGCCGCGGGTGGTGGTTCGCTCACCGCGCTGCCGATCATCGAGACGCAGGCCGGCGACGTTTCCGCCTACATCCCGACCAACGTGATCTCCATCACCGACGGCCAGATCTACCTGGAAACCGACCTTTTCTATCAAGGTGTGCGTCCCGCCATTTCCGTCGGTCTTTCGGTGTCCCGCGTGGGTTCCGCCTGCCAGACCAAGACGATCAAGTCCGTCGCTGGCACCACCAAGCTCGACCTCGCCCAGTATCGCGAACTCCAGGCCTTCGCCCAGTTCGGCTCCGACCTCGACGCCTCTACCAAGAAGAAACTCGACCGCGGCGCCCGCATCGTCGAGCTCTTCAAGCAGAACCAATACAGTCCGCTCGCCATGGAGATGGAGTCCATCTATCTCTTCGCGATGCAGAACGGTTACTTCGACGATGTCTCCGTGGCCGATGTGAAACGTTTCCAAGCCGCGCTTGGTGACTTCTTCAACACCCGCAAGGGCGAGCTGCTCGACAAGATCCGCAACGAAAAGCCGGACCTCAAGAAAGACAAGCCGATGGTGGAAGCCGTCAGCCAAGGCATCGAGGACTTCAAAAAGTCTTGGAAATAAAGCTTCTTCCTCTTCCTTGATTCTGGATTCCTGACTCTACCCTCTCGATAACATGGCAAACCTCCGCGACATCCGCCGGCGCATCAAGTCGGTCAAAAACACCGCGCAGATCACCCGCGCGATGCAGCTTGTCGCCGCGGCCAAGATGAAGAAAGCGCAGGACCAGGCGCTGGCCGGACGTGAATACGCGCTCCAGCTCACCCAGGTCCTGTTCGACATCCGCACGAACTTCAGCGAGGAATCCCACCCTCTGCTAGAGCGGCGCGAAGGCAACCGCGAGCTGGTGCTGGTGGTTTCCACCGACAAGGGCCTTTGCGGACCTATCAACACCAACCTCGCCCGCAAGATCAAGCTGTCGACTTCGCCTGACGCCCATTTTGTCACGGTCGGCCGCAAGCTCCGCACCATGGGTGAGAAACTCGGCATCAAGATCATCGCGGATTTTACGGTCAAGGATCCGGTTCCCTTCGCTCAGACACGCCCCATCGCCAAGTTCGTCACCCAACAGTTTCTGGATGGCAACTACGACAAGGTCTCCATCGCCTTCACCAGTTTCGTGAACACGCTGCGCCAGGAACCCGAAGTGGTCACGCTGCTGCCCATCGGCGGGCAGCACCAAGGTGAGAAGCGCGCTTTCGAAGCCGTTGGCGAGGGATTCTCCGTCGAGCAGCACGCCAAGGATCCAACGCGGGACTATATTTTCGAGCCCAGCCCCGGCGAGGTGCTCAAGGCGATCCTCCCGCTCTACGTCAACTACGAGGTGTTCCAGGCCATCTCGGAAGCCCGCGCCTCGGAACACTCCGCGCGGATGGTCGCCATGAAGGCCGCTACCGACAACGCGAAGAAATTCATCAAGGAACTCACGCTCGAATATAACAAGCTCCGCCAGGGAGCGATCACCGCCGAACTTCTCGAAATCACCACGGCCATGAAGGCCATGGAGTAAGTGCGGAGTGAGCAGTGATCAGTGATCAGTGCTTGCGAAATATAGAATCTTTTTAAATCTCCATCCGCCACAATTACCCTCTGATCACTGATTACTGATCACTTTCCACTTTTTCCCATGAGCAACCAAGGAACCATCGTCCAGATCATCGGCGCCGTCATCGACGCCGACTTCTCCAAGGCAAGCAAGCTGCCTGAAATTTACAACGCGTTGGAGATCCATTACGTCCTCAACGGCGTGGATACCAAACTCGTTCTCGAAGTGCAGCAGCACTTGGGCGACGGCTGGGTGCGTGCGGTCGCCATGTCCACCACGGACGGCCTCAAGCGCGGCATGGCTCTCGCCGACCTCGGCAAGCCGATCTCGATTCCTGTTGGAAAACAAGTGCTCGGCCGCATCTTCAATGTCACCGGCGATCTCGTGGACGAAAACGTGCCGCTGGCCGACGTCAATTTCCGCTCCCCCATCCACCGTCCCGCTCCGGCCTTCACCGAGCAATCCGCGAACACGGAAGTTCTAGCGACCGGAATCAAGGTCATCGACCTCATCTGCCCGCTGCTCAAGGGTGGTAAAGGCGGCATGTTCGGTGGTGCCGGCGTCGGCAAGACCGTCGTCATCATGGAGCTCATCAACAACATCGCGAAAGCCCACGGTGGATTCTCCGTCTTTGCCGGTGTCGGTGAGCGGACCCGTGAAGGAAACGACCTGTATTGGGAAATGATCGAGTCCGGAGTTATCGCCACCGAGCGTGACGAAAAAGGCCATCCGAAACTCAATGCCGAAGGAAACCCGATTCTCATCGAGGGTTCCAAGGTCGCCCTTTGCTACGGCCAGATGAACGAGCCTCCGGGTGCCCGTCTCCGCGTCGCACTCTCCGCCCTCACCATGGCCGAGCATTTCCGCGACGAGGACAACCAGGACGTGCTGCTCTTCGTCGACAACATCTTCCGTTTCTCCCAAGCCGGATCCGAAGTGTCCGCGCTGCTCGGCCGGACGCCATCCGCCGTGGGCTATCAGCCGACCCTCTCCGAGGAAATGGCCGGTCTCCAGGAGCGGATCACCTCCACGAACAAAGGTTCCATAACTTCCATCCAGGCCGTTTACGTTCCTGCGGACGACTTGACCGACCCGGCTCCCGCGAACACCTTCGCCCACCTTGACGCCACCGTCGTTCTTGAGCGTTCACTCGCCGAGCAAGCGCTCTTCCCGGCCGTCGATCCGCTCGCTTCGACTTCGAAAGCGCTCGCTCCCGACATCATCGGCGAGGAACATTACCGCGTCGCCCGCGGCGTCCAACAGGTGCTCCAGCGCTACAAGGACCTTCAGGACATCATCGCCATTCTCGGCATGGACGAGCTTTCCGACGAGGACAAGATGAGCGTCTTCCGCGCCCGGAAAATCCAGCGTTTCCTCACCCAACCGTTCCACGTTGCGGAAGTTTTCACCAACGTCCCGGGTGTTCTCGTTTCCATCGAAGAAACGGTCAAAGGCTTCGCACAAATCCTCGATGGCAAGCTCGACGATGTGCCGGAAGGAAACTTCTACATGAAGGGCGGCATCGAATCCGTGTCGCGTGACTGAGAATTTTAGATTTTCAGCGTTTCACCTTTTCAGTATCTACCACTGCCATGCCTCTCCTACTCGATATCGTCACCCCCGAGAAAAAGATCTTCTCGGGCGATGTGGACAACGTCTATCTCCCAGGGGCGGACGGTGAAATGGGCATCCTGCCGCAGCACGCCGGTCTGGTGACCGCCTTACAGCCGGGCGTCCTGCGCTATCTCCACAAAGGCAAAGTGGAAACGCTCGCGATTGGCTCGGGATTCGCCGAAGTCACCGGAACCAAGGTCGTCGTCCTCACCGACAGCGCCCTCGGCGAAGCGGAAATTGACGAAGGCAACGTCGAGGCTGCCATCCAGCGAGCGAAGGAGAAACTCGCCTCCGTGGACCACAACCTCGACTCCGAAGAGGTCGCCTACCTCCAAGGAGTCATCGCCAAATCCGCCGCCGCGCTCCATTTCAAGCGGAGCATCCGCCGCTGATATCCCGGCAGCCACGCCTGCTTTCAAAGCCCGCCCCGGTCCATCCGCGGCGGGCTTTTTCGTGGATACGATGGGACAACCCGAAGCATTGCCTGCTTGACGCCTCCAGTGCGGGCCTCTTAGCTCCCGCCCGGAAGTGTCCCGATGATGGTGAATTCTACCAGTTCAACGATTCTCCAAAGCGGTGCCGCTGCGGACGGTCCCACGTGAGATCGGCACGCGCCCATACCGGCGCGTCGTCAGTTGATCCCATGAATGCGGAGCCCCTTGCTCTGCTCCCGTTTTCCCTGTTTTGCGGGCGGCTTGGCGCAATCGCGCACTCCATCCCCACCTCAATCATTCTCCTGTTTCCCATGTTCTCCCAACTCTTCCAAAAAAAACGCGGCACCTGGAAAGACGATGCCCTCGCCGGCCTCACCGTGGCGCTGGCGCTTGTTCCCGGATCGATCGCTTTCGCCTTCGTCGCCGGAGTCCCACCGCTGTCCGGTCTGTATGCCGGATTTTTTGTCTGCCTGATCACGGCCGCATTCGGTGGCCGACCGGGTATGATTTCCTCCGCAGCGGGCTCCCTCGCGGTGGTGATGATCGCGCTGGTGGCCGAAGGGGACCGCCGCGGCGGACCTGGCGCGGGAACACAATTCCTGTTCATGGCGGTGATTCTGATGGGATCGATCCAGGTGGGCGTCGGATTGCTGCGACTGGGACGGTTGATCCGCCTGGTCCCGCATCCGGTGATGATAGGATTTGTGAACGGCCTTGCCATCGTGGTTTTCATTTCCCAACTCAGAATGTTCCGCGAACGGGACGGCGCGGTCGTGGGGGACTGGCTGCAGGGGCCGCCGCTCTGCACGATGTTAGGCCTTGTCGCGTTGACCATGTCCATCGTCTATCTTCTTCCGAAGTTCACCAGGAAGATTCCGGCGTCGCTCGTTGCGATCATCGCAGTGAGTCTGGTGGTCGTCTTCGGGCTGGATACGCCGACGGTCGGCGATCTATCCAGCGTCAGGGGTCCCATCCCCATGCCGCACTTGCCGGACGTTCCGTGGACTTGGGAGACATTGGGGTTCATCGCTCCCTACGCGCTGATCTTCTCGATGGTGGGACTGGTGGAAACACTGATGACATTGCAATTGATCGATGAAATCACCGAAACCCGCGGCAAAGGCAATCGTGAGGCTGTCGCTCTCGGCGCGGCTAACGTCGTCTCAGGAATGTTCAGAGGCATGGGCGGCTGTGCGTTGGTGGGAGAAAGCCTGATCAACATCAGCTCGGGCGGACGTGGCCGGATGTCCGGAGTGATCGCCGCAAGCGCCTTGCTGGCATTTATTGTGTTTGGCTCGCCGCTGATCGACCAAATCCCAATCGCAGCGCTAACAGGCGTGATGTTCGTGGTGGTGATCGCGACCTTCGAGTGGTCGAGTTTAAACACATTTGGCAAAGTTCCGCTGTCGGACCTGCTGGTGATTGTGGCGGTTACCGCGATCACCGTCTGGCAGGATCTGGCGATAGCGGTGTTCAGCGGAGTGATTCTATCAGCCTTGGTGTTCGCCTGGAAAAGTTCGAAGAACGTGCGGCGTTCGTTGCTGAGCGATTCGGAGCAAGAGCGGGTCTATGGATTGGAGGGACTTCTTTATTTCGGATCAGTGCGGGATTTTGCCGAAAAATTCGATCCTGGGAACGATCCCGACCAGGTGACGCTGGATTTCCGCGACGCCCGGGTGTGTGACCTGTCCGGCCTGGAGGCGATCCGATCGCTGGCCGAGCGCTACCGGAAGGTTGGCAAACTGCTGCATCTCCGTCATTTGTCGCCCGACTGCCGCCGGATGTTGGAGCGGGCCGGAACACTGGTGGACATGCCGGTGGCGGATGACGATCCCGCGTATCTCGTCGCCCGACTGGGACGTTGAACCGCGGGTTTTCATCCGAATCCCGTGACCCGGAGAACCGGCGAGCACCCGTTGGCGGATACCACCGGACCGCGGCAACATCGACTCCCGGCGCTGTTGACATCGACCTCCGGCATCCACGACATCTCCCTCGGGTTCCGTGATTTCACTGCCAGCGCTCACGAGATCGCAGTCCGGCGCTCACGAGATCTCCCTCGGGCACTCACGAGATCTCCCTCCGGTGACGCGATGTCACTCCGGGTGCTCACGAGATCGACCCCCGGAGTTCACGAAATCAACCTCCGGTGCTCACGAGATCGACCCCCGGTGCTCATGAGATCGACCTCCGGTGCGGATACGGTTGATTTTCAATGCTTCCTGGAAACTGCCGAAAAACCAGCCGACCTCCGGCATCTCCCCCGGCAGGAAGTTCAGGCCTATCCGGATTGCAACTTGCAACCCCGGGAGAAGCCCGATAGTGAATACCCATCGGACGCAAACCGCCCGTATTCACCCATCCGACCCCCTCTTATGAACCAACAAGACATCGAAGTTTACAAGTCCCTTGGACGCATCAACCGCTTCAGTATCACCCGCGGAGCCGCCTTGCCCGCAGGCAGCATCGCCGCCATCGAATTCGCCCGCTGCGTCACCTTGGTCGAGGAAATCGGCCCGGACAATTCCGTCCCCGGCACCCCGGCCAGCCCGGCGACCCCGGCCTTGGATCACCTCTTTGACAAAGTCTGGGAGGATCTCAAAGCCGTCTCCGGCACCGCCCGCACCATCAACCTCCAGGAACCCGGTTTTGCCACCCGCTTCCGCCTCGGTGACGACACCCACACGGACATCCTCGCCACTGCCGACGATTTTCTAAAACATCTCGAAGACCCTGCCACCGTCGCCAAATTCGTCGCCTATCTGCTCCCCGCGGACTTCGTCACCACCCTCCGGACCGATCTCGGCAAAATTTCCGGCAAAGGCGGCGAACAGACCGACGACCAGCTCGCCGACGTCGGCGACACCGCCCAAACCCGCGCCCTCATCCAGGAAGGCCGCGCGCTGATCAAGAGCCTCAACACCTCCGTCCGCAACTTCTTCCGCGCCAACCCCGAAATCCTCGCCGAATGGCGCACCGCCTCCCGCATCCACCACACCGGCGGCAGCGGTCCGGAGGAAACTCCGCCGCCCGTCCCGCCTGTTCCCTAATCGCAAAGCGTCCGACTGCTGGTGAAACAGCTCCATCCCTAGCGGGTGGGGCTGTTTTGCTTGGAGGGTGGCTGTGCTGTGGTGGCCTCTGAAGCGGAATCAGCCGTCTTGCCCCGGTTCCAAGGCATGGCCTCAACGGTCGGGGCGCCATAGACCGGACAGACCACGCGGCGTGGGGTGTATCGCAACACGACAGGGATGTTCCAAATCGGCACGTAATGCCACCGGCGTTCCTTGAGCTTGTCGTGCACTCGACCGGGCCTGCCGCAGCAGGAACATCGGCGTTTGCATCTCGGGTCGGCATCCAACTCCACTTCGATGCGTGGCTCGGTGGAGGCGGAATGGTGGGAGACGGATTTCACGACAAAACCGGCAAGGTCTTGCACATGACGCAGGAGTGTTTTAACGGCGAGTTGAATGGTGGTTGCGGGGTTGTTTGTTGTTTCGCAACCCCATCCAACGCCCGTGGCCGCCATTCACAAGTCTTGATCCGTCAGCAAACCCACCGGGTTTTGCCGCGCAAAACCCATACAGGCAACCCAGTAGGGGCCAAGGGGGCGTCAAGATCCAAACGGAATAAGTGCCGGAGGCCGAGCGAAGCGAGTTATGCCGGATTGGATCTTGATGCCTCCGCCGCACCCCGGCTCATTCCACTAGAGACGAGGCCCACCCGGCCTACTCTCCACACAAATTCTGCGGAAGAACCGAACTTTTTTCGTTTCGGCAAACACTTTTGGCAAACCGCCTAACTACGGATCATGTTCAAGGTCGCCGCCAAGATGCACCTGCGGCTCGACCTGCCCAGCTTTCCTGCCCAGCTTCCTGCCCTCGTCGGTGGCGAGGACCTCGCGGTCGACGCGTTCGGATGTGGTAGGAGGCGAGTTCGGTTTGATTGAGCAGGTTGCACAGAATGCCGAATTGGTCTGTTGACGTCATGGCATGTTCCCCGGCATCTTATTGTTTCATGGTTCTCTCAGATTGTGATTGCTGCCATTCTGGCAAACCGAGTGTCCAAGGCATCGTGGTCTCGCACGGGTCGTGGTGGTATCGAAAAGAGGGAGTGCTGGTTTTGAATCTGGAACCCTTGTTTTTCACATGTGCATGGAACGTGACACTCCTTGCTGATGCTTTAGGTGTGGAGAGTCGCGAATTCAGGCGGATGGTAAAGCGAAGCGTGGGGCTAAATCCCAAAAATTGGTTGCGCCGGATTAGGGTGGTCTCAGCCATGCATCTGCTTCGCGTAGGCGGAAAGATCGAGACGATCGCTCGTCAACTCGGGTTTCGACATGCGTCGGATTTTTCCAATGAATTCCGCTCGCTGGTCGGGGTAAATCCTTCTTGCTATGTTAAATCCGAAATGTCGCGTTCCTTTCCCGTGAACGCCATGTGACAGGGAATTGGTTTCGAACTGCCATTGTGACCAATTTGTCACCCGGTCTTTTTTCCCAAGTGATTTTTATCGCACCGCTATCATTCACCTAATAATAGGGGGGTGATTGAAACGAATGAATCAACGAGAAGGTGATTTCATGTGATAGAATACAACATTATTTTTTCCCCAGTTTAATTACTAGTCATCCATTCTTTTGGTTCGTCCTTGTCCATCAAGTTCCATTTCTCCACCTCATGAAATCCATTATTCAAGCCAGTCCATTCCGAATCAGGGGCCGCCGGATAGGCAGAGTCCTATCAATAGTATTTACCTTCGGAACGGCTTTGGCCGCAGATCTCGACAACGATGGGCTGCCCGATGATTGGGAAGCCCTCCACGCGGGAACCTTTGCCGTCTGGCCGCCCGATCTCGACCAGACCCTCCTGCCCCACGACACGGCTGCCCGTTCATTCCTTCTCAGCAATGACACGGCAGTCGCGGTGAACTTCACCGCAACCCTCTCCAACAACACGGTGCTGATCTACGGTGCTTACGATTCCATCACCGGCGGCGTCACCTATGCCTGGGACGAAATCTCCTCGACCGGGAACCGTCTCTCCACCATCTCAGCCGCGGACGACGATACGGAAACGGTGACTATTACTGGATTCACTTTTCCCTTTTACGGCACCAACTACAGCCAGGTACATGTGAGTTCGAACGGTTTGCTCACCTTCGGTTACGCGGACACCTCGCCGGGCAACAACCAGATTCCGGGATCGGCTGCGCCGTCCAACACCATCGCGGCCTTCTGGGACGATCTCGACACTAGGACTACCGGAGACATCTATTACAAGGTCGAGACTAACCGACTGATCATCCAATATCAAAACGTAGGCCGCTACAGCGGGACGGGCAGCTACACCTTCCAAGTGGTGCTCCACTCCAATGGAACACTCAATCTGCGATACAAGACGATGACCGGAACGCTCGATTCCGCCTCGATAGGAATCGAAGGGAACAACCAGTGGGAAGGTGTTGGCATCGTCCACGACGCCGCTTACGTGGCAAATAGCCTGGCGCTCGAGATCGAAACGTTTTCCGAGTTTTTCAGCATGCCGACCCTGACCGGGTTGGTGCCCGCCTATTCAGTCGCCAGTCTCGACGGCTACTTCGATTCGCTCAGTCTTCCGCCCGGTCTCTACACTGCGGATGTCTCCGTTGCGCACACTGGCGCGGGCACCTCGCCGCTCGGCCTTTCGGCAAACCTCACGGTTTTGGACCAGCCGGGATCGGTTAGCATAATCTCCCCGTCCTCAAACATCTCGGTCATGCAAGGTGAGATGCTCTGGATCGTGGCGACTGCCACTGATCCGGATGGAATGGAAAAGGTCGAGTTCTACGACGGAGCGACGAAAATCGGTGAAATTTATTCTTCACCTGGCTACGACTACCATTCCTTCGGCTGGTATGTAGACACCAACGGCTCGCGGTCGATCACCGCTAAGGGCATCGACTATTTCGGAGGAGTGTCGGTTTCGTCGGCAGTGACCGTAAGCGCGACCGCCAATGTCGATTACGACGGGATGCCCGACAGTTGGGAAATCGCCAACTACCTCGACCCGAATGATCCGAACGATGGCTCCATTGACGCCGACCTGGACGGCTACACCAACTTGGAGGAATATCAGTTCGGATTGGATCCACAATATCCCGAGGATATCGACTTTGACGGCATGCCGGATGGTTGGGAGTATCACAATGGCACGGATATCAATACGGATGACGGTTGGGTGGACACGGATACCGACGGTCTCACCAACATCGAGGAATATTGGTATGGCACCAATCCACTGACCTTTGACACGGATGGTGACCGGCTGCCTGACTTGTGGGAGATCAACAACTGGCTTGATCCCCTGACCTTCTCGGCCGACGACGATGCGGATCTGGACGGCCTGACCAACCTCGAGGAGTTCCTCAACCAAACCAATCCAAGCGACGAAGACAGCGACGGCGACGGCAAGTCTGACGGCGAGGAAGTTGATCAGGGCAGTAACCCGAACGACCCGGCGGATGGAGGAAACCCTCCGCCCGATCCGCTTGAGAGCGTTGAGTTCGTTGTGGGAGGCGACTACGCCTCGTGGAGGATGGAAATCAAGTCGCTCGGGCCCCGCGACACGCGAACGCTGCTGGTGGTGAGTCCTGCTCCGAACCAGTGGGAAACGAAGAGCCACAAGCTGTGGAAGAACAACAAATATGAAATTACGATGCATCATACCGGTTCGCGCCCGCAGGACGACCCGCCGTGGTATTGCTGGGAAGGCCAGATCGAAGGGAAACCTGGATTGGAGACCTTCGAAACGCTTCCGGATTGGCAACTGGGCGCGCGCAACACCGACGGGAAGTATTTCACGATCAAAGACCACTGGGTGGTGGACAATCGCGACGGCCTGCTCACGTCCCACCTCCATTCAAAATTAGTCAATCACGTCACAGGAAAGAAAGCCACGTTTACGCCGGTTACGGTGGACACCGCCGAGATCCGCACCGGACAGTTCGTGGTGAAGGTTCCCGATGTCCCTGTCGGGGTAACCGGCACGCTGAATCTCCTGTTCCGACGCAAGTCGAGCGAAACCGACGACGTGGTGGTCAAGACCCTCACCAGCCAAGCCGCGGGAGATGTGAACATCACGCTAGACTCGTTCATGGATCAAGATCCATCACCGCTTGATGGGTTCGATACTCGGAAATACGACCGCGTTCAAGCCCGATGGCGCTCCGGCACCATTGACGTGAAGTCGGGTGACAAGAAGCTGGATGTCCACGCGGTCGAGGTACTTACCAGGCGCAAGATCAGCAACTATTTCAGCCCGACATGGGGAGGTAGCTGGAGTGGCACCCTTCTTTCAAAGGGCGTCTATGCAGCGGGGTCTTATCCGGGAGGATTGTACAACGCTGACAGGCGCACGAGTTTTCTGAACGCTCTGGATCCAGCGAACGAAGGTCTGGCAATGGACGGGAACACAGTGATCCGCGACCAAATCCGAGCCGCAGTCACCGGTCATAATCGTGTGAGCTATTTGAACGGTACCGATTATGGTTACATCGAATTCCCTGATCGCGACCAAGACAATGCTTCAAGCCCACATGTGACCTTGTTGAGATCGACCAGCGCGGCGGTCCGGGTGAACGCCGACCGATTGAGCTACACGACCGAGGAAGAAGTCTATGTTCCAAGCTTCTCCGTGCGCACAGTGGACGATACCGGTGGGCTTCATGGAAATACCGATCAGATCGACGTATGGAGGGGACAAGGTGATGAGACATTGCAGATCACAGTAAACAATTTCGGATTGAGAAACAGAACCTGCCTGAAAATCATCAAAGCACCATGAATATCAGGTCAATTTTTCTGATAGTTTCCTCAGCTGCTTCCGTCCCCGTCATGGGGGCGGAAGCCTGGAAGAACCCGCTGGGAGGCAAGGAGGTAAGACTGGTTACGGAGGTTTCTTCGAGCGGCAAACTCCAAAGACTCACCGTGAACGGGAATCCGATGGCAGTTCTGGCCAACAGCAATATCAGCAGGGAAAACCATGGTTACGGCTGGATGGAATCCGCAAAAACAAAATGGATTGCCGACCGCTTCCTTATTTACATGGACGAGTCGGGACTCGCGATTGTCGATGCCGAAACTGGGAACCTGCTACTCAATCAAGTTGTCACCGGATATTCAGAGTCTCCGCATGGACAGGCATGGGCAGCCATACGTAGCCGTAATATTCCGAGAAATCAAGATGCCTTGACCGGAAACGAAGAAGACACCCTATGGTTTCTTGATCCGAAGGTGCTGGCTGAAAATGCCGGTGTTGCGGATATGGCAAAGCCCTTCGCGCATGTGCCATCCGTACAGGTTGGGGGTATCGCCCTCGCACCACCAGAATGGAGTGAGGATGGCGTTTTCATCATCCTCACCCTGTTTTCGAACGGTAATATCCTGCGGGACACCTACAATGCAGCTTCTCACAAAAGAATCGGTTCTGCCATCGTAAAAGACCTCGGTCTTTCGCGGGAGCAACTGCTTTCACTCGGCTTCCGAGCCGAAGTGAAAGACACCATCTTTCAAGCTCTCGCTCCGGGACATTCGCCTGGCTCAGACAAAGGAAGTCGGGATCAAGATGCTCTTCGGCCCTCGCGGAGGGGAGCTGTCCCGGAAGAAGAAAATGCCGGAACCTTCGTCGAACGGCTATTTGCTTCAGGAATCGTGCTCTGGGGCACTATCGCGGTTGTCTGCATCGCGGCAATCGCAGTTCTGATCAAGCGCTCCACCAAGTGCTGACCAGAGTCCTTTCCCAGCCCGACCCAACAATTTCCATAAACACACAAATTACACACACAGATCCATGAAACATTACTACTCCCAACGAGTATCTTTGCTCTTATCCGCCGCCTTGGTGTTCCCCGCTCAATACTTATTAGGGGAACACCCGGATGAAGTAACGGCTTCGGTGGCGGCGCAGGAATCCTCAGGCCAATCCAGCCGCCAGGCCAAAATCAACCAAGCCTCGCTTCTCAAACCGCTGACTCCAGTTGATCCCGGGAAACCCAACATTTCCAGAATGGTGGCTTCCGGCCAAGAGAAAGCAAACGAACGCGCCATCTCCATGAGCGCCCAGCGCCAAAAGGAACTGGCTGATGGACTGGCCTACGAGGACGCCAGTCAATTCACTCCAACAACCGATACGATGGCTCTGAAGCTGGCGAATGGCCAAGTTGTACGCTTTCGAAATTTTGGTGCCACCGACGCAAGTGTGATAGGAGTGAATAAAATATGGCCAGGCGGGGCCAACGCCGCTACGTTGAACGGTGGTGGCATCACAACTCCTCCAACCGGCACCTATATCGGCCAGTTCGAGCAATTTATTCCATACCTCAATCACGTTGAATTCAGCTCTCCATCACGCGTCACCGACGCGGATGTGCTGGGTTCTTTTGACACCCATGCGACCTCCGTGGCCGGAGTGATGATCGCGGAAGGACTCTCTTCGGCTGCCAAGGGAATTGCTTACAATGCTCAAATTATTGCTCATTCGTGGAATGACCCCTACGGTACGATTTTAAGCCAGGCAGCCGCCGAAAGCCGCATTTCGAACCACTCTTATGGGACTGTTTTCGGATGGGACAGCGCGGTAAGGACGATCCCTGTTCCCAACCAGCCTTCGATCATAAGGACGGTGAATTATTTCATTGGCGACATTTTCGCGAGTACAGCGGAATCGCCGTATTACGGACTCTACAATTCACAGGCACGCCAAGCGGACGAGACCGCATACCTTCAGCCCTATCAGTTAATGACTGCCTCCGCAGGCAATGAACGCGGCCAGAATGAATTTGCGGGTTACAAGTCGATCTATATCGGCGAAAACCCTTACTTCGTAGCGCAAGCTGGCCAGATTACCCTCGGGATACAGGAAGACGTTCTCTTCAATGGAAGCAACTACTGGTATTTTAGCCAGGGAACCTTGTCCGTTACGTCTCCTGGCACCGGAAGCGAGCAGATCGTTTTCACTCCCAATTTGGGTCAATCCGCGACCTCGTTGAGCGGAAAACCCGGAGCGGATGGCGGCAACCTCGGTTTCGATACGATTCCGCAGGGCCTGCAAGTCGCGAAGAATGTGCTCACCGTCGGCTCGGTGACTTCCGCCGGAGGGCTTTGGTTCCAGGCCCAGTCCTCCACCGTGGTGGGAAAGGGAACCGTCTTCGGTCCTACCGACGATGGCCGTGTCAAACCGGACGTGATGGCCAACGGAGTGAACGTGAATAGTCCGAAGCTCGCAATCGTGGGAGGAGTGCCGCAAAACAACCAGTATGAAACCACGGGAAGCGGTACAAGCTTTTCTGCGGCCAGTGTCACGGGCGGGGCGGCACTTCTCAGCGAGCTGCAGGAACGAGCCCTGAACTATGGTCCGAAGGAGCCGCTTCGTGCGGCAACTCTCAAAGGGGTCATCATCCACACGGCGACTGATATCTCCACCACGGGACCTGACTATCGTTCCGGGTGGGGCACCGCCCAGATCGACAAGGCGGCCGCTCTGATCCAGGCGAACTACAACAGTTCCGCTCGGACCTACATCAAGGAAGTGGTGATTCCCAACAGCGGGGAGGTTGCCTTCACCGTTCGGGCTGCCGGTTCCCAGCAGATCAAGGTGACCGCCTCATGGACCGACCCGGTGGCGCAACCCGATCCCATCACCGGACTGCTTCCCGATCAGCAAGCATGGACAGAAACCAGCCCGGGCAGCGGCACATACGTCGAGCCGACGAACTCCGTCCTCAACAACAATATTGACGTCCGGGTGTATCCGATCACGGACAACACCACAAATCCGCCTACATTGGGAACGGCGATCATGCCGTGGAAACTGAATCCGGCTTCTCCCGCATTGGCAGCTATCCGCGGCCAGAATGACGTGGACAACGTGGAACAGGTGTTGACACCGACTTCGCCCGTGGCCGGGACATACTACCGGGTTATCATTTCACAGAAATCAGGAACATCGCTGATTGATGTGGACGGAGATGGAAATAAAGACGCCCAACCACTGTCCATCATTGTTACCGGTGTGCAGACGCAGACCGAGAATTTCACAATCACCGGAAACAGCTTCTCCTTTTCAGGCGGGAACGTGACGGCGACCCTTACTTGGAATTCTCTGGTGGGAGGTTACTACATCATTGAGAGTTCGACAAATCTCACGACTTGGACAACGTGCTCTGGTATTTTCAATGCGCTCAAGGAAAGCACCACGGCCCAATCCGATCCGCTGCCAGCGAGTCCTTCAAAGTTTTACCGCGTAAGGAAAGTTTCGCCGAATCCGTTTAACATACCATGATCAAATCGTTCCAAATCGGGCGGCGGACGCTAGCCCTGCTTGGACATCTAAAGCATGCCGCAGTATTCAGCGGCATGCTTTTCGGTGTTCAGGCAACCCACGCAGCCGTCATTTACTACAAGCCTGATACCCGCATAAGACTCCACAATTTCACCGACGCACACCAAGACTACAACCTAGACATCAATGGAGACGGAGTTTTCGATCTTCAGCATGATTCGGTCGGAGCGGCCGCCTTCCTCCGTTCTTGGGGAGAAACCAGAATCCTTGGTCTGAAGCAGCCTTATGTGAATGTAACGTGGTATGACTCTGTGCCTTATGCTCTCACGGCTGGTTCAGTCATTGGTGCGGAGTCGCCTGCGCTTTTTCCTGAATATGGAAATCTTTCGGGTTGGCAGTCGCATCCCATCGGAGTTCCTGGCGCGGCGGCTTTGCATGTACGCTACGATTCGGGCACCTCGGGGTTTTTCGTCGGAAACCGAGGGTTTATCGGTATTGAGTTCCTAGTCGACGAACGGGTCCATTACGGCTGGATCGATCTCGACAGCTACAGTTGGATGCAATCTGAGATCCACGGCTGGGCCTATGAGTCGGAGCCGGGCAAACCGATTATTGCCGGTGCAATACCCGAATCCTCAAGCATTGTGCTCACCTTCTGCGGAGTCTTTTGTCTGGTAGCGAGGCGAAAGCGCGCCAATGACTGAAGCGCCGAACCAAGGTCAAGGCTGCCAAGAACGTGGAGTCACTCCCGGTAAGCAGCCAGTGTCGCTGGCACTTTCCGGAGAGTTCAAGAAGTGTTCAAGAAGCCTTAGTTCAAGAAGCCTGGCTTTTTGACGTTCGCGGTCAGCTTGTTACCGATGTCCCCGGTTCATACCATCGGGTCATGTCGTTTCGCTAGGCCTGACCCGATACTTGACCCGATTTTCTGAACCCGTTCAGTAATAGTAATGTGGGCCATGCAAAGGTCGTCCTCAATGAGGGCAGTAATACACCAGACATTTTCGATATCATCAACCGGAACTGGATTATCCTCCAAAAAATCAGACCATGGAATGCCTTTTTCATCAGACATTTTTAATACTATCAATTTTATGGCTGTAGATAACGAAGTTGCTAAAACCTGCCGAATTATAATTCCACCACGATACTCAAAAAAAATGTATACAGACGATTCATTACTTTGGTGTTTGAGAATGATGCTCACCAGTGAAATCAAATTTGCTTTTCAAGTGCTTCACATCGCGTTTAGTTTGCTCAACGGCCTCTCTTCCTTGTTTTGTGATCTCGTTTTTCTTCTTTAGCTCGTCAAGTTTTTTCTGAGCATTTTCGAGCTTCTTCTTTCGCTTCTTCACGAGCTTTTTCATTGGCGTGTTTGGCGTTCTTGCCTCCACCGTTTTTTGCGACATTTTTTAGGCATTTTTTAAGATCTCCTTTAGTTGGCAATCCGGAACATCTACCCCAGCTTCTTCCAGAGCAGCTTCAGCCAAATCAGCTGGAGTAGACCCCCTTGCCAAAAATAATTTCCGAAACCCTCACAAAAGACTGGTACGATCGTTTGAATCATTCGAAACTCGTGAATCGCTCGCCCTCATCAGCTTCCCAATCCCGATACTTGCACGCTCGAAGAGCTGGAAGTGGCGATGGATTGTGGAACTGACAACAAAGCGTACCGGCGCCTCAATGCCATCCATTTGTTGTTGATCGGAGCGAGTTATGAAATCGTGCTGCGCAACAGCCGGGTCTGCTGCCGGATGTTCCGGCTCTGGATCTCACGTTTCAACGCACAGGGGATTGAGGGACTCACCTATGAACCCCGTCCCGGACGCCCCCGCAAACTCGATGTGGCAAGCGTCGAGTCAGACATTCTTCCTCTTGTCGATGATCCATCGCTGGCGGGCGAAACCCATTGGACCGTCGTCAAACTTTGCGGCTGGTTGCGCGAGCAAAGGCAAATCGACCTCAGCTACCGCACGCTTGTGCGCTACCTCCACGAGCATGAATACGTCCGCAAGATCCCACGACCCGTGCCGGAGCCTCCCGATCGCGGAGTGTGAGAAGACAGGCGCGAAACCTTCGCCTTCGAACTCCTCGTAGGGGCCGGCCTTGTGGCGGCACATTTTTCCTGTGTGAATGACATACCATGGCAAGTGTCGCGCATGGCTCGACCGATTCGATTCCAGTATCCAGGTGCGATCTATCATGTGATGGCGCGGGGCGACGGGGGGAAGACGGTGCTTCAAACCGCGCGGTCGTCACCTTTGACATTTCGTTAGCTCTCCCGCTTGGCATGTTCCATCACTATCCCGACATCATCTTCCCGGCCAGTGACCCGTTACGGTGAAGTGGCGAATTACCGCGCTTCGCGAATCCCTCAACGGTCCAACGCCTTGTTCGGAAAGATCGGCGAGGGTTTGTGGCGGCTTTCCATGAGCTTGAGCATCGCGGCGACACGTTCGGGCTCCTCCGGGGCAAGGTCTTTGTTTTCCGCCAGGTCGCGCCCGAGGTGATAGAGTTCGGGTTTCCCGTTCTTCGCGACATCGTATTGCACGAGCTTCCAGTCGCCTTGGCGCAGCGCCAGGCGGGTGTCTTTCTCGTGGAACTCCCAGTAGAGGAAATCATGCGCGCGTTGTTCGCCCTTGCCCGTTAGTGTGGGTGCGTAGGAAATGCCGTGAAGACCTTGCGGCGCATCAGCTCCGGCGAGTTCGCAAGCGGTCGGCAGGAAATCCCAGAATGCGCTGGCGTGGTCGCTCACTCCGGGTTTGGCAATGCCTGCCGGCCAGTGGGCGATGGTCGGCACGCGGATGCCGCCCTCATAGAGATCGCGCTTGCCGCCGCGCAGTGGGCCGGACGAGTCGTGCATCTTGGGATCGTAGCCACCTTCATAATGGGGCCCGTTATCACTGGTGAAAATGATCATTGTGTCACGCGCCACACCTTTTTCCTTGAGGGCAGAGAGCACCCTGCCGACGTAGCCGTCCAAGGCCTCGACCATCGCACGGTAATGCGCGGCGGGGTTCTCCACCTCCGTGTAATGGCCTTTTTGCGGAGCTTTCCCGACAGCACCCGGCACCGAACCTTCCGGCCCGAGCACCGCGGCATGGGGGATGGGGTAGGAGAGGAGCAGAAAGAACGGGTTTTCGGTTTCACGGATGAAACGCTCGGCGCGCGCGGTGTAGAGCTCGGCGTCGTAAGACTTCCCGCGGTGAAGTGTGTTCCCCGCCAGCTCGACCTTCTTTTCCTGGTCGTAAATGAAGAGCGGATAGCGGAAGTGACCATCCTTGTGACTGGTCGTGCCGTAGAAGACATCGAAGCCTTTGTTCAGCACGTGCTGCGGGTTCTGCGTGTTGCCGGAGACGCAGGACTTGCCGACCATGGCGGTGCGGTAGCCGGCGCGTCGCAGCAGCGCCGCCACCGTTAGATCCTCCGGATCGGGCCGCAGTTCGAACTCGCCGTTGCCACGTAACCAGGTGCTGCCGGTGTCCAGCCCGGTCATCAGACAGCTGCGCGACGGCGCGCAGACGGTCGAGCCGGAATAGTGCTGGGTGAAACGGATCCCTTCGGCGGCGAGTTTGTCGAGCACCGGAGTTTGGATCTTCTTCTGACCGAAACAGCCGAGGTCGCCGTAACCAAGGTCATCGGCGATGATGAAGACGATGTTGGGCTTTTGCGCGGCGGCCAAGGGCAGGACGAGCGCGAGAGCGGCGGCGATGATTGTAAGTTTCATCAAGTGGTGGCGTGAGGGCAGGATCAATGATCGATGGATGGTCACTTGGCCAGCCGGGGGGCGGAGTGACCTTGCTCGCGGATTTTTTTCAGAAGCGCCTGGAGTTCGGTGACGCGTTCCGGGTGATCGGCGGCGAGGTTGTTTCTCTGGCCGATGTCGTTCTCGATGTCGTAAAGTTCCACCGTCTGGTCGCCGTCGGGTTTGTAACCGTGGCGCGTTTCCCATTCCTTGTCCGGTTTGGAGACGTAGCCTGTCGGCGCGTCGATCAGCAGCCACTTCCCATGGCGGATCGCGTAGTGATTCTCCTTCGTGTTGTGCACGTGGGTAGTGCGGATTGATTCGGTCCCGCCCTTGAGTAGCGGCAGGAGATCGTGGGAATCCTCGGCGACATCGGCGGGCAGGTCGTAGCCGAGTGCGGCGGCGAGGGTGGCCATGAAATCGATCTGCGAGACCAGCGCGTTGCTAACGACTCCGGGCTTGGTGATGCCGGGCCACTTGATGATCGTCGGCACGCGGTGGCCGCCTTCGTAAATGTCGCGTTTCAGTCCGCGCAAGGGATGGGATGATCCGTGGCCGAATTTTTTGTCGCGCTCGTAGGCGTAATGCTCTGGGCCGTTGTCTGCGGAAAAGATAACGATCGTGTTGTCCATCTGCCCGGAGTCCTCCAGAGCCTCGAGGAGCTGGCCGATGGAATGGTCGTTTTCATGAACGAAGTCGCCGTAGGGGCCGGCGTTGGATTTTCCGTCGAATTCATCATTCGGAATGATGGGCGCGTGGGGCGAGGGATACGCGAAGTAGAGGAAAAAGGGCTTTCCGGCGTCCTTTTGTGACTGGATGTATGCCACGCCCCGGCGGGTCGTTTCGGGAATATTTTGATAGGGATCCCAACCGGTGATCATCGGGCCAGGGCGGCATTCCCAGCTGCCTTCCTTGATCGCCTTCCATTTCTTGGTGTCCATCATCGTGTCCGGAGGCGTGAGCACCTTGTCGTTTTCGATCCAGCAGTACGGCGGAAAATTAATCACCGTGTCACCGAAGTAATGGTCGAACCCATGCGCGAGAGGTCCATCGGGTATGGGTTTGGACCAATCGAAATCCTCAGGTGAGATGCCGTTTTTCTTCGCGCCGGGTTTACGGATCGCGTCCCAATCCCAGCCGAGGTGCCACTTGCCGATGGCAGCGGTGGAGTAACCCTTGGCCCGCAGCATTTCCGGAAGGGTGAGTCGTTCGGGTTTGAACACTGACTTTCCGAATGAGTTCACGATACCGTGGAAGTCGCGCCAGTGGTGGCGACCGGTGAGCAGTGCGTAGCGCGAGGGAGTGCAAACGCCCGACGAACTGTGGGCGTCGGTGAAACGCATCCCGAGTGAGGCGAGCCTGTCGAGATGGGGCGTGGGGATTTTCGATTTCTCGTTGTAGCAACCGAGATCACCGTAGCCGAGGTCATCGGCGTAGAGGATGAGGATGTTGGGCTTGGCTTCGGCGGCACTGGCGGGACAGACGAAGCCAAAAAGGAGGAAGAGGCGGAGGAGTTTCATGAGGAGCCTGAAGTTCTCTTTGGAACCTCCCGAAACGCGAGCCCGCAACCGATTCTTACGACAATCCCGTAGCGATCACCGCAGGTGAATCATGTCCTCCGCATCCCGGCACATCTCGTGCCCTAACCATGAGGTGTGCCGCATGGATCGAAGGGATGGAAAACGACATGAGGACCCGAAACATGGGTGGATGCCATCAAGGAAAAGATGCCACACACCGTTGCTGTCTCACCCCGGTTTTTCGGATTGGCGGAAGTTACATTATGGCCTTAAGTTCCTCCCCCAAATCTCATGAACCAAAAAGACGAACCGATTTTCTCCAACAAGCGCATCACCCGCCTGGCCGAGACCATGGCCATCCCTGCGGACGAGTTGGAAGCCCTCATCAGCAGAGGTGAGACCCACTCCTATCCGGCCGGTGCCTGGCTGTTCCACGAATCCATGCCCCGCCTGTGGATGGGAATCGTCGAGGAGGGCGAGGTGGAAATCGTCCGGGGAAGTCACGGCCACACCACCCGCCTGGCCACGCTCACCCGCGGCGCGGCTTTCGGCGAGGGCGTGCTGTTGGACGACCTTCCCCATTCAGCATCCGGCGTGGCGCTCACTGACGTGAAAGTCCGACTCATCCCGCGCGCCGTTTTCGAACGGATCCGCGCGGAGCAGCCGGAGGTGTTTTATCGGATGGTGGGTCACATCGCGCGGCGTTTGAGCACGCGGCTTCAGGCTGCCAACGAACTTTACATTTCCGGTGTCTCCCCGGTCGTCGCCACTTGGCGCAAGGAGCACGACTCGCTCGGCGAGCGCGAGCTGCCGGACACAGCCTACTACGGAGTACAGACGCTGCGGGGCATGGAGAATTTTCCGATTTCGGGCATCCCGCTCCATCACTTCAGCCACTTCGTCCGCAGCCTTGCCTATGTGAAAAAAGCCGCCGCCATGGCGAACAAGGACCTCGGCGTGATTCTGCCCGACCGGGCCGACGCCATCATCGCCGCCTGCGACGAGATCATCGCCGGAAAATGGCACAAGCATTTCACCATCGACATGATCCAGGGCGGAGCCGGCACCTCGACTAACATGAACGCGAACGAGGTCATCGCCAACCGCGCCCTTGAAATCCTCGGCCACCGCAAAGGGCAATACGAATTCCTCCACCCGAACGACGACGTGAACCGCTCGCAATCCACCAACGACGCCTATCCGACTGCCATCAAGCTCGGCGTCATTCTAACCATGCGTGATGCCACTTCCGCCCTGCGCGAGCTGAAAGCGGCCCTCACTGCCAAGGCGATTGAGTTCCACGATGTACTGAAGATGGGCCGCACGGAAAATCAGGATGCCGTGCCGATGACGCTCGGTCAGGAATTCAGCGCCTACGCCTCCACCATCAAGGACGGCATCCGTTATATCGAGCGCGCCGCCGAGGAGTTTCTCGACATCAACATGGGTGCCACCGCCGTCGGCACCGGCATCAACAGCCCGCCGGGATATGCGGAACTCTGCACCATGCACCTCAGTGACGTCAGTGGTCTGCGTGTTAGAATCGCGGAAAACCTGGTGCAGGCCACCCACGACAGCGGCCCGTTTTCACTCATGAGCGGTGCGATGAAAACCGCCGCCGTGCAGCTTTCGAAAATCTGCAACGACCTCCGCTGGCTCTCCTCCGGTCCGCGCTGCGGACTGTATGAAATCCGCCTTCCCGCCATGCAGCCCGGCTCCTCGATCATGCCCGGCAAGGTGAATCCGGTCATCCCGGAAATGGTCAGTCAGGTCTGCTATCAAATCATCGGCGCGGACGTCGCCATTTCCATGGCCTGCGAGGCGAGCGAGTTGGAGCTGAACATGGCCGAGCCGATCATCGCCTTCAACCTGTTCTTCGGCCTGACACTCCTGAGAAACGCCGCCATTGCGTTGCACACCCGCTGCATCTCCGGCATTGAGGCGAACCGCGAGCGCTGCCTGGATTACGTCAAGAATTCCATCGGCATCGTCACCGCGCTCAATCCGGTGCTCGGCTACGAGCGCAGCGCCGCGATCGCCAAGGAAGCGCTCGCCAGCGGTGCGAGCGTCTACAGTCTGGTGTTGGAAAAAGGCTGGCTCAGCAAGGAGGAACTCGACGACCTGTTGACCCCGGAGAAGATGACAAGGCCTCGTTAGAAAACAGGTTTACCAGTCCCGGGTCGAACCCGCCTTCGGACCGTAAGTGCTACCTTCCAGGCCACTCGCGGAGGCAACCAGATAGAGGGTTCCGGTGGCGGTGTTGATTTGCGATGGAGTGGTGTAGGTCACGGAGGCGACTTGTGCCGGGAAGCGGAGGTATCCGCCGACTCCGTCGTTGGCGATACCGAAAATGGTCGCCCGTGGCACGGCTCCGCCAACGATGTTGGGGGTGACGCTGGCATCCGCCTGCGCGATGTCGTTCATGGCCGCATGGCCGCGGACGGCTTGCTGCACGTTTCGGATGTTGATGACATTGGCGGAGCGGTCCGAGCCCTGTTTCCAGGCTTTTGCTCCGACGAAGAGAATTGAAACAAGCGACAGCAGGACGAGAATGACGACTGTTAGTTCAATCAGGGTCATTCCGGATCTTGCTTCGATGTTGCGGGTAGGGGACGGTTTCATGGTGGTTGATTGGTGGGGTTATCAGTTCTTTGCGATGGAGGTATCGTGGACGATGATTCGTGATTCTTAAATAACGACATCGCGTGCCTACGCCACCGCGTAGCTGAGCGGGGAATTTCATCCGGCAAGTCCATGACAACTCTCGATGCGCGTCCGGGACATCAGCCCCGGAAGCCCTTACTCGAAAAACCGCTTCAACGTCCGCTGTTCGGCGGGGTCCAGCGAATCCCGCCAGACCCGGTCGCCGCCCTTGCCGGTGGCTTCGGTGGCACCGCCTTGGGTGACGGTGGAGGGAGACTGGTCCACCTCGTGCTCCCCGTCCTTCAGTTCCAGCAAATCGCCGGGCGTCGCCCTTGATAGATCCTTGGCCTCGATGCCGGTTAGTTTTCCGGTTTCCGCCCGGTCTTTTTCGGCACCGAGCAGTTTGGGATCGTGCCCGGGCCCGCGGTTGACACCGCCTTTTCCAGGACCTTCGCCGTCTTCACCACCCTCTCCTTCTCCCTCGCCGCCACCTTCGCCCTCGCCATCGCCGGCGAGCAATTCGTCGGACCAATCATCGCCTTCACCTTTCCCCTGACCGTTTTTCATGGCCTCGGCGTTCTTTTTCAAATTCTCGCGGAGCTGCTGCAATTGCTCGGGCGTCATTTTGGCCAGATCTTTCAGATCGAGTTGCTTCATTTGCTCCAGCAGTTTGGGATTCGGTTTCATCGCGCCGTTTTGCAGGCCTTGGAGCGCCTGGTCGAATTGCTCCATCATCCGGTTCTTCTCTGCCTGGGTGGCGGCTCCGGCATTTTTTTCCAAATTTTCCAAAGCCTTTTCCGCGCGGCCGAGCTCCCGTTCGATCCGTTCGGTCTCGGCTCGGTGCGATTTTTTCAAGGAATCAGTGGCTTCAAGCGACGAGTGGCTGAACCATTGTTCCTCCTCTTGGGCTTCCAACTCATCGAGCTTCTTGCGCGTTTCTTCGAGATACTTTTCATCGACGACTTCCTCCTTCGTGAGTTGGTCGAGTTCCGAAGCAAGTTGTTTCCAGGCCTGCGGTTGCTCCGCGGCGTGGGATCCAGCGAAACTGCGTGCCGTCAGTGGAATCCACATTCCGGCGGCCAGCAGCAGGAGAGCGCCGAGCGGTGGGACCAGCAGCCGCGGCCATTGCCACTTGAGCCCCGCATCCACCCGGTCCACCGGCGCGGGCCACGGCGAAACCCCGGCACTGGCAGCAGACAGCGAGTTTCTCAATCGCATGGCCGCCTCGATCCGCACCAGCGACTGCTCGGGCCGCTCGAATTTCCGGGACGCCCATGCCCAGCAGCCGGCCGCCAGCACAACCATCATGACCCCCACGGAGGCGAACAGCATCCAAGCTTCGATATTGGGGAAACCCCGCCTCACGCACAGCAGTACTGCAGCGCCAGTCAGGGCGGCGATCAGCAATGGTGCCGCCAGTGTTTCCAACCACCACGCGAGATTCACCTGACGGGCCACTCGTTTCGACAAGGCCAGCCACTGGTCTCGGTTGGATCTTGGCGGACGGGAACTCATTGCCGGAACATAAGGAAATCCACCGGGATTGCGACGGGAATTTCGCGGGTGCCGGTCTCCCTGTCCTTTTCAAGAAAAAGGCCCCCATCCGCCGGTTAGAGCGGATGGGGGCATCTGGGAAACAGCTACCTTACGGTTTCACAGGCTCGGGCTTTTTCGCCCAGACGGAGCACCAGCCTGCCGCGGTGACCAGCTTGCCGGCGAAGGCGGCGCAAGGACCGTTCGCCTCTCCGGGTTTGCCGGTGTAGAGCGCGCAATTGTCACATCTTTGCTCGGCCTTGTGGAGAGGGAACTTAACGGCGTCCACCTTGGTGGTGTCTTCCTTGTAGCCGAGCGCCACTGCCATCGGATCGTCCTCGGTGAGCTTCACCGGCGGCGGCGGGGCTTGGGCGAGCGCGTGACCGCACCAGAGGGCGGGCATGGCGGCGGAAACGGCGAGCTTGCTGAGGAAATTACGACGGGTATCCATTTGGTTTAATGAGGTTGATGAGAACATCGAAAGTTTCGAACATTTTTCGAAACATGCACGCCTTGAATTACGAAAATTTCCGCAAATCCGGCTAAATCCAGCGGATGGCGCTGCCTAGGGACTCCACCACTTGGTCGGCGCCGTGGGCCGTGAGCTGGGCTGCGGAAAAGCTACCCGTGGCGACTGCCAGACAGCGGGCCCCGATGGCGTGGGCGCAGGCAATGTCCTTCGGCGTGTCGCCGATGACCCAAGTCTCGTTAGGACTGAAGGACTTTCCAGCATGGGCGGACGCGCGCTCCAGTGCGATCGGGCCGAGACGATTACGGTCGGCGTGGTCACAGCCATAGGCGCCGAATGGAAAATGCTCCGCCAGGCCGAAGTGAAGCATTTTCGCCGCGGCACCGCCGGCGGCGTTGCCCGTGAGCAAGCCGACCGTCGCCTCGGGCTGCTCTCCCAGTTCGGCGAGCAACTCCGTCACACCGTCATGGACCCGGCCGGGAAATCCGCCGTGAGCGAGATTCCAGTGCAGCCTGTGCAGGTAGATTTCCAGATAGGCGTCGAATCGCTCGCGGGTGTGCTCGATTTCGAAATGTCGATGGATGCCAGCAATGATCCCGAGGTCGGTGCTGCCCGCAAGGTCGAGCGGCGGACCATCATGACCGAAAATCTCGCGGGTGGCTTGATTCAAAGCCGCCATTCCTGCGCCGCCGGTGTCGACCAGCGTGCCGTCGATGTCAAAAAGATAGAGCATGCAATCGTAGTGGCGGTTTCCAACCGCCAACCCCATTTTCAAATCCGACCGTGGCGATTGGAAAAAACCACCACGGCCAAATGATGATTTAAGCTTTGGGCGCTTCTTCGGATTCCGCGGGAGCGGCGGCTTCCTCGGGAACCTCGTCGGGGACTTCATCCGGGACGAAATCATCGTCCGGGATTTCTTCATCCAGGCCTTCTTCCGTTTCAAAATCATCCTCTTCCATCAGTTCACCGTGGAACAGGTGGAACCTGCGCTTGCGCTGGTGAGCCGGAAGCGGCGAGAGAATCATCGCGACGGCACGGCCGTTGAGCCGCGGAGCCTGGTCGACTTGGGCCATCGACTTGAGGTCTTCGATAATGCGGTTGAGCACCACGAATCCGAGGTCCTTGTGGGCGTTTTCGCGACCGCGGAACTGCAGCACGAAGCGGCACTTGTGGTTGGTGTCGAGGAAACCTTCGGCCCGGCCGAGCTTGATGTTGTAGTCGTGCTGCCCGGTGCCGACGCGGAATTTCACTTCCTTCATGCGGGTGGCGCTCTTCGACTTCTGCTTCTTCAGCTTCGCCTGCTCGTATTTGTATTTCCCGTAGTCGACGATTTTGCAGACCGGCGGGTCCACCTGGCCGGCGATCTCGACGAGGTCGAGGCCGAGCGACTGGGCTTTCGCAAGCGCGTCGCGGGAACTCATGACGCCGAGTTGATCGCCATTTGCCATGACGACACGGACTTTCGGGGCGCGGATTCGGTCGTTGATCCGCGTCATGTCGCGGAAACGACCCCTGTTTGGATCTCTTTGTGGCTTAGCGATGGTTTTGTCCTCCAGTGGATGGGTGCTACACGCCGCTGCACGGACGGACAATGCCGCCGCACGATATCGGTGCGAAGAGGGGTGCGGAACGATGGACCAAGCGCCGGATCATAGATCGGAGACAGCGGGTCGGAACCGATCCATAAGATCGGCTGAGGGGTTCAAATCGTATCGTTCCAGGGAAATCATTGAGCGGCGGGTGCCGGGGATCGTCATGCCAAAGTGGGGGAGGAAATGCTTTCGCCCGACACGGTGACTGCGTCTAGGGCGATTTAATACGGCCCTTGAGGAAATCCGGCAAGTCTCTTTTTCTCGGACGCTCGGGACACCACCGGGCGGATTCGCCGCAAGCCAACCGCCTTCACCCCACTGCGGCAGATGATTTTTAGCAGCTGAATGATTGCCACCGCCGCCCGCATGTACTAGCGTCGAGCGAATGGTGGTGACAAAAACGTTACGCGCGGCAGCCGGATGGTTGGAACTGGGGCTTGCCGACGAGGCCTTGTTCGAACTTCAGGCGCTACCCGCCGAGGTCCAACGGTTGCGGGCCCCTCTGGAATTGAAACTGGCGGCGCAGATGAACCGTGAGCAATGGAACGCCGCCTCGGAAACCGCCCGCCTGCTGTGCCTGAAAGCCGAGGACGAACCGGAATTTTTCCTACGCGCCGCCTACTGCCTCCACGAGACCGGCGACACGCTGGCCGCCTGCAACCAACTGCTGCGCGGCCCCAAGACGCTTTTTGAAATGGCGGTCTTCCACTACAACCTCGCTTGTTATCTTTGGACGTTAGGAGAAGGCCCCCGCGCCCGCAGCCACTTGCAGCAGGCGATCCAGATGGATGAAACGTTCCTGGAATCCGCCCGCGAGGACCGCGACCTGATAGGAATCGAACTGGCGTGACACAGGCATTCCCTCACTCCACGTTCTGCACCTGCTCGCGGATTTTTTCCAACTCGGTCTTCGCTTCCACGATCGTCTGCGCGATCGACGCGTCGTTCGCCTTCGATCCGATGGAGTTGAACTCGCGGAAAAGTTCCTGACAGAGGAAATCCAGCGCACGGCCCGGCGGCTCGGTGGCGTCGAGATACTCGCGGAATTTCGCGAAGTGGGAATCCAGCCGGGTGATTTCCTCGCTGACATCACAGCGGTCGGCGAAGAGGGCGATCTCTTTGACCACGCGCTCGTCGGCGGGATCCAGCTCGAGCCCGGCGTCGCGGAGGCGCTTGGAAAGCAACTCGCGCTGGCGGATCAGGCGGCCAGGTGCCTCGGCGGCAATTTTCCGGGCAAAGGAAACGAGCGTCTCCAGGCGCTCCAGGAAATCCGATTTGAGGTGACTGCCCTCGGACTCACGCATTGCCGCGAGTTGCTCGAGAGCGGCGGTTAGAGCGGGCTCCACGGCAAGCCACGCAGCCTCGGCGTCGAGCTCGCCGTCTCCGGCGGCGATGATCCCGGGCTGGCGCAGGAAGTCGGAGGCGGCGGGAACTACCGGATAGCCCACGGTTTTTCCCAGCTCCGCAAACGCGTTGGAAAACGCTAGGGCGAGCACCGGATCAATCCGGAAATCGGCCACTGCTCCCTGCGCCCGCTCCACATTGATAGAAACCTGGATGCGCCCGCGCGAGACAACGCCGAGCACCGCCTTGCGGATGCGGGCGTCGAGCTCGTTTAGCTCGCGGGGTGCTTGGACGACCACCTCCGCCTGCTTGCGGTTGACGGCGCTGATTTCCACACCGGCCTGCCACCCGTCCGTCACCCCGGAACCTCTGCCGAATCCTGTCATTGAATGCATTCCCGCAGGTTCACGGGTGGAGGGAGATCGGTCAATGGGGAACACGACGGGCTTGGTGCCCGACCGTTTTGATTGCGGTGACTCGCAAAACCCGTCAAAACTGTTTTTAGATGATCGACGAACCGGAAGCCGGAGATGCCGTCCACCCGCGGGGGCTGGAGTCGTGGCGGAAAAGCCTGGGCTTGTTTCTGGTGGCGTTGCTGCTTTTGGGCGGGATTGGTTTCGGGCTCTCACTGGACCCGTCGAGTGCGGCGATGAAGGAACTCGACCCCTTGAAGGTGCCGGTAGGGCTGGGGATCTTCGCGTGCATCGCGTTTCTCTGGCTGACGGAAGCGCTGCCACTGGCGATCACGGCGCTGCTGGTGCCGGTGCTGGCGTGCGCGTTGGGATTGATGGATGTGAAGGGGTCGCTCGCCGGTTTCGCGGATCCGCTGATTTTCCTGTTCTTCGGCGGCTTCGCGATGGCCTCCGCGCTATCAAGCCAGGGGCTGGACCGGTGGATCGCCCACCGCATCGTGCATGCGGGAAAAGGCGATTTCCTGAGAGTCTGTTATCTGATGTTCGGCGCGACGGCGGCACTCTCGATGTGGGTGAGCAACACGGCCACCACCGCGATGATGCTGCCTCTCGCGCTTGGAATCCTGCGCCACATCCCCAGCGGCGACGGCGTGTCGCGCAACGCGGTGTTTCTCCTGCTAGGTGTGGCCTACGCGGCGAGCGTGGGCGGCATCGGCACGCTGGTCGGCAGCCCGCCAAACGGCATCGCGGCAGCCAAGCTGGGGATCGGCTTCACCGATTGGCTGAAATTCGGCGTTCCGGCGGTGTTGATCCTGATGCCGGTGTTGGTGGTGGTCTTGAAATGGATGTGCCGCCCGGAAAGAATCCGCCTGCCGGATCCTCCCACCTTGGATTTCAAATTCGACCGCCAACGCATCCTCACGCTGGCGATTTTCCTGCTCACGGCGACGTGCTGGATCCTCAGCGAGCCGCTGGCGAAACTGCTAGGTGTGAAGGCGGCCTTCGACACGCTGGTGGCAATGGTCGCGGTGCTTGCCCTGGTGGCGACCGGAGTGGTGCGGTGGAAGGAAATCGACCGCGGCACGGACTGGGGCGTGCTGATCCTCTTCGGCGGCGGAATCACCCTGAGCGCGATCATCGGCCAGACCGGAGCAAGTATGTTCATGGCCCGCGTATTCTCGGGCTGGGTGGACGGTTGGCCGGTGCCGCTGCTCATCGGCGCGGTGATTTTTTTCACCATCTTTCTCACCGAACTCGCCAGCAACACCGCCCTCGCCGCGCTGATGGTGCCGATCTTTTTCTCAATCTCCAGCGAGCTGAAAATCCTCCCCGCCGAGCTGATCCTGCCGATGACCATCGCCGCTTCCACCGGCTTCATGATGCCCGTAGGCACCCCGCCGAATGCGATAGTCTTCGCCACCGGCCAGGTGCCACAACGCGAGATGATGCGGGTGGGGCTCATCCTGAATCTTGCCTTCGTGGTGGCGCTGACGGTGCTCGCGCAGGTGCTGTTTTGATCCACTATCCATTTGGCCGGGATCAGGAACCATCGCAACAGGAACGCCGCCTGCTGTGAAGAAAGCGCCCCACATCCCCGTTCGACAAGGCTTGTGACCGTGCTAACTTCGCCCACCCATGCTTTTGAGATCCGCCGCATTATTGTTTTTCATCATGTCTTCACTGGCGCAGGCCGTGGAGATCCGCGTGGCGACATTCAATATCGGCGCTCACCTGGTTGTTCCTACCGGCGGCGGTCCTGCTTATTTTGATTACGGGTTGGGGAAATCCGGGACACCCGACCACGACAGCGTGCGTGAGATCCTCGACCGGATCGACGCCGACGTGGTGGCCCTTCAGGAAATCCACACCGCGGACGTCAACGGCAATGACGTGGCGGACCTCGCGGCGAGCCTCGGCTATCCGCACTTTTACATCGCTCCAACCACAAACGTCTTTGACCCCTCGCTGCGTGTCGCGTTTCTCTCGCGCTTTCCATTCCTAACACAGAACTCCATCGGTCCGCCGGGCGCGGCCAAGGACGTCACCCGCCGCATGCCGGTGGTGAAAGTGGACGTGCCCGGCACCACGCGTGACCCCGTGCTGCTCGCAGCTCACCTCAAGTCCGGATCCGCTGCCTCCGACATCTTCCAGCGGACCGTGGAAATGCGCCGTCTCACGGATTCCCTCAGCGCCCAGGGTCTAACTACCAACGATAATTTCATCGTCATGGGCGACTTCAATCTATCAAACAGCGACCGCACATTCACGACGCTTCCCACCTCAGGATTGCCATCCGGCTTCATTCTCGGAGCGGACATTGCGTTCCCCCAGAATTATTACACCAATCCCCTCTCGTATTTCACGACTCCGTCCGTCAACCGGATCATCCCGCGTCAGCTTGACGGTTCCGCAGTCACCTTCCCTTCGAGCGGCTCCAGCATCGATCTCTTCCTCGTCTCGCCCGTCATCGGAGCCAGACCGGTCCGCTCGGAAATCTATAACTCCGCACTCGACACATCCAATGCGACGGGCCTCCCGAAATCCGGCTCACCGCTTGCCCCGTCCACGAGCGCGACCGCTTCAGACCACTATCCGCTCTTGGGGGACTTCGAGCTGGATGCCGCCGCTCCCTATGCGTTCACCCATCCGGGTCAGACCGTGACCGAGGATTTCCTGGGATTTCCCGGAACTTACGATCCTTATCCTTGGGAGTCCACCGGAGGAACGTGGCTGGGAACCGACACCGGGAACTCCACGAGCAGGGGGTTCCGCACCTATGGCTCCGCGGGGGATCCCTCACTTGGATTTCTGTCCAGCGCAACCGGCGGCACGGCCACCGCGTCGTTCGTCAACCAGTCCACAACCACCCTAACCGCACTCCAAATCTCGTTCACCCCCGAGCAATGGCGCTGCGCGACCGGAGGCACCGCCGACATCCTAAGCGCCGAGTTGATTGTAGGTGGGATACCCCAGCCGCTCCCGCAGCTGACATTCAACGCGGTGACAAATCTGCCCAACGGCGCGATCCCGGGCGGAACCACAATCGCGAAAACAATGACCGTCACCGGACTTTCCATCGCGCCCGGTGTCCCTTTCCAACTGCGATTCAGCTTTACACCCGGAGCCGGCGGCGGGCCGCTGCCGGCGGATGTTTTCATCAATGAGTTCGTTTACGATGACAACGGGACCGATGACACCGAGTTCGTCGAGATCGTCGTCGGTCCGGGTTACACCGGTCCACTCGCTGATATCATCCTGCTGTTATACAATGGAACCGGCGGAGGCACTTATGGTAGCCACCAGCTGTCCACATTCACTCAGGGATTGTTAACTCCCTCGGGACACCGGATCTTTTCAAAATCAATATCTGGCATCCAAAACGGCGCTCCCGACGGACTCGCGATCGTGGTCGACGGCACGGTGACCCAGTTCATTTCCTACGAAGGTCAGATCGTGGCGACCGCAGGCGCGGCCAACGGCATGACCTCGACCGACATCGACCTCACCCAATCGGATTCCGACCCGGTGGGACAATCCTCCCTAGGACTTAAAGACAATAGTGAAATCGCCCCAAGTTTCAAATGGACCAAATTCACCGGACTCCCCTATTCAGCTGGCCAACCAAATGCCGGCCAGACATTCACCATCCCTCCTCAGCCGCAAGGCATCGGCATCGACAATTTGGCCGTCACCTTCCTAACCGGTGGTGACACCGATGGCGACGGATTCACCGATACTGACGAGGTCGTGTTCGGAACCAATCCCGCGGACGCAGGGTCGCGTTTTGTGGTGAACTTCGCCAATCAAACACCCGCGCCTGGCATGGTCCGGCTTTCGTTCCCCACGCTGACGGGTCGCAGCTACGTGGTGGAGAGCTGCACGGATTTTTCCGACTGGGAGGACGAGGCCATCTATCCGGGAACAGGCATGCCTCAAATTGCGGATTTCCCGGTATCGCCTGCCGTACCGAAACGGTTCTATCGAATCCGCGCGACGCTTCAATAACCGTTCGCAAGAGTAGAGACGAGGGCCACGCCGGCGCGCTGGGCGGCGTCCGGCAGCGCGTTGTTCCTGTCGGTCTGGAGATTGGCCGTTGCGAAAAAATTGCTGGTGCCGGTGGAGGTTCCCGTCATGAGGACCTTGGTCGGATCTTTCGCACTGACGAGTTTCCAACTGATCGTGATGGTGTTGGTGAGTTCCTCCGGACGGAGGGTGTCAAAGCGTCGCCCGCGGATGGGGCGGTATTTGATCCGGCTGACGTTTCCTTCCAGGATCGAGTCCGCCGTGTCGAGCGAGGCGATCCGATAGGTGCCGTCCTGGACGATGGCCTCCGCCACGGCCGAGGTGGCCACCGCATTGGCGCGGGGGTGGAAACTGGAATTCGAAAACATCCTCAGGTCGATGGTTTTCACCTCCTTCATCACTGCGGGTTTGGTCTCACCCAGATGGTAGCCGGCGCAGGATGCCAGCATCAGAACGGGGGCGAAGAGGATGGTGAATTTCATGAACTGGGTGGTCGTTGCCGGCTCACTCGCCCAACTCCTTGAGCCGGGCCTTCGCCTTGTCATGAAGTTCGCCGGACTTGCTGCGGGCGATGATGTCCCGGTAATAGACCTTGGCCGAGTCCAGCTTGCCCGTTTTTTGATAGAACTCCGCGACGTCATAAGAGCGCTGGAGATCGCGGCCTCCCAGTCCAGCTTCGAGCTTGCGCGCCTCGGCATTCCGGGAGTGCCCGGGATACTGGATCAGATAGTCGTTGAACGCCTCGCGGGCGAGATCGAGATTCCCCTGGTTCTGGTTTCCACGGTCCGCCTCTTCGGTTAGGATCACACCCACCCGGAACAACGCCTCGGGAGCCAGCGAACTCGTCGGCTGATCCTTCACCAGCAGCCGGTAAGCGGCGATCGCGTCTTTGTAATCCTTGTTCGCCTCATAAAGCTCCCCGATGGTGAACTGCGCCTTCGCCGCGGCGGCGGATTTGGGTGCGTTGACGCGGATCTTTTCGAGCATCCCCACGGTCTTCTCCACCGAGAGCTTGGTCTTCAGCCCGAGCAGGCTGGTCTTCACCTCCCCGTCGGCAGCGGACTGGGCCATCGCGATCTGGCGGTTTAGCGCGGTGGTGTAGAGGTTGCTGCCTTGAAAGCGAGAGAGGAATTTGTCGTAGGCCTCGAAGGATTTCAGGATGTCCCCCTTCTGTTGGAGCAGCTCCGCCTGCCGGAAGCGGGCCTGTGGGGCGGAAGGGGCGAACGGGAATCGCGTCGCGGTCTCGTCGTAGAGCTTGATTGCCTTGTTAGCATTACCGTCGTCATCGGCCTTTTTCGCCGTTTGATAGAAAGCCTCGCCTTCGATCGCGGCCGACTGGGTGTTTCCCGCGAGACTGGGAGCGTCCGCGTCCGGAGCACAGGAAACGAGGGTAAGCGCGGATGCCGAAAAAATGGCGCAGGCAACAAGCCGGAAGATCATGCGCGGGAGCATAGGAGGCGGAAATGGCTGTGAAAGCCCAAAATGGCTCACTTCCCAAGTTCCCCGGCGCGCTGGACGGCGGCTCCGACCGCTTCGATCATCGCGGACCGCAGGCCTTGGCGCTCCAGCACCGCCAGGCCGGCGATGGTGGTTCCCCCCGGCGAGGTGACCATGTCCTTCAGTACGGCGGGATGTTCCCCGGTTTCCAAAACCATGGCGGCAGCCCCCAGCACGGTCTGCGCGGCAAGGCGCACCGCATCCGCCCGCGGAATCCCGGCGCGCACGCCGCCATCCGCCAGCGCATCGATGACGACGTAGATATAAGCCGGGCCGCTGCCGGAAAGCCCGGTAACGGCGTCCATCAGCCGCTCGGGAACTTCCACCGCCAGCCCGACCGCCCCGAGCAGCGATTGCGCGGTGGCGGCGTCTGCGGGATTCGCGCGGGCTCCGAGGCAGAATCCAGCGGCTCCGTGGCCGACCAGAGCCGGGGTGTTCGGCATGGCGCGGATGAGGCGGAAATTTTCCGCACTCGCGGCTTCGAGCGCGGCAAGTGTCACGCCCGCGGCGATGGAAATGACCAACCGCTGCCCGCCTCCGGCCATTTTCACCGCGTCCGCCAAGGCCGCGGAAACGTCCTGCGGCTTGGTGCAGAGGAGAATTACGTCGCTCGCGGCCACCACGGCGGCCATGTCGGCGGTGGCCGTGGCTCCAGTCGATTTCACAAAGGCATCGCGCGATTTCTCATAAGAATCGCAGCCAATCACGTCCGCCGCACCGACCTCTCCGGCGCGGATCGCCCCTTGAATGAGCGCCGTTCCCATTTTCCCGCATCCGATGACTCCTAGCTTCATGCCCGGATACTATGCGGTTGGCGGCGAGGCACGCCAGCGTCATTTTACTTGGTGATGCGGTCGGTCCGTGGGCATCTTCCGCCCATGAAAACACGGTTGATTGCAGCGCTTTTGCTCGGATGTACCTTCGCCACTGGCGAGCCTCCCACCCCCGAGGCCCCGGTGAAAACCCAGATCGTGCCCCCGTCAGACAAGGCACAAAAACCCAAAGCCGTCGTGGTCCAGCCAGACGCGGCCGAACTTCCTGACGTGGAAGCGGCGATCCCGGATCCCGTCAAAGCCCTCGGTGAGCCCGCCATGGTGAATTTCCCGAATGGAATCCAAATGGCGGTCACCGCCGCCACCGACAAGGCGCAGGCCCACGTAAACCAAGGCATGAACCACGTCCACGGTGGATGGGAGTTCGAGGCGAGCCGCCATTTCGCCGCCGCCATGCGGGACGATCCGGAGTGCCTGGTGGCCCACTGGGGCATGCTCATGTCGCTGCTCACCCCTTCACCCGAAACGGACTCCGCCCGTATCGCCGTCACCGCCCGCCTGCTTGATCTCGTGGATCAGGGAAAAGGCACGGAACTGGAGCGCGGGTTTTGTTACGGCCTGATCAAATACATTGAGGAGGGACCGACCGGGGCTGCGAATGCCTTCCGCAAAATTGCCGAACAATTTCCCAACGACCTGCAAGCCACGATTTTCGCAGCGCTCTTCGGCAGAGGTGGTTACGACGAGTTCGGTACCGCTACTCCCGATCAGGAAGCCGCGGAGAAGAGCCTGCTCGCACTGATCGAAAAGCACCCGGAAAGCCCCGTGCCGCTCAACGCCCTGCTGTCCATCCGAGCGGAGGGGCCCGATCTCAGCTCGTCCGTCGACCTCGCCGTCAAGTTGAGCCAGATGGCTCCCGACTACGCCCCGTATTTCCACCTCCTCGGCCACTACGAATGGCGCAGTGGCCGCCACGCCAAGGCGGCCACCGCTTTCGGCCGCGCTTCGTCCCAGTTCGAAAAGTGGATGAAGGACAACAAGGCCTCCATCGCCGATTGTCCTGAATGGGTGAAAGCCGAGTGTTATCGCATCGTTTCACTTGTTTCCAAAGGCGACTTCGACACCGCCTACGCTGCATCCCGCCGGGTCGCCGCCACGCCGATTCCGGAGAACCGGGCCTCCTCGCCGGGGGCCCGCCTTCTAATGTGGGACGCAAAGACCCTCCCCGCCCGCATCCTTCTCCACCGCGGATTGCCAGGAAACGCCTCCGAGGCCCTCGCCTCTCTTCCGAAGCCTGAAGAAACCCGGCAATTTCGGAAAACCTCCCTCTCCTATCTTTGGATCGACGGACTCCGTCTGGCTCTCGACGCAAAGCGCCTGATCGGCGAAAAAGACTTCGCTGGTGCCCGCGACGTCACCACCGCCATGACTCAGATCGGGGAAGGCCTCAGCAATTCCCAGACCACCGCCAACGCCAACGGCGAGCGAAGTTCCTGGAACCGCGCCTTCCGCGCCCTCGAAGTCCTCGCGAGCGACCTCCGTGGCCAACTGGCCCTCACCGGCCCCAAGGACAGGGCAGGGATTGCTTATAACTGGTTCGCCTCCGCAGCCGACCGCCAACGTCCGGCACCCATGATGTTTCCGCCGATGATCCTCACGCCGATGGCCATCCGACTCGGCGAATATTACCTCGCCGCAGGCCAGCCTGCAGAAGCCATCGACTCCTACCAACGTGCTCTCGTCGCTTTCCCGAACGACATGAACGCCCTGCTCGGCCTGAAATCCGCCTACGAAGCCGCAAAACTTCCGGAGGATGCGGCCGCAACCGAGGAGAAAATCCAACGACTGCGCGCGCAATAGCCGTAACGGCGGCTAAAAAATCCAAAAAAACAGCCGCCGGGGAGTCCCTTCCCCGGCGGCCTAAATCGTTGTGCCCCACCCACACCCGTAGGTTCGGCAAACAACTGTGCTGTTACACCCTTACATGAAAGAGCGATGACTCGCTGCTTTCAGTGGGGTAGGACATTCAACTTTTCCCAACGTTCAAAGAATTCTGAAAAAATTCAAATTTCCCTAAGAGGCAGGCGTTAACGCCAGATTCCAAGCCGCATTCACCCCGTTCATCCCGCCGCCGGCAAATAGGGATGGATTTCATAAACCCGAGATTTCCGGGCAAAAAAAGGCCGCCGGGGAGTCCCTTCCCCGGCGGCCAAAATTGTCTTACTCACCCACACCCGTGGAGTTGCAGACAACTGTGCTGTTACACCCTTACATGAAAGAGCGATTGCTCGCTGCTTTCATGGGGATAAGACCTTCAACCTTTCCGAATGTTCAAAGAATTTTAAAAACTTCGTGAATTTTTATTCTCCAGCCTTTGAAGAAAGAAAATGGCACTTGGAAAACCCCTGTCGTTTCAAGACGCTCCACCCATGTCGCACAGCCACATCGATGTCCGCTACGTCGCCAATCTCGCCCGCCTCGAACTCTCGGATGCGGAGGTCGCGGAATTCCAGCCCCAGCTCGAAGCGATCCTCGGATACGTGGAAACCCTCTCGAAACTGGACGTCTCCGGCATCGATCCCACCGCCCATTCCACCAACGTCTTTGGCCGCATGCGCGATGATATCCCGCACACAAGCCTGACACCGGAGGTCGTCCTGCAAAACGCCCCCGACCAAGCCCAAGGCCAGATTCGCGTCCCCAAAGTCGTCACCGACGCGTGACCCTTATTATTTCAGCATTTCAGCTTTCAGAATTTAAGCTTTACTCAAGATGACCATTTCCCAACTCCGCCAGCAGCTCACCGCCGGAGAAACCACGCCCGCCGCCATTCTGGAAAAGCTCGCCGGAGAAATCTCCGCCCGCGATGGAGCCACCGGCGCCTACCTATCCTACAACCTCGAAGCCGCCCTCGCCGATGCCGCGACCGCCGACCTTTCCCTGCCCCTCGGCGGCATCCCCATCGCCATCAAGGACAACATGAACGTGCTCGGCCAGCCCTGCACCTGTGGCTCGAAATTTCTCGAAAACTACGTCGCGCCCTACGACGCCACGGTCATCAAAAAACTCCGCGCCGCCGGGGCGATTCCCTTCGGCCGCATGAACCAGGACGAGTTCGCGATGGGCTCCTCGACCGAAAATTCAGCCCTCGGAAAAACCTGCAACCCCCACGACCACTCCCGCATCGCCGGTGGTTCGTCCGGTGGTTCCGCCGCCGCCGTCGCCGACCACACCGCCATCGCCGCGCTCGGTTCCGACACGGGCGGCTCCATCCGCCAGCCCGCTTCGCATTGCGGCGTCGTCGGATTGAAACCCTCCTACGGCCGCGTTTCCCGCTACGGCCTTGTCGCCTTCGCCTCGTCGCTCGACCAGATCGGCCCGCTCACGCAGTCGGTCGAGGATGCCGCGCTCATTCTCCAAGCCATCGCCGGCTTCGATCCCGCGGACTCCACCAGCCTCGATGTGCCCGTCCCCGACTACCTCGCCACGCTCCATGACGGCGTCAAAGGCCTCAAACTTGGCATCCCGAAAGAATACTTCGGCGACGGCATCGACCCCGGTGTCCGCGCGCGGGTCGAAAAAGCCGTGCAATCCCTCGCCTCCCAAGGTGCTGAGCTCGTGGAAATTTCCCTGCCACACACCGAATACGCCGTCGCCACCTACTACGTCATCGCCCCCGCCGAAGCTTCCTCAAATCTCTCCCGCTTCGACGGTATCCGCTACGGCCACCGCGCGGCCAGCCCCGCCGACATCCTCGATCTTTACAAAAAATCCCGCGAAGAAGGCTTCGGCCCCGAAGTAAAACGCCGCATCATCCTCGGTACCTACGTCCTTTCCTCCGGCTACTACGACGCTTACTACAGCCGCGCCCAAAAAGTCCGCACTCTCATCCGTCGCGACTTCGAAAATGCCTTCCAAAAAGTCGACGCCATCCTCTCCCCCGTCGTCCCCAGTCCAGCCCGGAAAACTGGCTTCGCCGGAGCCGATCCGCTCCAGGAATACCTCTCCGACATCTTCACCATCGCCGCCAACCTCGCCGGCATCCCCGGCATCTCCGTTCCCTGTGGCACCATCGATTCCGGCGATGGCAAGCAACTCCCCGTCGGTATCCAGATCCTCGGCCCGCATCTGGGAGAAGCGAAATTGCTCCAAATCGCGAAGGCGGCCGAAGCATGACACAAGTATTGGATACTCCCAACAGGTGACTAGCCGGTTGATTTCGGGTCGTGTTTTCCTTCGTTGTCTCATCACAGAAATCCATTCGCCCGGAAACCCATGCAAACCTCTCTGAATCTCGCCCTCGGTGCCCTCGTCATGACGGGAGGACTCGCGCAGGCCGCTGAAAGCCAAGCCACATTCCCCGTCACCATCACCGTCGATGCCGCCCGCCCCATCGGCCCGCTCAAACCGATCTGGCGCTTCTTCGGCGCGGACGAACCGAACTACGCCTACATGAAGGACGGGCAGAAGCTTCTATCCGAACTCGGCGAGCTGAAGCCCAAGGAGGTTTTCTTCCGCACCCACAGTTTGTTAGTCACCGGCGAGGGCACGCACGCGCTCAAGTGGGGATCGACCAACGCCTACACCGAGGATGCGCAGGGAAACCCGGTTTACGACTGGAAAATCGTCGACCGCATTTTCGACAGCTATCTTGAACGCGGCGTCCGGCCTTATGTGCAGATCGGCTTCATGCCGGAAGCGCTCTCCGTGAAGCCGGAGCCTTACCGCCACCACTGGACACCTGCCGCGAAATACGACGAGATCTACACCGGCTGGGCCTACCCGCCGAAGGACTGGGCGAAGTGGGAGGAACTCGTCTATCAGTGGGCGAAACACTCGGTGGAGAAATACGGCAAGGAGGAGGTCCTCAAGTGGTATTGGCAGACATGGAACGAGCCGAACATCGGCTACTGGCGCGGCACTCGCGACGAATTCTTCAAGCTTCACGACCATGCGATCAAGGCCGTCCGCCGCGCGATCCCCGGAGCCAAAGTCGGCGGCCCCGACCTCGCCGGTGGCGCGGGCGGGGATTTCCTCAAGAGCTTCCTCGACCATTGCGTGAAGGGCAAAAACACCGCCACCGGCGAGACCGGCACCCCCACGGATTTCATTTCCTTCCACGCGAAGGGCAAACCGCGCGACGTCGACGGCCGCGTGCAGATGGGCATTTCCAGCCAGCTCCGTGATATTGACGGAGCCTTCGCCGTGATCGCCCGTTATCCGGAATTCGCCAATACCCCCATCGTCATCGGCGAGTCCGATCCCGAAGGTTGCGCCGCCTGCCAAGGGCCGAACCTCGCCTACCGGAACGGTACGATGTATTCCTGTTACACCGCCGCAACCTTTCCGCGCAAACTCGATCTGGCTGCCAAACATGGCGTGAACCTGGAAGGCGCGCTGACCTGGGCCTTCGAGTTCGAAGACCAGCCGTATTTCGCCGGCTTCCGCTCGCTCGCCACCAACGGCATCGACAAACCGGTGATGAACGTGTTCCGGATGTTCTCGAAAATGGACGGCGACCGCCTGCCTGTCACCAGCGACGCGGCCATTCCCCTGCCGGAAATCCTCCGCAGCGGAGTTCGCAAGAAACCCGACGTCTCCGCCTTCGCCAGTCTATCAGGCAATAAGCTCAGCGTGCTCGTCTGGCACTATCACGACGACGACCTCCCCGGCCCCGACGCTGCGATCTCCCTCAAAATCCCCGGCCTTCCCGTCGCCAGCGGCCAGGCGAAAGTCACCCACTACCGGGTCGATGAAACCCACGGCAACTCGTTCACTCTATGGAAAGCTCTCGGCTCGCCTCAGAAGCCCACTCCCGAACAATACACCGACCTCGAAGCCGCCGGGAACAAACTCGCCACCCTCGGCCCGGACACCACCACCGCGATCACCGACCACACCGCCACGCTGGATTTCAATCTACCCCGTCAGGGCGTCTCGCTGCTTGTGCTGGATTTTTCGGAACCTGGACAAGGTCAGTAGTTGGCGCTTCAGCGTGCTCTTGATCGAAGAGCAAGCTAAGGTTCTAACTCGGTCTCCCAATCCTCAATCCGCAAACCGGTCACCCGTTTGAATTCACGAGTATTGTGAGTGACGAGGGTCAGATCGAGCGATAGGGCTTGGCCGCTGAGTTGTAAATCGTAGGGGCCGATCTTCGTTCCGGCCTTCTCCAGTTGGAAACGGATTTCCCCGGTTTTGATGGCGGCGTCCCAATCGAAGGGAAGTAAATGAAACGGTTTGAGAAAGGTGGCGACTTTTTGGCCTTCGCACACGGGGTCGTTGCAGCGAAATACCCCGGCGAACAGCTCGAACACGGAGACCATGGATATGGCGCAATCCTCGGGGCTGCGAGCGGCAAGCGCTTGGACGATCTTGGCATTTCCACGCATCGCAGCAATGCAGACGTTGGTGTCGAGCAGATAGGTCATCCGGTGAAATCCACGATGGGAGGGAGTTCACCTTGATCGGGGCGGGCGAAATTGGAGTCGTCGATGCGGATGCTCTCGAAAAATCCATCGGGCCAAGACGAGGCTTTGACCGGCACCAACAACACGCCGTCTCCCAGCCTGCGGATTGAGACTTCCCTTCCTTCAAAACGCAGTTCTTTCGGAATCCTGACCGCTTGCGAGCGACCATTGGTGAAAAGCGTCGTTGTCATAGCTGGTATATACCGAATCGGCTGCAGCCAGTCAACGAGCAATTCGCGATTCGAGGAAGAAGAGGAGAGCCTCGCGCCGATGCTTTGGCCTGCCAAGGCCCACGCGGACAGGAGTGGCCGCAATCCTTATCTTTCGAGCAGGATGTTTTCACCCAACACTACCAGATCCACGCTTCCCTTGAGCGTCTGGTCGATAAACGGCGTGTTCTGGGATTTCGACTTCATGAACTCTTTCGTGAAGGTGGTTTCTCCCTCGGTATCGAACAGGATGAGATCGGCGGGCTGGCCGACTTCGATGGAAACGACAGGCAGTCCCATCAGGCGGCGGGGCTCGGCGCTGTAACGTTTCACGATCAGATCCCAGCTGAATTTCCCGGTGGCGACGAAGTGGTGATAGAGCGAAACAAGCGCGGTATCCATGCCGGTGATGCCATTGGGCGCGGTGATGAAATCCTGGGATTTCTCAAACGGCGTGTGCGGCGCGTGGTCGGTGGCGATGAGGTCGAAGACGCCGTCGATGAGGCCTTGCAGCAGTCCTTCGTTGTCCGCCTGAGTGCGGAGCGGCGGGTTCATTTTGTAGCTCGTGTCGAAGTCGCCGATGTGCTCGTCGGTGAACAACAGGTGGTGCGGCGCAACCTCGGCGGTGACCTTCACGTCTCCGCGTTGTTTCCACCAGCGGATGGTCTCCATGCCCAGCTTGCTGGAGACGTGCTGGATGTGAATGTGCGCCCCGGCGGCGTGGGCCAGGCGGATGTCGCGGTCGATGATGATTTCCTCAGCGCAGGCGGGCGAGCCCTTGATGCCGAGTCGATAGCTAACGACTCCTTCGTTGAGAGCACGCGGACCGGCGAGTTCCGGCACTTCGCAGTGACTGGCGAAGAACATGCCGAACTCGGTCGCGTATTGCATGGCGCGAAGCAGGATCGCGGGATCGCCGGTCGTATCGCCGTCATCGGTGAGCATCTTCACGCCGAGCGCGCGCATGCCGTCGATGCCAGCCATTTCCTTGCCGTGGCGGTCCTTGGTGACGCAGCCTGAGGTGTAAACCGGAATGCGGGCGGTGCGTTTTGCGATGTCCAAAACATTCGCTACGACCGTGGCGGAGTCGATGGCGGGTCTCGTGTTCGGCATCATGACCACGCCGGTGATGCCACCGTTGATCGCGGCCTCACTGCCGGACGCGATGGTTTCCTTGGCCTCGAAGCCGGGTTCGCGGAAATGCACGTGCGCGTCGAACATGCCGGGCGCGAGGATCCGGTTGCGGGCGTCGATGGTGCGTGCGTCTTCGGGAGCGGTCAGGCCTGTGCCGATCTGTTGGATTTTTCCTTCGGAGATGAGGACATCGCCAGAGACGTGGTCGGGAGAATTCTCGGAGGCGATGCGGGCGTTGGTGATGAGGAGTGTCATGGGAGAAGAGATCGCGAAGCGATGATCGGTCGGGTGAAGGCTTAATTGGGAACGATGATTTTCAATTCCGGCAGGGTGTGTTCACGGATCATTTCGAAATGGGCGTCCTTGGCAAGAAGCGGCAGTTTTCCCGAATGCGCGACGGTGGCGATGAGCAGATCGGAGGCGGGAAGATTGATGCCTCGTACTCTGAGCGCTGCGTTCGACAAGCCGGCCTGGTCCCAATGCTCCGGGAGCAATACGATGCGGGATGCAAGGGCGAGACCGGTGCGTAAGTCATCCAGTTCTTCCTTCCGCGCTCCGGTGAAGAGCTCGAATCCAACCGGACAGGTGTAGGCGGCTTGCTTGATGGCCATGAGATCGCGAACGAGCGCCTTGATACCCGAGTCTCCCTTGGGGCGGAAGAACTCGATCCAAGCGGAAGTGTCGATGAGGGTCACGGTTTCGTCAGATCGGTGAGAGACTCCAATTCGTCATTGGACGTGCGGTAGTCGGTTTCACCCGCCATGACCTTGGCGAGAAATTCCTGGCGTTGGCGCTGCTCGATGAATTCGTCGAGAGCTTGCGCGACGGCGGGTGATTTTTTCCGCTCGTTGGTCCACTTTTGAATGGCTTCAATCTTGGAATCTTCGATCTCGACGGTGATTCTCATCTTTTTGGTGATAAACTTGATGAGAATTTAGCCTGATTTTTCATCATTTCAAGTGGATTTCCATCAAGAGTGCCCGGTGTTTGCTCCCGGTTTCAACCAATAAAGCACGGCCATCCTGACGGCGATGCCGTTTTCCACTTGGTCGTTGATGAGGCTGCGTTCGTAATCCATGACGGCGTCGCAGAGTTCGACGCCGCGGTTTACGGGGCCGGGGTGCATGATGTAGAGGCCGCGCTTGCGGATCTCGTCGAGGCGGGCGTCGCTGATGCCGTAGAGGCGGTGGTATTCGCGGAGGCTGGGGAAGTACTGGACGTCCTGGCGCTCCATCTGGACTCGTAACAGATAGACGAAATCCGGCGACCAGGCCATAGCTTCCTTGTAGTCGGTGAAGCGGCGGATGTTCTCGGGGCCGGTGCGCGGGACGAGGGAACCGGGACCGAGATAAGCGACCTCGACACCGAGTTTTTTCAAAATGGTGCTGGTCGAGCGGGCGACGCGGGAATGCAGGATGTCGCCGATGATGAGGACTTTTTTCCCGGTGGGATCGGAGAACTTCTCCTTGATGGTGAAGGCGTCTAGCAGACCCTGCGTGGGATGGGCGTGGGCTCCGTCGCCGGCGCTGATGACGGACGCTTTGGTTTGCCTGGCGATCATGCCGGGCAGGCCGGAGCGGCCGTGGCGGACGATGATGTAGTCGGTACGCATCGCCTGGAGCGTCTCGACGGTTTCCCTAACGGACTCGCCCTTGGTGATGGAGGATTGGGCGACGTCGAAGTTCGTGACGTCGGCTGACAGGCGCTTGGCGGCGACCTCGAAGGACGAGTGGGTGCGGGTGCTGGGCTCGTAGAAGAGCATGAGCACGGACTTGCCCTTGAGCGCGGGGACTTTTTTCACCGAGCGGGTGAAGAGTTCCTTGAACGGGACGGACTGATCGAGGAGGTGTTCGATTTCCTCGCGTTCGAGCGCTGCGATGTCGAGTAGGTCTTTACGTGCCATGCCGGAGTTGGGGAAAATAATGAAGCGCGCCGAAGACGACGACGAACAAGACGGCCACCGCGATGAATGCGGCGTGGTGGACCGAGAGCGGCTTCTTGAAAAAGATGATGGCGGCGACGAGCAGTGCGCCTACCACACAACCGGCGACGATTTCCTTTTGAACGTCGTAGAAATAGATGCCGACCGCCGCGGCGATGCCGAAAAGGTAACCCGGCACGATGAGGACGGGATGCGCGGTTAGGGATTTCAAGTGCCCGGCGACATTCTGCGCGCCGAGCATCTCCTGGCGGCGGATCTCGTGGATTTCCTTCTCGCTGTGGCGGTGGACGGGCAGTTTGGAATCGGGCGCTGGTGGCGCGAGCGGCGCGATCGGGCCTTGCTCGGACTTGCGCAGCGAGCGGACGATTTTCGGGACCTGGGTGACGGGAAGCGGACTGGCGACAGGCATGGTAGCCGCCGGGGTGGTATCCACTGCCGCTTCATCACCGCCGGGGAGCTGGGGGATCCGCTCCGAGCGTTTGAGCGAACGCACGGGTTTCGGTTCGTGGACTTCGGCGACTGGCAGTGGTGCCAGGGCGGGTTCTTCGACTTTCGCGATTTCCTGCGGCTCAGCGGGAAGTGGGTTGGAAATCGCTACCACGGGCAAGGCTTCCTCGGCCGGTGGCGGGCCGACGATGCCGAGGGACTCGCGGAGTTTCGCGATTTCCTCGGCGGATTTCTTGCTCTGTGGCAGAAGGCTCATGGATTTTCTTTTTCGACGATTTGGATCTCATCCTTGCCGTCGGTCCCTTCAAGCGAAACCAATACATGGTCGAGGCGGCGGGTGTCGAGGGTGATGCCGACATAGTCGGGCTGGATTGGCATTTCACGGTGGCCGCGATCGATGAGCACGGCGAGCTCGACCTTGCCGGGGCGGCCGTAGTCGGATAGCGCGTCGAGCGCGGCGCGGATGGTGCGGCCGGTGAAGAGCACATCATCCACGAGAATGATGTGGGCGCCCTCGACCGGAAAACCGATGTCGCTTTCCTGCAGCAGCGGATTTTCGTGGAGGTGCTCGAAATCGTCCCGATAGAGCGAAATGTCGAGCACGCCGAATGACAGCTCCCAGTCGTCCTCCGCCGAAAGGATCGTTAGAATCCGCTCCGCCACTTCATCGCCGCGGCTGCGGATGCCGATGAGGGCGACGGGGTGGCCGCGGTGCTTTTCGAGGATCGCCCGGGCAAGGCGCTCCACGCCGGCGGCGATGTCTTCTGGGGTGAGAATCTTTTGCATGATTTAAAAATTGAGGATGCCGATGTCGCGGCGGCGTTGCGACCCATCGAAGGTGACGAAATCGGCGGCGGCATGGGCTTTACTAACAGCTTCGTCGCGGGTGTCTCCGCCGGAGACGATCGCGAGCACGCGGCCGCCGTGGGTTTCCCAGCCGCCGTCGGCAGTGCGGCGGGTGCCGGAGTGATAGACGCGGGCTGAGGTGACATTTTCGAGTCCGGAAATCCTGTCGCCGTTGCGCGAGGTTTCCGGATATCCGGCGGAGGCGAGGATGACGCAGACGCTCCAGCCATCACTGAATCGGATGAGGTCTTCGCGGAGCTCTCCCTTTGCCCCGGCGAGGCAGAACGCTGCTAGATCGCCGTCCACCAGCGGCATCACGGCCTGGCACTCGGGGTCGCCGAAGCGGCAGTTATACTCGATCACCTGCGGGCCGGTCTCGGTGAGCATGAGTCCGAAGTAGAGGAATCCGCGGTAGGGAAGGCCTTCCTTGCGAAGTCCGCTCACGGTTGGTCGGATGATTTCCTTTTCGATCTGCGAGAGCAGTTCCTGTGAGATGAGCTGGCGGCTGGCGACGGCGCCCATGCCGCCGGTGTTCGGGCCAAGGTCGCCGTCGAGGGCTCGCTTGTAATCGCGGGCGGGAGTGAAAATCAGATACTGGTCGTCGATGATGGCGGCGAAAATCGAGACTTCCGGCCCGAAAAGGCATTGCTCGACGAGCACGCAGCCGGGACCGAATCGGCGCTGGGTGAAAACCTCGTCGAGGAAAGCCAGCGCGGACGTTTCGTCCGGGCAGACCGCCACGCCTTTTCCGGCGGCGAGACCGTCGAATTTCAGCACCGTCGGATATTCATCGGCGATTGCGGCTACTGCTTCTTCCAGCGAGTCAGAGGCTACCCCACGCGCGGTGGGAATGCCGTTCCTAACGAGAAATTCCTTTGCAAATTCTTTGCTCGCCTCAAGTTGTGCGGACTCCTTCGGCGGCCCCCAGCAGGGAATGCCATTTTTCGCGCAGAGGTTTGCGAGGCCCTCACCTTTCACCAGATAGCTCTCTTCACCTGCCACGCAGAGGTCTATAGCGTTCGCCTTCATCCACGCGACCAGCGACTCCAAGCCATCGGCCATCACTGGGTTCGCAATTTCGAAAATCGCATCACTGCCGGGGAAACAAAACAACTCGGGCTTCCCCGGGGATTCCGCCAACGCCCTCACCAGCGCATGCTCGCGCCCACCTTTGCCAACAACGAGAATTCTCATCCGCCAGGGTTTTCGCGGAATCCGGCGGCGGACTCAACCCTGAATGTCGATTTACGGAGTGACCAGCGTCCAGCCGAGGGCTTTGAGCTCGCTCCGGGTGCGTTCCGTGGCACCGCCGCCGAGCAGGAGCGTCGGCTTGCGGCCGATCAAGTCCTCACGTTTCGCGAATTCCGCGACTTCCGGCGTCCAGCTGACGAAGTCGACCGGCGCGGAAATCTGGAGCACTCCGGCGGCGTCGATCGCACCGGGAAGACGGCCGACGACTTCAAGCGAGCTGAATTTCGATTTCCCCGATTGCTGCTGCTTGGCGAGTAGAATGAGCGCTTGATTCAAAAACTCCAGCTGCCGGCGGGTCTCGCAATTCGCGGCGACCTCGGCCACCACCGCGCTTCCCGGCAAGGTGCCGAGCGCTTTGAGCGAGCGGATGATCGACACGCGCAGGGTGATTGAGAGCGCTTCGTTCGACAGATAGCGCCGGATCATGTCCTCCGGCACTCCCATGGCGGCCAGATCCCGCTGGTTTCGGATCGCCAATTCCGACGGGGTGAGCGAGAAAATCTCGTCCGGCAGGCCGACCACTTTCGTCGCCGTGAGGGCCACCGAGGCACCTCCCGAAATCGCGGCCGCACCGATCCGCAGCGGGAGTCCGCCGGAGAAGAATACCCACGAAATCCGGTCGATTTCCTGCTGCAGCCGCTCGTTGTCGGTGTAGGGGTCCACGCCAAGCTGCCTCGCGCACTCCAGTCTGGCGGCCTCAAATCCAATGATGCCCCTCGCCGCATTACCGATGCCCGCGCCGACCTGGCCGTCCTCGCCGCGCTCTCGGCGATCCCTCGAATTGGAGGCGGCGTTTTCGACCGTCTGGCCTATTCTCTGGAAAAAATGCCCGACGGTCCTCGGCACGGCTTTAACAGATCCGACCGGATCTCTGGCGATGTTTTTCACCGCTGCCACGGGCTGCTCGATCGAGCGCCTCATGCCTTCCGCAAACAGATCGCTGCGGCTCACTTCCAAAAGTTTCCGGATCGCTGCGAGCTCATGGATCCGGACGCGGGCCAACTCGCTACCGACGACCTGCATGTCGCCGAAATCCGAGTCGATGCTGAAATGGGCCATGTAGCCGTCGGTCGGCACGAATTCACGCACCCGGTGGGAAGGCCCGGCCACGTCCTGCCCGAGCAAGGTGCTGGCGGACAAAACCACCGGAGCCTCGAATCCCGCGACCGCGATGGGCCGGAGCGGTTCGAAAACAGGCAGCGGACGCAGTGGAGGCGGCGCGCTGACGTCGTGGATGTCTGCCGATGCGGTGCCTGCGAGCAATAGGAGGCAGAGTGGGGATTTCATGGGATGGATTGAATTTGGACGATCCAATCGAAGCGTTAGCAACGTGTCAACCCGCCCGGCTAAGCCTTTCCATGAATTCCCGCGCCCGCACCGCCCGCGCGAGAAACGCGTCCACCGGCTCGTGCTCGCCGCTGGAGAGCTCCAGCACCAGCACGCCGCGGAAATGCACGCTCCGGAGCTGGCCGACGACCCACGGCCAGTCGATCGAGCCGTCGCCCGGCGCCAAGTGGGCGTCACGGTCGCCGTGGTTGTCATTGATGTGCACCATTTTCAAATGCCCGGAAAGTTTCTGGATCACCACGCCCATCTCGCGGGCCAGATGCGCGTGCCCGGTGTCCAGACAAGTGCCGACCTCGCTGGTTCTGATTTCTCCTAGCAGATACATCATGTCCCGCACATGGCCGAACATCAGGTGGGCGAGCATGTTCTCCAACAGCAGCTGGACCCCGAGCACACGGCAACGCGCCGCCACGCGGTTCAACGCCTCCGCGGCGTGATGCATGCGCTGCAGAAACTCCTCGTGCGGCGGACGCCCCTCGCGCTCCGGACCGGGGTGCAGCACCACATTCTCACAGCCGATCAACGCGGCGGCCTCGCACGCAGTGATGAGTTCCACCACGGCGGCCTCTCGGTCGGCTTCGTTCAGCGAGGTGATGTCGATGCGCTCGGAAAACGGCGCATGGAACGAAACCGGATTGATGTCCAGAACCCGCATCCGCTCGCCGGCACGATGCACGTCACCCGCATTGTGATAGTCCAGATGCTTCGGAAACGAACAAACCTCGATCTGCCGGAATCCCACCGCCCGCACCGCGCCGAGGATATCGAAGATGCTTTGCCGGTAAAAGCAGCCGGTGGAAAGCGCGATGGGCCAGTCATTCATCGGGAAGTCGGGTTAGAAGGTTTTGCCGCAAGGATTCCAGCTCGCAGGGGCTTTCGTGCGCCTGAAAACAGAACTTCTTGTCCTGCATGGAGGTACAGTTGAAATCCACCAACCGGTCCAACCCTGTCAAATGGAGACACGCGAAGAGCCGGGTGTAAAAGTCCGCGCGGGTGGCCGCCTCGTAGTCACTCCAGTCCGTCCCCCAGCCGAACGACGGGTTTTCAAACCTCGAGCGGATCAAGCCCGCGATGTGCCGCGGGTGCCAGTCCCGGGCGAGCAGGCAGCGCGTCACCAGCTGCATGCCCGCCGGTTTAAGCAGCAAGTCGTTCGGGTCCTCCAGCAGATGCCGGACACACGGCGGCAGCGAGTCCACCGGCGTCCGGTCGTAGGTCTCCGGCCAGCACTCTTTGGGATCGTGCCGCGCCGTGTAATAATACTCGTGAAACCGCCGCAGCCGGGACGCGAGATACTCGTCCAGCAATCGACCGACACCTTCCTCCTGCAAAGGGATGCGGACACACGCGCGCTGCGCCAGATCCAGTACCTCCGCATCCACCTGCCGCACCTGGATGGCACGGCGGACATCCATTTCGTAAAGCGGGATGCTGCGGAATCCTCCTTCCGTGCCGAGACCGGCCACCAAGGGCTTGCGGTAGTTCGTGAACGGCATCCGGATCACCCGCGTGTGCAGCGGGTCTCCATACTCCGAGATATCGATGGAAATCATCTCGCGCTGCCCCGTCACGGTCGGCCCGACATGCACGGCGGTGAGCTCCACCGGCACTTGCGAAAGCGGCGCGGCCTTTTCCTTGATCCGGTGCGCCACGTATTCGATCACCAGCGCCAGCGCTGCGAACACGGCTTGATCCTCCGGACTGATCTTGCCTGTGAGAATCGCCGGCAGCCGCTCCATGCAGCAGCCGATCAACTCCGGCGCGGGACTTAGTTTCGCGATTCGTGCGGCCACTTCCGACGCCCGCCCGATCCGCCACACGAAGTGGTGCCCCTGACCGGTGATGAGATGCAGCGGCCGGATCCCCCACTCCAGCAGCAGCGACTCGATCACCCGCACCACCGGCTCCTGGAGCTCGAAACAACGCACCGGATCGACAAACGCCTCCGCGGGCGAATCGAAGTTCACATACTCCACGTCGAGGTGGAGCAGATAGGATTTCGAATCCGCGAGCGACCGGGAGATATCCAGATCACGCTCCAGAAACCAGTCGAGCTCCGTCGGCGGCCGCAGCTCGCGACGGTCAAACAGAAATCCGTCCGGATGCGTTAGGTAAACAGCCGTGGCACCCGCCAGCGAGCTACCGCCGAGAAACTCGACGAGGCGCTCCCGCACGTGGCGGTCTGCATAAATAGAATCCATATGAAGCCATGGTGAATCTGGAAAAATCGAGGGTCGTAATCTCGCACCATCAGTCCGCGCGCCGCAACTATATTCTAATCCATTTCCTGTCTTACAACCTCGTATCCGGGGCCGAATACGAAAAACGCGCCACAAGTCAGGTGACCCGTGGCGCGTTGAAATCAAGCGGGATCTTGCGATCAGGCGATCTGCTCGCCGTTCGGCCCTTGCGTGACCTGGACGATGCGGAGCGGCAGGCGGACGAGGATCTCGCCATCGCAGCCAATGTCGATAGAGTAGATGCCGGCTTCTTCGAAGCGCAGGCCCTGCAGGTTCATGACGATGTTGCGGGTGAGGAAAGGCACGTTCTTCGGCAGCTGGACTTCGAACTCAGGCTCGATCGGCATGTTGTTCGGGTCGAGCGATTCGCCGTCCTCGTTGATGATGTTGATCGAAAGCTTGTGGCGGCCTGCATCTTCCGGAGTGAAGCAGAAACGCATGGCAAGGGCGCACATCGGGTGCACCACCGGCACCGCACGGGCGGCAAGGGTGTCGAAGGTTCCGGAAATGACCAGCTTGCCATTGTAGTCGGCGGCGAAGTCACAAAGAGTGGCGATTTGGATGTCCATGATAGGATGATTGGATGGTTTTGGAATCCGCCCATTGGTTTTCATGCGGCGGGGCGTCTTGTCTGAAGAGATCGCGCCCCAGCGTAAAGCCCAAAAGAATCCGCTAAATACGGCCACCGCAGGATTCACGAAGCAATCGGATCGGACGCCCGAAACATCGACTGACGGGGGATTCCAACTAAAATCTCAAAGTTCTTCAAATTGTTCGGTTTCTAGGGGATTTCGATGGGGAAAATGACAGATCTCCCCAAGTTATTCACATTGGGAATCCTAAGTAATTTCCGGGCTCTATGGCAGGAATGAAAAGCGGGCAAATCCTTCGGAACGATCTGACGCCTGATGAAAATTCGTTGTGAATAACTTGGCAACAATCGAGAGCAAGCCCTGAAAAACTCCACGTCGAATTGGTTTTCAACGATTTACCAATCCATCATTCGTTTGAAGCTATCAAACCAGTGGGAATAACTCGAAATCCGGACTGGGATGACTTGGCGGAGGATCTCCGGAAGCCAATCTCCCAGCAAACCCTCTAAAGCGCGGAAAATCCGGGATTTCTATAGATCTCCCCAAGTTATTCACAACCCGTGGTGATTTCACCCGCCAAATCCCGTGAGGTCCCGCAGGAGCCGGATTTCCGACAGAAATTGGCGAAGCAATTGCTTTTGACCACACGTGGCCATTGCCCTACACCGCTGGTCGTTCATCAAACGCCAAGATCATGTCCGAGATTCCCACCATCATCTACACGAAAACCGACGAAGCGCCCGCGCTCGCTACCTACTCTTTCCTGCCCATCGTCCAAGCCTTCACCAAGCACTCGGGCATCACCGTGGAAACCCGCGACATCTCGCTTGCCGGCCGCATCATTTCCCAATTCCCCGACTTCCTCACCGAAGACCAGCGGATCCCGGACGCCCTCGCTGAACTCGGCGCGCTGACCCTTCTGCCCGAGGCGAACATCATCAAGCTTCCGAACGTCTCCGCCTCCGTTCCCCAACTCAAGTCTGCCATCGCCGAGCTCCAGTCGAACGGCTACGCCCTCCCGAACCTCCCGGAAACCGCCACCACCGATGCCGAGAAGGACATTAAGGCCCGCTACGCCAAGGTCATGGGCAGCGCCGTGAACCCCGTCCTCCGCGAAGGCAACTCCGACCGCCGCGCGCCCAAAGCCGTCAAAGACTATGCGAAAAAGCACCCGCACTCGATGGGCGCCTGGTCCCCGGATTCCAAAACCAGCGTCGGCTCCATGGACGGCCACGGCGATTTCTTCTCCAACGAAAAATCCATCTGCGTCCCTGCCGCCACCGATGTGAAAATCGAATTCATCGGCGCGGACGGCACCACCAAGATCCTCAAGGAATCCACCCCGCTCAAGGCCGGTGAAATCCTCGACGCCACTTTCATGAGCAAGGCCGCGCTCGTCGATTTCCTCGGCGAGCAAATCGCCAAAGCGAAGGCCGACGGCGTCCTCCTCTCGCTCCACATGAAGGCCACCATGATGAAGGTCAGCGACCCCATCATCTTCGGCCACGCCGTCGAGGTCTTTTTCAAGGACCTCATCGCCAAACACGCCGCAACCCTCAAGGAACTCGGCGTCGATTTCCGCAACGGTTTCGGCGATCTCGTCGCGAAGTTAGAGAAACTCCCCGCCGACAAGAAGGCGGAAATCGAAGCCGACATCCAAGCCGCCTATCAAAACGGCCCGGCCCTCTCCATGGTAAATTCCGACAAAGGCATCACCAACCTCCACGTCCCGTCCGACGTCATCGTGGACGCCTCCATGCCCGCCATGATCCGCGCCGGCGGAAAAGTCTGGGACGCCCAAGGCAAAACGGGCGACACCCTCGCCGTCATTCCAGACAGCTGCTACGCCGGCATCTATCAAGCCACCATCGACTTCTGCAAAAAGAACGGCGCGCTTGATCCCAAAACGATGGGTTCCGTCCCGAACGTCGGCCTCATGGCCCAGGCCGCCGAGGAATACGGCTCGCACAACAAAACCTTCGAAATCCCCGCCAAAGGCACCGTCAAGGTCAGCGACCCCGCTGGAAACGTCCTGCTGGAGCACACGGTCGAAGCCGGCGACATCTGGCGCGCCTGCCAGACCAAGGACGCCCCCGTCCAGGACTGGGTGAAACTCGCCGTCAAACGCGCCCGCGCCTCCGGCGATCCCGCCGTCTTCTGGCTCGACAAGAACCGCGCCCACGACGCGCAGATCATCGCCAAGGTCGAAACCTATCTGAAGGACCACGACACCACCGGCCTCGACCTCCGCATCCTCCCGCCCGCCGAGGCCTGCACCTTCTCGTTAGAACGCATCGTCCAAGGCAAGGACACCATCAGCGTCACCGGCAACGTCCTGCGCGATTACAACACCGACCTCTTCCCCATCCTCGAAGTCGGCACCTCCGCCAAGATGCTTTCCATCGTCCCGCTCATGAACGGCGGCGGCCTCTTCGAAACCGGTGCCGGCGGCTCCGCCCCGAAACACGTCGAGCAGTTCACCGAGGAAAATTACCTGCGTTGGGACTCCCTCGGCGAGTTCTTCGCATTGGCTCCCTCGTTCGAACACATCAGCGAAACCTTCAGCCTTCCGAAAGCCAAAGTCCTCGCCGACACTCTCGACGCCGCCACCGGCAAGTTCCTCGAATTCGACCGCTCCCCGGGCCGCAAACTCGGCACCATCGACAACCGCGGCTCCCACTTCTATCTGGCACTCTACTGGGCCCAGGCTCTCGCCGCGCAGGACAACGACACCGAGCTGAAAGCCATCTTCACCCCCGTCGCCGAAGCCCTCACCGCCGACGAAGACAAAATCGTCGCCGAGCTGCTCGCCGTCCAAGGTCACCCCGTCGACATCGGCGGTTACTACCTTCCTGACGACGCCAAGGCCAACGCCGCCCTCCGCCCGAGCGAGACCTTCAACAGCATCCTCGCCGCCATCTAAGGGAATTCAGGCAATTCCAGGTTTCATGAAACTGTCATAGTCTGTCCCTGCTTCAGAAGGGGATCGTCGGACCGTGACATGCCGGTTGGAGTCACCTCCACGTGTCGGCGAATCCTCTCTGCGGTCGAATCTCGAACCGTTGAAATCGATGTTAGCTTCACACCAACTGCGTCTCCACCAGCAGCTTGTAAGTCCCGCCTTTGGCGATGAGTTCTTCATGCGTCCCGCGTTCCACGATTTTGCCGTGATTGAAGACGAGGATGTTGTCGGCGTGTCTCACGGTGGATAGACGGTGGGCGATGACGAGGCTGGTGCGGCCGTGCATGAGGCGCTCGAGGGCTTCGTTCACCTGGCGCTCGCTCTCGGAATCAAGGGCGGAGGTGGCTTCGTCCAGCAGGAGAATCCGGGGATTGGCGAGGATGGCGCGGGCGATGGCGATGCGTTGGCGCTGGCCGCCGGAAAGCTTGGTGCCGCGCGGGCCGACAATCGTGTCGTAGCCTTCCGGCAGGCGGCTGATGAAGTCATGGGCATTGGCCATTTCCGCGATGCGCATGATGTCCTCGCGGCTGGCACCGGGGTTTCCATATTCAATGTTTTCCAAAATGCTGCCGCCGAAAAGCAGGACTTCCTGCGGAACGATGGCCATCTGCGCGCGCAGGCAGGGCAGGCCGATCTCCGCGGCGTTGACGTCGTCGAAATTGATGCGGCCGGATTCGGGGTGTTGGAAGCCGAGGATGAGCGAGAAGATAGTGGATTTCCCGGCGCCGGAGGGGCCGACCAGGGCGATGCGTTGGCCGGGCTCGACTTGGAAGTCGATCTCCTTGAGCACCTGGACGTCGGGGCGGGAAGGATAGCGGAAATTGACGCGTTTGAAGTCGAGCGAGCCTTGGAGAAGGATGTCCATCGCGCCGCTGGAGCGCTCGGTGGGAGTGTCCAGGATTTCGCGGAGACGGTCGGTGGCACCGGCGGTCTGTTGGAATTGGGAGATGATTTCGGGGAATGATCCTAACGAGGCACCGACGAAGATGGAGAAAAGAATGAAGGCGGCGAAGTTCGTCCAACCGATTTCACCATTGGCATACATCCGCGAGCCGAACCAAGTGACGAAGGCGATGGTGCCGAAGAGCGCGAAGATGATGAATGATAGAAACGCGGCTCGGTGGCGTGCGCCGCTCAGGGCGACTTGGAAAAACGACTCCAGCGCGCGGTTGTAGCGCTTGTATTCGAAATCCTCGTTGCCGAAGGCTTTGACGTCGGCGATGGACTGGGTGGTCTCCTCGATGACCGTGCCTGCCTCGGCAAGCGAGTCTTGCGCGTCGCGGGAAAAACCGCGGACTTTCCTGCCGAAATACGCGATGGCGAGCACGACGACCGGCACGCTGGCGAGCATGATGAGCGAGAGTTTCCACGAGGCGACGAAGATGAATATCAAGCCGCCGATGAGGATGACGGTGTGGCGCACGGCCTGCGGGACGGCGTTGAGCAAGGTGTCTCTAACGATCCCGAGATCCGCGGAGACGCGGTTGCTGAGCGCGCCGGAACGCTGCTCCTGATAGAACGGAACCGGCAGTTTGAGCAGATGGGCGAAGATGTCGCGGCGGAGGTGGTTTAGCGCGGCCTCGCCGGACCGGATGAAGCCCTGGACGCGGAAGAAGGCGATGATGGATTGCACGGCGAGCACGCTGACGAGCATGAGCACGATGTGGTTGGACCTTTCCAATACCTGCGCTGGATCGACGCCTTGGCGGAGGGCGTCGGCGGGGTTTCCGATGAGCTCCTTGAGGTAGTAGGGAAACGCCAGCGAGAGGACGGCAGTGAAAAGAAGCGCGGCGAGCGAGGGGAGGAAAATGAGCTTCTCCCGCATGAGGTAGCTGAGAACCCATCGGTGGGATGAGAGGGGTTTCTTCAGTTTCGGCTCGGGCATGGGCGGATGGGAGACGATGGAGGCGGCGGCGTCAACTGCGCGGAGTGACGGGAGCTTTGGATTTGCCAAATCGGGGAAAATCGCAAGTGTCGCGGTCATGAAATATTTCGGTCTGTCGCTTTGCGCTCTTCTGGCGGTCTGCCAACCGGCCCGAGCCGTCGTGGTGGCATCGGGCGGACCGAACAACACGGCACCGGGCGGGCAGCCTTTTTTCCAAAATGTCGGGTCGATCGGCTCGGCATCGGCGGTTTATCTGGGTGACGGCTGGGTGCTGAGCGCGAACCACGTGGCGGGATCGTTGCCAGGGTCGGTGAATTTCGGCGGAGTCGGTTACGCGACTCAGGCGGGCAGTTTCCACCGGCTGGCAAATCCGGTTTACTCGCCGACGTTGAGTTTGCTCACGGACATCGTGGTTTTCCGATTGAACGCACCGCTGGCACTGCCCGGGATCACGATTTCCAATGCCACTCCGACGGTGGGTAGCCAAGTGATGATGATCGGGAATGGCAGCACCCAAGCCGGCCCACCCACCTTCTGGAATCGCACGGTGATCCCGGGTGATGACAACGATACGTGGGTGGTAACCACTGAAGCGCTTTCAAACATCGCCGGTTACCAGACTACCGGTGCCCGCGAGATCCGCTGGGGGGAAAACGTGGTGAATGATGACAATTTCACCGCGAACGCGGGCCATGGGGATGTGATCTCGTTTTCGACGCAGTTTGATGCGGTCGGACTGACCCACGAAGCTCAAGGAGTCCCAGGGGACTCCGGCGGTGCGGTATTTTCCTACAACGGCAGCTCGTGGGAATTGAGCGGCATGATGCAGGCTGTGAGTTCTTACGAAAACCAGCCGGGAGGTGTGGACACAGCGGTTTTCGGTGTGGAAACGGCCATCGCGGATCTATCCTACTACCGGACGCAGATTCTCACGATCATCCCGGAGCCGTCGTCCGCCTTGCTGACCATGCTCGGAGGACTGGCGCTTTTCCGCCGCCGCAGATAAGCCATCGCGGGGATTGCGCGCGGGCGGCGGATGCTTCATGAACGGCGGCCATGACGGGTCGGGAAATACGGGAAACGCTGCTTCACGCGGGGGTGATGCCGAGCAAACAACTCGGCCAGAATTTCCTCATCGACCCGAATATGGCCCGCTGGATCGTCTCCCAGCTCGAAATCACGGCGGACGATGCCGTGGTGGAGGTCGGCCCGGGCACCGGATCGCTCAGCGAGCACTTGGTGGGAAAAGTCAGGAAACTCATTCTCATCGAGTTCGACGCCCGCCTCGCGGATGCCCTGAAACACCGCTTCCGCGACGACCCGAGCGTGGAAGTGCACCACGCTGACGGCGTTAAATTCGACGGTCGCCAGCTCTTCAAACACCGCCCGCTGAAATTCCTCGGCAACCTCCCCTACTCCTGCGGCGGTGCGATTCTCAAAAACCTGCTCAGCCGCCCGCATCCTTTCGAACGCGCGGTGATCATGTTGCAAAAGGAAGTCATCGACCGCCTCGGCGCGTCACCCGGCACCAAGGACTACGGCATCCTCTCGCTGCGCACGCAGGCCAATTGGGAGGTGAAATCGCTGCGCACCGTGCCGCCCGAGGCATTTTACCCACAGCCGAAAATCGACTCCAGCGTCGCCGTGCTCACGCCGCGGACCAGCGGGCTGCCGACCTTTGATTACCGCCTTTTCGACGAACTCGTCCGCCGCGGTTTCGCCCAACGCCGCAAGCAGCTCAAAAAACAACTCCCCGACGGCCCGCCGTGGGAGGAAACCACCGCCAGCCTCGGAGTCACCGCCACCGTCCGCGGCGAGGAGCTCACGCTTGCGCAGTGGGTCGATCTCACCCGCGCCTACGATCCGCACCCGCTCAAGGACGTGCCGCAGAAATCCGGGGAAATCTTCGACGTCGTGGATGCCGACGACCAGGTCACCGGCACCGCCACCCGCGCGGAAGTCCATGCGCAACGGCTCACCCACCGCGCTGTGCACGTCTTCGTATTCAACAAACGCGGCGACCTGCTTCTCCAAAAACGCTCCCTCCTCAAAGACATGTGCCCCGGCCTCTGGGACTCCAGCGTCTCCGGCCACCTCGACTCCGGCGAGTCCTACGAGGCCGCCGCCGTCCGCGAACTTGAGGAGGAAATGGGCATCACTGCCGAAACCGCGCCCCAGGAAATCGCCCGCATCACGCCCGGCGTCGAAACCGGCTGGGAACACGTCCGTCTGTATCGAATTCGCCACGACGGAAACCTCCGTTTCCCCGCCGCCGAGGTGGATGCGGTGATGTGGTTCCCGATCGCTGAAATCGCTGCCTGGATCGCCGCCAACCCGGCGGATTTTGCTCCGGGCTTCCTCGAATGTTGGAAAAAATTCACTGCCCTCTGACCTTATGAAATGGTTCGCCTCGCTCGCCGCCGCCGTGCTGGCCCTCACCTCCTGCCAGAAATCCGCACCAGACCAGCTCGGCTATCAGATCGTTTCCACCCGCCCGCACGATCCCACCGCCTACACCCAAGGCCTGCAACTCACCGGCGGCCGCTTGTTTGAAAGCACCGGTCAATACGGAGAATCCACGCTGCGCGAAATCGAGTCCGCCACCGGCAAGGTGATCCGCAAACGCCCGCTCGCCAAAACCGTCTTCGGCGAGGGCCTTACCATCCTCAACGACGAAATGTTCGTGCTCACCTGGAAGGAAAACACCGCTTACGTCTTCGAGCCGGAAACCTTCAAGCCCGTCCGCAGCCACACCTATCAGAGCGAAGGCTGGGGCCTCACCAACGATGGCAAACAACTCATCATGAGCGACGGCTCCAGCGAATTGAAATTCATCAATCCCAAGGATTTCACCGTCGTCAGAACCCTCGAAGTTAAAGACGGCAAGATCCCGCTCAAGAATATCAATGAACTGGAATGGATCGACGGACAGATTTTCGCCAACGTCTACACGACCGACAAAATCGCCCGCATCTCGCCGGAAGACGGTCAAGTCACCGGCTGGCTCGACCTGTCCGGGCTGAAAAAACAACTCACCAAGCCAAACCGCGCCGATGTCCTCAACGGCATCGCTTACGACCCTGCCACTGGCCACCTACTCGTCACCGGGAAATACTGGCCGCAAATGTTTGAGATCAAGGTTGCGAAAAAATAACCGCCTCCACTTGCCTCGCCGCTTAGCGGAGACGGCGGCGCGTGACCCGCTGTTTCATGTGAACGATAGTGACCACCTGGAACTCATCGTCGGCGATACCGTAAATGATTCGATAGGAGCCTTCATGAACTTCTCGCAGGCCGGATTCGATGAATTCGTGAACGGGGTGCCCTTTGGAAGGCATTCCAGCCGCACGTTCGACTCGGGAGATCAAGCGATCGATCTGCAATCGCGCATAGTGATCCGAGTCGCGGACAATGAAGTCGCGGATGGCATGCAGATCGCGCCGAGCTTGTGCTGACCAAACGATGGTCATGCCACGCCGAACTCGCTGCGGACAGCTTCGTGGTCATGCTTGCGCCCGTTCCGCAAATCGTTGAGGCCGGCTTCGATTTTCTGGCGCACGAGGATTTCATACATCAGGTCATCCCAACTGGCGGATTCAGGCAATTCGCGCACCAGTCGGGCGGCCGCCTTCTTGATGGAAGTTTTTTTCTCGGCTGAAGCCATGCCACGAATTAGCCTCAAACGGATGCGGATGCAAGCCGGCGATGGAAGAAGTGCCAAGTGCCTGAGTCGGGAATACGTCAACTTGAGGCCAGATCGTAAAAATGCGGGTCTCCGCTTGCCTCGCCGCCACTCCTGCTTACCTTCCGCCGCCCATGCCTTTGCCTGATCCCAGTCTCGAACCCGCCGTCCGCGATCCGAAAAAGCTCCGCAACACCGCGTTCGTGCTCGTTGGCATCATGCTGCTCGGCGGTTGGCTGGTGCTCAAGGCCTACGAAGGCTGGTCCGTCGGCCAAGCGAAGGACGACCGCCCGGCCGTCATCTATCGCATCACCCCGGAGCGCGACCTGCGCATGCTCCGCCAGGACGGAAAAATCGACGATCTGGTTCATCTCCGCGGCCATGTCGTCGCCATTAACGTCACCAGCCTGCGCGATCCGCAGGCCGCGGAACTCAGCATGGCCGTCATGAAACGCCTCGCCACCGCCCGCGCGGAGACCCACGACTTCAACCTCATCACGCTGGTCGTCGATCCTCTCTCCGCCGAAAAGCTGCTTCCCAGCCTCGCCGATTTTGCCGCTTCGAACGGCATGAAGCTGCCCCAGTGGTGGGTCGGTGGCAACGAACCGAAAACCTTGCACAAGTTCATCAAAAACGAACTCAAGACCAACATCTACCCGAACGAAGTTGATGGAAAATGGCTTTACGATTCCTCCATCGTGCTGATCGACAAGAACGGCCACATCCGCCGCGCCGTGGTCCCGCAGAAACAAGGCGGCCCGCCGTTTGTCGCCACCTTTGATTTCCAACAGGCCGCCGCCTGGGACGCGAAAGGCGCCAAAACCGGCACCGACCGGAACAACGTCCAGGAGCTGGAACTCCTGCTCAACCAGACCATCGACAAGCTGCTCGCAGAACCGATTGAAAAATAATGAAACGCAACACCACCATCACGCTTTTCTACACCGGCGTCGCCGTCCTCTGCATCGGCATTGTCAGCATCGCCCTCTGGCTCGGCAAGGGGCTGAACGCCCCCTATCAGGCACCGATCGCCGTCAACACCGGCAAGGACACCGCGCCGCAGTGGTTTGAGATCAAAAAGGATCTATCCGCAGTCAATCAGGACAACCAGCCGGTCAAGCTCTCCGACCTGCGCGGCAAGGTCTGGATCGCCGCCGAGTTCTTTGCGATCTGCCCGCACTGCGCGGTCCGCAACGGCGAAGAGCTACGGAAAATTTACGATGAGTTCAAGGTCCACCCGGATTTCCACATGACCTGCATCACCGTGGATCCGGAAAACGACAAGCAGGAGAAACTCGCCGACTACGCCAAGGCTCTCAGCGCCGAGACGAAAAACTGGTGGTTCCTCAACGCCGGCGACGCCAAGACCACTCACGAGTATCTCGAAAAGGAACTCAAATTCTTCGGCATCCGCGAGCGCTCCGACCCGCTCGACATCGCGGCGAACGGCAAGTACGCCCACGATCTCGGATTCATCCTGGTAGACCGGGATTTCAAGGTGATCGGCAAGTGGCCGCTCGCCGACGCCCGCTCCGAGGAAGGCAAGAAGCTCGATCCGGATCTCTATCAAAAACTCAAAGACGAGCTCTTCGGCCGCATCCGTCAGGAGCTTGAGAAAAACAAAACGCCCGGCATCTGATGAATGAAGAGCGCAAATACTGGGTCACGCGTGCGCCGCAGGAGGAACTTTCGAAAAAACTCTGCCTAGCCGCCTGGATTCTATCCGCCCTGGTGCTGCTGCTTGTCGTGGTGATGCAGAAGGTCAAGCTGCCACTGCCTGATGGCTGGTCCACCACCTTCCTGCCGCCCATCCACGCCGGGATCAATGCCGCCGCCGCCGTGGTGCTGATCGTTTCCGTGATTTTCATCAAGCTCGGCAACGTCCGGATGCACCGTGCCACCATGGTTTTCGCGATGTTTCTCTCCGTCTTGTTCCTGCTATCCTACGTCGCCTATCACATGACGAACGACCCGACGCGCTACGGTGGCACGGGCACGCTGCGCACGGTTTATTTCCTGCTGCTCATCACCCACATCGTCACCGCGGCGGTGAGCCTGCCGTTCATCCTGTTCACCTTCATCGCCGGTTGGACGAACCGCTTCGCCGCGCACCGCAAGCTCGCCCGCTGGGTGTTCCCGCTGTGGCTCTATGTCGCCGTCACCGGGCCGGTTTGTTACTGGATGCTCAGGCCGTATTATTGACACGAAGAAGCCTCCACCCTGACGGATGGAGGCTCTTCCTGAGGAATTTGCTTAGAACGACACCCGGGTTCGGCCGCCGGTGGAGAGCACCCGCACGCGGTCGCCGACATTGAAGCGCTCGTTCGCGCTGACTTCCTGCACCACGGCGACCGAGCCGCCCGCATCGAGGCGCACGGTGATTTCGATTCCATTGCGGGTTCCCATTCTCTGTTGGGCATGGGAGCCGACGGCACCACCGACAAGCGCACCGCCAATGGCTCCTGCGGTGTTGGATGTCCGGCCGCTGCCGATGTTGCTGCCGATCGCGCCGCCGGCGATTCCGCCGACGATGGTTCCGGCGGTGTTGTCACCTTGGATGGTCACGTTGCGGATCGAAGTGATCCGGCCCGGGTTCACGGACTGCGCCTGGCGGGCTTCATTTCTCGAGAAGGTGCTGCCGTCCATGGTGTCTTGGGCGCAGGAGGTGAAAAGAATCATCGCGGGGATGCACAGAAGGAGTGGTGTTTTCATCACGAGAATTTCAGCAGGACACGTTTTGAATGCAAGCGTCGTTTTCCGTGGGCGCGCGGCCACCCGTTTCGCTGGTGTTGCTAACGCACCTCGGTGGACGTGAGGTCGAAATCATTCTCCAGCTTGATGGTTATCGATCATCCCAGCGGTCGGGGATTTCGCCGGTAGCAAGCCGCGCCATGTCGCTCATCGCAGCGTGAATCAGCTGCCAGTGTCAGCGTCTGGCCGGAGGATGAGACTGCCACGCTTGACCCAGCGATGACGGGAACTTGGGCCCCCTTCAAAGCCACGTCCATTTCCGAAGAAAACTCGGAAAACAGATCGGGAAATAAAAATCAGTCATCTTGATGCATCCGGTGAATCGTGGCGCTCGTTGTTTGGGTATGGCGCAAATCCGCCCCTCACCTCACCATGAAAAACAAGATCACACTCCACCAGCCACTCGGGAGCCTCATCGCGCGTTGCCTACTTCTCGGGGCAGCCTCGGTGCTCACCAGTCAAGCAGCCGTCACCATCAACAGCTCGTTCAATCTGGATTCGGGCACCAATCTTTACACTTACTCCTACTCGGTCTTGAACACGGGACCTGCAGATCTGGGGCTGATATCCATCCTAGGTAACTCAGCGGCAAACATCGCAGGGGTCTCAACGCCGACAGGATTCTCACTGACCTTCGACGCATTCCAGGGATTCATCAGTTTCACCGAGGACAGCGATCTGTTCACGGATCAAACCTTCGCGGGTGGATCGACCGTTTCGCCGTTTCAGTTCACCAGCGCGCTGGCTCCCGGCACGGTGACTTTCACGGCGTTCGATATCGAAGGGACCGAATTCACCGGATCGACGATCGCGCCTGTCCCTGAACCATCCTCCTTGTTGCTCGTCGGCCTCGCACTTCTGCCCGTTGCGGCCCGCCGCCGCCGTTAAGACTCACATTAATTCTCCCCACCCCAATCCATAACTGAATCATGAAAACTACATCCACCGCCCGCCAAGTCGCCGGCTTATCCATCCGCTCAAGTGCGCTGCTCTTCGGAGCTGCCGCTTGTTTTGCTCCACTCGCCACAGTCCGCGCATCCAGTCACAGTGATGCTCCGCTGATCAAACTCGATCCTCAGGCAAACCTCACCGATGTTTACGCCTTCATCCGTCAGCGCCCCACGGGCGAGCGGGCATTGGTCGTCGAGGTCGCCGTCAGACCGTTTTCAGAACCGGGCGACGGTAGTATGTATGAAGCATTTTCGCCAGACGCCCTCTATACCATCCACATCGCCAACCCTAACACGGGTGCTGAGCTCCAGCGTTACGATTTCCAGTTCTCCGCAGTGAGCGCGGCGAACGGAAACTACAAGAACACCAATACGATTCTCCGCTACGGACGTGGCACGGAAATCGGGCCGATCGTCAACGTCGGAGATGCCCGTCAGAACTTCGTGCAGACCTACAATGTTTCCAGCGTGATCGGAAACAGCCGCACTAGTTTGAACGGTTCCACCCAGTTGATGGTTGCCCCGCCTAACGTCGGCCTCAAGACCACGCCGGATTATAACAACCCCACCACCGGTGCGGCAGTCTCCGGAGCAGCCACCCGCGCCACCTTGGACACCTACACCCGGCAGACGACTTACGATCTACCTACCGCTGCTGTCCCTACAGGATTTACGGTCATGTGCGGACCCCGCGAGGACGGATTCTTCGCGGACACGCCCGCGATTTTCGACCTGCTCGACAGCCGCATCCTCGATAACAATGGCACCCTCGCCGACGGCCTCGGCCAGGATGGAAATGGCGTCGATGGCTTCAAGGGATTCAACGTCCTCCACTATGGAATCGTCATTCCACTCACCGCCTTGCCCAGTATCCCCTACACCGGTGCCTTGCAGCCTGCGAGCAGCGGCGTGGGTGTCTATGCATCCGTGAGCCGCCCGCGCATCACGCTTCGCACCTCGGTCGCAGCGGATGTTTCGGTCGGCCAATTCGTCCAAGTGAATCGTTTGGGGAATCCGCTGTTCAATGAAGCCCTCGTCGCATTGGCCGGTAAGGATCATTATAACCGCAGCTCACCCACCACGGATGCCACCACCTTTGCGACTTACGCGCAAAACTCTGAATTGGCAGTCCTCATCAACGCCGTCTTTGGCACCGCATTCCAGACGACCGGCCGCGCGGACCTCCAGGCGATCTACATCCCCGACGTGATCCGGGTCAATACCACCACCGGCCCAGTCCGGGTGCCCGGGGAGGAAGGGTTCAACCGCCTCAGCTTCATTGGCGGTGACACCATCGCCAACGGTGCCGGCGTGCAAATCCCCTCGGGCTGGCCGAACGGACGCCGGATCGGTGACGACGCGATCGACATCGCCCTTACGGCCATAGCCAGCGGACCTAGCTTTTCCACAATCACTGTCGTAGGCGACAACGTCCCCTCAAACGACCAAACCTACAACCGCACATTCCCTTACCTGGCCACCCCGCATGCGGGACCTGACCACTCGAAAGACTCCGGAACCAACGTCGGATTCTAATCACGGGTAACCGCTTCCCCTCAGTTGATTCGTGGCAGAACAACAAAACCGGCACTGGCGGCGCATTCACGCCGCCAGTGCCATTTCCCCTCTCAAGTCATGAACAGACCATCCTCTCCCGCAGCCTCATCCTTGGTGCGCCTGATCTTCCCGGCCATCTGCATCGGTGTCGCATTTTCCACCGCCCGATTCATTCAGAAGCCTTCTGAAAAATCTTCTCCGGAAATTATCTCCGCACCCACGTCCGAGGCGGTCCTCAGCCGCCTGCCTCTTCCAGACACTTCCACCCCCACGGGCACGCTCCTCGCCGCCGCGCTTCAGAAAACCCGCACCTCCCCGAGCGAACCGAAGAACTGGATTCTAACCGGCGACGCACTTGCCCAACTCCAGCGTGAGACGGAGGCTCCCCGTTACCATGATGCCGCTGAGGCCGCCTACATGGAGGCTCTTCGTCGTGCGCCCACGAGCGCCGCCGCACTTGCCGGGATGGCCTGGGTCACCGGTGTTAGACACCAATTTGACAAAAGCATCGATTGGGGAAATCAAGCCTTGGCCGCCGATCCCGAGTGCATCGATGCACTCGGCATCCTGGGCGATGCCACGCTCGAGCTGGGCGACTATGACCTCGCATTCGAGCACTATCAGAAAATGATGGATCTCCGCCCGGATCTCTCTTCCTGGAGCCGGGGGGCGCATCTCCTCTGGCTTACGGGCGAGACGAACAAAGCCATGACCCTCATGAGCAAGGCCATCGCAGCAGGCGCACCTTTTGCGGAAAACACCGCCTGGTGCCGGGTCCGGATGGCGACCATGCTTTTCCACCAGGGAGCGCTGCCCCCGGCGGAAGACACCATCCGCCCCTTACTGGATGCGGGATCGAGGAACTCCCACCTTCTGCTCCTCGCCGCTCGCATCGCCGCCGCGAAGGGGGACTTTTCCCTTGCGGAAAATCACTATCACACGCTGCTTGAGTCGGGTCCCAACCCACATGCCTACGCCGGAATCGGTGACCTGATGATCGCGCAGGGCAAGGCTGAGGCTGCTGCGGAATTCTATCTCAAGGTCGAGAATCTCCACGCAGCCGATGTCAAAGACGGAGTTCATGACCATGGCTTCATGGCCAAGTTCCTCGCGGACACGGATCGAAATCTCATCGAAGCGCTACGCATGGCGGAGGAGCACAAGCTCACCAAGAACGTCCTGGAAGCGGACACCCTCGCGTGGGTCTACTATAAAAACGGCATGCTCCCCCAGGCCATCGCCGCCATGAAGACGGCCCTTAGCCAGAAGACTCCCGATCCTGAGATCCACTACCACGCCGGCATGATCGCCTCCGCTTATGGCGATCTAACGTCCGCAAGGAAGCACCTCAAGCAAGCAATCGCCATGAATCCCCATTTCAGCCTTATCCAGGCACCTTTGGCGGTGGAAGCGCTCCAACAGCTCGACTCCCCGAAATCGATCACTCAGGCGGATACCGCTGGCGAACCCTAAACACTCATGAGAAAGTCCATCTCCCGCCTCCTCCGTGCGCTCGCCGCCTGTGTTGCCGTGCAAGTCGCGCACGCTCACGAAGAACCCACCAGTTTCCTCGACCTCCACCTTGAGGGCAAGCAACTCCGGGCCAGCCTCGTCGCCTCCACTGCGGACCTTGCCCATGAGTTGGCAGATGTGGAGCCAACCATGCTTTTGGACCCCGCCGTGCTGGAGCGGCATGAGGAAAAACTCGCCAAGATCCTCCTCGCCCGTCTCCATGTGAAGTCGGATGGTAAGGCCCTTGCCGCCAGCCTGGTCGCTGCAACTCCAGTGCCGGAACGAGAGGACGTGCGCTTGGAATTCACCTATCAAGGCGCGGCGCCGCTGCGCGAAATCTCGGTGGAGTGTCGGCTTTTCCCCTATGACCCACGGCACCGGACTTATCTGAATTTCTATCAAGGGCAGCTCTTGTCCCGGCAGGAAGTCTTCGAGGGAAGCTCCACCTTGAAGCAATTGCCCCTCGCGGAGAAACAAGGGGTCTGGCCGATCATTCGCGAGTTCACCTACGAGGGAGTCCGCCATATCTTCATCGGCCCGGATCACATCCTGTTCGTCGTCGGTCTATTGCTGCTAGGCGGGCGTCTGGGCAGGCTCCTGCGGATCATCACCGCCTTCACCGTCGCCCACAGCATCACCTTGTGTCTCGCCACGTTTGGGATTCTCATTCCGCCGGCAAATGTCGTCGAGCCGGTGATCGCGCTGAGCATCGTCGTCGTCGGCATTCATGCCTTTCTTGGAAACGAGCTTCGCGATCCGCGGCTGTGGTTCGCTTTCACCTTCGGCCTCATTCATGGCTTCGGCTTCGCCAGTGTGCTTCAGGAAATGGAGCTGCCCCGCCACGCGCTGGGGGTGGCGCTGTTTGCTTTCAATGCGGGCGTGGAAATCGGCCAAGTCTGCATCATCCTCGCAGTCGCGCCCTTGCTGGCGCTTTTGCGGAATCACCAACCGGTCGCGGCCCGCCACCTCACGAACTTCGCCGCGCTGTGCATCACGACGGCTGGCGCGTTTTGGTTTTTCGAGCGAGTGGCGTGATCCGGCGCGAAGGGACGTCAGAAACCCCTGCTGGCGGAAATGCCGAGACCGTGGACCGCCACCTTGAGCTGGCTGGCGGAGTATTCGCCCGAGCGGTAGCCGCTGGTGCCCACGGTTTGCTCGCCTAGTCCGAGTGTGTAGGCGGCATCGATTCTCCAATCGCCCAGTTTCCACCCGGCACCGACGGCGAAGGAGTGCTCGAGGATTGAGCCATTCAACGGGGTGACGAGATCGTCGGGCACGGGGGACTCTGCGTAACGCCATCCGGCCCGCAGCGTGAGGTCGGGGCGGAGGGCATATTCCGCACCGAGGGCAATGGCGACACGGTCGTCCCAGCGCAGAGGCACATCGTCCGATGGGGATGGGCCGATGGCGGAGTTGATGGCGGCGTTCGACCCGTCGGAGAGGCGGACGGGGAATTCGTCGAAGGAGTCGCTCCAGTTGAACCACTCGAGGGTGGCGCCGAGGCGGAGCTTCCCGGTGCATTGAAAGGAGGTGCCCAGCGCGAGGGTGAGCGGGAGGGTGTTCGCCGTGGAAGCATCATACTCGGCGATGGGATCCGTGCCGCCGAGACCGAGCGGAGGAAGCTGGGCGGAGTAATCCGCGCGGGCGGTGCCGTCATTGTCGAGCTTGCTCGCGGCGCGGACCCGGAGGCCGATTTTCCATTGCTCGTCGGGTTCCCAAAGCACGCCCGCATCGAAGGCGGGTGCCCAGCCGCTTGTCTCAAGGTCGAGATCCACCTTGGCTCCAGCCAGGGCGGGATTGGTCTGGAAAATGAAGGGTGCGTCGAAGTCCACGCGGCTATACAGAAGGCCGACGCTCATACCGAAGGACCACTGTTCGGCGGGTTTCCAAGCGAGAGATAGATTTGCCTTGGCCACAAGGAAGCTGCTCTCGTGGCCGGCGTCTGCATAGGAAATACCACCGATGCCGCCGGGAACATCCGGGTAGTTCCAATCCGCCTTTTGCGCACTAGGAGCGGAAAACGATGCACCGAGCCAGAGCGGGCGCTCCGGGACTTGCCAGACGATCGCAGCCTCCGGGATGACTCCGAAGGCGCTCTGCAATTCATAATCCTCGCCGCTGCGGGAATAGTCGGCGTCACCGAGCAGAGCATTTGCGGAGAGAGTCAAGCCGCCAGGCCCGAGCTGTGACATGGCGGCCGGGTTCCCCTGCAAGGTGGCAAGCGGGTCCCCGCCGGTGGCGGAAAAGGATCCGCCGGTGGCCGCATCCGCCGCGCCGAATCCCCAACGGGCGATGCCGTTTGCATGGAGCGGAACGATTGCGAGGGCCAACCAGAGAAAAGATAATCTCACTCGCTGGATCTAGTGGCTCGGCAGCCGGGTGGGAAGCTCAGTTAGCTCCCGAAAACGCCCTTTACGAGATTTCGCAGTTCGCTGTAGGTCCCGATGGCTTTGCGAGGGTGATTCTCCCGCGCAGTGACGAGGATGGCGCGACAGCCATGCTCGCTGGTGGCCTTCTGGTGATGAGTGCCTGCCGCGTGGCGGAGATAATCGCCCGGGCCGAGCACGCGACCATTCGTGGTGAGATCCCCGCTGATGAGGAAGATTTCTTCCATTCCTTCGTGGGCATGGGGGAAGAAGACCGCACCCGGCGCGGCATCCAAGACAATCATGGCGTGCCCGGCTGCCGGGAGATCGGAAAGAGTCTTGAGTCGGATTTTCCCGCCGGGCAGGGTTTGCCACGCGCCCTCGTCGTCGAAGATGAATTGGGTGACCGTTTCTTTCGGCTCGGGCACGGCCGGGGAGATCCGGGCCATGATCTTATCTTTCAAACCGGCAGAGGGTGCCACCGGTGGAAAGACCGTGGCAGAAATGGCGGCGGCAGTGTTTTCAAATCCAAGCGCAGCCAGGGCGGCTCTGCCAAACGGGCAGTCGTCGCAATGCGCCATAGCGGCGGCATCCTCACCGTCCAGAGCCCCGACCGCGTGAAGGGCGGCGAGTTCTGCGGCGTGGTCACGCGGATCGTTGGAATTGGGAATCATATCAGGAATTCGTCGGGCTCTTGGGAACTTGGATCATTTTTAAGTATTAAACGAACGCGCTCCATCGCTCTTCGGATGCGGGCTTTTATGGTGCCGAGTGGTTCTTGGAGAGTCTCTGCGATTTCAGTTTGGGTCAAGCTGTGGAAAAATGCGAGTTCGAGGGCGATGCGCATTTCCTCAGGCAGGGATTTGAGTGCCAGGCGGACACGGAGGGCCCGCTCGGAGGCCATGAGCGGACTGTCTGGAGATTCTTGGGTCGGTGGGTCGAGGAAAGTTTCATGATGGGCGGAGGCGTGGAGTTTTTCGCGGCGCTGCCGCGAGCGGAGGCGGTCAATGGCGCGGTTCCGAGCCATGGTGATGAGCCAGGTGGTGGCTTTCCCATGCTGGGAATTGTAGCGTGAGGCCTTCTCCCAGATGGAGACAAACAGGTCCTGCAGGGTTTCTTCTGCTTCAGCGTGGTTTTTCAAGATACCGAGGGTGATGCCAAAAAGTGCGGCGGAGAAATCATCATAGAGTTTGGAAAACGAGTTTGTGCAGCCCGCCGCAATCCGGGCGAGAAGCTCCTCGGGACTCACCTCGTTTTCCATGCGGTCAGGCTAGAGCATGTGCGAGTCGTATCGAGAAATATTTCGCCGCTCGGGCGGAGTTTCTGGGACCAAGCAGGAGATGCGGGCGCGGGTTTGGAGCTTTCATTGCATGTCAATCTTCTCAGGCGAGGCTGAACATCTCAAGTAACGCCGCGGACGGAAATGCGGATGCATGGACTTGCGGAATTCTTCAACAAAGCGCCCGATTTCTAGTCATATTGCTCGTCAGGCATTCAATGGTAGACGCTGCCGTTACAATTGGCCGGCTATTCCGAAACGAAGGCCGGCGTTTCCAATCCGGATGGAAACGCCGGCCGGTGGCAGGGAACACCGTCGACCGAGAAGCACGATCAATGCTGATCCAAGGGGATCGCAATATCGGTTACGAGGTCGGAGCTCTTGAAGGTGCCACGCCAGATCACCGCGCCAGTGGGCAGATGGATCGAGTACAAGCTGGCCGTGCCGGTGGGGGAGGACAAACTGGCCAGCGCCTCGACCTCGACCGTCACACCGTCGCGGAGTTTGCTGTGGATGTCGAATCCGGTGGCGGAAGCCGAGTCGACGGTCAATTTGCCGGTTGCCGCCAGTGATCCGTTGTTGGGCGGAGACTGGATCACCACTTGGTCGAGCGTGGCATCGAGATCATAGAGGGTGGTGGAGGTGTTGGGATTCAGGTCGTTGTTGGTGTAAGCCGCACCGGTGATTCCGCCAGCCGGGGTGCCCGCGGTGTAGTTCAGCACGGCGTCGACCAGGGTGACGCCGCCGGCGTTCACGTTGTGGCGAAGGTTCTGTCCGGTGTCGCTAACGATGCGCAAGCGGTCGGCGACGGGATTGAAATCCACGCCGAACGACGCGCCGGACAAGGCCACCGACAGGCGGTTGACGAAAGTGGCAACCGCGGTCTTGGGGTCCAGCGTGTAAATGCCCCCGGCATTTCCAACGCCATACAATTTGCCGTCCTGGACGCGGTAGTCGATGCCGACCAGCGCCGTGTCGCCATCGATCAGCCCCGTGACCCCGCTGCTGCTTTTCGCCTTGTGCGGTGAACTCTCTTTGAACGAAAGGAGCCGCTGGTCGGCAGTCAAGCCGATCACCGCCAGATTGCGCGATCTGCAATCGTCGTCGTTTTCATGACGATCGTCGGCGCGGGCCGGGCCCGCGATGGCAGCGGCCAGCAGGACCGCCGTGATTGGATTCAAGGTGAGTTTCATATCGGTTGTTTGGTTTGGTTGTTTGGTTTGGTTGTCAGGCAGATGCCGGTGGGATCGATTCCCGGCGTCGCGATGCGACCGGGACTCCCGGACCGGACCCTCATTCGAAGCAACGAAGCTCCCGGTGAATCGGATGCATGATTTCTCCGACGATGGGTTCGGAACCATGCCATCCATCCTGGCCCCCGCCGCTAAAAAACTCTACTTATTGTCCGGGAACTTGAGCTATTTCGTCCGGGAACTTGAGCTAGTTAGCTGGGCCCGCATGCTCGCTGCTCAATTCATCATAGCGGTTCAATGACCGCTTGGCGGATTTCAAACGCGCCGCCTTCCGACTGAAGGCCGATGAAGCCGCTGACAAGATTGGCTTCGGTGGCCTTGTTGACTTCCTTGCCGTTGACCAGAATCGTGACGCTGGTCTGATCGCAGACCACAGTGAATGTGTTCCACTCGCCCGCTGGTTTTTCCGCATCGGCACCTGCGCGGGCGATTTTGTAGCCCCGAACTTGACCTTCTTTGTTCAGCAGCGGCGTCCCTTCCTTGGCGGTTGCGCCGGACCAAAGATAGAAATCCCCTTGGTTCTTGTGCATGCCTTGGCACTCGATGCTCTTTGGCCAGATCTTGTCGGGCGGTGTCATGTGGACGACCACCCCGGTATTCCCCGTTTTGGTGAAGCGCCATTCCACGGTGAATCGGTATTGCGTGTAACTCTTCTCCGTTCTCAGAAACCCATTGGGAGCTCCGGTGCAAATGAGCAGTCCATCCTTCACAGACCAAGTTCCTTCGGCAGGGGCACCGTCCTTCAAGTGGGAAACCCAGCCCGCCATGTCTTTACCATTAAACAGCAAAGTTTTCGCGGTCGGTATCTCGGGTTCGGCAGCAACGGCGCAAGTGAGCGAGCATGCGGCAAAGAGAAGGGCGGGCAAAATCGCGATACGGGTTTTGTATGTCATCCCGCGAAGCTGTCCCATTGTTTCATGGTTTCAAGAATGAAAGCCCGAGAAATTGATAAATCATCCAGCCAGCCTGATTTGTCACATTAGCCGAAAAATTCCCGGGAAATGCGGAGTAAGCCACAAGTTCACAATTGGCGCATGCAGCGGATTTTTCATGGCTTGGTGGCGCAGTTGTAACTCCCTAATCCCATTAAAACCACTAGACATCATCGCGCAGGCAAGTTGGGCTTGCTCGCAATTTTCTCGCTCCTCACCCCTTTCGCAGCCGCAGTGACAACTGCCCAAGCGCCCGTCAAAACCACCGCGCCTCTCTTGGGCTGGAACAGCTACAACTGTTACGGAAATCAATGCAGTCGCCGACGCCATCGCAAAAACCGGGAAACGGCAGCTAGGCACTTACGTTTGGGGCATTGGCAGTTGAAAGAGCCGATGGATGGACCGTAGATGGACAAAAAGGGAGGTTTGAGTAAACCTACAATGCTGACAGCAGAAAGTCTGAGATGAAGGGGCTCGCTGAAGGCCGGGATTTCGCGAAAACGGGGTTCCGGCATGGAGGGAATTCTTGGAGGCCGTTTCCACCCCCGCAGGCCGGAACCACGTTGTGGTTCGATTTGCAGGACCGCAGTTTCCCTGGGTAGGCGGTCGTTCCTCGCACCAACCCCGGGCGGGAGGGCAAAACACCGTTGGCGTTAGAAAGCACAGGCCTATCCGCAATTCCCGGCATCTCCGGTGTTGCTAGTGCACCTCGCTGAACGTGAGGTCGAAATCATTTTCCAACTTGGTGATCTTCGGTCGTTCACGCGGTTCGATGAGCGCGAGGGAAACGCCTTTTTTTCCAGCCCGCGCAGTGCGGCCGCTGCGGTGGGTGAAGTATTCGATCTGCTCGGGAAGCTGGTGATGGATGACGAAGGAAAGCCCCTCCACGTCGATCCCGCGGGCGGCGACGTCGGTGGCGATGAGGAACTGGGTGCGTTCTTTTTTGAAGGACCGCATCACCGTGTCGCGCTCTTTCTGGGTGAGGTCGCCTTGCAGGACATCGACCGGAAATCCCTTGGTGGTGAGCTGCTTGCCGAGTACGATCGCGCCCGCCTTGGTGCGGCAGAAAATGACGCCGCGGTTGGTCTTTTGTTGCTTGAGGAAGCTGGCGATGAACTCGGTCTTCTCGTCGCGGCTGCAGATCTTGAACTGGTGGTCGATGTCGCGGTTGACGACGTGCGCCTTGTCGATTTTCAGCAGGTGAGGTTTTTCCGACATGCAGTCCTTGATGAGCCCGTGGATGGCGTCCGGGATGGTCGCGGAAAACAACCAGGTGCTCTTGCGCGCGCGGGTGAGGCCGAAGATTTTCACCAGCTCCTTCTTGAAGCCCATGCTCAGCATTTCGTCCGCCTCATCGAGGATGAGGTGCTTCACGTTAATCAAAGTCAGCGCCTTTTTCTGGAAGAGATCGAGCAGCCGTCCGGGCGTGGCGACGACGATGTGGGTCGGCCGTTGCAGGGCGGCGACCTGTTTGTCGAAGTTGTCCCCGCCGCAGAGGACTTCGACGAAGATTTTTTCGGAATGCTTGGTGTAGCGGAAAAGCTGCTTGCCGATCTGTTTGGCCAGTTCGCGGGTGGGCGCGACGATGAGGCCTTGGATTTCCTTGGATTTCGGATTCACCTTCATCAGCAGCGGCAGGCCGAAGGCCGCGGTCTTGCCGGTGCCGGTCTGGGCCTGGGCGATGAGATCGCCGCCGTTTTCCAACAGGAACGGGATCGCCTTGTCCTGGATTTCCGTGGGATGGATGATGCCAAGCTCCTGAAGCCCCTGCATCAGGTTGGCGGGAATGCCGAGTTCTTTGAAAGTTTTCAACGTGGTGTTTGCTGTTGGAGAAGGTGTCTGGCGGAAACATGGCGGCTTCCGGAGAGGATGACGAGTCATGAAAATCTGCCGGCTCCCGGAATGCCGGATGCGCTGATCCATCGCCTCCGGAAGGACATCGGTGATTTTGACCTTGGGAAAGCTTGGGATCTTGCTAGTGATCAGGAACTCCGAGTTTCAGGAGCAAGGTCACGACATGACACGCAAGAACACAGGCAGCCGGAACCGGAAATCAGAAACATTGGCGGCTGCCAGCGAGGAATCGGCGAACCGGTTTCCCGTCGTCGGCATCGGCGCTTCGGCCGGCGGATTGGCGGCATTCGAGGCGTTTTTCTCCGGCATGAGCGAGCAGACAGACACGGGCATGGCATTCGTGCTCGTCCAACACCTGGCGCCGGATCACAAGAGCATCCTCAGCGACCTGATTCGGCACTTCACCCGCATGCAGGTGTTCGAGGTGGAGGACGGCATGGTGGTGCGGCCGAACTGCGCCTACATCATCCCGCCGAACTACGACATGGCGTTTTTGAACGGCACCTTGCATCTGCTTGCGCCCACCGCACCGCGCGGCCAGCGTCTGCCGATTGATTTCTTTTTCCGCTCGCTCGCGGAAGACCAGCGCGAAAGGGCGATCGGCATCGTCCTCTCAGGCACCGGCAGCGACGGCACCCTGGGCGTGCGGGACATCAAGAGCGCCGGCGGAATGGTGATGGCGCAAAGCCCGGAGTCGACCGAGTTCAACGGCATGCCGCGCAGCGCGATTGCGACCGGGCTGGTCGACTACGTGCTGCTGCCGGAGGAGATGCCCGCCCAGCTCAGCGGCCATGTGGCCCACGCGTTCAGCAAGCCGCCCCACTCGACCGAGCCTCCCGCGCCCGAGAACGAGAGCGCGATGAAAACGATTTTCATCCTGCTGCGGACGCGGACTGGACACGAGTTTTCCCAATACAAGCCGAGCACCATTTACCGCCGGATCGAGCGGCGCAAGGCGGTTCATGAAATCGAGGACCTCGATGATTATGTCGCGCTGCTGCAGAAATCTCCGCCGGAAGTGGAGGCGTTGTTCCGCGACCTGCTGATCGGCGTGACGGGTTTTTTCCGTGATCCGGAGGCGTTCCAGATCTTGCAGGATCAAATCATTCCCAAGTTGTTTTCGGACAAGCCCTCCGGCGGGACGATCCGGGTGTGGTCGGCCGGGTGCTCCACCGGCGAGGAGGCCTATTCGATCGCGATCCTGCTGCAGGAGTGTATGGAGGCGCGCAAGCAGAGCTTCACGGTGCAGGTGTTCGCCACGGACATCGACTCGCAGGCGATCGCCACCGCCCGCACGGGCCTCTATCCGGCGAGCATCGCGGCCGACGTCACGCCCGAGCGACTGGCGCGCTTTTTCACCGCCGAGGCGGACGGCAGTGCTTACCGCGTGCACAAGGGGATCCGCGACATGCTGGTTTTTTCCGAGCAGGATGTGATCAAGGATCCGCCGTTTTCCCGGCTCGACATGATTGGCTGCCGGAACCTCATGATCTATTTGGGCAGTGAGTTGCAGAAAAAGCTCATCCCGCTGTTTCACTATGCGCTCAATCCCCAGGGAATCCTGTTTCTGGGCACGTCCGAGGGAGTGGGTGACTTCGGCGACCTGTTCACCGCGGTCGACCGCAAGGCGAAGATCTATCAACGCAAGGAGGACTTCAACAACCTGCGGCGCGCGCCGATGAGCCGCTTCCTGCCAACGATAACGGCCGTCGAGGCCGCATTGCCGCCGCTGGTGCGGAAGACGGAATTTCCATTGAAGCTGCCGCTGCGCGACCTCACCGAGCAGACGCTGTTGCGCGAAATCACTCCTGCCGGCGTGCTCGTCAACCACCATGGCGACATCCTCTACCAACACGGCCGCACCGGAATGTTCCTGGAATTGGCACCGGGGGAGACCAAGGTCAGCAACATCCTGGCAATGGCGCGCGAGGGACTGCGGCCCGCCCTCTCCGCAGCGCTTCACAAGGCGGGCATCACCCAGGAAATCGTCAGGACGCCCGGCCTCAACGTCCGCACCAACGGCCACTTCAGCGGAGTCAATCTGAGCGTCCATCCGGTGAGCACCGGCATGGGCACCCCGCCGGAGTTCCTGCTTTTCTTGGTCGTGCTGGAGGAAATGCCGCCGCAGGACCCCGCGCACAGCCCGGCCGCCACGGGCCCGGACGATCCGGTCGCGGACGCCGAGGCACGCATCAACGCGCTCAAACAAGAGCTCCGGACCAAGGAGGAATACCTCCAGAGCACCCACGAAGAGCTGGAATCCTCGACCGAGGAACTGAAATCCTCCAACGAGGAAATGCAGTCGGTGAACGAGGAGCTGCAATCCACCAACGAGGAGCTGGAAACCTCCAAGGAGGAACTCCAGTCGCTCAACGAGGAGCTCGCCACCATCAACACCGAGCTGCAAACCAAGGTCGCCGACCTCTCGCGGGCGAACAACGACATGAACAACCTGCTCGCCGGCACCGGCATCGGCAACGTGTTCGTGGACCACCAGCTGCGGATCCTGCGCTTCACCCCGGCCGCCAGCGCCATCACCAACATCATTCTCAGCGACGTCGGGCGACCGGTCGCCCACATCGTTTCCAATCTCGCTGCCTATGACACGCTGGTGGAGTACGTCAAAAACGTGCTGAACACCTTGGTCCCCAAGCAAACCGACGTCCGGACCCTCGACGGCAAATGGTACACGCTGCGGATCCTGCCTTACCGCACGCTGGACAACGTGATCGAGGGCGCGGTGATGACCTTCGTCGAAATCACCGAAATGGTCCGCGCCCGGGACGCACTGACCAAGGCGAACGAGCAGCTCCGGCTGGTAGTGGTGGCGCGGGACTCCCGCGACGCGATTACGGTGCAGGACATGACAGGCCGGATTCTCGCCTGGAATCCCTATGCGGAGAAAATCTACGGCTGGACCGAGGTGGAAGCACTGGAATTGAATCTGCGCGACCGCATGCCGCCGGACCTCCACGGGGAGGGAATGACCACGCTCACCCGCCTTGCTGGCGAGGGATCACTGGCACCCCATGACACCCGCCGGACGACCAAAAGCGGGGATGTTTTGAACGTCAGGGTCATTGCCACTGCCTTAATCAATGAGGCTGGGCAGCTTTATGCCATTGCCACGACCGAACGATTGATCACTTAGTAGCGGAAAACCATCATGACCAACAAGGATATCCCCCCCGGTGATGCCTTCACATCCGAAAACTCCCAGGAATCGCTGCGGCAGCAAGCCGAAGCGATCCTGTCCGAGCGACGCGGCGACGAGCCCGACTTCATCAAGGGGAAGTCCCCGTTTTTCCTGAAGCGGACGATGCACGACCTCCAGGTGCATCAGATCGAGCTGGAGATGCAGAACGAGGAGCTGCGCAAGGCGCAGGCGGAGATCGAGGCCGCGCGGGTCCGCTATTTCGACCTCTACGATCTTGCCCCGGTCGGCTACATCACCCTCAACGACCAGGGGGTGATCCTCGAATCCAACTACGCGGCCGCCGGATTGCTCGGCGTGTCACGCCGCGGACTGGCAAAACAGCCGATCTCCCGGTTCATCTGCTCCGAGGACCAGGACACCTACTACCTGCAATGCAAAAAGTTACTCGAAACCAGGCTGCCGCAGGTCAGTGAGCTCCGGATGCAAGGCCGTGGCCAAAAGCTGTTCTGGGCGCGGCTGGAGGCCACCACCACCGCCAGATCCACCGGCGGAGCATCCGAGTTCCGCATCGTCCTGACCAACATCACCGAGCGCAAACGGGCGGAGGAGGCGCTGAACGACTCGGTGGAATTTTCCTCAAGCCTGATCCGCTACATGCAGGACGGATTCTCGGTGCTGGATTTGAAGGGGGTGGCCGTGGACGTGAATCCGGCCTTGTGTGAGATGACCGGGTTTTCCCAAGACGAGTTGGTCGGGTGCAAGCCGCCGTTTCCCTACTGGCCTCCGGAAGATAGCGAACGGATTCAGCAAGCGCTTAAAGAGACCTTGGATGGTGGCGGCCCGTCTGAACTCGAACTGAGATTCATGCGCAAGGACGGCGCGCGCTTCCCGGTGATCGTCAGCCCCTTCGCGGTGAAAAACCGCAACGGCGAGACAATCAGCTACTCGGCCACGGTGAAAAACATCACGGCGCGAAAACAGGCGGAACGGGCACTGGAAAAAAGCGAGGCGTTCCAAAAAGACATCCTCAATTCGCTGCCCGCACAAATCGCCGTGCTCGACCACGAAGGCGTGATTGTCGCCGTGAACGAGCCGTGGCTGCAATTCGCCAAGGAAAACGGCAACCTGCTCGTCGAGAAAATCGGGGTGGGCGCAAGCTACATCCAAGTTTGCCAACAGGCCTTGCTGCAGGCCGATCTCTGCGCCAAGACCGCGGTCGATGGCTTGCAGGCCGTCCTGTCCGGCAAGCAAAAACGATTTTCCATGGAGTATCCATGCGACTCTCCGAATGCTACCCGCTGGTTCATGATGGAGATCCTGATCCCGGCAAGCAGCGGCAGCGGTGCCATCGTCGCCCACACGGACATTTCCGAGCGGCGGAAAGCGGAGGAAGCCCTGAGGGACGCTAACCAGAAACTGCGACTGCATTTCGAACAAACCCCGATGGCGGTCATCGAGTGGGATCTCGATTTCCGGGTGACCAACTGGAACCCGGCGGCACAGACAATTTTCGGTTACCCGCGTGACGAGGCTCTCGGCCAGCATGCGGCGTTCATTGTTCCGAAGGCCTACCGGGAGCAGGTGGACGGAGTCTGGCAGGCATTGATCAAGAAAAGCGGCGGCGAACGAAGCACCAACGCGAACGTGAGCAGGGACGGGACACCCATCCTCTGCGAGTGGTATAACACCCCGCTCATCGACGAGCGCGGAACCGTGGCCGGAGTCGCCTCCGTGGTTATGGACGTCACCGAGCGCACCGAGGCGCTGCAAATGCTGGCATGGGAAAAAAGCGCGCTCGAATTGATCGGCAGCGTCACCCCCCTGTACGAAGTCCTCGACCGCCTGATGCTGAGTTTGGAAAAACAGCTTCCCGAAGCGCTCTGCTCGGTCCTCCTGCTCGACGATGACGGCATCCGCCTGCGCCACGGCGCAGCACCCAGCCTGCCGGATGCCTACAACTTCGCCGTCGACGGCGCCCCCATCGGCCCGGCCGCCGGATCCTGCGGTACCGCAGCTTACACCAAACAGCAGGTCATCGTCGAAAACGTCGCCACCGACCCATTATGGAAAGACTATCACACGCTGGCGGCCAAACATGGACTCCAAGCCTGCTGGTCCACGCCGATCGACGACCAGGATGGAGAAATCCTCGGCACCTTCGCCATCTACTACCACGAGCCCCGCCACCCTGCACCCGCCGAGCTTGAGCTCATTGACCGCGCGGCGCACGTGGTGCGCATCGCCATCAAACGCAAGCTCGCGGAAGAGGCCCTGTTGGAAAGCGAGCGGAAGTTCCGCACGCTCTTCGAGAACGCCGGCGACGCGATTTTCATCATCGATGGTGAACGCTTCATCGACTGCAACGCCCGCACGCTGGAATTGTTCCACTGCCAGACGCGCGACCAGATCGTGGGCCGCACGATCAATGATTTCTCCTCGCTCATCCAGCCGGACGGGCGCCCCTCCACCGACTCCGCGACGGAAAAGGTCACCGCCGCCCTTGCCGGCCAGCCCCAGTTTTTCGAGTGGACGCACCGGACCCTTCACGGCACCACCTTCCCCGCCGACATCAGCCTGAACCCGGTGGAGCTTGGTGGCAGAACCTTGCTGCAAGCGATTGTCCGCGACATCAGCGAGCGCAAATCCGCCGAGGAGGAAATCCGCAGTCTCTACGCCGGGCTGGAGTTGCGCGTCGAGGAGCGCACTTCCGAACTGCAGGCCGCCAACGCCTCACTCACCGACTTCAAGGCCGCGCTCGACCAACACGCACTCGTCTCGATCACCGACTCCGCCGGGATCATCACCTACGCCAACGACAAATTCTGCGCCATTTCCAAGTTTCCGCACGATGAGCTGATCGGTCAGGACCACCGCATCGTCAATTCCGGGCACCATCCCGCAGCCTATTTCAAGGACCTCTGGCAAACGGTCACGGATGGCAAGGTCTGGAAAGCCGAAATGAAAAACCGCGCGAAAGACGGCACCACCTACTGGGTGGACACCACCATCGTCCCCTTCCTCGGGAGCAGTGGCAAACCGTCCCAGTTCGTGGCGATCCGCACCGACATCACCGAGCGGAAACTCGCCGAGGAAGCCCTCCGGGTCAGCGGCGAGCGCCTCCACCTCGCCACCGAAGTGGCCGCCATCGGCGTGTGGGAGCGGGATATCAAAAGCCAGAAACTCAGCTGGGACCGGCGGATGTTCGAAATCTACGGAATGCCCACCAACCCGGAAGGGCGTGTGGCCTATCACGACTGGCGCAGGCAGGTGCTGCCGGAGGATCTAGCCGAACAGGAAAGCCGGCTCGCCCACACCATCTCCACCTGCGGGCGGGACCAGCGGGAATTCCGGATCATCCGCGCGTCCGACGAGAGCGTGCGTGTCATCCAGGCCGCCGAAATGGTGGTGGTGGGCGCGGACGGCAAGGCGGCACGCATCGTCGGCATCAATCGAGACATCACCGAGCGCAAGCGGGCCGAGCAAGAAATCGGCAAGCTCAACGCCGATCTCGAAAATCGCGCCGCCGAGCTGCTCACCGCCAACAAAGAGCTCGAAGCCTTCAGCTATTCCGTCTCCCACGACCTGCGTGCCCCGCTGCGCGCCGTGGATGGATTCTCGCGCATGGTGCTCGAAGACTACGCCGAAAAGCTCGATGACGAGGGCCAGCGCAAACTCGGCGTGATCCGCAGCGAGTCGCAGCGCATGGGCCGGCTCATCGACGACCTGCTCGCCTTTTCCCGGCTCGGCCGCCAGCCAATCGAGCCGGTCGGGATCGACATGCACGCCATGGCTCGCAGCGTTTTCGACGAACTGGCCGCGCGCGACCCCTCGCGCAAGCTGCGGCTCGACCTGCAACCGCTCCCGCCCGCCCGCGGGTCGGAAGCACTTGTCCGGCAAGTCTGGGTGAACCTCATCAGCAACGCCATCAAGTTCACCCGCCAGCACGATCCCGGTGAAATCGAAATCGGCTCGCGGCCCGGTGAAAACGGCGAGCTGCTATACTATGTGAAAGACAACGGCGCGGGCTTCGACATGCGCCATGCGAACAAACTGTTCGGTGTCTTCCAACGGTTGCATACCCAGGAAGAATTCTCAGGAACGGGAGTGGGACTTGCACTCGTCCAGCGCATCGTCCATCGTCATGCCGGTCGGATATGGGCTGAATCCGAAGTGGATCAAGGTGCTGCATTTTACTTCACGTTACCTAATCAAAACGCATGAAAAACCCGCTGGAAATTTTACTCGTCGAAGACAACCCCCAAGAAGCGGAACTCACGATCCGCGCGTTGAAAAAACGGACGCTGGCGAATCATTTCATCCACGTTCACGATGGCCAGGAAGCCTTGGATTTCCTCTTCGGCAAGGGCCGCTACAAGGACCGCGACGTGCGGGAACTGCCCAAAGTCGTATTACTTGACTGGAAGTTGCCGAAGCTCGACGGGATCGAGGTGCTGCGCCAGCTGCGGGCGAACAAACAGACCAAACTGATCCCGGTGGTGGTGCTGACATCCTCCAGCGAGGAGCGCGATGTGATCGAAGCCTACCAGCTCGGCGCGAACAGTTATATCGTCAAGCCGGTGGACTTTGAGAAGTTCCTTGAGGTGGTGAGCAATATGATTACGTATTGGCTGTTACTCAATCAATTACCCAGCTTGAGACCATGAGAACTCCTGATAAATCCGATCTGCGCATCCTCCTGCTTGAAGATTCAGACATCGACGCCGAGTTATTGATCCGCGAGCTCGACAAGCGAGGGATTTTTTTCGTCTCGCAGCGTGTCCAGACCCGCGCCGAGTTCACCCAGGCTATTGAAGAATTCCAGCCCGAGCTAATCCTCGCGGATTACAAGCTGCCGGATTTCACGGGGGGGCAGGCGCTTTCAATCGCCAGGCAATGCTGCCCGGATGTCCCGGTCATCATCGTTTCCGGTGCCGTCGGCGAGGAAAAGGCGGTGGAGCTGCTCAAGGACGGCGCGACGGATTTCGTGCTCAAGGACCGGCTTGGCGGCCGGCTCGTCCCTGCAATCCACCGGGCGATGCGGGAAGTCGCGGAGCGTGACTCGCGCCGCCAGGCCGAGGCGGCTCTGCGTGCGCTCAATGCCCAGCTCGAGGAACGGGTCGCCGAGCGCACCCGCGAGCTTGCCGCGAAAAACGCGCTGATGGAAGAAGACCTGGAGATGGCCCGCGAACTCCAGATGACCTTCCTCCCCAGCCGTTTCCCCACCCTTCCCCGAGGTGCGACCCAGACGGCGAGCGCGGTGAAATTCTCCAGCATCCTGCATCCGACCCACTCGGTGAGCGGCGACTATTACAACGTCGTCCCCATTTCGGACACTTCCGTCGGCATCTTCATCTGCGACGTGACCGGTCATGGCGTGCGCGCGGCGCTGGTCACCGCGATGATGCGCACCCTGGAGGAGCAACTCAGCCAGCTCGCGACGGATCCCGGCGCGTTGTTCACCCAGATGAACCGCTCCCTGTGCGGCATTCTCGGTCACTTGGGGAACTCTCTATTCACCACCGCCTGTTATGTCATCGTGGACATCGCCAGCGGACGGCTCTCCTTCGCGAACGCCGGCCACCCCAGCCCGCTGCTCGTCCGCGAGGCGACCGGCGAGGTGGAAGTCATCAGTGAACGGAATTCCGCAGGGCCCGCACTCGGCTTGTTCGACGACACCCGCTATTCCACCCACGAGCTCACCGTGGACGCCGGCGACCTCCTCCTCGTCTTCACCGACGGGCTCTTCAAGGCGGTGAATGAACAATCCGAATCCTTTGGCACCGACCGCCTGCGCGAATCCATCCGCCGCCGCTCGGGCCTGCCGTTAGGCAAGCTCATCCAGGATGTTTTCACCGAGGTCGAGACCTTTACGGCCGGCCAGCCGTTCACCGACGACATCTGCGTCATCGGCATGGAGGTCCTTCATTTGGAATCGGGAAACCGCAAGCGTCCGCTGACGGGGAAGAGCCATTTGGAACCCGCAAAGACAGCCATGACCTGATCGCTACCACGGGCCGCACGAAACACGGATTTTTCAAAGCATGAGAACTCCCAAAACCGACGGACTGCGCGTGCTGCTGCTTGAGGACTCAAACCTCGACGCGGAACTCACGCTGCGCGAACTCAAGCGCGGCGGGATTGAATTTGTCTCCACCCGGGTGCAGAACGGTCCCGACTTCCAGCACGCTCTCAAGGATTTCCAACCCGGCCTGATCCTCGCGGATTTCAAGCTCCCCACCTTCGACGGCCGGCAGGCTCTCGCCATGGCGCGGGCAAGCAGCCCGGATGTCCCGATGATCATCATCTCAGGCGCCGTGGGTGAGGAAATCGCCGTGGAACTGCTCAAGAGCGGTGCCACGGATTTCGTGCTCAAAGACCGTCTCGCCGGCCGCCTCGTCCCCGCCATCCAGCGGGCGCTGCGGGAAGTCGCCGAGCGCCGAGCCCGCCGCCAGGCCGAGGCGGACTTGCGCGCGCTCAACGAAAAACTCGAACAACGCGTCGCCGAGCGCACCCGCGAACTGTGGGCGAAAAACGCGGTTATGGAAGAAGACCTCGGCATGGCGCGGGAACTTCAAATGGCGTTCCTGCCCCACCATTTCCCCACCCTCCCGCGCGGCGCGGAGCCAGCGGAAAGCGCGGTGAAATTCTGCAGCATCTTCCATCCGAGCAGCTCGGTGAGCGGCGATCTCTTCAATGTCGTCCGCGTCTCGGACACCGCTGTGGGAATCTTCATCTGCGACGTGATGGGCCACGGCGTGCGCGCCGCGCTGGTCACCGCGATGATGCGCGCGCTGGAAGAACAACTCGACGAACTCGCAGACGACCCGGGCGCGCTGCTCACCGAGATGAACCGCGCCCTCCGCGGAGTCCTCCGGCAGTTAGGCACCACGCTTTTCACCACCGCCTGCTACTTCATCGTGGACGTGGGAAACGGGCGCATCACCTTCGCGAACGCCGGCCACCCGAGCCCGCTCCTCGTCCACGGCGCGGATTGCGAGGTCGAGCCGATCACCGCCCGCCGGACCGGCGGGCCCGCGCTCGGTCTTTTCGAGGACGTGCAATACTCCACGCAAGAGCTTCCGGTGGCGGCCGGCGACCTGATCCTCGCCTTCACCGACGGCCTGTTCGAGGCGGAGAACGCGAATTCCGAGGCCTTCAGCATCACCCGCCTGCGCGATTCGATCCGCAGCCGCAAGGGACTGCCGCTGGACGAGCTGATGCAGGAGGTTTTCAGCGAGATCAAGAACTTCGCCGAGGGCCAGTTGTTCTCCGACGACGTTTGTTTCGTCGGCGTGGAGATCACCCGCATCGAAGCCGGCTTGAGGAAATTTCCCGGACAGGGAAGAAACTCGTTCGACCCCGGGGCCGAGGCGGCGACGGCCTGAATCCTTTTCTAACGAAGGAATCATTGACACCCGGGTCCGGACCCGCTGATCCTTCGAATGTTGAAAACCTCACTACTGATCCCTCCCGTCGTCGCGCTGGCCATCGCCGGAGCCTGGCTAGGCTCGCAGCACCGGACGATTTCCACCCTGGAGCGGGAAAGCGCCGTCCTGCAGAAAGCCATCGCCGCGCGCACCTCCGGCGGTTCGCTGGATTCGCCGCGAAACAAGCCTGCGTCACCTGACAAGGCGGCGAAGGACAAGGAGCCGATCGACTGGCAAAAAGTCGCCGCCCAGTTCGCCGAAATGCGCCAAGCCGGCGGCATGGGCGACATGCGGACCATGATGCGCTTTCAGCAACGCCTGCAAGCCATGAGCAAGGAGGAGCTCGTCGCCGCGCTCGACGAGATTGCCGCGCTCGATCTCCCGGTGGAAACGCGCCAAATGCTCGAGCAAATGATCATCAGTCCGCTCGCACAGAAAGATCCCGAGCTTGTTCTGACGAAATTCATCGATCAAATTCAGGAAACCGGAATGTCCGGCTGGCATCTCGCCAGCGCCATGCAGGAATGGGCGAAAAAAGACTCCGCGAGCGCGATCGCCTGGTTCGACCGGCAGATCGCTGCCGGGAAATTCCACAGCAAGTCGCTCGACGGAAAAAGCCAGACCCGTCTCCAGTTTGAGGGAAATCTGATCAACGTCCTGCTCGGCGCGGATCCGGATGCCGCCGGCCGTCGCTTGGCTGCCTTGCCGGATGACCAGCGGGACGAGGCATTGTCCCAGTTTTCCCATCAACCGCTCAAGGCGGAGCAGCAGCTCGCATTCGCCAAACTCGTCCGCGAGCAGATTTCTGAAAAAGACCAGGCCAAGACACTCGGCCAACAGGCATCCCGCTTGGTCTGGAACGACGGCTATTCGAAAGTCACCGAATTCCTCGACCGCATCCAAGCCACCCCCGCCGAACGAACCGCCTGCGTCGAGCAAGCAGCGGAATCCAGCCTCCAGAACATTTCGTTTCAGAAAAAAATCACCCGCGGGGATCTCGACACCATGCGGGAATGGGTGACCGCCCAGGCCCCTGAAAAGACCGGCGCGGTGACCGGGACGGTCCTTGCCAATGCTTCCCAGCATGGCCGCAGAATGGAGTTCTCCGAAGCCGCCGAAATCGCCGTGCAATACCACGACGCAAGCGGCAACGACGAGGTGCTTTCATCCTTTCTCGACGGTTGGCCCGCGCGGCAGAACAAGGAGCAGGCCCGCGTCCTCGCCGAAAAGATTTCCGATGTGAAACGCCGTGAGAAAATCCTCAAAAACCTCAAATAATTGCCTCCGATGAAAATTTCCATCGCCTCCTCCATCCTTATCCTGCTTGTCGCAGCACTGTTTGGAGTTCCGAACCACCAGCGGTTAGTGACCATCCGCGAGAGCCACGCGAAACTCGCCGCTGCCGCCGCGCAGCTCGGTGTATCCATCGATTCCAACCATCCGGACGAACCCGTCCGCGTCACCAAGCGCGAGCGCGAGAACAAGGAGGCGGATGCCAAGGTCGCCGCCGCCGAGTTCATCGCCTTCGCCAGGGAAATGGAAGCCATGCAGAAAAAGGGCGGCCAGCCCGACGAGGCCCAACAGAAGCGTGTCATGGAAATCATGGACCGGATGATGTCGCTCGATCCCGCGCAGTTGAAGATCCTCATCGCCGAGGTGCGCGCCGCCAAGGATCTCAATGACGAGATGCGCCAAGGCCTTATCGGCTTCTCCATCATGACGCTCTCTAACGACCACCCGCAAGCCGCGCTCGCCCTTTTCACCGAATCGTCCGATCTCTTCAAGGAAAGCGGCATGGGCAATCACGTCATTTCCTCGTCGCTCGCCAAGTGGGCCAAGGAAGATCCGCTCGCCGCAGTGGAATGGGTGAAGAAAAACAGCGCGAAATTTCCCGATCTCATCACCGACGACGCCAAGCGCGGACTCTTATCCGGCACCGCCGCCGAGGATCCGAGGCTCGCCTTCAAGCTCATCGGCGAGTTGGGAATCAAGGAAACCTCCCAATCCATCAACGGCATCATCCTCGCTGCCAAAACGCCGGAAGAGCGGACCGCCACGCTCACCGCACTTCGCGAGCATTTGGCGACCATCACCGACGAAAAAGCCAGGACGGAACTGTCAGCCAACGCTGTGAGACGCTTCGCAAGCAACCTCGTCGAGGCAGGATTCGAGGCAGGCACCCGGTGGATCGCCGAGTCCAATTTCACGCCAACGGAACTCGAGAACTTCGCCAGTGCATTGCCAGGCTCCGCCAAAAGCGATGAAAACGGCAAGTGGATCGAATGGATCGGCGAGAAACTCCCGCCCGACAAGGCAGATGACCGAATCGAAAACCTGGTAAGCAACTGGACCCGCAACGACTATCAGGCCGCCGGTAAATGGCTAACCACCGCCCCCGACGGCCCCACCAAAAACGCTGCCGTCAGCGCCTACGCCGGGACCGTTTCCGAATACGAACCCGAAACCGCCGCGCAATGGGCGCTCACCCTCCCGCCCGGCAAGGACCGCGACCAGACGCTCAAGACCATCTACCGGAACTGGCCCAAGGACGACACCGGCGCCAAGGAAGCCTTCAAACAGGAACACGGGATTAAGTGACATGATACAGGCATTCCTGCCTGTTCTTCAGCGTCAGGTAGGAGGAAGAACAGGCAGGAATGCCTGTGTCACATCGCCCTCGCCACTTGAGGATCCGTCGCGGAATCCAGAAACCACCCGCAACAATCAATTCCGCGGATTCCACCAACCGTTGTTGTCGGTGGGGCCGCAGAAGCCGATGTCGGCGGTGTCGTTGTCGCCGCCGTAGAAGTTAGTGGATGATTTTTCCGAGGAAATTCCCTCGGTGACGTGGCCGTCGCACCAGCCGACGAGGGCCTTCCCGTTAAAGCGGAAATGCACGCTGGGCTGAAGCGCTCTGCGGATGCGCCAGGTGGTAACGACCTCACGGGGCGGTGCGGCGGAAGTATACTGTTGGATACCACCGGGCACAGCCAAAGCCGTGGTGGCGAACATCAGTGCGCGGTGCGAGTTCGAAACGTTGGCAGGGCAGTTCGTCGTGAGATATTCGGAGGAGATGCAGCCGATGTGAATGTCGATGTATCCGTAGCCGCCGGCACCGTTTTCATTCCCGGGATTTCCAACACACCTCTCACAACAGCCCCTTCCGCCGTGCTCATCCGTCGACGGGTCACGATTTTCACCATTTTATTGGCGGCCGCTCTTTCGTCACTAATCCGCCTAATCGCCAGTTCGACCTTTCCAGGTGCGAAATGCATTGACCGGGAAATGCCGCGCACTCAGTTTCTAATCACTGGAAATGATATCGGATAGTTCGATGTCAGCCAGTTGAGATCGTAAATACCAAACCAATAAGTAAGCACCCATCGCTATGTCAGACTTCACCGACGCACAAGAAAAGGACTACACCCGGCAAATCACAGGTATCCTCAAGGAATACAAGGCCGAGATGATCGCCAAAGATACCGATCCCACTCAGCGCATCACCAATCTTATAAATGGTGCGACCGCAACCGATGACGCGGAGGCTGCCGAAGTAAAAGCGGAAGCCGCCAAAGTAGCCGCCATCGCCCTAACCACCACTCTTCGGGAAAACAACTACAAGCTGGCCCAAGCAAGCGTCGGCCTTATCGAAGGCGCGCTTGGCAAGGACCACCTTGCCGCCGAACGTGCCCGGGGAATCCGTAGTTCCATGAACCATCCCGGTTCCACTCCGCCGACGCCGCCTAGTCCGTAAACAATCCTTCATTAGGGACCGCTCGGTGGAGGAACAGGAATGATCCACCGGGCACATCCTCTGTTCCTACCGCACTCAAAAACGCGGTTTTGCCATTCCAGATCATTCCTTTGCCATATTCCCCCGCTGGATTGGACCCGTCCACAGCTCCCAATCGCAAATGGACCGTTCCTGCAAATAAATCCACCGGTCCTTTTCCTACATCCCACGGTCCTTTTCCAAAAACGACCGATCTTTTTGGTGAATCGGACTGTTGATAAGCATGTTACGAAAATTGGTCCACTTTGGTGGAGCCGGATCGTCTCGTGTGAGCATTCCCGGCAAGCCGACTCCGATTCCAAGACCTGAGTCCGCTACCAGTGCCGCAGGATGAAAATGGCGGGTTCGGTCAAGCGACGCTTCGCGAAGAGAATATCCGCTTTGGAAAGAACTCGCTTGGAATCTCCCGAATTCCATCTTGCCACATCGTAGGATTTGCCGCTCTCTCTTCAAGTCCACTCCGGTGGATGGGGACTTCTAAACCTCGAATGCAGCGGTCGGCATCGACCGCAACGATGCCGCCAAACCGACCAAATGGCCGGGGAGGCGGTGGCGTATGTCCAAGCCGCCTGCCTTCGGGAAGTCCGGCCAAAGGCCATCGCGGTCGACTGCGTTCGGCTTTAGAACTCCCCGTCCACCAGGAAGGACTCCACCAACCTTCCTATGAAATTATTACCACTTGCATTTCTGGTCCTGATGGCCAGCTACCACCCCGTCCTTTCTCAGGACGAAAATAATTCTTTATCCGAGGAAACGGCATTAGCTCCCACCGCCGCCCGCATTCTCGGCAACATCCCGGACGGCACCCCGCCGCCACCCGAGCCGCCGAAACCCAAGTTCATCGTCCCTGCAACGGACGTGCTCGAAAGCAAATCCATGGAGCAAGGCGGGCGCAACATCACCGTCCGGAAAATCAAGCCCATCGCCCTTCCGCCGCCCCCGCCACCGGTCGAGCCGCTCTCTCCGGAAGCGGAAGCCGCCTTCCGCGAAAAAGTCGCGGCCTATCGAACAAGCCATCCTCGCACAAAAATGGCGTTCATCAGCGCGACGGTTTTCCGTTCCAACGACTCCCCGCCGCGCACGCTCGTCCGTTGCTGGGCTGAAGGGAAACGACAGACAATCACCTACTGGTCCTCCGCGGACTTCGGCCTCATATCCGGCATCCATGCCTTCGCGGACGCCACCGGCACCACCCACTCCATGCTGATGGGCTGGGGCTACGCCGATCTCGAATCCATAAGCGACATGCGGGCCGCACGATTGAAAGCCTACGGCGCGACCGCCCCACCCAACTTCCCGGAAGGCAAGGCAAGTTTTAAAATCATCGGTGAGCCCCTCGCCGCCGAAGATCTCGCCCCCATCCAAGCCCTGCACGATCTCTACAACAACGAATACACCCGCCTGAAATCCGCCTTCGAAGGCCGCGAACGCGCCCGCCTCGAACGCGAAGCCTACCTCAAAGCCAATCCGCCCCAGCCCAAAGACATCACCCTCAACTACTGGCGCATCGAGGGCAAACCCACCACCACCGCGAAGGAGGCCACACGATGAACCCACCTCGCCAAAAACGCTGGAGCATCCTGCTCCAGTCCGTTGCCGAAGCGTCCCACTCCGCGCTCGTCCTTGTCTCAGGCCTCTGGCTTCTGGCCTCTCTCCCCGCACACGCCATCGTCGATAAGAACGACAACGGCATGAGCGATCTTTGGGAAAAGCAATATAACCACAGCAACCTCTTCCAAAGCAATTTCGATCCCCAAGCCGAACCCGATGGCGACGGCTGGACCAATGAACAGGAAGCCGCCGCTGGCACCGATCCCTTCGACGGAAACTCACCCGCAGGCATTGTCAGCCCCGCGATCACCCACACCCCGGCCGTTTACACTACGGACACAAGCGGCAATCCCGCAGTCCTCACCCCCGAAGCCATCACCGTCGCTTGGCCCACCATCGCAGGAAAGCAATACACCCTGCTCTACTCGATGGATCTTTCGGATGGAAGCTGGCAACCCCTTGAAGAGCCCTTCATCGGCAATGGCGGCATGACAGAATATGACATTCCGATCACACAGCCGGACGGCACTCTCCCAGATAAAATATTTTGGCGGGTGACAATCACCGACACGGATACCGATCAAGATGGAGTCACTGATGCGGAAGAAGCCATGCTTGGCAGCAATTCTCTCAAACCGGACACCGACGACGACGGGATGTTGGACGAATATGAAGCTTCCTATGGCATGAACCCGCTTGATGACGGAACCCTCGATCCCGCCAACGGCCCGCTCGGAGACGTCGACAACGATGGATCGAACAATATCACCGATGCCATGCCCTCCGACCCCGTCATCGATTGGGAGCGAACCGCAGAGCCTCAGTTTGTGGTCGTCGAACTTCCCGTGGAGGACACCGAAAACTATGGGCTAACGGATTTTTCAGAAAACGGAAGCGTGCTTCTCACGCGATACCCGGCAGACTTGCCACCCAGCCACCTGCTGATCGATCAGGCACAGAATTCCCACCAATTTGAGGGATACTGGCCAAACGGAGGACTCGGCGCGGAGATAGGCACCTTCGTTTCCTACGCCAGAGCCTTGATTGGAGACAAGGTGCTTGGGGATCGTCTCCTCTCGGCACCTGGACATGAAGGCGGCATCGCCGAGGAATGTCTCTGGGATCCACTAGATGACACCTACACGCCCTATCAGGCCGAGGGCTACCACGACGACATTCTCGATGTGCGTGGCGACTTTTGGGTTGATTCAATAAACGTGCCTCCGGGAGCTCTCCTGAAAACCCCATCAGGCCCACTCATGAGTAGCAGCGCGAACGGTCTTGACTACTCTTCGGTCAGAATCGAAAAAAACGGCAGTATTTCGTCGGATGTTGGATACTGGAAATATAATGCCGACTCTAATTCATACGGCGACAGAATCCCCCGTGATGAGTTTTCGACGGGATCCTCCGCCACACTGACCCAGCAAGTTCATTCAACAATTCCGGGGCAATCCCCTGCCGAGCGCCATTGGAATTTGCTGCCCGACGCCAACGGACTGAAGGTTTCAAAGGATGATGCTGAGTTTACCAAGTCCGTAGCGCTGACCCAGCCCTACAGCGCGACATCCCAAGGCTGGCTCCTCGCGAACCATAAAATCTGGTCAAACGGCAAATGGCGTCCCCTGCGGGAAACTCTCGCGTCGAGCGGAACCCAGGATGCCACTTTGCTCGAAATGCATGATACGGGTGTTGGCATCGCCAGACTCGAGAACGGAACCGGACCGAAAAAATTAGGCCTCCTTTTCCCGATCGAAATTGTTTCAAGGGACAAATTTCTCGCGGGATCATTCCACATCCCGGAGGCATATGATGACTTGGAAATGGAATTTGGAGGCCCTGAAAACCTCGGTCGTTACGGCGATCTGCTAGGCGGTGGAGCCACCAAAATTTTCAATACCGTGGACGAACTGCTCACCAGCCCGCCCGCAGCACAGCCAGCGGACCAGAAAGTCTGGTTCGTCAAAGACCCTTCAGATTCGCGGAAAATCCGTTTCTACACCTGCTACACCACCGTCGGCGAGGTGCAGATCAAGCTCCACCTCAACACCGGCAGCAGCGCCCAACCCACCTTGGTCACCCACCAGCTCAAAGCCGCACCCGACTTTGCGAAAATCATCGCCTATGTGGACCGCTGGGTGAAGGGCAGTTCCTTCACCGGACCCGACGCCAGCACCACGTGGCTCGCGATGAACACCACAAACATCGTCGGAGAGCTTGCCAATCAAACCCGTGCCTGCCTCATCCCGTTCTTCGACATCATCGACCAAGTCCATGGCTTCACGCCGCTCGTGATGGGCTTGTGCGATGGAGTCCGTGCGGGCTGGAAAGACGACAAGGAATTCCTCGCCCTCATCGCTAACGGAACCGTCAATGCTGGCGGCTGGGTGAAAAGTCACGCCGCTGCGGAAATCGAGGGCTGGTCCGGCGACCCGGACGAACGCGTGGAAGAGCTCAAAAAAATCCTCCACGACCTCTGTACCAAGGTCGTTTTGCCCAGCTTGACCGAACTAGGCGAAAACTTCACCACTTGGGAAGGATTCCGCAACAAAGCCTGGAACGCCTGGCACAAGACATGGAAGAGCGCCAGAGACTTCGACCTGGCGCTGAAAGTCGTCCCCGCACAAGCCGCACAATGGTTGATCGAAGGCCTCATCGAGTGGGGAGACGACTTCTGCACCCGCATGATGACCGGCACGGAGAAATCCGCCTGGTCCACCACCCAGTGGGACACAGGGCCCTTGCTCAGTGAAGTCATACTCTATCGAAACCAAGCCTACTACACTTTCGGATACACCTTCGGCTATCTTGGAGAGCAATGCGCCACCGCCGCCATCTCCGCAGGCACCATCACGGTCGGCAAGATCATCGCCAAGAACGGCACCAGCATGATCAACAAGCTCGGCCCCCGCGCCCTTGGCGCCGTGGCCGTCCGGCTCAACTACCTTAAAGAAGCACTCGCCAACGGCACCCTCCTCGATGACGGCACACGCCTCGCCTACGATGGCATGATGTCCTCCGCCGCGAGGGAACCCATCAGCCCGCTGATCAAAGAGGTGCCATTGACCATGATGGAGAACCGGATGGCGTCTCAGACCTTTGCGCGGGCAACTTTCAACTTCAAGGAGTGGCTCGCCGCGGCGGTCAAAAACGGCAATATTCGCAAGCTCATCAGCAAAGCTGGAAGCGAAGCTGTCCTTTCGAAACGCACAGCCCAACTCATGCACCTGCTTGGAGACGAATGCGATGATGTTACCATGAAGAACTTCATGAAGGTAGCAGAAGAACGCCTAATCATCGGCCATCCAGACGGCACGGTTGACGAATACTTCGAGGGGTTCTTCCGCGCCTTCGAAGGGAATTCTTCACTAGCAAACAACCTAGAAGATCCCGCGCATTCCATCGCGAGCCTCTCCTCGGGAGCGAAAGCACGCTTGAAGGCATTCTTGTCTGATCCAAATCCGGGATACCTTTGGAAAATCGACGATCCTGCTTTCGTAAATGGCGTCCCGCAGGTACCACAGAACTATTGGGCTCGTGGCGTGCTTGGCGAGCTTGATGTGTTCAACCGTATTTACAAGAAGCAGGGCTACACCCATGCGCCCAGCGCCGAGGGATACGATATCTTCGGTCCCAAGTGGGTCCAGATCAAGACGACTGTAAACCCAAGTTCCAGCGGAAATATCCAGGCAATGAGAAATGCGATTGACGATCTCGTTGATAAATCTCCGCTAAGTTCTGCGCTCAAGTTGCACATCCTAAAAAAGCCGGGAACTGATAGCGCCGCGCTGCAGTCAGCGCTTCAAATCCATATCGATACTCCTTTACTGAGAAATAGAGTAGAGATTCTCATTCAGCCATATAACATAGGCCCTCAATGATATCCAATAGAAGGCATTTTCAAATCTCATTTCCTTCCATTCCCGAACCTATCGTGGATGTTTGGAGAACCTTGTCGAGTTGTCTAAAAAGTGAGAAATGCTTACCAAAAAAATTTTATTTAAGCCAGATCGCAGGGCATCAAAACGAATTCCATTCTGAGGAACGACTTCAACTATCGTCAGAAGAAGTTGCCTACATAATGAAAGATCGTCGGCTTAGTGGCTTTCGTGTGAACACGGGGCATTCCAAACGAAGTGTTGACTACAATCTCTTAGACAACGGAGAACAGGGAAGGCAGTCTGTATTGTCCTGCCGTATCGAAGAGAACGCGAAAGCCCTGAATGACTGGACACCATTGATTGAAGGAGTGATGCAGCAATGGTTTTGTATTGGAGGCTGGCAGTGGGATTCTTTGTATTATCGTTGGCAAAACACTTCGTCACTTGAATACTATGAAAGTTGGTTTGGATCCAAGCCGAATCCATTACCAACGTACACTCTCACGAGTGTTTGTGTTTTAAGTCCTGATCGGGAACTAGTCGACAGTTCAAAGAATCCAGGTCGTGTGAGAGAAATTCTCACAGGGATTTACTTCACTCCAAGCGCCGAGATGTGGCTAGGCCCGCATTTCTGGCAGTATGCCAAATGCACAAAAGAAGACGTGCTGGCGGCCGACTTCTTCATCGAGAAACGGGACACACCGCATTTTCTCTACCTCAAGAGCTGGCCAATGCCTTTCAGCCGCCCTGATGGCGAGCAAGGCCGCATACAGCAGAAGCTCTGGAAACTCTTCTTCCACGAAGACTGCGAATGGCCTCCCGGTTCCGGAACCATCTGCGACGAACCGATGTACGGCCCGCCGGAACTAATGCCATAGGATGCCTGAAGCCAGCAAATGATGATCCAAAAGCTCGCAGCTTTCCTGATTGTTTTTTCGTTTATCCTGGCAGTCGTGGCTGGGCAAAACGTCCGAAATCCCCGCATGATGACTGGCGGGGAAAGATCCGTCTGGTCGAAAACCCAGTGGGATACAGGACCCCTGCTCAGCGAAGATTTGCTCTATCGAAACCAAGCCTACTACACCTTCGGATATACCTTCGGCTATCTTGGAGAGCAATGCGTAAGCGGGGTCTGTAGCGCCGCCTGAAGATTCTGGAGGGCTCTACATCATAGGCGTCATAGTTTTGCCACTTATGACTTCTATGAATGAATCCATTATGAAGGCCGACCGGCGTGGTCGCTTGCGCTACACTCCGGAACAGAAGCAAACGATGGTTGATGCCTACCGGGCCAGCGGTTTGAGCGCCCCGCGCTTCGCAGCGCACCACGGCGTGAACTATCAGACATTGGTTACCTGGATCAAAAAGGACAAGCAATCGTCCGCGTCGGCAACGCCGGATTCCTCATCTTCCGGGTTCTTTTCCCTGATTCCAGCCTTGATCGAGGGAAACGGAAATCCGGCTGCGGACCGGGCCATGGAAATGCTCCTGCCAGGTGGGGCCAGGCTGTCAATCACCTCCGCCGACCATGTCGCGCTTGCCGTCGCGCTGATTCGCCAACTCGAACAAGCCAGACCATGCTGAGCTTCTCCGGCAGTTTGAAAGTGTTCGTGGCGGTGGAGCCCTGCGACATGCGGCGAAGTTTCAACGGTCTGCATGACGAAGTGTGTAACCGGCTGATGGAGGATCCGAAAAGCGGCTCTATTTTCGCATTCACCAACAAGCGACGCAGTCTGCTCAAAATCCTGTACTGGGATGGAAGTGGAATTTGGATTTTGGCAAAAAGACTCGAACGCGGTACGTTCTCCTGGCCAAAGGCGTCTGATGTCAAAGACGGCAAACTTCGTCTCAACTCCACCGCACTCGCCATGCTGCTCGACGGCATCGACATGCGTGACGGCTGCCAGCGGCCATGGTATGAAATCCGCTGATATAATTCAGAGTATAATGATAGAATGGCACGCACCTTGCTACTACATTCATCGTAAATGGACGGTTACGAAAAACAAAGCATGCTGGACCAAATCGCCCAGCGCGATCAAGTCATCGCGCGCCAAGCCGCCGAGATCATCGTCCTCAAGCAAACCATCGATGCGCTCTGCCGCCGGATTTTTGGACAATCCAGCGAAAAGCTCGACCCCGCCCAGCTCGAACTCATGCTCGAAGGCGACCTCGCAAAAAAAGCCGCCGCCGCCGTTCCCGCAGACCTCAGACCGGCGGCTGAAATCCCCGCTCACAAGAAGCGCCAAAAGAAGACCCGCGCCCCACGTATCCCCGAACACCTTCCCATCGTCCGCGAAGAACTCGACCCTCCCGAGGTCCGGCTCAACCCTAACGAATTTCGCCGCATCGGCGAGGAAGTGCGTGAACAACTCGGTTTCAAACCCGCGGAATTCTTCCGCATCCAGCTCGTGCGCGGCAAATTCGTCCGCAAAGACGACCCCGCCGCCAAGCCTTTCATCAACCCGCTGCCGCCCTCCCTGCAAGACCGCTGCATCGCCACCCCCGGCCTCATTGCCGAGATCATCGACAACCGCTTCGTCTGCCACTTGCCCTACTACCGGCAGGCGGAAATGTTCGCCCGCGTGGGAGTAAACATCCACCGCAAAACCCTCTGCGACTGGACCCTGCTCGCCTCCGACTGGCTCTCTATCATCTACCGCGAGATCCAATACGAACATTGGGGAGCACTTTATCGACAGCTCGACGAAACCCCCATCCATTACCTCCAACCCGGCAGCGGCAAAGCGCAAACCGGATACCTCTGGACGTCGAACATCCCCGGTGGAACCGTCTTCTATCACTGGCATGACGGACGCGACGCGAAAGGCATGACCGAACTCTTTGAGAAGACCGAGGCCCCCGAGGTCCCGGAAAGAGAAGAACCTATCGATCCCAAACTCCTCCCTCTCCTGCGCATCATTCAGTGCGACGGCTACATCGTCTATCCATCCTGGGCCAAGGACAAAGCGTGGATCAAACTCATGGGCTGCCACTCCCACGTGCGGCGGAAATTTTTCGAAGCCACCGAGCAATCCCCACGCCTCGTCGCCTGGATCCTGCGTCAGCTCGCGCACCTCTACCACATCGAGAAACGCCTGCGTGAAACCAAAGTCGGCCCCGCCCTGCGCGAGGCCGTGCGCGCCGCCGAAAGCCGCATGATCCACCGGCGGCTCAAGCGAGCCATCGACAAACTCGCCCTCCGGAGTTCCATTCTGCCCAAGAGCAAACTCGGCAAAGCCATCAGCTACGCTATCAACCAGTGGCCCAACCTCGAAACCTATCTTGGCGACGGCCGGGTGGAAATCTGCAACAACCTTGTGGAAAACGCGATTCGTCCGACCAAGCTTGGAGCCAAAAACTGGTTATTCCTCGGCAACGAAGAATCCGGTCAAAAGTGCGCCATCCTCTACACCATTGTGGAAAACTGCCGCCGCCTCGGAATCAACCCCAAGGAATACCTCACGGACGTGCTCACCCGCCTGCCCGGCATGCTGGCCAAAGACGCCAGCACCCTGATCCCAGCCAATTGGCTCAAAGCCCGCAGCGGGAAGCCGGAGCGTATGGCAGCCTGACTTCATAAGTGTCATAGATCGCAAACTATGACACCTATGAATCCGCCGTAGCAAATATCTCTGCAAGGCGCTTCGGACCCCGCTTACGGTATAATGACACAATGGCCATGTATTGGTGGATGGCAATATCTTATATCGTATCAAGCATGGCAATGGGCGAGCGTTTTTGATAGTTACGAACTGATGTTTGGCCCTATTCCTCTAAATCTTCGTACATATATCGAAAAAAGTGCATGTCCTGCTATCGCCCCAGATCGTGAAATGATCGACATTTCTCTTAATCCCGGACGCATTAAAGACATATCGCCTGGGATTTACTTTGTGCCCTCTGCCGAGATGTGGTTAGGTCCCCACTTCTGGCAATATGCCAAGTGCTCGAAGGAAGAAGTTCTTGCCGCTGACTTCTTTCTTGAAAAGCGCGATACTCCTCATTTCCTGTATCTCAAAAGCTGGCAGCAGCCATTCACCCGCCCAGATGGAGAACAAGGTAGGCAACAGCAGCGGATCTGGAAGCTCTTCTTCCACGAGCACTGCGAATGGCCTCTAGGCTCCGGCACCATTTGTGACCAGCCGATGTATGGTCCGCCGGAACTGTTGCCCGGCTACCACCCACCGGTTTGAGTCCGACGGCTTGCGGAATGGTGGGGTTGCGTTGTTGGTAGTCAGTTCTGAGGATTCCACCAGCCGTTGTTTTTAGTGGGGCCGCAGAAGCCTATTTTTTCAGCTTGATCGTCTCCACCGTATCCGTTCTCCGAGGTATTTTTGTTAGGCCGTTCCTCGCTGACGTGGCCGTCGCACCAGCCAATGAGGGCGCGGCCGTTGAAGCGGAAATGGACGCTGGGCTGGAGATTGCCGCGAATGCGCCAGTTCGTATCGACCCAGTTCAGTGGCTCGGCGGTGGCGTATTCCTGAAGGCCGCCGGCCACGGCGAAAGCGGTGGTGGCGAACATGAGGGTGCGGGTGGGATTGGGGACGTTGGCGGGGCGGTTTGCCATGAGATGTTCGGAGGGAATGCCGCCGATGTAGGTGGCGTTGTAGCCGTAGCCGCCGGCGCCGTTTTCGTTGAAGGCGGAGGCGGTGATCATCCGCTCAAGCTGCGGGCATTTGCCGATCTGACGGCTCTGGCCGAGGTACTCGGCAAGCAATCCTTTTGCGGGATCGAAGGGCGCGGAAATGCTGGAGCGCGCACCGTGCCAGAAGGTCAGGTTACCTCCATCGAGATCGGTGGGGCAGTAGGTCTGGTGGTCGACGGCGTAGAGGAGGTTGGCAGCGGCGAGCTGGCGGAGATTTCCTGCGGAGACGGCTTTGTGCGCTTGGGTTCTGGAAGCGCGGATGCCTTGGATGGCGAGCGCCGAGAGCCCGCCAATGAGCACGATGACGACGAGCAACTCCACGAGAGTGAAGCCGTGGTTCGAGCGGATGGCGGGCGGGTGGTTCATGGTTCGGCGGCGAGGCGGAAGAATTTCCAAGCGGTGGTTCTAGGCAGGGTTACGGAGGTTTGCCGGGCGGCGTTTCCGGCTTCCACAACGCTGACGCCGGCTGCGGTGGAAGTCATGGGCGCACCATAGTCGGAACGGGCGACCGGGGCCCAGTTGAGGAGATCTGCGCTGGCTTCAAGACGGAGAATTCCATCAGCACGGTAGGCGAGGCGAGGGAAAGTGAGGGCGAGAACTCCGCCGGAGACGCTTGGGGAGACGCGGCCGGTGCCGGTGAGGTATTCGATGAGGTTTGGCACGCCATCGTGGTTGGAGTCCGCGGTAGGATCGGGATCGGTGATGGCATGGGCGGTTTTCCAGGCGGCGAAGGTGGTGGTGGTTTTGGAAAAGGCACCGACGGCATCCAAATCGAAGCCGCCTGAGAAGTAGGGGGTCGGATAGGGATCGATGATGATGTGGCCTGCGGCATCGAAGGAGGCGAGAGTAGGATCGTTGGTGCCGACGACATCGACGACGCGGACATGGGTGACACGCTGGATGTCGAGCAAAGGCGACATGTGGCGCAGCTCGGCGAGATCGAAGGGCACGCCGTAGCTGGCGGTATATTTCCCGGCCAGGTTGCGGATGTTCGAGGGATCGACGGAACCGCCCTCGCCGGGGGCTGTGCTGGCGACGGTGAGTGAGGCGGAGGGAAAGCGGAAGAAATTCACGCCGTCCGAGCTGATCTCGACGTGGGCTAGCTCAAGAAAGCTGAAGCTGAATCCGTTTTCAAACACTGCGAAGTCCGGCCCCGGCGCGTCGCCAAAGGGTTGCAAATATTCGAGAATGGCGATCCCTCCGTCGCCGAGGGAGACAACGGGATAGGGGGAATCCGGGGTGGCATCGGACGGGCCGATGGCGTCGGCGTCCGTGCCATAATCGGCCAGGACGCTGCCTTCGTAGCCGATTTCCGTAGGCCCGCGCTCGACCACGGCCCCGGTCGCCCAGACGGTGAAGCGGGAATCATCTGCGGCGACGGCATCGGAACCCGACTCGCCGGCGGCGGGCGGAAAAGGCCCGGCGATCACCGGAGCGGCAAGCGCGGCGAGTAGGACGACGGAGGAAAATTTGGAGGATGCCATGGCTGGAGTGCCCGCGCTTCCGGGGTGGCCGAAAGCGCGGGTGGTTGGACTTTTCAGTGCTGACGACGGCGTTTGAATGCCACGAGTGACCCTAGAATGGCAAGCAGGGCGGAGGAAGTTTCCGGAACGGGTGCGATGGACGGGAGTGAGACGCCATCAGAAAAATATCGAGCATCCCACGAGCCTGGCGCGATCAAACGATAGGGAACGGACATGCCCGATCCGAAAGTCCACGATCCCGATGCGACCGGTGTGGCTGTCGGGTAGCCTGCCTGGCCACCCGAAACCCACTGCGCCCAATACGGGGTATAAGGCGGTGTGGACACTCCTAGCTCTGTGACTGAGTTATAGGTGATCGAATTTAGGAGGTAGTTGGGGTTACTTGGTGTTCCATAGCTATTATCCAAGTCTGCGGTCAGCGAACTATCGCCAGCGAGAACTTGGCTGATGAGGAAAAACTCATCCTGCAGCAAGCTCGCGTTGTAAGTGTAACGAACCTCGTACGTCCGAACGCCAAGATTTGGCGACTGGAGCACATAGTATGACGTATCCGACCCCGTGCCGACCACAATAGCAGCAGCGCTGGAGATGGATGGAAGCAGGCAAGCACCTGCGATAACGACAGCGAGGAATCCCCGCCGCGATTGATTTGGTTTCATATTTTTCTCTTCGGTATTCTGTCTTTCTCACGAAGAGAGGGCTCGGCGCAGCAACGCCTCACCTTCTCCCGTCGATCCTCTTTCGCGGAGGACCATGGATCTGCTTGCCGGATCAAGCCGGCGCACAGGTGACGAGCGACGGAAGGGCAAGTATTCGGGCTCCCAGCTTGGCCTCCTCCCCGCCTTCACCGATCTTTCGAACGATTGGCTGAATGGGGATTCGTATCTGGATACCGCTGCGCGACAGCTCCGGATTCTCACCGGATTCCATGCCACTTCCGTGGTTAGTCGCGGAGAGGGTCCGGCGTGGGCGGGATGGTTACAAGCTGAAACTGCTGCTTGGACACCGCCGATCCTGCCATTTCCTCCGCATGATCTGCATGCACGCCGGGCGCACGGGATTTCTTGGCGCTTGACCCCGGCGAGGCGCGGGATTTCCTTGCCGCCATGTTACGCGAAGTCCTGAAATCCAAGCTGCACCGTGCGATGATCACCGGTTCGGACGTCGACTACGAAGGCAGCATCGAAATCCCCACCGACCTGATGGCCGCCGCGGATCTGTGGGCCGGCGAGAAGGTGCTGGTGGCCTCCATCACCACCGGGAACCGGCTGGAGACCTACGTGCTCGCAGGAAAACCCGGCACCGGCCACATCATGATCAACGGCGGGGCCGCCCATTTGATCAAAGCGGGCGAGCGGGTGGCCATCATGGCGTTCGCCCTTTCGGAAACGCCCGTGAACTCGAAAAACCTGCTTCTGGACGACACCAACACGGTCATCCGCAAGAGCCAGTGAGCCAGATAGAAGGGCCGGAAATGACGTTGACCGGGCCATGGAAACATGCAACTTTTCCACCTCTATGAATTGCGTTCCCGCTATCTCCACTCTCGCAGCCCTTAGTCTCGTGGCGTGCGACACCATGACGGGTCCCATCACCCGCGGGGGCTATGATCCGCTGCTTCCTGCCGGCAGCGCCAACACCCCGGTCCAGAGCGTGGGCCCGACATATTCGGCGGGCCAGTTTGTCCGGTCTTCCATGGACAACACCGCCTTTTTCAAAACCCGCCCCAGTGGCGACGCGGACGCCGACAAGCTTCTGAAACGTGGCACCTCGATGAAGGTGATTTCCGCAGCCAGCAGTTACGTGAAGGTGGAACTCGACAGCGGTGAAATCGGGTTCGTCCCCTCCGTGATGATCGAGGACCCGAACGCCGCGCCCCAGACACTCACGACGAATCCGGGTGAATATCAGGTTTATCCTCCGCTGCCCGGCACGGGAATCGGCCAACCACTTCCACCGCTCGATCCGATGGGACTTCCGCCAGACGGCGCGATTCCGACGGTGATTGATCCCGACGCGCCGGCCGTTTCAGAGTCCGTGCCACCGGTCACTCCCAGCACGGACACTTTCCCTGCCCCCGTGCCGCCGGTCGAACCCAAGGTGGAAACCACACCTCCCGCACCACCGGCACCGGCCGAATCCACTCCCAAGGTCGAACAGGAGTGAACCGCCTGCCCATTCTTCTGCTTGCGTTCCTGCTCGGAGCTTGCGTCAGCCCGAACAAGACACTGGAGGTGAAACAATTCCACCTCCGGGACGAGACCCTCGCATCGACCGAGGAACCCATGATAAGAATGGAAAAACTGCGCCGTCTGCACGGTGCGGTCAGCGGCTCCGAGCGGCGCAACCGGCTTGGTCAATATTACACCTTGTTTTGGAGCGACCCGGACGGAGTCGGCCAGGGCGAGGTCGAAGTCGTTTTCCAATACCAACAGGGGGCAAGTGGCAGCCTGGTGAAACGCATGTCCAAAAAGTTTCCTGCGTCCGACTCGGCGGGCACCGTGGAATTCGCCGTCATCGGCGAGGATTATTTTACCCGGGGCAAGGCGTTGACATGGAAAGCCACCGTCTATCGGGGCAATCGGGAGCTCGCCAGCCGCCAGTCGTACCTCTGGCGTTGATCCGGTGAATTTCCAGATGGGTGATTGACCATCGGCCCTTATGATTTTATGTTTCACCCTCAATCGCCGCTCAGTCGACGGCATTTTTCTCTGTGACTACGGAATGCCCAGTTTTTACCGGAATCTTTGATGGATTCAGTTGGATCCGCTGCGAGGGAAAAGGTTCTTTCCTGAACAGCCCCTCGTTGAAGGCATTCGGCGTCGAACGAATCGCGGCGGGGGAGCGATGCCTGGTAGTCGATCTCGGCGCCTGTACGGGGATGGATTCGACCTTTATGGGAACCCTCGCAGGACTGGCCACGCGCCTCTCCGCCCAAGCTGGTGGAGTTCTGCAAGTGGCCGATGCGAGCCAGCGCAACCGCCACTCGCTTGAGGACCTCGGCTTGGATTTCCTGATTCAGATCAACCCCGAGGAAGCCGCATGGCGGAACGACATCCAGACGATCCGCACGCAGCTGGCCTCCTCCATCTCCGGCGCGCTACAAAGCAACCTCAGTAAGGCAGCCCATGTGCTCGAAGCCCATCAGGTTCTATCCGAGACCAACGAAAAGAACAGGCACGCATTCTCCACGGTCGTTACCCTGTTGGAGTCCGAGCTTGAGGAGAAAAAGAAGCTGGCCGAGACACCCAAGGAGAAATAACGGTCTTGCGACTAAGCATCTGAACCGCCAATCCCCCCAAGATGCCCGATCCAGCCACCATCCTCCTTGCCGTCTGCGCGGTGGTGGTTCCGGTTTTAATCATCGCGCTGCGCAACCAGCGTCGCAAAGCCAAGCGGGCTCGAAAAAAATTCAATGATCTCGAGGGCGAGGAGCAGCGGATGTTCACCTTCCTGCATGATCTGGGACTCGCGATCGAAAACGAACCCTCCCCCACCCTGCTTTCCCGGATCATCGTGGATGGCATTGACAAAGTCGTCAGCGCCCGCGGCGGGGCGATTTACTTCGTCAACGCGGAGAGCGATTTCCTCAACCCGTCCTATCTTTCCGACGAGTGCCCGCCGCTGATCGGGATTCCCGTGGAAATCCGCAAAAAGGCCGAGCGTGATCCACGGGCCCTCGAAAGCCACCTGCGCTTGTCCCGCGTGGGCATCGACGAGGGAATCCTCGGCCATTGCCTCAGCGTGGGTGAACCGATCCACGTGGCGGACGTAAAAAACCATCCTTCGTTCCGCGACGCATTCTCCCGCTACACGGACGACGTTTCCGCGCTGCTGTCACCCCTGCGCCATGCCAACAAGGATCTCGGAGTCCTGGTCGTCGCCCGCCGGCACTCGGACGGGGGATTCTCGGAAAACGATTTCGCCGTCTTCCGCTCGGCGGCCGAGCAATCCTCCTTCGCCATCGGCAATGCCCGGATTCACCGCGAGGCGAACGAAAAACGGGCGATCGAGAGCGAATTGAAAAATGCGCGAGAGGTGCAGCGCATCCTGCTTCCCCAGCACGCCCCGGTGGTCCCGGGTTTCCGGATCAGCGGGACCAACCTCCCTGCGAGAATGATCAGCGGGGATTATTACGACTACATCGAGCTTGAGGATCTGAAGTTCGGCATCGCTATCGCCGATGTGTCGGGCAAAGGAGTCCCCGCCGGCTTGCTGATGGCCATGTGCCGGAGCGTCCTGCGTTCCGTCGCTTCCGGAGAAATGTCGCCCTCCCACGCCTTGGCCGCGGTCAATCGCCAGCTTTTTCCGGACATCCGGGAAGACATGTTTATCAGCATGGCCTACAGCATCCTGGACGCCGCCACGGGGAAACTGACCTTGTCCCGCGCGGGGCATGAGCCCGCGCTTTTTTTCCATAAGGAAACTGACAAGGTGGAACTGCTGCGCTCACCGGGCCTCGCGCTTGGAATCGACAGCGGAGCGGTTTTCGAGCGGGTGACGCAGGATCAGGAGGTGACGCTCAAGTCCGGCGACTGCGTCCTGTTTTACACGGACGGAGTGAAGGAGGCCCTCGACCATCACGAGGAGGAATTCGGCATGGAACGCATGTGCGAGGCATTCCGCCAAGCCGCTCCGCTGGGCGCGGAAGCCGTGCTTTCCCGGATGCAGGAAGAGCTCAAACAGTTCACCGGAGAAGGTCCTCAAATGGACGACATCACGCTGGTGGCAATCGAAAAGCGATAGCCCCGGATCCCCGAAAACAAAAAAAGGAGTTCCCGCGGGAACTCCTTTCTTCGATGCTCGAATTCATGCAGATCAAGTCAGCAGTTTTCAACATGAGCGCCCGCGACCTTCAGGCGGCACCGGAATGGAACCGACCCGAGTTCGCCTTCATCGGCAGGTCCAACGTCGGCAAATCGTCGATGATCAACATGCTGACGAACAAGTCCGACTTGGCGAAAGTCTCCGCCACCCCCGGAAAAACCCAGCTGCTGAATTTCTTCGTCATCAACGAGAGCTGGTCGCTGGTCGACTTGCCCGGCTACGGCTACGCCAAGGTCGCGAAGAGCGAGAAGATCAATTTCAACGAATCCGTCGGCGACTATCTGGAACAACGCCCGAATCTGCGACTCGTGTTCGTGCTGATCGACTCCCGGCTGACCCCTCAGGCCATTGATGTCTCTTTCGTCAATTGGCTGGGCGAATGCGGGGTCCCGTTCGCTCTCGTCTTCACCAAGGCAGACAAACAGTCGCCCACGAAAACCAAAGCCTCCATCGAGGAATTTCTGAACAGCTTGCCGCCACAAATCATCCGCTTTCCTCCAGTAATCAGCTCATCTAAGAAGGGAACTGGGCGGATCGAGATTCTGAAAATGATCGCGCTCGCCCTTCATTCCTGAGCGAGGCGGATTATCCGGTTTACTTCTTCTCCTTGGGCTCGTCGAGTTTTGCGAGAGTCTCCTTGGCGGTGGCGGCATCGGCATCGGGAAGTCCCGCACTGATCGCTTGTTGCAGAACTTCACGGGCCTTCTCCAGCTGCTTGGCATTTGCAAGCGACATGCCGAACATGAAAAGCTCGTCCGGGGCCAACGCACGCTTGATCGAAATTTCGGACATCAGCTGGGCGGCGTACTTGAAATCCCCCTTGCGGTAGTTGCCGATTGCAAAAATCCGGGTGAGCTCCGGATCGTTGGACATGCGGGAACGCGCCTCGCTGGCGAGCACCAGGGCTTGTTCCAGCTTCTTTGGATCCTCGACATAAAGGCCGGCCAGACGCACTCGGGCCGGGTCGAAACGCGGCTGAAGCTTGAGGACTTCCAGATAAGTGGCCTCCGGGTCCTTCCCCGCAGCAGCGTCCAGCGAACCACGGAGCATCAAGGCAGCAACGTTTTGTGGGTTTTTGGCCAAGGCCTTGTCGACTTCCGCAGCGATTCCCGGCTGCTTCAGGGCGTCGCTATCGGTCACGACCAGAAAACTCTGCGCATCACCGGCCGCCGGAGCGCTAGATGAGGCCACCCGCTGCATCGCCGTGCGGGCCTCAACCACGCGGCCGAGGCTGTAAGACGCCCGGGCATAGTCGAATACAACCGCGAAATCGGATTCCATAACGGCGGCGGCATCTTTCAACAAACCATATGCCTCCTCGTGAGCGCCAGACAGCAGCTTCGCGGATCCCAACGCCGCAAGAACCTGTGGATCGCGGGGAGCAAGTTCGCGAGCGGCGGTGGCTGCCTGCAGGGCTTTTTCAGGCGAATTCAACGACCCCGCATAAAGGCGTGCCTGTCCGACGAGGGCGGCGGGGATCGCTGGATTGACAGCGAACGCCGCTTGATATGCCACAAGAGCCTCCGGCGCCTGCTCGTTGCGGGCAAGGAGGTCAGCGAGTTGCAAGTGCGCCATGACATCCTTCGGACTTTCCGCGATGCGCTTCTTCAGGACCTCCAAGTCGGCGATCGTTGCCTTTCCGGACTCTTCAAGGAGGGAAAGATACTTTTCCGCGTCTGCCTTTTGGGGGAAATCCACTCCTGTAGCGAGCACCGCTTTGAATGCCTCCGCAGCCTCGGTTGCCTGCCCCATCGAGTAGCGGGCCATGGCGTAATGATAAGCCACCTCGGCGCTGTCCGGCATTTTTCCGGCGGCTTCCGCAAGCAAGGCCAAGGCGGCGGGGTAATTTCCGAGCTTCCATTCGATCCAGCCGACAGTATCCGCAATGGCAGGTTGCGTCGCGTCAAGCGAACGGGCCTTCCGAGCGTGACCGGCCGCGACCTCCAGATTTCCGAAACCCTCGGCTTCGAGCGTGGCCAGATTGTTATACGCGGCTGCAAAATCAGGCTTGGCTTCGATGAGTGCGGTAAATGCCGCGCGGGCGTCCTCATTGCGTCCCATCTGTTGCAGGACATAACCCCGTTGCAAACGCGCGCCCGCATCCTCGGGGAACGCCTTGAGATAAGCATTGAGGATTCCGAGAGCCTCCGCTTCCCGACCCGCTCCGCTTTTCATCTGAAGCAGCAACCCATAGGCTTGAGTGTTGTCCGACTTGAGTTCGATGGCCTTGGCCAATGATTTTTCCGCCCCTGCGGAGTCCTTGAGCTCCAACTCCACGCCGGCCTTGAAGGTGTAGGCTTCGGAGGAGTCCGGGTGGGCGGCGATGAAATCCTCCAGACGCTTGAGTGCGGCATCGCCTTTACCCTCGCGGAGATCGATACCCGCGAGGTTGGAGACCACCGCAAAATTTTCGGGGAAGGTTTCCAAGGTGCCTTCGAAAATCGACCGGGCCTCATCCAAATTCCCCTGGGCGCCGAGAAGTTGGCCAAGTTCCACCCGGCCGTCCGGCTTCTTATCATCGCCATCCGCTTTTTCACGCAGCAGGGCGATGGCATCGTCATTGCGACCGGAACTTCGGTAGGCAAGAACGAGAAGCTCGCGGCATGCGGCGTTCTTGGGCTCCCTTTTACGGATACCTTCGAGCAGGCTCACCCCCTCGGCAATCTGATTGTCCCGGAGATGGATTTGCGCCCGGAGGACGGCGGCCTCGGTGAATTCGGGCGCCGCCGCGAGTGCCCGGTCGAGTGCGCCGGCCGCTTTGGCCACCTTGTCGCCGGAGATGTAGGATTTTGCAAGTGCAAGTTCGACTTGCGGGCGGGATGGCAGCGAGCTTGACGCCTTTTCGAGGATTTCGATGGCCTTGTCCGGCTGCTGACCCCGGATGAAGATCTCGGCCTGCATCAGGGCGCTGGTGAGGTCGATGGGATTCTTTGAGAGAACGGCTTGGAAATGCTTGGTTCCCTCCTCATCTTTCTTCTCGCTGAAGGCGATCTGCCCCAGCATTGCCGTGGCGGGTAGGAAATCGGGGGAGCCGTCCAAGATTTTCTCCAAGTAGGCTACCGCGTCGTCGCGGCGATTGAGTGACATGAGCGTGCGGGCATAAGCGATGGATTCACTCGAGCGTGCCCCGGCTAGATCCGCAGCGATTTTTATTTCGGCAAGAGCGGCTTCGGGTTGCTTCTTTGAATTGAGAATCGAGGCCTTAAGTGCGTGAGCCCTGGCGGATTTCGGGTCGCTTTGCAAAACCTCCTCGACAATCGCCGTGCCACTTTCCATCGAACCGCGCCGGAGTTCGACTAAAGCGCTCGCCAGGCGGGTGGAAGTGGTCTTCTTGCCCGACTTTTTGATCCGCTGTTCACACTCGTCGAGCAGTTCAGGGCTGATCGATGACTCGGCGAGCATCACGATGGCCTCCCCGTGGGAAGGATTGCGATCCAGCACCTCCATCAACTCCTTGCGGGAATCCGGGATGAAACCGAGTGCAAGCAGCGCTTCAGCCAGTGCGACGCCAACCTCGTCATCCTTTGGCAATTTCTTCTTGATCTGGGTGAGAATTCCCGCCGCTTCATAATCGGCACCCTGTTTCTTGCGGATCAGCCCGATTTGCTTGATCGCCTCGGGATTCCCGGGATCTGCCTCCAGCATGTTCTTGAACTCAATCTCGGCGGCCGCGAGGTCCCCTTTTTTAAAATATTCCATGGCCGACTCCAGCGACCGCCCCTTTTTTGCCTCCTTCGAGCAACTGGGTAGGGTGATGGCCAGGGTAATCGCCGCTGTGAGCGGCATAACGAATGGAAATGCGATTTTCATAAATTAGATGGACGGGGCTGTGACTTAGCCACTCCGGGCCTAATTGGCGAGTATTTCTTTCAGACTGGGAGTGTGTCTTTCGTTGCAGGCTTTTTCTGCCTGCCACCGAGCGTCCATCAAGCAGAACCCCATCACTTCGCCATGGTGCTCTGCCTGCTCTCTCGCTGCCATTCGAAACCAATCGATCTTTTTCTCGGAAGTCATCCCACGCGATCACGGTATTGAAAATTGGAAGCATCTCTCAATACTCCGGAATGTTTAGCAATCGAAGTCGACGTCCTGAAAACTTTCCTTGATGAACCGAATTACAAAACTAAATTGCCCCCCTTATCCGATGAACACCCCTCGCTTCCTTCTCACCCTCGCCGTCCTGACCGCCGCCGGCTCCGCCCAATCGCTCACGGCCGGAATTGTCACAACCACCGCGGATTCCGGCACCGGCTCGCTCCGTGCCGCCATCTCCACTGCCGGCAATGGGGAGGTTATTACTTTCGCTCTCGCTCTCAATGGTGCGACCATCACGCTGACCAGCGGCGAACTCTCTATCGCCGGTCGTCAACTCACCATCGATGCTTCGACGCTCTCTGCGGGGATCAAAATCAGCGGTAACAACAATTCTAGAATCTTCTCAATCACCGATAGTTCGAATGTGACACTGAATAGTCTCGAAGTGCTAAATGGCAATATAAACGGCAACGGTGGCGGTATATTCGCACTCGTAAGCCAGTTGAACTGCGTCAACATTACCATCCGCAACTGTGTCAGCTCATTTGACGGTGGCGGCCTCTGGGCGAACGGCGTGACGGGAACCCTTGATCGCTGCTCCTTCGTCGGAAATGATTGCGGCGGCTTCGGCGGTGGCATCTTTCTTCTCGGAGCAACGCCAGAAATAGCCAACTCCGTGATCTCCGGAAATCGCTCCACGAATGGGGGAGGGATTACGATCCTGAGTTCCAGCCCGGCGATCATTAATTGCACGATCCAAGGAAATTCAGGTGTTGGTATACAACTTGAGCAATCATCCGCCCCAAATTTAAGGAACACCATTGTCTGGGGAAACCGCAGCGGCGACGGCCCGACGGCGTCCCAGCAGATCCGAAAAGCCCCTAGCTCAAGCGCTAACGCAGACGTGAATTATTGTCTGATTGAAGGAGCCGGCAGCACTTTGAACAATCTCAATGGAACTCTCCCAGGCGACTCCCCGAATTTTGTCAATCCAGCAACCCCCTTGAACTCTACCACCCCACCGAGTTCCTTTGCTGACCTGCGCTTCTTTACCAATTCCCCTGTTCTAAACGTCGGGAATAATGGCTCAAATTCCAAACTCCTCGATCGTGCCGGAAAAACACGGATTCAGAACACCACCATTGATCTAGGCGCTTATGAGGGCGGCTACGTCACTTTTGCGTTTCTCCACCCGGCCCTCACTCCGACTGGCGATGCCAACGGAAACGGGCTCTCCAACTTCCTGGAATATGCCACGGGGATCGATCCGACGACACCTGACGACTCGTCGGTCCGGCCACAGCTCTCAACCAGTGGAGGTTTCCATTTCCTGACCAGCTCGCAACGATCCAACGCCGCCGACACCACCGCGATTTGGCAGACCTCCACCACTCTGGCGTCCAACTCGTGGCTGAAAATGATTTCAGGAATCAACTACACCGTTGATTCCACTTCCAACCCGACTCCAAGCCGCCAGCAGGTGGTGCTGAAATTGCTCGATGTCGATAGCCGCCGCTTCTACCGCCAAGCCTTCCCGAATAACCAATTTGACGACGAGTAACTTGATGCAAGATGATCCTGGCGGCCACCAAGCCAAGGAGAGTTTCTTCCACGCCACACTCCTGCCGAGCCTAGACTATTTGCCGAAATTTATCGCCGAAACCTCCTGCCGTTTGCGCCACCGACGGATTGTCCGGAGTTCGCGCTTCGACGTGTCCCTTGGGAAGCCAATCTAAAGAACCCGCGGAGAAACGATTTTGCTGCTTTGCATCTTTCCATCACTCGGGGCCGGCGATGGCCTCGATAAGCCTGGCTAGTTTGGCTTGGGTGAAGGTGCCGTCGATGTCGACGAGTTTTTGAACGAATCGGCGGTGTCCGAAGCAGATGAGGTTGCATGCGTGCAAGGTGCATTTGAGGGCGGCGCGAGGATGCTTGCGGAAAGCACTGATGGCGTGGAGGTCAGGACGCAGGTTGCTGGGAAGTTAGATCGTTTGCCAAAAGTATTTGCCGAAATGCGAAGCCTCAAGGAGCGGCGGACTCCGCTCCGCCGATGCCCATGAGGCGACGATGGGCAGAGGCTAGTCGCTCTTCATCGGCTTTCCATGGGCACGGCGATTCATAGATCGCCGCTCCTTGTTCTCGCGCTGCGCCATTTGCGGTCTGGATACCGGAACCACCTTTTGGCAAACGGTCTAGTTGGCCTGGAGGTTCTCAGTGCAGGCATTTTGAGGCCGCGGCTAGAACGGATGCGCTTGAGATCGCCCCAGAGGTAGAGTTGCAGGAGACTTCCGAGATGATAGGAACTCCTACCTTCCGAGAAGTCGTCCCGGTTTTTGAAGTTTAGCGCGGGGAGATCCAGGCTGTCGGCGAAAGCGTCGATGGCACTGACCGGGCTGGCAGGAAAGAAATCGAAAATGAGGAAGGATGAAAAGCAGGAAGGATTCCGGTTAAACATCCTGCGGGGAGTCACGCGCTCACCCAGAAGGTGACGAACACCCGTTCCATCAAACTGTTGCTTTTCCGGGCTACCTCCTGCGATTCTGCCACCCTTATTTTCCTTTCCGGGTTCATGAAATGATCCCATTTTACTGTAGGACGACAATCCAAAAAAACGGGCAGGGATTTCTCCCTGCCCGCTTTTGAATTTGCTGCGCTAGAAATTTACTTCCGGCGAACGAAACGGCTTACACCGCCAAGACCGAGGAAGCTAAGTCCAAGAAGTGCGACAGTGGTTCCACCATCTGGAACTCTGGCGGCAGTAGACGATTGGAACGAGAACGAGGAACTGTTGGCGGCATTCGTGATGTTGAACGTCCAAGTTCCGAAAGTCTTCTCAAAGCCATTGCCGGACATGAAACCCGAACCTGACACATCGAGAAAGTTCGCATTCGAAGTCGGATTTTTGGCAGAGCTCGTCAGGTCAAAACTGAATCCGGCAATTGACCAGAGCGGAGTAACTGACCCGGAGTTGAAAGACCAAGGAGTCGCCATTGCGGCAACATCTGCCACGCCAGCTTCAAAAATGGTCACCACGGGTGCGAATGAACCAGTGGCTTGTGTTGCCCGAACGACACCCCAGTTGGTGACGGCGGTTGCGGTGCTGAGGCTACCGTTGAGCACGGGAGCACCCACGAAGTCGATCTGACCGACGATTGACGCAGCGTGGGCTGTGGAGGCGAGAGCGAGGACTGCAAAGGCCGCCGCGATTGTTGATGTAATTTTCATTGTGTTGTTTTAATCGGATTAGTTTTTACTAAGGGGGGATGTCCGAGTGAACGGGAAAATCTCCGGGGGCAATTAAGCATCCACTGTGCCAACCCCTTTTTCACTGCAATCAAACCATTGATTTTAAGTGATTTGCAAAACAAAATGATTTTTATCATCCGCCCGACACCCTTTGCGGACCACCTCAGTGCCAACAATCCCGACACCCTCGCCGACCACAGACTGGAAATACCACGTAACTCGTTGATCGAAAGATATTTACTACGATGATTCGCACCCTATAAAGAATTCCGACACTAAGGCTTACGACTCACCATGAGCCATTTCGGGTGGAACTCATAGCCCCTTAGCAAGGACCCCTATGGAACCTGCCCAAATGGCGCTTCGGGCAGCCGCCATCTGTCGGGACTCGCAGTCGAAATAGTTCCTTACCGCTTGAAACAGCAGTCACTTGGAACAACCAAGACTTCCATCAAGGTGAGCTCATATACGCTCGATAAAAACGCGTGGTAAAGACGGCACTTTCCGTATCCCTGAGCAAAACCGTGCCATCCGCACCAATTTGTCCGGAGGCGATGCCGGTCCACTTAATGAAGTCCGTGGTTCCCTCAAGCTGGATCCGCATGTCCGGAGCTCCCTGAATGAGAATTTCAAAAACTCCCGTGCCGGAACGTTGGTGCCCGATGACTTTGATATTCTCCAGCACATTCAGAATCACGGCCCGTGTGATCGGTGCCCCGGCAGCGGCAAATTGTGAACCGCCCGCGGTCCCACTACCGCTGATTGAAAATCCGAAGCTAAGAGTGTCGCTGTAGGTGCTCGCCACCAAAGCGTTTGCGTCGGCGCTGAGTGAGGCCGTCACCGTGGTGGATGCGCCCGGAGCAAGGTCGCCCCCCGTCACGCTCAAAGACAACCAGGTCGCCGTGTTTGCGGCGGTCCAACTGATCGAAGTGCCACCGGGATTGCTCAGGGTGAAGACGGCCGAGTCCGGAGTGAACGGACCGCCGACCAGGCCGGATGAGACCAGATCGCCGGTGGCCTCCACGACCAGGCTTCCCGGGCTGACAATGGTCAAAATCACGCTGCGGCTTGCATCCCCACTTCCGTTGGTCAGGTTGGTGAAACTCACCATGTCATTGTAGGTGGCCGCAGCCAAGTCTTTCGCGCCGGCGTTGTACGAGACCGTGACCGTTGTGGAAGCGCCGGGAGCGAGGCTGCCGCCCGCCGCGCTCAGATCCAACCAGCTTGCTGTTTTTGTGGCGGTCCAGTTGATCGAAGAGCCGCCCGGATTGCTCACTGTATAGACGGCTGAGCCAGGAGTAAACGGACCACCGACCGTGCCGGACGAGAGCAGATCTCCGGAAGAGGCTATAGCCATGGTGCCGGGTGAAGGCGAGCTGACGGCGACGGTTAAAGTGCCCAGCGTGGTCGCTGGGTTCACGTTGCCAAAGGTGTCCTCCACCTCGCCCGGCCTCAATGTGACTGTGTAAACTCCATTGTCCGCGGCATTCCATGCGACCGCATTGGGAGCGGGAATCGAATAGCTGCCCGTGAGCGGTGAACCATCCGACGCCAGATCCGCGCCAAGGAAACCCGCCTGTTGCGAATATCCGTTCGGGCCGGTCACGTGGAGATCGCCTGAGTCCAAACGGTTCAACCTCACGGCACTGGCGTCCGTGTAGGTAACGCTGCACGGATGGCCCTGTGGTCCAGTCAGGGTCAGACCTGCCACACTCAAGCTTGCCCGCGGTGGATCGGAATCAAAGCTGCCGGTGCCGGTCAATTCGACGTCATCGATGTTCCAGCCAATATCATTCTGCGATGAGTTCGAGGAAAGCCCCCACCGCAGTCGCAGTGTCGGACTCCCGACCACCGCTGCTGGCAGTGGATATTGCACGGACTGCCAGCTGCTGTCCGCGACCGTGCTGCTTGACGACCAGATGCTAATCCATGAAACCCCGTCGGTTGACGCCTCGATGGAAGCAGGGTCGCCGTTGCGGGTGCGCAGCCAGCGCTTGAAACGGAGGGTCAGCGAAGTGGTGCCGGCGGTATTGATCAGTGGTGTGGTGGCCGTTTTGAGAGTAAGCGCGTTTGGATAATTGCCGCTCAAGTTATAGCCTAGGATCCGGGTGCCTGTATCACCGCTGGCTGGTCCGCTGCCGCTGTAGGCAGGCACCCCATATTGCCACGCGGGCTGCAGGGTCCAGCCGGGATCCGTATCCATATTGGCCGCATAAAAAAGCACCGGTACGGAGACATTGAACTCTCCGAGCGGACCGGCAACAACAGCGGTCCCTGCCGTATCCTTCACTTGCCCGGCCTGCATGAGAACCTGATAGGTTCCATTGTGCGCCGGCGACCAGTTCCCACCACCGGGAGCTGTCGCCTCATACGTCGCCGTCCTGGGGGTTCCATTGCTCGTGAAGTCGAGTGACACCAAGCCCGCTAGCTGATCGTAGCCGCCCGGACCCGTGACCCGGATGTCGCTGGAGTCAATCGTCGCGACATTGATCGGCACGCTGTTCGAGTAAGTAACGGAGAATTGAACCTTTGCCTGTCCGGGCAGCGTCAGGTTGGTGGATTGAAGCGCCGCGAGCGGAACATCGACGAAACCGGTGTTCGGTGTGATGTTACCACTGATGAAATACTGGCCCAAGCTGGCATAAGCCGTATAGCCCGTGGGCGAGGACGCAAGGGGGGTGCCTGCACCGGCGTTTTTCACATACAGGTAGTAGCGGCCCTGCGCCAGACTGGTGGCGATCACCACACCGGTCTTAGCCACGTCGTTGCTGGCCAGCAGAAGCGTGCCACCTTCATTGTAGAGTTCGACCAAAAGATCCACATTTCCTCCTCTTGTGCCGGACGGCGAGATCCATGGGTCGATCGTCAGGGCAACGGGTCCGCTCCCGGTCACGAATGAGAATACGTCCACGTCCGTGCTTCGCTCCAGCAGGCCTTTGTTGGATGGACTGGAATTGGTGGTGTCATTTTCGGGTGTCGTGGACTCGATCCCCGTTCCTCCTGAAACAACCAAGGGAGTGGCACTGGTCCGGGTGCCGCCGTGGTCGTCGCTGCGGTACGGGATGACGCTGGAAATCGTGCTCAAGTCATCCTGTGTGTTGTTCGCCTGATAATACTCCCCCTTCGACCACTGGCTCATATTCTGATTGTAGCCCGTGCCCATGATTGTTCCCCAAGAGGTCTCGCCGCTGCCGTGACCGCCGTAGTATTCCGCGTTGGGGGTGCCATCGTGAGAAAGCCCCACATTGTGACCGATTTCATGTGAAACAGCTTCCGCGATGTAGGAATCATTGTTCGCCAAATTGTCGCAATAGATCCAAGCTGGTCGATAAGTGGCGTAGGAACTGGTGCCAAAGACGTTGATGTACGCAACCCCACCTCCACCATTGTTGGGATTTACTGCCCCGTTCGCATCCGTTGAGCGGGTGATCAAGGCCATCGCCGTCCGGGTGGTGAACGATGACGGACGCGCGGTGGTGACGTTGACGTCAAACAGCGCGTAGTCTTCAGAGACCCGCTGCCAGATCCGCTTGATCGCCGCTTGCTCGCCGTCGCTGAACGTGCCATAGTCGGAGTCGTTGCTAAACGGCACCGCCGGGATCACGCTGCGCCCCAGGGAAGTATTCCAAGCCGTGCCGGTGACACTCTCACCGCAAAAGTTCAGGTAGATCACATTCGGCGCGCCCGGGCGGCTGTTGAAAACCAATTGGGACGGAAACGGGCTCAGTGCCACGGCAGCTCCGGCCGTCACCGGTGGTTCCGCCGTCGCCCCGGTGGTATTGGCCGTCGCGGGATGGGAAAACTTACAACAGTAAAAGATCCCCCCTTCATGGTCCGCGTGCATGGACGCAACGTCCGCAGCGGGGAAGTGAAATTCCTGAAGCCTTTGCATCGCACGTCCCTTCGCGGCCGCAGGCAGTTTCTCGAGCTGCTCGCGGAAGTGCCCCGCTGGAAGTTCATCCGGGCGCTTCAAAGCGCCTAGGGTAAACTGCCCTGGCGGCCCGGCCTGCTGGGCCCCTGCAGAGAAAGCTGATACCAGAAACCCTGCTACAATTGTGAAACAAATTCTCATTAACGAAATCACCTCATCTTTAATCAGTTACATAACCACATTGGGTGATTTGCCAAATTCTGCTCAGGCGCGGGCCGCTTCGCTTCAAAATATGGGGATGTGTTCACTGTTACAGCCTTCTGTTTTTAACCGATACGCTGGGGGAAAACGGCCGTCCACTTAAATTATTTAATAAATCAGGCAATCTTTAATTTAATTTTTTGGATAAAAACTTGTTTTCTTAACTACCCACAGTTTGCGCCTTCCAGCTTCGCTATACGATTTAATTGTCCCACCTGCAGGCTCCCAGGAGAAATCAGCGTCGATTTCCCTTACGTCCACAACACCAATGGTGTCGAACTTCATTACAAACCCTCGACCCATGATTCGGACCAACGTCAGGGCGTAAAACAACATGCTTATTATCAAAGAGATACGATCGCCTTCAGGCATTTGGCACGATTGATGCTTTTTGCATTTCACTTCGTTTCGAACCAAGTATTTCGAAGCTAACTACCCCCTAGAATCCAAAATCATGAAAACTAAAGTATCTATCATCGTCGCGTCATTAGCCGCCTTGGCGTTTTCGCCTCAGGCTAGTGCGGCTTCAATTACCTTAGGCGGCCCGTTGCCGCTGACAAGAACTGCAACTCTCACAAGCGCGGTGAGCGGCACCACGGGCGAGGGAAATGCGACCGTCTCTGATGTCCAAGCAGCATACAACTTCTCCACTTGGACTGAACGGGCTGATGTGACCAGCGTGGGAACTAATGGATGGCTGAACGTCACGCTGACAAGTGGAAGCTTTGGTAGCCAGCCCGCAGCTGGCAACTGGACAATCACCAACAATGCCTTCTGGACTACTTACGGAGCAGGAGCCATCTCTATGCACGTCGGTGGCGGCCAGGGCACACCTGATCACTTTATTTGGTTACTTACTCCAGGGCAGCTTACCGGCACTTGGAGTTACAATGGAGGCTCCGCCAATGGTGGAGGACTTTCCAATTTGAAACTTTACAGCAATAGCTCAACGCCTAACACTGGTGGCGGCGGCCGGGTCCCTGATGGCGGAACGACCATGTTATCCTTAGGAGTCGCGCTTCTTGGCCTTGGATCGATGCGCAAACTGATCGGCCCGAAAGCCTAATCCCGACCTAAAAGCTAAACCAAAAAGGCAGCTCCGTAAGAGCTGCCTTTTTTCATTCCCGGATGGGAGACTCGCGCTCAGTCCTTGGAAATCCCAAGCTTGTTCATCAGCTCGTAGAAGGTCGGGCGGCTGACGCCGAGCTCCTTAGCGGCGGCGGAGATGTTGCCGTCGTTGCGCTCCAAGGCCTGGTTCACGAGTTCGCGCTCCAGGGTTTCACGGGCTTCCTTAAGTCCTCCGGCTTGGGAGACGTCGACCCGGGTGCCGGCGTTGAAAGGAATTCCGGCTTCTCCCGCAGCGGAGGCCGAGGCGATTTCAAGATCCTCGCAGGTGATGCGGCGGTTGTCGGCCATGATCACGGCGCGCTGGACTCGGTTCTGCAGTTCCCGGACGTTGCCAGGCCAGGGATGGCGGGCGATGGCTTTGAGCGCTTGCGGATCGAATGAGAGATTCTCGCGCCCGTTCTGCTTGCCGAAGCGTTTGAGGAAATCCTGGGCGAGCAGAATGACATCGTCTCCCCGCTCGCGCAGCGGGGGCAGCTTGCAAACGACCACGGCAAGCCGGAAATAGAGATCCTCCCGGAAGCGCCCTTCCTTGATCGCGGTGGTGAGATCCACATGGGTCGCAGCCAGGACCCGGGCATCGACTTCGATTTCCTGACGCCCGCCGACGCGCTGGATTCTCTTTTCCTGAAGAAATCGCAGCATCTTCACTTGCACCGGCGGTGGCAGGTCGCCGATTTCATCGAGGAACAGGGTCCCGCCGGCGGCGGTTTCAATCAGGCCGATCTTCTGTGAGTTTGCTCCGGTGAAGGAGCCCTTTTCATAGCCGAACAGCTCGCTTTCAATCAGATTTTCCGGGATTGCGTTGCAGTTGATGGCGATGAACGGCTTGTTTTTGAAAGGGCTGCGACGATGGATGGCGTTGGCGACCATCTCCTTGCCCGTGCCACTTTCACCGAGGATCAGGACCGGCGCGGTGGCCTTGGCGACCTTGCCGACGGTTTTGAAGACTTCCTCCATCTTCTCGTTGCTCCCAAGGATGCCCTCGAACATGCCGGGCCGCTCCTCATCCTGCAGCTGGCGGTAGTCACGCTCCAGCTCGGAAACAAACACACACCGCTGGAGAAGCAGGCGCAGTTGTTCGAGATCCAGGGGCTTGCTGAGGAAATCGTAGGCACCGGCACCGATCGCCCGCATGGCATTGTCCCGGTCGCTTTGGCCGGAGACGATGATCACCTTGGCATTGCGATCGAGCGTCAGCAGCGCGGCAAGGGTCGCCATCCCTTCGGTCGTGTCGTTCGGATTCGGCGGCAGCCCGAGATCCAGCAGCACCACCTGCGGGCCGTGTTCGCGGAACCGCTCGATCGCCTCCTTGCGGTCACCGGCCAAGGCCACGTTGTAATCGGCGGCGACCGCCCATTTCATTTGGGTGCGGATTTCCTCGTCGTCGTCGATGATCAGGATCTTGGGCTTCATGATGGGGATGCAGGAGTCGAATCTGGTGAGATGGGAAGGAGGATGGTGAAGCAGGTGCCGTGCTCGGGCGCGCTTTCGACAGCGATGCTCCCTTGGTGGGCTTCGACGATTTTTTTACACTGGAACATCCCGATTCCCAATCCTTTGGTTTTGGTGGAATGGAACGGGCGGAACAGCTGGTTTTTGATGAAGTCCGCGCTCATTCCGCTCCCTTCGTCGGCCACGGTCAGCGCCAGCCTGCCGTTTTCCAGGCGGGTGGCCACACGGATGTCACCCGGGCCGTCCATGGCTTCACGGGCGTTGACCACCAGATTGGTCACCACGCTGTGCATGGCTTCCAAATCCAAGGCGATTTCCGGCACCACCTGCAGGTCGCGCCGGATCGTGCCACCGTTCCTCATCTCGGAATCCAGCCCGTCCAGCACTTCGTCGCACAAGAGATCGAGCCGGCAGAGAGTGCGGCGAAGCTGAAGTTCATGACGGAGGCTGCTCAGCTTGAGGATCATCTGGTTGATCCGCTCCACCGTCCTGCCGACGGTTTTCACCGCGTCCACCCGGAATTCCGGGTCGTCGAAATGCACGGGCAGGTTCTGCAACGTGAGATTGAGGCTGTTGGCCGCATTTTTGAGATCGTGCACGAAAAAGGTGGAAATCGTTTGAAATGCCTCCAACTCCTTGGCCTGCAATACCTTTTCCGTCAAAGCGCAATTCAGGAAAGCCGCCGCCAGTTGGTCTCCGATGCAGGCCAACAGGTCCATCTCCTCATGACTGTAGGACACGCCGTTGACGCGGTCCGCCAGGACCACCATTCCGACCAGCTGCTCGGAAGCCACCAGCGGAACCACCACACGGTCACCGCCGTGCTCGAACTTCGTCGGACAGACCCTGCGCAAGGCATCCGCCCAGGCGTTCTTTTCATCCTCCAGGTTGAAGGGGCGGCCCAGCGTGCGGATCTCGGAAATCCAATTTTCCTCGAAGTCGAACTGCGTCTGGGCGCGTTGTTTTTCCGTCGAGCTCAGGCAGTTGAGCGATGGAGGATCGGTCGCCACCCGGAAAACGCTCACTCCCAGCACGTGGAAATTAGCAGAGATCACCTCCGCCGCATTCACTCCAAGCGTGCCCTCATCGAGCACGCTTGAGGTGCGGCGGGTGAACTCCGTCCAGATTTTCCGGAAATCATGTTCGGCCCGTTGGAAATGCCGGCTGACAAAGCGCTGCAGCCCGGTCCGGAACCGGTCGGACAAGAGCAAGACCGTCAGCCCCACCAGACCCAGCAGCACCACCAAGGCCTGCGCCTGGAAACTGGCGATGCCGCCCATCATCGCCACGACCTGGGCGAGCACCCCGACGATGAGGAAATAACCGCCGGCAAGAATGATCGTGAGGGACCCCTGCAAGACCGCCCGCGACGGATAGAGGTCGATTTCCCCGAAACCCGAACGGAAATGCCCGATCGCGATCAACGCACAACCGACGATCACCCCCAAGGTGGCGAGGCGCGAGAGCGAGGGATCATAGGTGGAAAACAGCAGAAGCTGGCTCAGGGTGTAAATCTTGACCCCGAGGATCATCGCCATGCCCAGGAACATGTATTTGATGCGCCAGCGGCTCATTCCGACCGAAGCACGGAACGTTTTCTCCAGATTGATGATGACGCCCAGGGTCAAAACGAGGAGCAGCATCAACCAGGCTTTCCCAGCGACAAGAAACCGGACGACCCCTCCCTTTTCGCCCAGCGATTGCTCGAGCAGTGGCCCCGCCGCACCGAGCATGACCACGGGAGGCACCAGCGCGGCACCGACGAGCACCCATTTCCAGCGCTGCAGGAATTCCGCCGCGTTTCCGCGTGCGTAGATCAGGCTGAATGCGAGCCAACAAACCGGGAGAAATGAATTCACCCACATCGACAGGGACAACCGATGCCTCACCGCCTCCGCGCGATCCGCCATCAGCGCCTGTTGATCCAGCACCCGCTCGGCGGCCAGCAGAACCATGCCGGCGAAAAAGAGCCAGCTGACCAGCGCCTTCGGGCGCAGAAACACCGCCGTCAGCCCAAGCAGCAAACACAAGCCACTGGCGATTCCTGGCAGGGTATGGGGAGTCATCGCGCCAATGCCATCGTCATGGTTTCAATCGATAAAAAAAGGCACAGCCGCGGAAGCGGCCGTACCTCGTTGATTTTCCCGGGTTCGCCACGAGATGCTACCAGTTGCTCCGCTCGACAAAAACCATATCGTAGGGACGAAGGTAGAACACCTCGCTGTCGTAACCGCTCAGCGGATTATCCAAGTTCAGGACATACCGTTTCTGCTGGTTGCCCTCTTTGCGGATCAGGTAGACTTTTTTCGGATTCGCGAGTTTCGAGAAACCGCCCACTTCCATCACCGCTTCTAACGCCGTCATCGGACGATCCAGCGGGACTTTTCCCGGAGTTCCTACTTCGCCCACGACATAGACGAGCGAGGCGGGTTCTTCGAGGCTCACAAAAACCGTCGGATCATTGAGGTGCGTCTCATACATCGAGGTCAGCGACGTTTGCAAGGCGCTTGCAGTGCGGCCGGAGGCGGTCACGTTGCCCACCATCGGCAGGCCGATCTTCCCGTCGGCTTGGATTTTATAGGCCTGATTGAATTCGGGCGCTCCCGGATAGGCCACGCGGATTTTGTCACCCACGGCCAGCGTGCCCTTCGGCACCGCGGCGGAAACGTTGGCAGGCACATTGTAATCCACTGAGGACGAGCAGGCAGCGGAGAGCAGGAATGCGGCAGCCAGGATCCCGCCCATGCAGGTGGTTAGAAGATTCGATCCGCGACTGGCGGATTTCGCAAAGGAACGGATAACGCGCCTCAGGGCGCCCGGAGTTTTCAGCTTCAGTGTTTTCATATACGGGTGCGGGAGAGATTGTTAATTGTCGATGAGTGGTTTATGCCTGTTATCTTGAGGCGAGTCACTACCTTTCTTCAGCGGGAAACAAGCGGTGGCAAAGAATCGCGCGGACTCAAATGTCCGCCGCCGCGGAGTTCTTTGAGACATCTTTGACTTTCCGCCTCCGCAGCCACCACGCGATCAGGAACAAAGGGATCAGCGAAGCGGCGAAGAATACCGGTCCACCCTTGTGGTGAATCCAGCTATCGATCATCTCAGGCCCCCGGTAAACGCACAGCCAACCGATCACGAAAATTCTCACGGCATTCCGCAGGATGGCGAGTGGCAGCACCGCCGCCACCAGCACGATTCTGCGAGGGACTGTCGGCAGGAACATGTAGGCCGCCAGCACGCTGGTGATCAACAGCACCCACGACGAGCGGATGCCGCTGCATTCCTGCGCCACTTCCAGAACCATCCCCGGCAACTCCAATACCTGGCCGCTTTGGAAAACCGGAATTCCCCCGATCGAAAAAAGCACCGCCGACAAGTGGGCGGACATCACCATCAGGAAGTGCTCCAACCCATGGACCATCGCGTCCGGGAGAGGCACCATGAACAAGAGGAAGCCCAGAGGAAAAGCCGCCGAGCGCATCCACCGGTGCCCAAGGATCAGGAAGCCGAGTCCCCAGGCGAACCCGATGAACGAGAGGATTTTCAAAGCCGTCGAATCCACGATCGACCATGCCTCCCCCGCCCGCACGGCCCATGCGAAAACCGCCGCCGAGGCGATCATCACGAGGATCCCGGCGATCGGCGAGGGCTGGGACTCCCAGGCGAGCTCCCTCCGCGCGGTCACCAATAGATAGACGGAAACCACGGGAATCAGAATCACGTGGGAATGCAGGTCGGACCCCATCGCGATCCGATACCACATCCAGAACACCGGAATAAAGGTGACGCACAGCAACACCAGCGCCCCAAGTCCGCCCCACAGGCGTCCGGGACCGATGCTCCGGAAGTCCGGAGCTCCGGCGTCCTTTGCCGGGGATTCATCTTGATTGCTAACGGATTGAAGTTCGCTCATGGACGGCTTGGGGAAGTGGGAGGGTCAGAGGAATACTGGATGGACGCGGCGACGATGTTTTGCGAATATCCCCACGGCAGCAGCGGAAGCGGGGAAGGATCCTTGGCCCGAGTGATGCTTCGACGAATCAGCAAAAGTTATGTGTGGTATTCTTGGCGTCAGATATTTCAAAGGTCGCAAAGCGGAAGAGGGACTGCTGCGGAAAATGGCCTCGCAACTTCAGCACCGCGGGCCGGACGGCGAGGGATTCCTGCTTCTGGGCGATGTCGGTTTCGGCCACACCCGGCTCTCGATTATCGATCTGGCGGGCTCCCCCCAACCGATGACCTCGGCGAGCGGCCCGTTTCACATCACCTTCAACGGCGAGATTTTCAACTATCAGGCCCTGCGCGCCGACCTCGTCCGCGAAGGAGTCCCGCTCCGCACCCACGGCGACACCGAGGTGCTGCTCGAAATTTTGCGCCGGGAAGGATTGAAGGGACTCGCCAAACTCAACGGCCAGTTCGCTGTCGCCTACTACGATGAAACGCAGGAAACCCTGGTGGTGGCCCGCGACCGGCTGGGCATCCTGCCTCTTTATTACCACGTCGGCCCGGACTTCGTCGCCTTCGCCAGTGAAATCAAGGCGCTGCTTCCGGCAGTGGGCAAGACGGAGCTCGATGACGAGGCGGTCGAGGATTACCTGACCTATCGCTCCGTCCCACCTCCCCGCACGTTGTTCAAAGGGGTCAAAAAACTGGCACCGGGCACCGCCCTACACATCGCCAAGGACGGCAGCCTGCGGGAGGAAGTCTATTGGGCACTGCCCGCCCGCCATCAGGGAGAAATGCTCACCGGGGAAGCCGCCATTCGAGCGGTCGACGAGAAATTGCAAGAAGCCGTGGCCCTACGCCTGGTGGCGGATGTCCCCGTCGGCGCCTATCTCAGCGGCGGACTCGACAGCAGCCTGACGGTGGCGCTGATGAAAAAACTCCGCGAGGGCGGTGAGGTGCAAACCTTCGCCGCCGGCTTCTCGGATCCGCGGTTTGACGAACTTCCTTTTGCCCGCCAGGTCAGCGAGTCGGTGGGGACGGTGCACCACGAGGTGATGGTCGATTCCAACGACTTCATGGAACTGTGGGAGAAACTCAGCTGGCACCGGGACGGTCCGATGAGCGAACCCGCGGACATCGCCATTCACAAGATCGCCATGCAGGCCCGCGCCGAAGTGAAAGTGCTTCTATCCGGTGAAGGCAGCGACGAGATTTTCGGCGGCTATCCGAAATACGCCTACGAACCGAAACTCGCCCCGCTGGCCGCCATCCCGGATTTCCTCCGGGTCCCCGCGTTCCGGATCGGCGAGCGGTTGTTGCCCGAGTCCAAAAACCGGATGCGCCAGGCAGGTCGCGCCCTCGCCGCACGCTCGCCTGCCGAGCGCATGCAGACGTGGTTTGGTCCTTTCACTTGGTATGAACGCCGGTCGCTGAAAGCCGGTTACGGCAAAGGCAACGAGCCCGGCCAGTGGGACCGCGCCGAGGGCGACCACCTGCGCCGCATGCTCTACGTCGACTGCCACACTTGGCTGGCTGACAACCTGCTGGAGCGGGGTGACCGCATGTCGATGGCCGCCAGCATCGAAAACCGCCCGCCCTTCCTCGACCACGAACTCGTGGAACTCGCCTTCCGCGTCGATTCCTCGATGAAGATCAAGGGCAACAGCGGCAAGTGGCTGATCAAGGAAATCGCCCGCAAGCACCTTCCGGAAAACATCGTCGATCGTAAAAAAGTCGGATTCAAGGTCCCGCTCGACACCTGGTTCCGCGGCAGCCTCAAGGACTACGTCCACGACCTCCTGCTAGGCCCCGACTCGTTCGTGAGCAGCTATTTCAACCGCAACGTCGTCACCAGTCTACTCGCCGACCACACGAACGGCCGCCGCAATGAGGAACTCAGGCTTTGGACGCTGATGGGACTGGAGATCTGGTACCGCGCGTTTTTCCGATCGGCGCGTGAATGATCTTTCCTAACTGGCAATGCAGCGCTTTCCAGGCAGTCAAACATGCCACTTTCGCCGCATCAGTCCACGGAAGAACCTTGGAGAGATCAGTATGAGCAGACTTCGGATGCGACTTTTGAGGTTACCACCCGATTGCAAACCTTCACGACCCAGCTTGCGTGCCAGTTTGAACTCTCCAAGGACTGCCGCCAGCTCGGCCCAACGGCTCACAAAATATCCGTGATTCGCACGCATGATTTCGGCAACCAGCGGGTCCCGACGGAGCATCGGCCAGTAAAGTTCGGCTTGAACGCGCGTATAGCATTCAAAACGCTGCATCGCGGCACGTGGCTCATTGTCATCGGATAAGCCGCAGGTATCGCGCTTCCTGCATACCATCATTAAGCACTCGTTCACGCTTGCATATCCATGGTCCATGACAAGGCGGTAAATCAACTTGGTGTCTTCTGCCACCCGCAGGGACTCATCAAAAAGCCCCGCCCGCAGCAACGTGTCCCTCTTCACCAAAGCAGACTGTATGAATGGATGACGGGAATGACGGAAAAAGCGAGAATCGGCAGGCGGGTAAAACTTGGATTCCCCAAGCCCCAAAGCCGGATCCATCACAGCCAAGTCATCGAGCCGCTCTCCGGCCTCGTTCTCGGAACCGCTAAAGCACACCGCCGCCCCGGTTTTCTCGATACAAACAATCTGTCGGGCCAACTTCTCAGGGTACCATTCGTCATCGGAATCGAGAAAAGCAATCCAATCCCCGGTCGCCACTTGAATCCCATGATTTCGGGCGGCACTGACTCCTTGGTTCTTCGTTTTGAAGTACCTGACTGGATCTCCCAAACGGCCGACATGTTTCTCGGTGTCATCCGTTGACCCATCGTCGATCACGATAATCTCAACAACCTTTGTCGTCTGTGCCAGAACGCTGGCGATTGCTTCAAGGACTTCGGCCCTACGATTGTAGGTTGGAATGACGACACTAATTTTTGGCATAGGTTAAAAATGGTCGGAGAGAACATCCCCTAAGAGTCCTCTAATCAAGATCTTTTGACTGCGTCACAGCTAAGAACTACCGGACTCTCACCTTTCCCTATCGAAGGTAGGTCTCCCAATCCACGGGCAGCGGAGCCTTTTCCACACCGCTTTCGATTCTTCCCTCCCAAGCCGGATTGAATACCGTGCTGGTTCCGTAAACCATGATCAGATCCTCGTTGCCGACGTTGCGCAACGCGTGGGCCACTCCGGAAGGGATCACCACCGCGGCGTTGTCGGGACCGGGACGGCTGTCTCCGGGAATGGTGAAGCGCATGATCCGGCGGGGCATGCCCGCACGCTCGTCCACCAGAAGCATCTCACAAATACCGGTGAGGAAGAACATGACGTCCCATTGCTCGCGATCGTAGGGTCGCAGCGAGTAGTCCTCGGGAGATTCCAGATACAACTTCTTGAACCACTGCTCGGGAGCTGTTCCCTCCGGGATGTGCGGCGGATGGATGTGGAAGCCCTTCGCGCTCTCGCGGTGCATCAAGGCGGACGCCCACTGCCGGGGTGCCAAACCGATGCGGTCCAAAACACCCTCGCTGACACGGGTCAGTTCGGAAAAATAACCCCTGCCCTTTTGTTGAAACACCCGGCGCGGAAAGATCTCCACTCCGGGAATCCAGACATCCGCCAAAACCGCCCTGCCCGCCATCGCCTCCGAAGCATTCAAGCCGCTCCCGCCGATCCGTTGGGAGAGATCCCCGGTCGAATAGTCGCGGGTATCCAGCGATGCCTGTGCCTCAGGCCTGAGGCCTTGCCATGTTTGATTCTTGTCGTGTGCCATTGATGATTGGATGTTTGATTGTGGAAAGTGATTGGCGCGTAGGGCAAGTTCCCACCCCTGAAAAACAAAACTTAGAAGCACGAAATGAACACAAATTTACAAGAGCCCCTCTGTTATCGTTTCAACTTTCGGATTTCTGGAGGCTGCGACGCTCTCATGAAACTGCGAACTCGTTTAAGCAGACGCCCATCTAAAACTCGGACCTGCCGATCGGACCGTAAAGAACCGCGGTCTCATACCCCCCGTCGTTCGAACGAATCAAAGACGAAGCGATCTCATATTTCCAATGAGCAGTCCTCAACAGAAATCCTGCGAAAAAACCTTTTTCTATGGGGCACCAGTGATCATCCCATGCGGTAGACCGTGGTGCGGATCACTCCGTCCTTCACGGGATTGATGCCACCGGGCACTTCTAGCAGGATTTGGGATTCTAGTGCTGATAAGGAGAAAGGCGGATCCTCAAGGTAAAGACCGGAACCCTCGTTCATTCGGATTTTTCCGCCGTGTACCTTATCCGCATTTTTTACCTTTAGCTGCCCTTCCGCCGGCAAGTGCTCTGTGATGATCAGATATCCATAGTTCTTCAACTTACCCAAAATCTTCCCGACTTGAACGTTAGAAAGATGCTGCAGGACCTGACGGACAAAAACCACGTCTCCCGTGGGCAGCTCATCTTCAATCGCATCGACACAATGAAATTCTAAATTAGGCTCCTGGTGGTTTGCCTTATGATGCTGGATCAGATCAGGAACAATGTCCGCCGCGATGTAGTGCTTGAATAATGTGAATATTCGGTTGCCAACGCGAAAATCACCACATCCGAGATCGACCGCAACAAGCGACTGCCCCTGATGTTCGTTCGCCCATTGACGAATCCGTTCGACATAGGGATCAACAATCTCAGCGCAATCAGAGCCCGAACCAGACGAAAATCCATCGGCCGGCCCCCAAATCCCCTCTCGATAGATGCGTGAGAACACCTCGCGCGTGCTCAGCCGAGCATCATCGCGAGTGACCCATCTTCTTTTCACCAAACTAAGGCGATCCCAAATAACGCTGGGCATGACAAATCTTGCAAATTTTTTCACCATAATTAAAGCGAACTTAATATGTTATCTCCTCGAATCTCGTGAGACTCCTCAGCACAGTTTGTATGTCATGGGAAGTTTGGAAAAAGACTCTCTTTTATCGGACGCCTTTTGACCGGGGCGGGAAAGCGTAACCGAACGACCCCGCGGGGCAGCCCTAGAAACAAATCCTGCGGAAAAATCAAGAACCCAAGGCGCCGGCGTCCCCATACGGAGGATGGATCTACGGCCATCACCGGGCAACGTGTATCTCACCTGCACCAAGACTTGTTGCGGCAGTCTAAGGCTTGAAGCTCAAATCCTAAAACAAACTGGAAGGCTATTCTCCAGTTACAGCGTCGCCAGATACTGGCCGTAGGCGGTCTTGGCATATTTGGCCACGGACTCGCCGAGCTTGGCGCGGTCGATCCGCCCCTGCAGGAAGGCGACTTCCTCCGGGCAGGCGATTTTCAATCCTTGGCGCTGCTGGATGACCTGCACGAACTGGGTGGCGTCGGCCAACGCGTCGGGAGTTCCCGTATCGAGCCAGGTGGTGCCGCGACCGAGGATCTCCACCCGCAACTCGCCGAGCTCCAGATAGAGCCGGTTCAAGTCCGTGATCTCCAGCTCGCCACGCTTGGACGGTTTCATGGTTTTGACCAGATCGACCACCTTGGTGTCGAAAAAGTAAATGCCCGGTACGGCGTAGTTCGACTTCGGCTCGGTGGGTTTTTCCTCCAGCGAAATGACATGTCCCTCGGCATCGAACTCGACGACGCCGTATTGCTCGGGCTCGTGGGTGTGATAGCCGAAAACGGTCGCTCCGTCGGCTCGGCGGGAGGCGTTCATCAGCGAATCGCCGAGATTGTGTCCGTAGAAAAGGTTGTCGCCCAGCGCCAGGCAGACGGGCTTCCCGTCAAGGAACTTCTCTCCGATTAGAAACGCCTGGGCGAGACCTTCGGGTTTCGGTTGCTCGGCATAACTGATTTCAAGACCCCATTGCGAGCCGTCACCCAGCAGAAGCTTGAACTGCGGCAAGTCGTGGGGCGTCGAAATCACTAGGATCTCGCGCACGCCCGCCAGCATCAGCACGGTAAGCGGATAGTAGATCATCGGCTTGTCATACACCGGAATCAGCTGCTTGCTGACCGCGTGGGTCATCGGCCAAAGCCGGCTGCCGGTTCCTCCGGCAAGGATGATTCCTTTCCGGAGACTTTGCTCTTCCTTGCTCAACAACAGACGTTTTTTTTCAGAATCCATGATTTTGATCTTCAGGCAAAAGTTCCAAGACGCTCGCCGCGGTAGGAGCCATCCTCGATCGACTCGATCCAATCCTCATGATCAAGATACCATTGCACCGTCCGGCGCAATCCGGTGGCGAAGGTTTCCTTCGGTTCCCAGCCCAGCTCGCTGGAGATCCTTGACGGATCGATCGCATAGCGGCGGTCGTGCCCGGGGCGGTCCTTCACAAACCGGATCAGCTCGGCCGCTGGTTTGATATTCCGATCAGGGGCCAGCTCGCGGACCGTCTCGATCAAGGCATGCACCACGTCGAGATTCTTCATTTCGCAACGACCGCCGATCACATAGGTCTCACCCGCTTGGCCGGCGTGCATCGCCATCGCCAGGCCGCGGGCATGGTCACCGACATACAGCCAGTCACGGATGTTGGTGCCATCTCCATACACCGGCAGCGATTCACCGCGCAGCGTCTTGCGGATCATCAACGGCAGGAGCTTTTCAGGAAACTGATAGGGGCCGTAATTGTTCGAGCAGTTGGTCGTGACCACCGGCACCCCGTAGGTGTGGAAATAGGCACGGGCGAGGTGATCGCTACCCGCCTTGGAGGCGCTGTATGGGCTGTTCGGCGCATACGGCGTTGTCTCGCAGAACGCGGGATCGGTAGCGGATAACGAGCCGAAGACCTCATCGGTGGAAACATGCAGGAACATGCAGCTGCCGCCGTCCGCCATGGTTCTGCCATAACCCGCCGCTTCCGCCCGGCCGCTTTGCCGCACGTGCTTACGGAACGCGTCCAGCAGATGAAAGGTGCCCATCACGTTGGTGACGATGAATTCCTCAGGGCCGTCAATCGAACGATCAACATGCGACTCCGCCGCCAGGTGCATCACCACATTGATGTCGTGTTTTTCCAGCAGCCCGGCAACCAGAGGGCCGTCACAGATGTCGCCGACGACCAGCGTGTGGCGCGGATCCGACCCGACAGGATCAAGGTTCGCTGGATTCCCGGCATACGTCAGCTTGTCGAGCGTCACGACCTTGTCGATAGTCATTCCAAGCTCATCCGCAGCATCGCCCAGCAGGTAATGCACGAGATTGGAACCGATAAATCCGGCACCGCCGGTTACTAAGATGTTCATGAGTGAGGAGAGGAAGGGTTGTCAGTGAACTTGTAGCGTCGCTCTGTGAGCGTCGATGTGGTTGAGCAGCAATTGAAAGGTAAACGTCCGAAAGTCTGATGGAGGGGTAGTCAGCGAACCGCTCGGAAATGGCACGCGTTCGAGGCTCACTGGACCATAAAGATTTTCACCCAACCCGCCATGACGTGATCGCGTGAAGAAGCGGGGCTGGAATTTACCGCCAAGGCGCAGAGGCCGCTAAGGATCGCAAATTGGGCAAGAATAAGTGAGTTGGGAAAATGGAACGATGACTATAGTCGACCGATCTGCCACGCAGTGAATCACGGACAACTTGCGAAAGGTGGCGCGCTCTCGCCGCAGAGCGCACGCCAATGAGATGCGAATGACTGGCCCAAGTGAAGACAGTTTGGCATTTCCTGGACGATCCATTCTCCCCGCATTGACTGCGCCCCCGGCGGTGGCGCGCTACCGCCGACAATTGTCATCGACACGCCGCCACGAGCGTCTTTTCAAAGTGTTCCCGCATCGCATCCTGCCACGACCGCGGGGTGACGCCGGTGTGGCGGGTGAATTTTTCAGTGCTGAGCACGCTGTTGATCGGGCGCGGGGCAACGAAGGCGGTGATGTCCTCGAGGCAATTGGCGTCAATGACTTGGGCCTTCAACGCCAGCCCGGCGGCAGCCGCCTGATCGAGACAGAACTGGCCCCATTGTTGCCAGGTGCACTGGCCGGAGTTGGAAAGGTGAAAAATCCCACCGGCGGGCGGGCTCCCGTCGAAGCCGAGCAACAATTTCAGAAAATCCACCACATCGCCGGTGTAGGTCGGACTGCCGGTCTTTTCCTCGGGCAGCGCCAGCGCGGACTGTTTCATTGCCTGCTGGATGATCCATTCCGGGAAGGCCGCTTTGCCCGCTCCGTAAAGCCACGACACCCGTGCCACTAGATTGTCCTTCGACACCGCCAGCACATTCTCTTCCCCTTCCAGCTTGGAAGCTCCGTAAACGCTCAGGGGCTTGGGTGCCTTCTCCTCGATGTAGGCCCGTTCGGATAGTCCACCGAAGACAAAATCCGTGCTGATGTAGGTCACGTGCGCCCCCTTTTCCGCGCTGATCTCGGCGATCCGCTTCGGCCCGTCCGCGTTGATGGCGAACGCCTCGTCTTCGTGGGTCTCGCAGTAGTCCACGGCGGTCAGCGCGCCGGGAAGAATCAGCCGGTCATATTCCAGCGGTTCCAACGCACGCCGGATCGATTCCGGATCCGCCAGGTCCAGCTCCGCACGGGTCAGCCCGGTGACCTGATGGCTCTTGGAATAGCTTTCCAACAAGGCGGCGCCGAGCCGGCCGGCAGCGCCGATGATGACGAGTTTGAGTGGAGGATTCGATGTAGCGACCGTATTCATGCGGGTTGGGGGAAGATGGAGTTTACGAAAATGGGATCTGCCGGCATGGGATTGGCTGGGAATGGGAACCGAATGCCAGCTTCGAAAGCTAACGCTTCAGTTTGTGCCGGATCTTGCTGCGGATCGCCTTCAGCATGTTGCTGCGGAATCGCCTACCGGCGATCATTTCGTGGAGTTTTGAATCCCACTCGCTGGCGATCTTCGAGACGCTGAAGCTCGCCAGAACGTTTGCCCGCCCGTTCCCCCCGAATTCCGAAGCTAACCGATCGTCTTCAGTAATGCGCTCGATCGCCGTCACCATGCTTCGGTCATCCTTGTTTTTGACCAATATACCGGACCTTCCGTCCTGGATGACCTCTGGAAGGCCACCCCTGAAGGTTGAAACAACAGGCACTCCTACACCTTGAGCCTCGACAGCCGAAACACAATATGTCTCCGGCTCGGAGGTCCACGAGGGATTTACCAAAACAACCTTGGTGGTCGCCAGATGCTCCAAAACCTGTTTCCGCGGTATTCGGCCCAACAGAACAATTTCCTCTCGAAGCGCGCCGTGATCATCATAGAGAAGACCCTTGAGACAGCGGTCTTCATATTCCTTTTCAAAGATTCCATTCGCAGAAAGCAAACCTGCACTGCCATGCAAATTTGCGCCACCTGCCACGTAGAACCTATACTCGGGGTGGCGTGCGTGGAACTGCCGGAATACTCGCAGTCCGTCACCAAAGCCCTTACTCTCACGGGTCGCCCCTATGAACATGATTTTGTTTCCTGGCCGCCTGTCCACGATGCTCCCCTCCAAACTGCGGGTATCCACACAGTTGGGGATATTGGTGACCCGCTGGAAGATCGGCGAACGCCACCAAGTACCCAACTGGTTGAGCGAAATACACACCACATAATCAATCCGGCCCGCGGCCACCGCATTTTCGATCGGCAGATGGTCGACAAAGTTGTGCACCCAGTGGACCCTTGTGGGGGCGTTGATTGATTCATCCTGAAAGATCTCACCCGCCCAACCGTTTGCGATAAAGACATCGACTGGTCCGATTTCGGCCAATCGCGTAGCAACATCCGCTTGAGAATAAGTCCTGATGTGGCGCGTTCCCTGATAAATGCCGCTCGCGCTACCGTTCATCACGACCACGTCGTGTCCGAGTAGAGCTAAACCGTGACTGGCTAAAATCATCGCACTCACTGTCCCGGAAACCCCGAGATCCAGATAATTATCGATATTCGCAGGCGCGTCTTCCTTGCAATAAAAGACAATTTTCATCCGACCAATCCTCCCGGGCCCGCGTCAACCGTCTCCATCTGCCTTGCTGACAGAGCACCTCGTGGTATTCCCATCCAGGTAAAGCTTTCCGCTGCCACATTTTGCCAGCGAACGACCTCGGCAGACATTGGCGCTACGCTTTTGGTTTTCAATGCTGCGACCCGTTCGGCAAGCCTGCCGGGAAACATGTTCAACAATAGATACACCACGCTCGCAATGGAGGGAGGGCGCCGGGACTCAGCCACGCTCTTACACAGCCATCGACAATAATCGAACCGGTCCCCTTTGCGGAAAAGCGAGTCGTAAGCTTTTTCCTTATAACGCGCTCCCCGGAGTTGCCGGTTGAACGCATCCACTTTGCAATACAATTCAGGCGAGATGAAGCTCTTCTGTTTCAAGATTATCTCCCGGTCTTCCTTATTGTTAAGCGTAGGATCTTTCGAGATCTGGTCAGGTCTGCTCCGATATCTGATTAACGGCTCATCAATCGAATAAACCGGTCTCTTTCTCGAAATTCGGAGGAACAGCTCGAAATCCTGGGTGCAAATCAATGTTGGGTCGAAGTCCCCCACCTCATCAAACACATTCTTAGGCATGAGCACCGACGAACAACTGCCGATGAATTGACCAAACAACAGGTAAGGATAAACCATTCCATTCGCCGAGTCGACTTTGGCACCATAAGTGGTGTCGCCATCGAACATGTATTGCCCCGTGTAAATCAAGCCCACCTTGTCCCGGTCTGGAAACGACTCCAGCAAAACCATCTGTTTCTGCAATTTCTCTGGCAACCAGATGTCGTCGTCATCGAGAAAGGCGATAAGATCGCCACTTGCCTCACGAATACCAAGATTCCGGGCGACGCTAGGACCCGCGTTGGACTGACGAATGTAACGGGCCTCGGGAAAGCGATCGCAAATCTCCCGGATCCCTGTGCCCGGAGATCCGTCATCAACTACGATCAGCTCGAAGTTTCTATATGTTTGATTATAAATCGATTCCATGGCATCCCCCAGATACTTGCAATTGTATGCTGGAATAATCACGGACACCAGATTACCCGGCTTAGAGGGGGGTGATGATTGTCGCTCTTCCATTGTTAAAAGATAGTATTACTCGCGAGCCTGTTCGGTTTCAGGAATTACCTCACCGGTGATCTCATGATAGAGGCTTGCGGCTTTCTCCCGGGTGATTCCGCGGCTGCCATGGTGCAACACCGAACTCTTGAGGAAGGGAACTCCCATTTTTAATAACAACTCAGGGAAAAACAAAGTTGGACAGCCTTTCGGAAGCGGCCTGCCGGGAATCCGGTCTGCCAGCCTCTGGACAAGATTACGGCCGACTTTGTAGGAACTCCACACATCATCCAAATAGACGAGTGGGCGCCACTTGTAACCTTGTTCTTCCAACCAAATTGTGAGCCCAACCTCATAGCTGGCGATGATCTGTTCCTTGTTTTTATACAGCAAAACACTTTCCCAAAAGTGTTTGAACGCATCTGATTTCACGACGTTGCCGTTGAACATCAAAAAGTAGCTTTGCAAATGCCGGCCAATCTCACAGTTATCTGTCATTCCCCAAAAATCGCAGTCCCAGGTTCGGGCTTCCTCAAAGATTTGCGCAAGTGGTCGAAACGGACCTGCGATGCTTGAATTGGTTAACAGGAGTTCGGAAATCGCACTGAGATCCAACGTCTCAAGGGCGGCCTTCCACATACCAAAATCCAGACCGATGTTCTCGCGGATGATCACGTCAATTCCCAGTTCTTCCAGGCGGGATGCTCCCACCTTGTCGATGGGGGAGTTGGACACGAAAATCACCCGAAATCCGAGTTGACGCAAGCTCTCCAAGAAGTTCCAAGCGAACCACATCACTTGGGAAGTGGGGCTGAAATGGGCGTAAATCGCGATTTTCATGAAAGAGATGCAACGGACTCTCGAGCCATTTCGGCTTGAAACGAGGGAGTCGAAAGTAGCTTCGCCATGGGCCCCATGCCTGTCGTCCTGAACGTCGGAAGCCCTTCTTTCAGAATCAACCAAGGGTTGAACCAAGAATCTTGATCCAGTGCCTCGCCCCACCGTCGCCTCATCGCTTCAGCCGCCTGTGGAAAGCGTTCCTCAAGACTCCCTAGATGTTCAGGACAAACCTGAAGCACAGTCGCAAAAGGGGTGTAGAGGGTTGCGTGCCCTTCCGCGTTGAGTCGCAGGCAAAGATCGATATCCGCAAAATCGGCAATTTCGCCTTCTGCGAGCCCACCGCTCCCTTCAAACAACTCACGGCGCATGGCGAGGCACATCACTCCCACCGCCGAAACCCTCCGGACCAATGCCAATGCTCCCATGTAACCGGGATCCCCAGAAGACGCCCCGTGGTAGGCCGGGGTCGCGACACCCGCTTGACCCAGCACGAACCCCGCGCTTCTTATCCGACCCTTGCTTGAGATCACCTTGCCGCCAACGGCTCCGATTTCAGGCCGTAGCGACTGGCTGACCAATTCCCGCAGCCATCCTGTTTCCTGGGGTAGAATGTCCCCGCCAAGAATCACAATGATCTCTCCCTTTGCTTGCGTAACCGCTTGATTCACGACTGCGGACCAGTGCGATGATCCCGAAACCGATATCCACCGCGCCCCAGGACAAGGCCCAACCGAAGAATCCGAAAGAGGCACCACTACTTCAAAATTTGGATAATCCGTTCCTGCTCTCAGTTTTTCCACCCTCATGTCCGCCTGATCCTGTCGCACCAAATAGATGATACTGACCAAAGGGGCTGGCGATGGCACTGGCCAAACCACTCGCGTCCAGTCCGGCCACCCAGGGGCAGAAACGACACGGGCCCCCGTGTCTCCACGTTCTGTCAGATGCTCTTCGATTGCTTGGCGTGCAGTTGCCACACAGCGGGACAAAGCCGCTTCCGAAAAACTTTCGCGCCCGCCCGTCTGTTGGCGCCAGTGATACAACACATTGGGTATATGACGTACTTTCCCATGACCCACGGATGCCACCGCGCGCAGTGCCAGATCGTAATCCTGACTGCCCTCATACCCCACCCGCAGCCCCCCCAAATGTTCCAACAGGTCGCGCCGATAAACACCCAAATGACTTACCATGTTATGACCCAACAAGAGGTCGGGGTCGAAATCGGGCTTCAAATACGGACTGCCCCGGCGTCCTTCACCATCGATCTTGTCCTCGTCGCTGTAGATCACCTGCGCTTCAGGATAAGCCAGAATTTCCAGCGCCACCCGATAGAGCGCATGCTCGGGCAGCAAATCATCATGATCCAGCAGGGCCACCCAGCCTGCATCCGCCATTGCCAGCGCACTGTTACTCGCTGCTGAAATATGGCCATTCTCATTACGCCGTATTACGCGGATCCGTGGATCATGCTTGAATTCCTCAAGCACATCCAACACATGCGGGGCAGGAGACGCGTCGTCCGCAATGCACAGTTGCCATTCCGGCCAGAGCTGAGCCCGGACTGACTCGATGCTGGAACGAAGAAGCTCCGCTGGCGGATTGTAAACCGGCATGACCACTGCGATCCGCGGCCGCTCAGTCATGCAACGAATCTGGCGAGTGATCGTTTCCCTCGTCAAAGCATCCATGGTGTCACAGCGAGAAGTCCAATCATGATAGATGCTTGCTGAGGTGGGCTCTCGAAAAAATTCGAGCGCTGCGGAAACCCCCGGTAGGTTCAGAAACGCCCGCTTGAATCCCGGATAGGGCTCGACAAGAGTCCGCAAGCGGCTCCTGACTGGGCGTGAGAGGCGGCGAGCTTGTGACATTAACTGCATGGACTTTCTTAAATCGGTATCCTCCACCAGATGCCCGGGGAGTTGCAGCTTCTCCTGTTTACCGAGGGACTAGACAGACCTCGATTGTAGAATACCTTGCTATGACAGAACCCTAAACGCCGACTTGATCAGCGATTCAATTTTAGGTCCTTGTACCTCAAGTAGATAATTCGACTCCACTCTGGCTTTGGCACGACTTCCAAGCTCTCTTCTCAGCCCTGCATCACCAACGAGTTCAACACAAGCCTGCGCCATAGCGGATGTGTCCAAATAGGGAACGACCACTCCTGCATCCTCTTCAACAAACTCAGGGGCACCGCCGCTTTCCGCGAAACAGACCATAGGAAGGCCACATGCCGCCGCTTCGAGCATGACCAGAGGGAACGGATCCTCCCGGGAGGTGAGCGCAAACAGATCGAAGGCCTCATAGTAAACCTGCGGATCCGCAACTGCCGGAAGAAAATGACAGCAATCCTGTAAACCCAGTCTGTCGATATCAAATTGGACCACGTCGTATGACCGCTTCTCCCCCCCCAGCCATATGAAGTGACATTTACGTCCTTCACGCGTTTTGTTCATCTCTACGATGAGATGAACAAAGAGATCTATTCCCTTCCTCCATTCCGGGGTGCCGCACATGCCGATGACAAAGGCGTCCTCAGGGATCCCAAGTTCGCGACGGATATTGAGATGGAGGGCCGACCCCTCTTCGCTGGGATTCGCCACAGGAAAACCCCCGATGACGCGGATTTTCTCCTCAGGCACGAAGATAACATCCATCAAGAATTTTTTCACTGCCTCGCTCACCGCCACGTAGGTATCGGTCACAGCCACGGAACTCCTGAGACGGCCGGTCGCACCAAAACATTCCGTCACATAGGCCATTTCATGAATATGCTGAATCACGTGGCGTTTGGGCCCAGCCATCCGCATGGCGAGGTCAAGGGTGGCAATCGTGTTCGCATAGATGACCGGATATTTCTCTACGGGATAGCGAAGCCTCAGATAAACTGATCCTATTTCCGTGCGCAGGAATTTCCTGAAAAGGCGCCCGGTCTGCCTTAACAGCCAGGTCCGCCGACCATCTTGAATACAATCGGTTGGCACGGTTGCCCGATATTCAGCCAGCAGCGGTCCGCCCTGCTCGAGTAAAACTTCCGATTTGATTGAGGAGTTGACGGAAAGCCACCTGATCAGTTCAAACAACACCAATGGGGCCCCCGAACGACTGGCGTTGTGCCCGATGAATAATACTTTCTGGTCTCGCATGACTGCTACTGGATCGGCATCGCCGGGGAGACAAAAACGAGGCGAATCTTTCGGTCGGTCCAACTACACCTCGCCATCCGCGTCATTCGTTGATTCGGATCATCGGACCGAGACACTCGGTCCGGAATCACATGATGGAGTAACCATGAAACTCCCTCTGCAACGCCCGGACTCGCGCGCGGGGGTAAACCGTCAGCAACACCAACGCAACTCCACGGGATGCCCATAAGCAAACGAGACCGGGAAACGTCGAGTGCTGTCTCGCATGCGCCAATACCAGCGGCAGCCAGCCTTTCCGGATGAGCAAGGTGAGAGGAACGGTTTCCCTGATGTATTCCCTATAAATCCCTTCAAGCTCATTGAGTATTTTGCCACCTCCCAAAAGTGATTTGTTCTCGCCGGTGAACCGATAGACACTCAACGGTTGGTCATACCAGTGCCAGGAGGTTTTTTTTGCACAGAGGTAGGTCCACAGCTCACGGTCCATGCAATAATGAAGATCCTCGCGGACGAGCATTTTCCGCTTGATCAACGACCGTCGAAAAAAACAACTCGGCTGCCATATCGGAGCGGAAAACGGAATTTTTTCCCAATCCGTCCGATCCACCAGCTTCACTTGATTATTTTCCGGCCTGTCATCATACTGGAATATGCATGCACCGCTGACCACGTCCACCTGCGGGCTCTCAAAAAAAATCCGGGCGACGGTTTCAAGGGAGCCGGGGGTCAATAGATCGTCACTGCACAGCCAGCTGAAAATTTCTCCCGAGCATCTGCAAAAGCCCTTGTTGATGGCCTCCGACTGACCACTATCCTTCTCGCTGACCCAGCTGCTAAGCCATGGTTCATATTTCCGGATGATTTCCAACGTGTTGTCCGTACTTCCTCCGTCAATGACATGCAACTCAAGCCGGGGATACCCTTGCAGGAGGATGGACCGGATGGTTTCCTCAATATACTGCCCCTGATTGAAACTCGGAATGATGATGCTGATGCGGGGCCACGGTGCAAGTTCGGGCTCTGCCAACTCTGATTCCTGATCCCAAGGCCAGCCAACGAGGCCTGCGGGTGGTTCGGGCAAATCAATCCGCGAGGGACATTGAAAAAACGGATTCTTCATGGCCTGGTGCCAGTGATCATCGAAGGGGTTTCCATGGGCAATGTGGGAATCCGATTTTATGACACTAATAATTTTTCAATCTCTAACACTGTTTTGTCGACGTAATTGCTCCAAGTGTGTTCCTTGACAGCATCATGGGCTGAAAAACATTTGTCGATATAATCTCCCGCAGTGAGCATCTGCCGGATTGAGCCTTCAATCTGACTTGCCTGGTTGCCATCGCAGTAAATACCGAACGGAATGGCTTCACCAAAAGTTTCCGTGAACTCCCTGTAAGGGGTCACGATCACCGGTGTGTAAAAATACATCGCCTCAATGGATGCTGAAAACGCACCCCATTTCGGTGTCGTGTTCACAAAGATCCGGGCCTTTTTGAAAAGGTCATAATAGAGCCTCCGCCCCTCACCCTCTCCCTTGTCAAGATAGCCATGGAAGAAAACATCCGGGGGATGGTGATCGAATCGTTGCGCGTCGATGCCCACAATATTCAGCCTCAGTTGGGGGAAGTCCTTTTTCAGATTCTCGAAGGCAGCAAGCAGTTGAACGGCTCCATCGAAATATTTGGCACCACCGACAAACAGCAGGTCCATGGATTCCCGCTTGAGGGCAACCACCTCTTCCTGCGAAACCCTGAAAATCGAATTAACGACGTTTCCCTGGTAGCGGATATTCGGGTGTTGGTAACGCTCCTTCATGTATTCTCCCACCACAGGAAACAGTGGCAGGATCAGACTGGCAGACCTAATTCCGGAATCCTCCCTCTCGATACACCATTTTTCGATGATGTCCGGGCCTCGATGGGCAAAATACCTGAAGAAATAGTCATACGTCCAGTCGCAGAACAAAATGGTCGGTTTCGAGGTGTAGCGTGCGGAGGAAAAGCTGAAGGTCAGGAAAAGGTTGGCGTCCGAGTCAGGATACATACGCAAGGCCCTTTTGATCCTGCGGCAAATATCCCAGTGGTTCACCGCGGACCGTTCATAAGTGTAGCTGGTCCCCTTGCAAACCCGGCGGGCAACCCGCCCGAATGTCTTGTTCCAAATTCGCTCGAACTCCGGATTGGGCTGAATATCGACCCTGTTGACCTTAATCTGCTTCTCCAGCAATGTTTCGGTGAAAAAATACGGAACGTTGGACCAGGTGTTTGGCTTGGCAGAGTCTCCAACGGTAAATACCGTGATTTCTCTGAGCTTTTTGATCATGGCTAACAAAACCTTTTTGATTTAGAAATTGCTACCTGGCCCCTTCTCAAACCTCCAGTGCCGCCTTCTTGAAAACCTCAAAGGTGCGCTCTGCGCAAACATCCCAGGAAAAACGATCAACATTCTCAAGACCGGAAGCAACCAAGGAAGATCTGATATTGGATTCGAGTGCCTTTGAAACACCCTTTGCGATTGAAGATGCATCCAGGGGAGCGACCGGAATAAACCCCTGGCCACCCACTTCGTGGAACACCCTTGTGTCGCTGGCCACTACTGGCACACCAAGTGCCTGTGCTTCTAGCATAGGAAAGCCGAACCCCTCCAAAATCGATGGAAACACGAATGAAGACGCACCCAAATATAAAGCACGCAGCGCACTATCGGCGGGGTGAACCACGCACCGAAATCTCTTTTCCAGTCCCCAGTATCTGATCGCCGTCAATTCAGCCTCTGAAAATGGTCCTCCCGCAACCACCACATTCAATTCGTCAGGCCAATTGGCATCCGCCACCGCATTCAGCATGATGCTGAAGTTTTTGTGCCCCCCTCGCTGGCCGACAAATAGCACATAAGGTGCGGCATCCGGCGCTTGGGTCGCCATTTCATCGGCAGTAACCCGGGGGAAATGCTGTCCACCGAGGTGGATGACCTCAATCCGACCGGCCACCTCCGGGTAAACCGCCTCTAAATCGGCAGCCGTTGCGTGAGAGATTGCGATGATCCTGTTTGCTGCTAGTATGGATTTTTTCTTTTTCGCAATTTCCGCATCAGCCGCTCCTCCGTAATAATACGGAATCACCTCCGGTATCATGTCATATACCGTCAGCACTTCCGGCAGCGCGGGGCAGGGGTTGGGAGTGAAGTACGTAGAATGGAAAACATCGGCGGCAGGCAGAGGGGTGGGCATCCACTTTCGCCTTAGTTTAGCGACCGCGCGTCCTAGCAGATCTCGCGGATCCTTGGGAAAATGTTCCGACAACTCGGTTACCATCACATTCTGGGGCAATTCCACGGAAATCCTGGTCCTGACCAACATGTCCAACTTGCAATCCGGACCGCCTCGAGAAAGGATCTCGCTGTAATACCTCTGAATGCCTCTTTGATTATCACTTTCAAAGGCCCGGCCATCAATTAGAACTTTCATAGTATAAATAGTCGCGATTGCAAACCTTGATTGGCGCAGTTCGGAACACTGGACTTGATTCTGTCACCGCTTGAGTGAATTGATCGCGCAATCCCAATCGAGATGGGCAAAAAAATCTCCTGATTCAATTTCCGAAGCATGCTTTTCCAAAGAGACCACGCGATGATAGTCATGCATCATGAGAGAAGGTGGAAAATCCCTTTTTTCCTGAGGCTTAATCAATCGTTTAAGCATGCGAAGCCACCTTGGATCCTGCTTCAGCCAAGGCGTGTGCAATCTGTTGGAAGGTGGCGCAATCAGATGCCACGAAGGAGAAATCCACGAAAGATTCGAATACGAGCGTCCGAACCTGGCCGCGAGAAGCTCCAATGATTTCACCGTCCATAACGCGATGTGCTGCCCATGTTCGAATCCATAATAATCCCAATCCGCAGCTGGAGGAACTGGCTCGGGAACCAAATCCGTAGTAAAGATCACCGCCTCGCTGAATTCGAAAATCCGCCCCACTGACGCGATCGGATCAGCCAGATGCTCAAAAACTTCAAAGGCCGTAACTAACTGATACTTGCCAAAACGTTTCCGACAGGCGGGCGTGTGTGAAGCAAATAGACTTTTACAATAGGGATCGAGGCTGTGAAAGTGATATCCTCGATCACGCATCAAACGCACGAACATTCCATAACCCGAGCCATAATCGAGGTAGAACTTTTGACAAAATTCTTTTTCGTGGAGGAGTCTTGCCAAAATCCCAGCAAAGTAAACGTTTCTGTGAACGTATCCGACATCTGACGGATTGATTGGCTTTTCATAGGCCTCTTCCAACCACCAAATTTCAGGATAGCTGATAAATCCACAAGCCGGACAACGCCCCATTTGGGTCTGATGTCTGCCCCTTACGGTAACCTGCATGACGGCCTCAAACTGGATGCTGCAAACAGGACAATTTTTCGCTTCCATGCAAGTTTGTGAGGAAAAATCAACGAAAGGTGGATGGATTGCTTTCGACCTTTTGCCAGTCCATGATGCGAATAGCTGGTCAAACAGTTTTGAAGATTTAGAGCATCAGTTCACGAGTTCATGCTCCAGGAAAACCACTCCCATTTCATTTCCCTGATATCCTGAAAACTCATTACCTGCATCGTAAATTTCGAACATATTACCTAGATCAACCTGATCGAGAATAAGAATATTTGGAATATGGAGCGCCACGTTGACACTTAACTGGGATGGACTGATTTGATTTGCCTTCATTTTGAAGGTGAACTTGGACCTGGGTGCTCCGTTTGAAGGCTGCAAATAATTGTTTAAGCTCAGTTGCAGGGTTCCAATTCGAACATCCATTGGATTAGTCAGTCTCACGCCCAGTACCAGGTCAGGGACGGGCTTGCGGATCGCCAGTGTCACCTCAATAAACCAATCTTCGTTGTGTGCAATCGAAGACACTTCTTCCCCTGATCCGTTCAAGATTGCCACACTCAGAATCTGCGCATCTTTTGCTTCGTCGGAGACAATCTGATGTCTAGCTGAATGCCCGCCCTCAGCCGATTCACTTAAATAAGAATTGATGATTTGCTGGGTGTTTCCTTTAGCGAGGAAACGACCTTGTTTCATGCTCACCACACTATTACACAGATTCGCAACCGCCCCCATGTTGTGGCTTACAAAAATCACGGTTCTTCCCTGTCCCGCCACATCCTTCATTTTCCCAAGGCACTTCTTTTGGAATTCGGCATCACCCACGGCGAGAACTTCATCCACGATCAGAATCTCGGGTTCCAGGTGCGCTGCGACGGCAAAAGCCAACCGGACATACATTCCCGATGAATAACGCTTTACCGGCGTGTCAATGTAGCGTTCACAGCCTGAGAAATCCACGATCTCATCGAACTTCTTACGGATTTCTTCCTTCCTCATCCCGAGAATGGCTCCATTGAGAAAGACGTTCTCGCAGCCGGTTAGCTCCGGATGGAAGCCGGTTCCCACTTCTAGCAATGAGGCGATGCGGCCCTTGACCCTGATCTCTCCGGTGGTCGGCGTGGTCACTCGGGAGAGGATTTTCAACAATGTACTTTTGCCGGCCCCGTTGCGGCCGATGATGCCGAGCACCTCGCCCTGCTTGACGTCAAAAGAGACGTCCTTGATCGCATAAACGTAATCTGAATCGGCCTTGGTGGAACGGTCATTGGATTGACCCACCTTGAGATACGGATCTTCATTCCCTCGAACTTTATGCCACCAGCGGTTGACGTCGTGGGCAAGGGAACCGGTGCCGATTTCCCCGAGACGGTAGAGCTTGGAGACGTTGTCGATGGAAATGACGGTGGACATGGTGGGTGGTGGAGAAGCTGAAAGTGGAAAGCAGAAAGTTGAAATTCTGAGAGAGGGAGGGGGTAGAAAAGCTGAGAGTTGAAAGCCGAAAGCGGAAATTTGGAGAGGAGTGGGGTAAAGCTGAGAGTTGAAGTAGAAATCTTGAGCGTCAGTGATTGCCGCCTGTGCGGCGGATCATGGTGGTGATGATTGCGATGAGCTCGTCGGCCTCTTGCTCGATGGGCAGGCACAGCGC
>JANPKJ010000109.1:0-76222 GCA_031425955.1 Akkermansiaceae bacterium | reverse complement strand
AGGGGCACCGGTGACGGAGGGGTTGTCCGGGGCGGCGGGTGACAGGAGGTGGGCGAAGCTCTCGACCCGGCGGCCTTCGCCGACCGGAATCCGCCTGACGAGCGGGCCGTGTGGGTATTCGATGAACCACGTGAGCGTCTCTTCCACTTCGTCGAGGGAGGAAAAGGTGTGCAGACGATCGGTGCGCTGGCGGATTTCGCCGGCGCTCTGGGGTCCTCGCAGCAGCAGGACGGTCAGGACGGCGCGCTCGCCCGGTTGCATGCTCAACACGTCCCGGAGGCAGTGTTCGAATTTCGGGGCGCGGCCACCCAGGGTCTTTTCAACGAGGTATTTCTCCGAGAGTCCGCGAAGGGCTTCAGAAACTTCCTCACCGGTGAAGTGGGTGATGGGGTCGCGGCTGGACGTTTGGTTGCAGGCGATGAGAAGCGAGTTGTGGGTGAGCGGGTAGCTGCCGGGAGTGAGGATTTCCTTTTCCAACAAGCAACCGAGAACACGGGCTTCTTGAAAGGTGAGCTGGATTTCAGGGAAGTGCTGCATGGTCGCGCCGGAGAGTATGGATGGTGCGCCGCGGGCGACCATGAGAAAGCGCGAGGGGGATGTGTTTTTGGGTGAGGCTGTGGGGCGCGGTCTTGGCAAGGAGGGGCGATATCCGATCGCCCGGTCCATGGGAGGCCAATGAGAAGCGCGTTGCTCATCTTATTGGCTTACCATGGGTTCGGCGGACGGATTCCGCCGCTCCTTGGGTTCTTGCTCGCCAGCGAGGAGGGATGGTGTTAGCTACACGCTCATCTCATGGAGTCCGATCCGTCAGCGTATCCCGCACTGAAATTTCTCGACGCGTTCGCGGAGATTGAGAAATCACAGAACCGGCTCCCCCACTGGAAACAGGATCAGGCTGCCTATTTCGTTACCTATCGGCTTCATGATTCAGTCCCGGGGATGCTGATGAATACGTGGCGGGAAGAACGTGACCAATGGTGCGAGGAACATCCTCGACCCTGGTCGACGTATACCGAAGCGGAGTATCACAAGCTATTTTCATCCGTCATCGACCGTCATCTCGATGACGGCCATGGTTCCTGTCTGCTGCGGGAACCCGCGAATGCTGAGATCCTCGCTGGAGCTTTCCGTTATTACGACCAACGCAACTACCTTCTCCACGCCTGGGTCATCATGCCGAATCATGTGCATGTGCTGCTCAGTCCCGGTGAAAGCGATTCACTAAACCGAATCGTGGCGGGTTGGAAGCGATTTACGGGGACGAGAATCAACGCCCGAACCGGGGCTTCCGGCGCTTTCTGGCAGAAAGACTACTTCGACCGGTTAATCCGCGATTGGGATCATTTCATGAATGTCGCGCGCTACATCCGGAGGAACCCGATCAAGGCGAAGCTGCCGGTCGGTTCGTTCTTGGTTTATGAAGCTCCGTGGGTATCGCGTTTGCTTTCATAACAAGGAGGGGCGATATCCGATCGCCAGGTCCATGAGAGGACAATGAAAAGCGCGTGGCTCTTCTCATTGGCGTTTCATGGACACGGCGAACGGATTCCGCCGCTCCTTGGGGTTTACGTCATTGGCGGTGAGTGAGCTTGTGGAGCGCGGTCTTGGCAAGGAGGGGCGATATCCGATCGCCCGGTCCATGGGAGGCCAATGAAAAGCGCGTGGCTCTTCTCATTGGCTTTCCATGGGCACGGCGGACGGATTCCGCCGCTCCTTGACTGAAACTTCCCCAACGAACCCACCATTGCCTTCACTGCTGGCGCTTCAACGCGAGTTCCACCAGCTGAGAGGAAATCTTACGGATCTCCTTCATGGATTCAGGAGTCGGCTCCTGGCCGTTCTCCAAAGTCATCTTCTTGCTCAAATCCTCCAGCAGATCCCGCATGGCCGAATAATTCGGTCGGCCGGAAATCTTCGGTTCCAACCCGGTGATGCAGTCCGAGTAGTATTCCGCGATATCTTTCCTCATCACCTTCCGGGCACGCTCGGGAGAAAACTGCTTGTCCACGGCCACGGAAGAAACTTCCAGTGCCCGGATCCAGCCGCCTAACGAAATCAAGTGGGCCAGATCGGCATCCTTGAGCGTGACCAATTCGTTCTCCACATCCTTCTGGGTGGCAGACAACTCAATCTTCAGTTGAGGCACATCGCCCTTCTTCGCGCTCTCCAACAACCCCGCCGCGTGGCGATTGATCCGGTCTCCCGCGCCCAGAGCCTTGCCATAACGAGTCAAATCCTTCGCCATTTTTTCCACATCCTTCAACTGATCGGCCTGAACCATGAGGAAACCATCCGCGATGAGAAACCCCAATTCGATCGCCAGATCCGCACGATCCTGGGACATCCGCGCTGGCATTTTCCGCTCCACCTCGGCGATGGGCAAGGGCATCAGAAACTGCAAGGTATCAAACATTTTGGAGATCGAAGGAGCGGTGAATTTGTTCACCGAAAGTTCCAGACGGACGTCAGCATCGTCGAGCAAGTCGTTTGGGATCTCGCCATTGGGTCCGATGACATCCGCAGCCACTTCCACGGCATTTGGAGCACCCTCGATTTTCAAGGATTCCTCCTCCGAAATCACAGGCGTGGCCAGGGCCAACAAGGCGGAAAGACTCAACAGTTTCAACTTCATGCGCGGAGACAGCCATCAATCTGCCCTGATTGCGAGGAATTTGCCATTATCCTACCTCCACACGTGCCCCGGGAACTTCTTCGCCACGGTTGGGCGCAGCTTCGGCCATTCGCGGGAGAGGAAATGCGCCCAGTCGGTGGTGCTGGCGATGCGTTTGCCGTCCGGGGTGCAGAGGTTGAGCAGCACCGGGAGGCGGCCTTCGCAGACGCTGGGATGCTCTTTGAGGGCGTAGCAGTCTTGCAGTTTCACCCGCGCTTCCGGGGTCTCGTTGATGTAGGAAAGCTTCAGATTTCCGCTGTCGGGCCAAGGGATGGAGAGAGGCAGCAATTCATCGAGCCAAGGGAGCTGGCCTTTTTCAAGATGCTGGTGGAAGGCGTGGGTGAGCGGCGCGGCTTGGGCTTCTTTGACTAACGACAGGCCTTTGAAGGCGCGGGCGAGGCAGGCGGAGATGGCGTCGGCATCGAAGGGCGCAAATTCCAGCTCGGGCACGTTGGCGTGGACGAGGTTCACGCGGGCGATGAGTTGTTTCAGCCGATGATCCATCAGCGGAAGGTCGAAGGCACCGGCGTGGTGGGCATCGGCGAGGCAACGGCCGCTGGCGACGGGATCAAGATCCCGTTGTTGTGCCTTCTGCTCGATGACGAGATCGTGATAGCGGGTGAGTGTCATCGCTGAGACGCGCTTGTTTTTGACATCGAAGAGGTGCTCGACGGTGGTGGTTAGATGCTGGGGAAACATCTCGGCGATCCACTCGGGCTTGATGGCGGTGGCGAGGCTGAGCAGGGTCAGCGGCGTGGGGCCGCGCGACGGCGCTTGCCGCAGATTGGCGGCGACGAAGAATGGGGCGTCGGTCACCACGCTTTCGCGGACGAGCTGGCCTTGCCGTTGCTCGGTGAGGTCGCAGCCGGGCTTGCCGGGTTCGCGGCGTTTGGCGAGCTGATCGATGAAGCCTGCCATGAGGCAACGCAACAAAGATTCGTCGTTTTTCGTCGGGCTGGCGGGTGGACCATCGCGGTCGCAGAGGCGTTGTTGGCGGGCGGCTTGCAGGATTTGTTGATAGGTTTGCTCCACCTGGCGGGCGACCTGGGCGTTGATGCCGTGGCTGCGGCAGCGATCAAAACTGAAGCGGTTCGCTTGGGCGAAGTCGTAAGCACGCATCAGGGTGATAAAGTCGGAGTCGCCGCTTTCCTCGAACATTTCACGCGTCGTCTGGGTTTGCGCGTCTTCCCGATCCAGCCTTGTTAGCAAATCGCGGCCACTGACCAATGCCGCGCACAAGGCGGCATCCGGCACGCAGCCGCGCTGGCTGGCCTCGATCAACATGCGTGAGTGGCGCGGGTGCATCGGCAGCCGCAACATTTGGCGACCGATGGATGTTAGATCCGTATCGTGCAGGGCGCCGAGCATGGTGAGCAGGCGCTCGGCGCGTTCGACCGCCTGGGTATCGGGTTTGTCCAGCCAGTCGAAGGTGGCGGCTTCGCGGATGCCGAGCGAGTGCAGCAGTAGCACGACCTCGGCGAGGTCGCTGCGCTGGATCTCCGGCGTGTTGCGTTCCTCGCGGGTCTTGTGGCCGATCACGGTCCACAAGCGATGACAGGTGCCGGGCGCGGTGCGGCCGGCCCGGCCTTTGCGTTGGTCGGCGCTGGCGCGACTGATCGGCTCTAGCAGGAGCGTCCCGATGCCGCGCTCGGCATCGTAGCGCGCCACACGGGCGACGCCGCTGTCCACGACGTGGCGGATGCCATCGATGGTGATGCTGGTCTCGGCGACGTTGGTGGCGACGATGATTTTCCGCAGGGCATTCGGGGCGAAGGCGTGGTCCTGTTCCTGCGGTTCGAGTTCGCCGTGCAATGGGATGCAGGCCACGCGTTCCTGCGATCTCAGGCCGCGCAACGCGTCGAGGGTGCCGTTGATTTCACCGCGCCCCGGCATGAAGACGAGGATATCGCCCGGGGCGTCGTCATTGAGGATGCGTTCGACGGCCTCCGCCGCTTGCGCGGTGATGGATCGCGTGTCGGGTTGTGATAGATAGCCGACCTCGACGGGAAAACTCTGCCCTTCGGAAATGAGGATGGGGCAGCCGTCCAGATAGCCGGCGACAGGCTCGGCATCGAGGGTGGCGGACATGACCAGCATGGCCAGATCCGGGCGCTGGGATTGCTGCAAATTTTTCACCAAGGCGAGGGCGACATCGCTGAGCAGGTTGCGCTCGTGGAACTCATCGAAAACCACGGCACCGATGTTAGACAAGGTGCGGTCATCCTGCAGCCAACGCAGCAGGATGCCTTCGGTGACAAAACAAATGCGGGTGCCGACGCTGGTGTGATCGTCGAAACGGATCTGATAGCCGACCTCCGCGCCGAGTTTCCCATCGCGCTCCCAGGCCACGCGGGTCGCCACCGTGCGGGCGGCGACGCGGCGGGGTTGCAACACCACGATCATCTTGTCGCCCGCGATCCCGGCATCGAGCAACATCTGCGGCACCTGCGTGGTCTTGCCCGAGCCAGTGGGCGCGACCAGCACCAGACGATTGCCGGTTTCCAACGTGTGCAGGATTTCGGCGTGGATCTTCCAAATGGGGAGTGCGGTGGCAGCGGGCATGCGGTGGACGCGCAGGCTATCGCCCTCAGCGGTTGTTGGGAATCAGGAACGGAGGACTTCGAATCGCCGGGGTCCATGGGAGGACAATGTGATGAGGTTTCCTCACTTCATTGGCTGTCCATGGGCACGGCGGTCAGATACCGCCGCTCCTTGAGGGAAGAAGCCGACGCTCGGCCCGCACACTCCACGAACGCCCGTTATTGTCGGTGCCGCCCGCTCCATTCTGCCGCCACTTACGCATTGCCTCCCCCCAGCGAACCCTGAAACGCTGAAAATGAGCCTTCGATCCACTTCATTCCATTCTCCATGCCGCCCATCCCGCTTACCCATTCTCATGGGGGTTAATCCTTCCGTAATGGCACCGTGCCTGCCTGTCGCTCCATGCGGATTCTCACATCTCCCGTACTCGGATCGGATGAAGCGATTTGGCGAGGCGATCGATGCGATCCGCGACCGGGCTGAAGCGGATTTGGGGGTGCGGGATGTGACCCGCGTCCGCCGGTTGAATCGATTTTCCCGCGGAATGGAAGTGGTCGGACGGACGATGATCCATTTCAGTGTCAAGCCCATCAGCTTTTGATCTCCCTCGCGAGAGTATTTGTCCTCGCACTCCCCTTTGATCCGGTGCACTTCTTTTCTCACCGATGATCCGTTTCAGCCACCACCGGACCATCGGCGACTCCCTACGCGAATATGGCCGCGGTATTGCGGGTGGTCTGATTTTTTCGCTTCCGCTTTTATACACGATGGAAGTCTGGTGGTCGGGGTTCACGCTCCATCCGGGCAGGATTCTGACTTACATCATTTTCACCTTCGCGTTGCTGCTGTTGTATAATCGCTTCGCTGGTTTGAGACGGGATGCCTCATGGCAGGAAGTCGCCATTGACTCGGTGGAGGAAATGGGCATCGGGATTCTTCTCTCCTTCCTGATTTTATGGCTGACCGGACGGATTCATGGCGCGATGGCGTGGGGAGAGATTCATGGAAAGCTAACCATGGAGGCGATGACCGTGGCGATCGGCGTTTCGGTGGGCACCGCCCAGCTCGGTGCGCCGGATGACGGCGACGAGGGCGTCTCGGGCGACGTAGGCAAGGGATATCTCCCGCAGACGGCGATCGCGTTTTGTGGAGCTGTATTGTTCGCCGCGAACGTGGCCCCAACCGATGAGATTTCGGTGATGGCTATGGAATGTCCGCCGTGGAAACTGATGGGCATCGCATTGTTTTCGATGCTGATCGGCAGCGTGATCCTGCATTTCGCCGGTTTCAGGGGATCTGGCCGCTTCGTCCTGGCTGAAGCCTGGATCCACTACGTTAGGGGGATTGTCACCACTTACGCGGTCGCCCTGTTGGCCTCTGCTGCACTGTTATGGTTTTTCGGCAAATTCGATGGTGAGCATTTCGGACTGGTTTTGGCAAAGACCGTGGTGTTGGGGCTGCCTGGCGTTCTTGGAGCATCTGCCGGTCGATTGCTCCTGCAAGGCGGCCACTCAAAAGCAGGAACAGGCAACACACCTTCATGAATAATCCTAAAGACAACGCGGCCAAGAATCTCCTTGAATGGGCCGTCTTCGCGATCAGCGCACTGCTCGTATTGGCAACCCTGGGGTATCTGGGGAAGTGGGCGCTGGAGACCGAAGAGGGTCCGGTTAGACTTGCAGTGAAGACCGGTCCACCCGTGGTGGAGAACGGCTGGACAAGATTTCCCGTGACGGTTTCCAACACCGGCCAACGAGTCGCCGCCAATGTGGAAGTTCAGATCGCGATTGGCAGTGGAGAGACGAGACAGCAAGCCAGTTTCACGCTGGATTTTGTCCCGCGGGGTGGCAGCCGCACAGGGGCGGCATCGTTCAAAACAACCGGTTTGAAGGAAACCCCGCAGTGCGACGTGCTCGGATATGAGGAGTTGTGACTTTCTTGTAGATCCCGCCTCCGCCGAAGGGAACACGTGTCGGATTCAGCGCCACCTCCAATCGCGGAAGCACTTGGCAGGAATGACGGATGATTGACTTTCAGAGGATCCATTTGCACCGTCTACTTCCATGGATTCCTTGCGAACCTCACGAGTCAAAATATATGAGACCTCCTTTTGAAGATGCTTCCAGGCGGCTCTCGGAAGTTTGGCATACGCCGGAGACGCCCGGGCGGGGTCATGCATACCGTTGCCAGTGTGGAAAACCCGTTTTCTTCCGCAACAGCCTGTGCCTTGCTTGCGGCGCACCACTCGGTTACGAGCCCGAGCGGGTAGAGGTCCGTGCTCTGCTTCCCGCTCCTGAGGATCATACCTGGCTCTTGTCCGGCGATGACTCCGGTTCGCCCGCCTACCGCCGTTGCTTGAATCTTGAAACGCCGGCCGGCTGCAACTGGCTCGTGCCTGCCGGACATCCATCATCACTCTGCATTTCCTGCCGCCTCAACCGCACCATCCCGGATCTCGACGATGCGGACAACCGCCGCTATTGGCGCTCGATCGAAAACGCCAAACGGCGGCTGGTCGCACAACTGCTCTCCGTGGGGCTGCCTGTCCGTTCCAAGATGGAAGAGGACCCGGAGCGAGGCGTGATGTTCGATTTCCTGCGCACGCCCCCGGGACAAGCACCGGTGATGACCTCTCACGGAAACGGTCTTATCACGCTCAACGTCGAGGAAGCCGACGATTCCTATCGCGAAAGAATCCGGCACGAGATGCACGAACCCTATCGAACTCTGCTAGGCCACTTACGCCACGAGATCGGCCACTACTACTGGGACCGCCTTGTCGCAGGCACGCCATGGCTGGAGAAATTCCGGGAGCTCTTCGGCGACGAACGCGCGGACTACGATGCCGCGATTCGCGCCAATTACGAATCCGGCCCGCCGCCCGACTGGCCGGATCGTTTCATCAGTGCCTACGCCTCCGCGCATCCTTGGGAAGACTGGGCGGAATGCTGGGCGCACTATCTGCTGCTGGTCGACAGCCTCGACACGGCGATGGGGTTTGGCATGGCTGGCGGCAACATCGAGTTGGAGAACGAACCCTTCTTGCTTGAAGATCTCTACGCTCCCGATGATCCCGATGCACCCGGCGTGCTATCCATGGTCAACGGCTGGCTGGAATTGGTCACCGCTCTCAATGAACTGGCGCGCAGCATGGGGCATCGGGATTACTATCCGTTTGTGATGCCGCGCCCGGTGCTGCGAAAGCTGCACTTCATCCAGCTCGTGGTGAAACAGGAGAGGGAGAATACACCGACGGCCTAGAATGAACGGCCTGCGAACCATCCGAAGAAAGATCTGAAAACATGACACAAGCTTAAGAAGCTTCAGCCGACGCGGCGCGGCGATTCGCCGCGGTTACCACGAAATCCCACCATTCGTCGGCAGCAAGCACGCTTTTGAATTCTTCTGGAAAGACCCCGTCCGGGCGGCCTGTGGCTGTTTAGATTCAGTAGTTTGCTGACAAGTCGGCACCGAAGTTGCTAAGACCCGTCCAGCCCTTATGTCGATCCACGTCGCACTCCATCACCGCACGAGTTACCAATACGAACGCCCCGTCGAGCACGGCGCCCACGTGGTTCGCCTCCGCCCCGCTCCCCACTGCCGCTCGAATATCCTCGCCTACAGCCTGAAAGTCGGGCCGATGGAGCATTTCATCAACTGGCAGCAGGACCCGCAGGCGAATTATCTGGCGCGGTTGATGTTCCCGGAGCCGATGGCGCGGCTGGACATCGAGGTGGACCTGATCGTCGAAATGTCGGTGCAGAACCCTTTCGATTTCTTCCTGGAGCCGGACGCGGAGCAATTTCCCTTCGCTTATGAAGCGGACCTCGCCCGCGAGCTTGCCCCCTTCCTCGCGGTGGAAAAACCCGGTCCGCAGCTCGAAAGCCTGATCAACCGCTTCAAGGACAAGACCGGTCGCACCATCGACGTGCTGGTGGAAATGAACTCCCACTTGCAGCACTCCATCGAATACAAGATCCGGATGGAACCGGGCGTGCAGACGCCGGAAGAGACGCTCGAACTGGCATCGGGCTCATGCCGTGACTCGGCCTGGCTGCTGGTGAACCTGCTGCGCCATCTCGGACTGGCGAGCCGTTTCGTTTCGGGTTATTTGATCCAGCTCAGGCCGGACGTGAAGTCACTGGATGGCCCGGTGGGTTCGGAAATCGATTTCACCGACCTGCACGCGTGGACGGAAGTTTACCTCCCCGGAGCGGGCTGGATCGGCTTCGACGCGACCTCCGGACTGCTCGCGGGTGAAGGTCACATTCCCCTCGCCTGCTCGCCGGAACCCTCGAGCGCGGCCGCCGTGACCGGCGGTGTCGAGCCGTGCGAATCCGAGATGGAGCACGTGATGACGGTCACCCGGGTCTACGAATCCCCACGCACCACCCTGCCCTACACCGAGGAACAGTGGCAGGAAATCCTTAAAACCGGTCATAAGATCGACGATGACCTGGACGCCATGGACGTGCGCCTGACGATGGGCGGCGAGCCGACGTTCATCTCGATGGATGATTTCGATGGCGACGAGTGGAACACCGCAGCCGTCGGGCCGACGAAGCGCAAGCTCTCCGGGCAACTCATCAAGCGCCTGCGGGCGAAATTCGCTCCCGGCGGGTTGTTGTTCTACGGCCAGGGGAAATGGTATCCCGGCGAAATCCTACCTCGTTGGTCGCTGGCTTGTTACTGGCGCAAGGACGGGCTGCCGATCTGGGAGGACGATTCCCTGATCGCCGACGAATCCCACGACTACAAACACGACGCCACCCACGCGAAACGCTTCGGCATCGCCCTCGCCGGCGCGCTCGGAGCCGACCCGAAGTGGTTGATGCCCGCCTACGAGGACGCGTTTTACTACATGTGGCGGGAACGCCGCCTGCCGACCAATGTCGATCCGCTCAAATCCAACCTGAAGGACAAGATCGAGCGCGACCGCTTTACCAAACTCTTCAATCAGGGCATCGACGAAGTCGTCGGCTACGCAATCCCGTTGGAACGCCGGATGACCCAACAAGGCCTGCGCTGGACCAGCGGACCTTGGTTCCTGCGCGATGAAACGCTGTTCCTGCTGCCCGGGGACTCGCCGATGGGCTACCGCCTGCCGCTCGATTCGCTGCCGTGGGTCAAGGAATCCGAATACCCGTGGCACATCCCGCAAGATCCCACCCGGGCGCTTCAGGAGTTCCCGAAAGTCACCGGCCGGACAATCTCTCTACAACGCCGTGAACTCGACAAGGTTACCTCGCAGCTCGACCGCGAAGGCGAAAAATCCGAGGCGGACAAGCCGTGGGAAAAAAAACCCGCCGACCAGCAATCAGCCTCATGGATCACCCGCAGCGCGCTCTGCATCCAGCCGCGCGAAGGCCGCCTGCACCTTTTCCTGCCGCCCGTGAACGAGACCGAGGATTTCCTCGACCTCGTCGCGACCATCGAACGCACCGCCGAAGCGCTCGGCATGCCGGTCATCTTAGAAGGCACGCCTCCGGGCTTCGATTCGCGGCTCAGCGTGGTGAAAGTCACTCCGGACCCCGGCGTGATCGAGGTGAATCTCCAGCCCGCCGCTTCGTGGGACGATCTGGTTAGCAATACTTCCACTCTCTACCACGAGGCACATCTCTGCCGGCTCGCGACGGAAAAATTCATGATCGACGGCCGCCACTGCGGCACCGGCGGCGGCAACCACATCATCATCGGCGGTGAAACTCCATCAGACAGCCCGCTGCTGCGGCGGCCCGATCTGCTGCGGAGCATGATCACCTTCTGGAACCACCACCCGTCTCTCAGCTATCTGTTTTCCGGCCTGTTTGTCGGCCCGACCTCGCAGGCACCGCGTGTCGACGAGGCGCGGAATGATTCCATTCACGAGCTGGAAGTCGCATTCAAGACGCTCGAAGGCGACAATCCACCGCTTCCCTGGCAGGTCGACCGCGCGTTCCGGAACCTGCTCATCGACCCGACCGGGAACACCCACCGCGCCGAGTTCTGCATCGACAAGCTCTACAGCCCTGACAGCTCCACCGGCCGCCTTGGTCTGTTGGAAATGCGGAATTTCGAAATGCCGCCGCACTATCAGATGAGCCTGGCGCAGCATTTGGTGCTGCGTGCGCTCGTTTCCCGATTCTGGCGGGAGCCCTACACCAAGCCGCTCGTCCGCTGGGACAGCGAGATCCACGACCGCTGGATGCTGCCTCATTTCATCTGGCAGGATTTCTGCGACGTGCTCGGCGACCTGCGCGAACAAGGTTATTGGATCGAGGAAGACTGGTTCGCCCCACACTTGGAATTCCGTTTCCCGCGCATCGGAGAATTTACGAAAAAAGGCGTCGAAGTCGAAATGCGCCACGCCATCGAACCCTGGCACGTGCTCGGCGAAGAAGGCGGCGCGGGCGCGGCGGTCCGCTACGTGGACAGCTCGGTGGAACGCATGCAAGTGCTCGTCCGCGGCATGACCGGCGAGCGGCATGTGGTCACCTGCAACGGGGTGAAAATCCCGCTGCACCCGACCGGCACGCACGGCGAATTCGTCGCTGGCGTCCGCTATCGCGCCTGGCAACCACCGAACTGCCTGCATCCGACCATCCCGGTCCACACACCGCTGGTCTATGATTTGCTCGACACCTGGAACGACCGCTCAATGGGCGGCTGCACTTACTACTCCGCCCATCCCGGCGGCCTGAGCCATGAGAGTTTCCCCGTGAATTCCTACGAAGCCGAGTCCCGGCGCCTCGCCCGCTTCTTCCAGCACGGCCACACCGGCTCGCGGATGCAGGCCAAAGAGGCACCAATCAACTCGGATTTCCCCTTCACGCTGGACTTGCGAATGATCCCATAGAGCCTGTATCAATCGTCCGCAGGGCGAACCTCTGATTCATGGCTGAAAGTTTTCGCTCCCAATTCCAAGCATCGTCCCCACCCACTGCGGTCGGCGATCCGGTGCCCGTTTGGCACGAAATGAACGACCTGCGCGGCCAAGTGCGGCCGCACTGGCAGAGTCTCGGGGTGAAAATCCAGCGTTGGAGCTCCGAGGAACGGACCTCCATTTCCAATGCCGCGACCCGCATGATCGCGGATCTGGGCACGACTTTCAACGTCTACAGCGACGCCGGCGCGGCTGGACAACCCTACGAACTGGACCCCATCCCGCTGTTGATCCCACCGGCGGACTGGACTCACGTCTCTGCCGGAATGGCGCAGCGGATGCGCCTGATCGATACCGTGCTTGCGGACCTATACGGCCCGCAGCAACTGCTCAAAGAAGGCCTGATCCCGCCGGACCTGGTGCATGCCAGCCCGGCATTTCTCCAATACGCCCGCGGCGTGCAGCCGGTCGGCGGGCGCTTCGTGGTCACCACCGGCTGCGACCTCGTGCGTTCGGCGACCGGTGGCTGGACCGTCCTCCGCGACCACACCAGCGCCCCGGGAGGACTCGGCCAAGTCCTGGAAAACCGGAATGTCACGTCGAACCTGCTTTCCGACCAGTTTGAAGCACTGCGGGTCGCCCGCCTCGGCACGTTTTTCGATCTTGAACGCAGCACGTTGCAATCCCTTCTCCATCGGCGTGGCGAGATGCCGAACGTGGTTTTCCTCACCCCGGGATTCCGGCACCCGTCGTACTTCGAACACGCCTACAAAGCGCGTTTACTCGGATTTCCACTTGTCGAGCCGGCGGACCTTACGGTGCGCGAGCGCCGCTTGTTTTTGAAAACGCTGGCCGGCCTTCGCCGAATCGACGGCGTCGCCAGTCGCATCGAAGACGATGGGCTTGACCCGCTGGAACACTGGGTCCGCGGCGGCGGCGGAGTGCCGGGAATCGTCGAAGCCTGGCGCACAGGAAATGTCGCGCTGGCCAATGCTCCGGGCGCCGGATTTGCCAAGACTCCCGCGCTGATGCCGTTCCTGCCAGGCATTTGCCGCAAATGGTTCGGCGAGGAAATCAAACTTCCTTTCGTGGAAACCTGGTGGCTCAGCCAGGCCGACATCCGCCGCCGGGTGGTGGGCGAGCTTCACCGCTACGTCCTGCTTTCCGCCTTCGGACGGGACGGGCTGCTGCCGATCCGCTGCTCCAGCCTCTCGCCCGCCGCCCGCAAGCAGTGGGTCGCGACCATCGAGGAGCGCCCGTATGATTTTGTCGCCCAGCTGGACATCACACCCAGCGAGGCACCCGCACTCGAGGCCCGCGGCATCCGCCAGCGCCCGGTCATCTGGCGGGCCTTCGCGGTCAATGCGCCGGACGGCCCGATGGTGCTGCCCGGTGGTCTCGCCCGGGTCGGAAAAACCGGCCAAGCCCCGCAGTTGTGGCCCGGCCACGCGGGCTTCACCAAGGACGTCTGGATCTCGGACAATGCAGCGGATTTCATGACCCGGACGGACGTGAAAAGCCCGCGCCCGGCGAAAGACCGCCACCCGTCCGCACTCGAAGTCCCCAGCCGGATCGCCGAGCAATTGTTCTGGGTCGGCCGCTACGCCGAGCGGATCGAACTCGCCACCCGCCTGCTGCGCGTCACCCTCCGCAACCTGAGCGGAGAAACCGGACGCCTGCAACAGGAGCAACTCGGAGCCTGTCTCACCTTGATCCGCGGCACCCGCCTCGTCCCCAAGGACGTGATCATTCTGCCCGCCCAGACGCTGCGGACACTCTCTAACCTGATCCACGACCAAGCCGCCCGCGGCGGCATCCCCAGCCTGACGCGCTCGCTGCTGCTCAACGCCGCCGCCGCCCGTGACCGGCTTTCCGATGACACGTGGCGCTTTTTCAACCGCCTCGAAGGGATCGTCCACTCGCCGCCCGGCGTGCCCAGTGCCTCCGATCTGCTGCGCACGCTCGACACCCTGGTGCTCCATCTATCCGCCTTCGCCGGCATGCAGGCGGAAAACATGACCCGCGGCCAAGGCTGGCGCTTCCTCGAAGTGGGCCGCCGCATCGAGCGTGCCCTCGGTGCGCTTAAATTGTTGAAAACCGCCGCTGCCAGCGGTGAGGGCGAGTCCCTGCTGCTCGATCCGCTGTTGGAAACCTGCGACAGCGTGATGACCTACCGCCGCCGCCACTTCTCCCGCCCACAGCTAGACGCGGTGATCGACCTGATTTTCTTCGACCCGAACAACCCGCGCTCCGTCGCCTATCAGTTCGGTGTGCTCGACCGCGAAATCACCCGTTTCTCCGGCGATCCGGACTTCGGCCTGCTACCGAAAATCCGCGAGCACCTGCACGAGCTCGAACAACGATTCACCGATCACCTGGCTCCCGACGGGCCTGAGTTCGACCGGATCTTCACCTCGCTGGAAGTCTTCGCGGACATGATCACCCAGCACTACTTCAGCCACTCCGTGCGGCGCGTCTACTGACATGAAATACCGCCTCATCCACCGCACGCGCTATTCCTACGCCGGGGCCGTCACCGTCTCGCACCACTTGGCCAGGCTCGCCCCGCGCACGCTGCCGGGCCAGCGCTGCCCGTGGCACGAGTTGGAAATCCAACCGGTGCCCGTCGGCCGCGGCGTGCATGTCGATTCGTTCGGAAACATCACCGCCTATTTCGAGATCGAGGGAAAACATGAAGCGCTCGAGGTGATCGCCCGCAGCCTGGTGGAGGTTTTACCCACCCGCCACCCGGAACCCGCCACCACCCCGCCGTGGGAACAGATCCGCGACGCCTGCCAGGTGGAAAAACTCGAACCCTGCTCGGAAGCCGGTGCCTTCCGCTTTGCCTCGCCCATGGTTCCGCTGGGCAAGGAGTTCGCCGACTTCGCCAGCGCGGAATTCACCCCCGGCCGACCGGTTCTGGAAGCCGTGCTCGGGCTCACCGGGCGGATTTTCCGGGAGTTTAAATTCGATCCCCGCGCCACCGACGTGAGCACTCCGGTCACCGAGGTGCTGAAAAAACGCGCCGGCGTCTGCCAGGACTTCGCCCACCTGATGCTCGCCTGCATCCGTTCGCTCGGCCTGCCCGCCCGCTACGTCAGCGGCTATCTCGAAACCGCGCCGCCACCCGGCATGCGCCGACTCACCGGTGCCGACGCCTCGCACGCCTGGGTCTCCGTCTTCTGCGGTGAGGAGGCCGGCTGGATCGACACCGATCCCACGAACAATCTGTTACCCGGCGAGCGCCACATCACCGTCGCCTGGGGTCGGGATTTCTCCGACGTTAGCCCGCTCCGCGGCGTCACCCTCGGAGCCGGCGGCCAGCGCCTCTCGGTGGCCGTGGATGTGATTCCGGAGGAGGAAGAGCGGTAACCACGCTCAACCTGCGGATGTCAAGGGGGAGCACACGCGCCATCGCGTGTTCCATGGCGCGCCCTCGCGGCATGGCGGTTGGCACACGAGTTCAGACCGTAATTTTGATTCGACGCCAGTTTTCAGCGAGGGCGCTGAAAACCACACGCGAGGGCGCGTGTGCTCCCCTTCCCCTGCGATTTCTCTCGACGCGCCTCCATCTAACCCGTCATCTAATCGGTCGTATCGGATAGCGCGGAACTCCGGCGGCGGCATTTCGAAACCGGAACCTCTCCTGATATGGCCAATCTCCCCCACCACGGACCGCTGGATTCATCCGGCCCGCCAAGCGCGTCGCCCAAGAACTGCCCCGGAAACCGCCGCGTCCCCCACCGCAACGACCCCTTAAACCCTCGCACCGACCACTTCAGGGTCCGCGGTCGCTCCGAGGCTTCCCTCTCCTGAAACACACCAAACCGACACCAACACAATGAGGAGCTGTTTGACCATTTTCACCGTGGGCAGCACTAGGCCGTTTTCAAGGGGCACATCATGGCGGCTGATTTCCCGATATCCGCCTGCCAGGTAGAGCGGCACGCCTGCCAGCGTCGCCGAAAGTTCGATTTCCTGGAAGCCGGCCTTGACGATGGCCGACTCGCACTCGGCGAGGATTACCCTGCCGATCTCACGGCGTCCCCAGTCTGGATGCACGAAAAACGCCCGGACCCGCGCGGGATATTTGTCAGGATCGAGTTCGGGATCCACTCCGTCACGGGAGGCGTCACCACCGAACAACGACGCACGCTTGCTCCACCCGCCACAGCCGATGATGACGGTCTCATGAACGATGACAAAGTAAGTTCCATCCGAAATGAGCTGACGGTCCACGGCGAACACCAGCCCAAGCGCCGCCTCTCGCTGGGATCGGGAATAACAGTCAGCCTGGAGACCATGCACCGAAAGCGGAATCAAGGATTCCAGCGCGGGAACATCCTCCATCGTCGCGAGGCGTATTGTCCAATTCATGATGATGGTGCCTATGCGTTACCCTCCCCATCCAAGCCATGCGGAACCGGCCTATTTTTTGGCCCTCAGCACATCGGATTTGTAGCTGAAGACTTTGGTATCCGGGTCGATGCGGATGGTAATCATCAACTCGCCGGTTGAAGGATTGCGAGTTTTATCCAGCAGGGTGTAGTTCAGAGGAAACTCCAGCTCGTAGCCATTCTCCAATTTGACGATTTTCGGTTTGGTCATCACCAGAAACTGCCGTGTGGGCCACCGGGTGAGATCCCGCCTGAGTGACGCGGTGATCTGCGATCTCGTATTGATGCCGAACGTTAGATAATCGACCTTGTCCGCCCACATCTCCGCTTGGCGTTCCACATTGTTGTCGGAAAGCACGGCAGCGAAGCGATAGGGGATGAATTCGAGCAACGCGCGTTCGAGGTTCTCCTGGAGTTTTTTGGCTTTCTCGGTTTCGTTGCGGGCGATTACGAGGTTTTCATTCGCCTCCACTTCGGACTCCTTGGCAGCCGCGGCGAGGCGTTCGGCCTCGCGGGCCAGTTCAATCGCCTTGGCCCGCTCGTTTTTCGCCTCGTCGAGTGCATCTCGGGTTTTCCGGGTTTCCTTCTCGGCGATTTCTGCCAGGCCGATGGCCTTGCCTTCCGATGCTATCGCTTTTGCCGCCGATTTTTTTGCCTCGCTGGCTTGATGGAATCCATAGGCTCCTCCAGCAGCAGCAACGAGTGTGAGTAGCAGCATCGCACCGAAAAGCAGGCGGCGTTTTCGCGCTTTGGCAGACTCTTCTGCAAGTTTGCGCTCGGCCTCCTCCTTGGCGATGCGGTCGCGGCGCTCCTTGCGCGAGCGGAGCAGCAACGGCACAAGAACGTCGTGGGTGATTTCCAGCCGCTGAAGCCCGACCTGTGCGTCCTGGGTGATGAGACGGCGGCGGATGAGCATGTCGAATACTTTGGAAGGCTCGGTGACCCCGGCCCGGGTGAGCAAGGCCTCGGCATCCTCGCGCACCAGTGAATTCCGATAGCCACCTTCGGTAATCATCGGCGGGTCTTCCACCAGGGCGCGGATGGTCTCGCGGTACACGGCTGGAAAATCGTCGAAACTTTCCTCATAAAACCGCTGGAGGATGTCACCGCTGCGATCGCGAACCATGGCAGCGTCGATCATGGGGGCATGGGACTCCAGGCGCGCGGCATTCAACTGCTCGCACAACAAGCTCAGCAGCGGCGGCACCGCGGCGATTTCCTCTAACGATGCATCCGCGTCCCGCTTCGCCACAAAGCGCACGATGGCGGCACCCACCTCTTCATCGATAAGATTGCGCCCCTCCAACCGGCCCGGCCGCACGACGGCTTCCAGCGCTTGGGCGCCATTGAGCATCTCAAGCGCCATGCGGTTCTTCATCAGCGAGGGCAGCGTCTTTTTCCACTGTTCCAGGTGGGAGAGAAAATCCTCGCGCAGCGTGATGACGAGCCGCGCGGGAGACGCCGCGGTATCATATCCCCGCGACAGGCGGCGGTCTTCCTGAAAGCGGGCGCGCAAAGCGGCGGGAGTGCGGTTCTCTATCAGCTCGGCGAATTGCGTGATGAGGACCTGCGTCTCGGTGATCCGCTCCGCCCGCTGGCCAAGGGTGAAGATTTCCTCGAACTGGTCGAAAACCAACACCGGCGGCAGCGTATCGAGATCGGCCGGGCGGGTCTCACGGTGGTGCAGCCATTCCCAAAGAGTGTTCGGTCGGGACGCGCCAAGCAGGCCGGCGTCGGCGAGGTGGGAGAAAACCTGTTCGATGAGCGGCGGCGCGCCTTCATGATAGCGCAGGCGGATTTGCACCGGTCGGAAATGCTCAACCCGCAGCTTGGGCAGCAGTCCCGCGCCGAGTAGGGAGGATTTTCCCAGGCCGGACTGACCGTAGAGGACGGTAAGAAGATTGTCGCGGACGCGGACGAAGATCTCGGCGATTTCCGCATCCCGACCAAAGAAAAAGCGCTGCGTTTCCTCCGTGAACGAGGCAAGCCCCAGCCAGGGATGGTCGGCATCGACGATGGCGGGTGAAGGAGGCTGCGGGGAAAGCGTCATGGTTCAACCGCGGGGGCGACCGGAAATCCGGTAGGTTTCAATGAGGTCTCGGATATGGCGGACGAACCCGGGCGTCGCCTCGCCGCCTGCTAGATTGTGATAGTGGATTTTTGAAAAGCAGCCGGGTTCCGCCGCCGGCTTCCAGCCACTCGGCGGCAAGTCGAGGATGGCCACCGGAATGTAGTAGATAAAACCGTCGACATGACGCCCCGCCGCCCAGTCGCGTTCCTTGTGGACGTAGCGGGTGCGCTCGGTATCCGCCTCGGTCTCGGAGGAGATCAGGGAAATGAAAAAGCTCGAATGCACCCGTACGGCCGCCTCGAGGGCGGTGTCATAATTCTCGCCCGCCAAGAGGCGGCCCTTGTCCAACCAGATGGGAACCCCGGCCGAATGGAGCGAACGCCCGATAGCAAGAGCTGCGTCGCGATTGTCGCTGGCGTAACTGATGAATATCGAATCCTTGGGCATCTCCTTGGGCAGTCGGGAGAGAAAATCCTCATCACTGGCAGCATGGCCGTAAAGTTCGCTCCACCGGCGATGGAGTTCGCGGACAAAGTTGGCGGGATCGCCGTCGATCACCCGGGTAGCTTGGATCAGTTTGTCGAAGAAAAAAACCAGCGGCGGCTCAAGATTCGCCCCCCGGTCCGCCAGATACTCGCCCGGAGCGGTGGCCCCCCGATCCGAGAGCCGCGTCTGCCGGGTGACCCGCAGGAAGAAGCGCACCAGCCAGTCCGTCGCGGGCGCGCCCAGCAACATCAGCTGGCGGTTCTTCAACAGCCTGAACAACCGCTCCAGCGTGTCCTGATGCTCGATGAGCTTGCAGATGAACTCCATGTAGTCCTCTTCCCACACCGCGAAATCCTGGCTGGTGTGATAGTCCCCCAAGATGTGGAACAGAAGGGTGTTGCCGATCATTTCCGGCAGGTCCACCGCCTCGCTGGGATGATAGGCCATCAGGTGGCGGCGTGGCTCGTAATCCGGGCGCACGGATTTCAGGGCATGTGACAACTGATGGTCGAAGACGCTGGAAATGATGAGTTTGAAATCGGTGATACGCGCCACGCCTAACAACGCATCACAAGGAGGAGCCTTGAGGTGGTCCAGGATCTCGCGGAGCTCGTCGTAAATGTCGGCACGGGAGCCGCCGTTGAGCAGATGGGCGCAGGCCACGGTGTTCACCGTGGTGAAGCCCGCAGGCTCCGGCAGCCCCAGTGCTTCCGCGAGACGGGGTGCCAGGAAGTTGTTCATGGTGACGGACTCCCCCGTGACCGGATCGGTCAAGGTCACCAGTTCCGGGCCGATGACGGGGATCACCTTGCCGTCATGGATGTCCCGCAGCATTTTCCGCCAGTCTCTTTCGGATAGACCGCAGTCGTCGGGGAGAATGGCTGTGGGAGGCAAGTCCTGATCGCTCATGACCTCCTTTGATTATAGGGATGCTGCATCACGGTCAACTTGTATGTGCCCGCTGCCACAAAGGCCCAACTTCGTTGAAGCGATTGGTTCATCCAAATGAAGCGACGCCAAATTTCTGATAGGATGGACGTCGCGACGATCGTTAGACGGGAAATACTCCTCAACGTCACTTTGCCGCCCGCACCGCCCAGCGCAGTTTGGCGGAGGTGCTTCGCGGGTTCATGCGGCGTTCCTCCGGGCTGGCGGTCACGGGGCCATCGCAGGTTTCCGAGTAGATGCCGTCGCGAACGCCGAATTTCATCGCTTGTTTGACCCGCCGGTCCTCGCCCGAGTGGAAGGTGAGGATGGCAATGCGGGCTCCGGGTTTGAGGCACTTGGGCAGGACGCGGAGAAACGCATCCAGCGCGGTGAACTCCTCGTTCACGGCGATGCGGATCGCCTGGAAAACCCGGCGTACGGTGAGTTCGCGTTCGTCCTCGTCGCTGATGCGCACGGATTCGCGGATGGCCGCAGCGAGGGCGGTGGTGTTGGCGAACCAGGTGCCTGCGAGCGCTTGGGCGATGGACTCGGCGCGGGGTTCGTCGGCATTCTCATGCAGGGCGGTTTCGAGTTTTTCCGCGCTGGTTTTTGCCAGCCAATCGGCGGCGGAAAGTCCGCGGCTCGGGTTCATCCGCATGTCGAGCGGGCCGGCGGATTTGAAACTGAAGCCGCGCGAGGGGTCGTCGAACTGCATCGAGGAGCAGCCGAGGTCGGCGAAGATGAAATCGACCTGTTCGAGCCCGCGTTCTGCGAGGACCTTGGCGATTCCGGCGTAGTTCGAGCGCACGGCTTCGAAACAATCCTCGCCGAAACCGAGAGACCGCAAGCGGGCTTCGGTTTTTGGGAGTTCCAAGGGATCCATGTCCAAGCCGATGAGTTTTCCGCCCGGCGCTGTTTTTTCGAGAATCCTGGCGGCGTGCCCACCGTAGCCGAGGGTCGCATCCACGCCGGTCATGCCGGAATTCAACTGGAGAGCGCCCAGAGATTCATCGACGAGGATCGGGATGTGGGAGCCCGCCGGGGTTTTTCCGGAGGCGATGACCTTGGCCACCGTCTCGCCATAGCGGGCGGGATCGTGCTCCTTGTATTTGTCCTCGAAACGGCGGGGATTTTTCCCGCTGTAACGCTTGCGCCGGGGCGGACGCGGGGCTTCGTCGCTCACAGTTCGGAGTATTTCAGGTTGTTCCCGCGGGATTTTTCCACCGGATAGCGGATGTCGTTGCGGGCGATCTTGGCCTGCATGACTTCGCCAAGGTTCATACCGAGATTGTCGGCGAATTCGAAGAGGAGGATGGCGACATCGGCGATTTCGGAGGCGATTTCCTCGCGGTTTTTCTCCAGGCGTTTTTCGATCTGGTCATCCTGCTGCCAGACAAAATGCTGCATCAGCTCGCCAGCTTCGGCGGCGATGGCGACGGCGAGGTCCTTGGCATTGTGGAATTTCCGCCAGTCGCGGGCATCGACAAAGGTCTGGATTTGAGTGGTTAGTTCGGAGATGGAATCGCTCATGCGCGGGTTTTAGGCGGGAAGTGCGGGACCGGCGAGGATTTATCCGACGGATGGGGGCACAAAAAAAGCCGCCTGCGCGTGAGCACAGACGGCTTCGGGTTTTGGGTTTGGAGAAAACCTACTCTCCGGCCACTTCGACGACTTCTTCCGAAGCCTTCTTCTTGGCGACCTTCTTCTTCGGCGCGGGAGCTTCCTCCTTGGCGGCGACTTCCTCGACGGGTGCTTCATCAGCGACGACGCGGTCGACCCACTCGATGATGGCCATCGGTGCGGAGTCGCTCATGCGTGCGCCGAGTTTGGTGATGCGGCAGTAGCCTCCTTGGCGGTCTTTTGCGGCAGGAGCGATTTCGGAGAAAAGCTTCTGCACGGTGTCCTTCTGGTGAAGGAAGGCGATGGCCAGACGGCGGGAGTGCAGGTCGTCGCGCTTGGCGAGGGTGACCAGCTTTTCCGCGACCGGACGAAGCGCCTTGGCTTTTCCGAAGGTGGTTTTGATGCGTCCGTGCTCGATCAGGCTAATGGCGAGGTTGGAGAGCAGCGCCCGGCGGTGCGAGGCGTTGCGTTTGAGTTTAACTGTCTTGCTGCGATGTCTCATCGGTTGCTTCCGTTTCTATTTAAATGATTAGTCGTCGAGGTTTTGAGCGATCAGATCGGCAAGGCCGACTGGCGCTTCGTCTTCCGCACCGAGGCGTGGGCCACGGGAGGCTGCGGCAGGTCCGGAGAGCAGCGAGGATTCGAAGGACATGCCGAGGCCGAGGCCGAGTTCGACGAGTTTGTCCTTGATTTCGTTGAGGGACTTTTTGCCGAAGTTGCGATACTTGAGCATCTCCGCTTCGGACTTCATCGCGAGTTGTCCCACCGAGGTGATGTTCGCGTTGTTGAGGCAGTTGGCCGCACGCACCGAGAGTTCGATTTCGTTGACCGACATGTTGAGAAGTTTCTTGAGGGTGGCATTCTCCTCACTGGATTCGGCCGGCGCTTCTTCGAAGTCCACGGCGTTTTCGTCGTAGTTGACGAAGACGTCGAGGTGGTGGCGGAGAATCGCGGATGCCTGAAGCAGCGCGTCCTGCGGGGTGATGCGGCCGTCGGTCCAGATGTCGAGGATGAGCTTGTCGAACTCGGTCATTTGCCCGACGCGGGTGGATTCCACGGAGTACTTCACGCGGGTGACCGGCGAGAAGATCGAGTCGATGGCGATGACGCCGATCGGCTGGTCCTTGCGCTTGTTTTCGTCACCGGTGGAGAAACCACGTCCGACGCGGACTTCGAACTCGCAGTCGAATTTCACCTTCTTGTCGAGGGTGCAGATGACCTGGTCCTTGTTGACGATGTCGTAGATGTGGTCCGGCATGATGTCACCGGCGGTGACCACACCTTCTTTTTCCACCTTGATGGTGAGGATGCGGGGATCCTTTTCGTTGTGGGAGAACTTTACCTTCTTCAGGTTGAGCACGATGTCGGTGACATCTTCCACCACGCCGGGAAGGCTGGAGAATTCGTGCTGCACGCCGGCGATGCGGACGGAAGTGATGGACGCGCCTTCCAACGAGGAAAGGAGCACGCGGCGGAGGGAGTTCCCGATGGTGTGGCCGTATCCGCGCTCGAAGGGCTCGGCGACGAATTGGGCGTAGGTATCGGTGGCGGTATCCTCGTTGCGAACGAGGCGGTTCGGGAGCTCGAAACGAGCAAGTTTGACTGCTGACATATTATATTTTGGTTGCCGGGTTACCCTCTTGCGGGCGGGAAATGTCGGTAAGGACACGTTCCAGAGGACCTACGGCGTGGAGCGATTGCCCGCGGGGGCGCGACTAAATGTCGGGTCAGGCAGCTTGCAAAGCATTTTTTTCCGCCGAATCGGGAAAAAAGTTACCATTTCGGCACTATTTCCGAAAATTTAGCTAGATTTTCTAGCAGTCCCATGCAACCTACCGCCGCAATCCACCAATAAAACATGAAATCCAAACGTAACCTGACTCGTTTCACGTATGAAAGCGCAGCCTTCGAAGGATGGCGTCTCTGCATCAGCAGGGCCGGCACGACCTTCACCAAGTACTTCCCTGACAAGAAGTTCGGTGGTGGGAAAAAGTCCCTGGCTGCTGCTGAAAAGACGTTGACCGAGCTGAAAGCGCTGATCGAAGGAGCCAAGCGGGTCGACGGCAAGTTGACTCCCGCCACCATCAAGAAGGGTGAGAAGATCCTCCTTGAGGCATTCTGAGATGTGAATTCCGGAATCATGGAGCTTTCGGGAGTTGCGCGGATGTTCCCGCACGACACTTTGGGCCATGCCTGACGAGAAAGCCTCCGTGATTCATTGGTTTCGCCGCGATTTGCGAATTGCGGATAACACGGCCCTGTGCCGCGCGGCGAAACCCGGAATTCCTGTTGTTCCTGTCTATATTCTCAGCGACTGGCGCGGCACCCACCACTGGACTGGCCCGAATCGCCAGCATTTTTTATGCGGCTCGCTGGAATCCCTGGCGAAAAACCTCGAGACCCTCGGTGGCCGGTTGATCATCCGGCAAGGCAAACCCGTCGAGGAACTACGAAAAATCATTCGTGAAAGCCACGCGGTGGCGCTGCATTTCAATACGGATCCGGATCCTTTTGGGAAATCCGTGGAAAAGGCGGTGCGGGCCATGTGCGCCGAACTCGGAGTCGAGTGCCATATCCATGCGGACGCCGCGTTGCACGGTCCTGACGAGGTGCTGACTCAAAGCGAACTGCCCTACCGCGTTTACACGCCCTACAGCCGGAACTGGCTGGGCCTCCCCAAACCCTCCCCCCTCGCCAAACCCAAATCGCTCCAAACACCGGCGAATTTGAAATCGCGCCCTCTTCCTACGGTCAGACTTTGGGGCTGGAAGGTTCCCGCCACCCAGATGGTGGCACCGGGTGAGCGGGCGGCCCGGGAACGTCTCAAATCGGCGATCGCCGGAAAAATCCAAGCCTATGCCGGAAAGCGCGATTTCCCTGCACAAGACGGCACGTCGCGGATTTCCCAAGACCTGCGTTACGGACTCGTCTCCATCCGCACCGTCTTCGCCGAGGTGATGAAAGCCCGGGACGCTGCGAGTCTCGCCGAGAAGGCCGGGATCGACGTCTTCATCAAGGAACTGGCGTGGCGCGAGTTCTATTTCGCCATCCTCCACCATTTCCCGAACGTGCTCGACGAGGAATTCAACGCCGACTGGCGCGGGCTGCCGTGGGACGAACCCGGAGCACTTTTTGAGGTGTGGAAAGATGGGCGCACCGGCTTCCCCATCGTCGATGCCGGCATGCGCGAGCTCAAAGCCACCGGATTCATGCACAACCGGGTCCGCATGATCACCGCGATGTTCCTGACCAAGGACCTCCACATCGATTGGAAACTCGGCGAGTCCTGGTTCATGCAAAACCTCCTGGACGGGGAAATCGCCTCGAACAACGGCGGTTGGCAATGGTCGGCCGGCACCGGGGCCGACGCGGCTCCCTATTTCCGAATTCAGAATCCGTGGTCGCAGACGTTGAAATTCGACGTGGAGGGCACCTACATCAAGCGATGGGTCCCGGAACTCGCCAAAATCCACTCGTCCCGCTTCCTCGAAGCCCCAAAAGACGGCCGCCCAATCGCCCCGGATTATCCCCTGCCCTGCGTCGACCACAAAACCGAGCGCGATCGCACTCTGGCGATTTTTAAAAACCATCGCGCCGCAAGCCGCTGATTAGTTCCCCGCTTGCTTCATCAGCCGCGCGGCGATTTCCTTCACCTCCTCCACAGGGATCGCAAAACTCTCGGCACGGTTGGCGCGGGCGATGTTCATCCCCAAGCACTTCCCGTCGAGATCCAGCAAAGGCCCGCCCTGGACCTGGCGGCTGCCTAGAATATCGTGCTGCATCACCCGCGGAAATCCGCTGCGCCGGGGGGAAAAATCGCCGCTCATCTGGTCGTTGCGGTTCATCTGGTCGGTAAAAAGCTCTCCGCGGGCGGCCAGCCGGACGTCCACGGTGATTTCCTTGCCGTCGCGGCGGTAGGTCATTTTCACGCTGGTCCCCGCCTTCCGGTCTTTGAGGATTTCGCCGATTTCCTCCACCTTTTTCACCTTCTTCCCCTCGATCGTCAGAATCACGTCGCCCTTTTGCAGGCCGGCTTCTTTGGCCCCGCTTTTTTCGTTCACCTCCTCCACTTCGAGTGCTTTCGCCTTGGCGTTGAGCACCACCCCGAGGGCGGCCCCGCCGGATGCGGGGATTTCACGGATTTTCGCGCTTATGATGCCGGCCAGCAGTCGCCGCGTCGTCCGTGTCGACGCCCCGTTCGCCACCACCCAGGTGCCCTGCGGAACCGCGCTCGTCGGTGACCAAACCACCGGCACCAGCCCGCTCGCCTCGACCTTTAAAAGCGCCACGTCCCACTGCGGATCCACCAGCAGCACCTTCACCTCCTTGTAATTGGTCTCGTTCACCGTAACCGACAAACCCGCCGCTGATGCCACTTCGCTCGCCTTCGTGAGAATGTGTCCTTCCGGGGAGATCACGATGCCATAGCCGATTTCCCTACGTCCGTCTAACATCACCGCGCTGGAGGTTTGCAGCACCTTCCGTTGGGGCTCGAACGCCGCCACCACCGCCGTGCCCGTGGTTCGATAAGCGGATTCCAGACTCTGCTGGCTGGCCGCCGGAAGCATCAGCCCGGCGGAAACGATTGATAGAGTCCAGTTAGCGTTCACCGAGTTCGAGCGTGTGGGTTTTCGATTTTCCATCCCGTTGCGTTTCCAGCGTCAGCTCGTCGCCGGCGGACATTTCCTTGAGAAGATCCTGCATTTGTTCGCGGTTTTCCAACGCCACGCCGTTCAGCTTGAGCAGCAGGTCGCCCTCCTTGATCCCGGCTTCCTCCGCCGGGCTTTTGCTGCCCACTTTGGTCACCCGCAGCCCGCCGCCGGATTTGCCCTCGGTGGCGAGACCGAGGAAACCGTTCCCCTTTTCCGGCTTCTCTGCATACGGCCCCTCGCCGATGAATTCCCCTTTGGTGAGCCCCTCCCAGCTCGCGATGAACTCCGTCATCGGCACGTGCATGTTCACCTGCAACTGCTGTCCGACTCGCGAATGGATGCCGATCAGTTTGCCGGAAAGATCGAACAACGGCCCGCCCGAATCCCCGCCGATGAGCATGCAGTCCGACTGAAACGTGGAATTTGCGATCCGCACCAACCGGCCGAGACGCACCACCGAACCGCGTTCCTTGTCGAATCCCCCCGAGTGCCCCAGTGAGAACACCCAGTCTCCCAACCTCGTCGTGTCCGCCCGATCCATTCCCACAAACGGATAGGTCCCCTTGTCCAGGATCCGGATCATCGCCGCGTCCTTGTCCGCCAGCAGACCCAGCGTTTCCGCCTTCAACCTCGTGCCGTCTTCGAGGATGACCGTAACTTTTTTCTTCACCCCGGTCGCCACGTGCGCCGCCGTAAGTACCAGGCCGTCCTCGGATACGATCACCCCCGTCCCGGAACCGTCCTTGATCTCGATGCACACCGTCGCCGCGCGCGCCTGGGGCAGGCCTTTCTCCACCGCCTTTTGAATCGTCTCAAGATCCTTGCGGCTTTCCGGAGCCTTCAGGTCATTCACATACTCGCGGCCGTGCAGAAGCGAAAAACCCAAGGCCAAAAGGGGAAAAATCCATGAAAACTTCATCGTGTTGATTAGCGTCACGCTACCGGCATCCCGTCTCGGGCGCAACTCATGCCTTCGTCACCCTGCGAAATAGTCCGATCCATTCCCGCCCCTCGCGACCCGGGAACGCCGCCTGCGGGACCCAGCCCTCCAACCGCTCGAACCACGGCGAAAACCAAGCGTCCAACTCGTCCACCGTCACCGCGAACGGCGGCCCAACCGCCTCCTCATGAGGGTCGAACGGCGTCAGGAAAAACACCCCCGCCAACAACCCGCCGTCCGCCAGACAACCCGCGGCAGCCTCGGCATACCGCTTCCGGTCCGTCGGCTGAATCGCACAAAAGCACGTGTGCTCCCAGATTGCCGAAAATTCCCGCCCGACCCGCCACTCAGGATTCAGAAAATCTCCCAACTCGTAAGTTTCCTTCCCGGTTCCGGGAAATTCCCGGGCCCGCTCCACCGCCGTCGGCGCCAGGTCGACCCCTACCACCGGGATTCCCAACCCGCCCAGCACTCTCACGTCATGCCCGAAGCCACAGCCCGGCACTAGGATGGGCCCTCTGCCCAACTCCACTTTCCTCTCCAGCAACTCCAACAATGGCGGCGATGCCTGGCCTTTTTCCCAAGGCATGTCACCCGTCTGATAGCGGTTTTCCCAATCGGTCATGGCACAACCTCTCCCAGCTGAAACCCTCGTGCAAGCCCGCTGATAGTCCGACCCGTTGCCGGCATCACTCCCTCCCCACCCCGCAGAATCCAAACACCCGCTTCTCGACCCATGGCAGGAACGGATTCCACCGCTGCCGCAGCATATCCGCGGCGGAGATGCGGATGGCGCCTTTTTCACCGCGCAGGGCGATGTTTCCCAGCGTGGCCTTTTGCCCGGAGCCACCATTGCCGTAAAACGGATCCGAGCCGGAAAACGGCAGCGCGATGTGGGCCAGCGAGTAAGTTTCCGGCGGCCAGCTCAGACCGAGATCCTCCGTTTCCAAGTCCTTGCCGTTTTCACGGCGGCGGACGACGACGCGCGAGGGATCCTTGCCGGGCGTCGTGTCGTTGGTGGCGATGCTGAGGGTGAAGGGGTGCTCCGGGTCGGCTAACAGGCGGCTCAGATCGCGGGCGGGATCGCGGGTAAGCAGATGTTCCACCTGCGCCAGGCGATTGATGTCGAAGACGACCAGTTCGTGACCGTTAGACGGCAACCGGTCGAACAGGCGGGACACCAGGTCCGGTGCGGAAACCGTGGCGTCCACTGCGGACTGAAAGGCGATCACCGGCGGGAAATCCGAGAGTTTCCCGGCGGCCGAAAGCTTCCCTAACCGCTTGTCGATGGTGGTGGTGATGCGGTGTGCCAGATCGCCTGCGTTCACCGCGAAGGAACCGTATTTGAAAGGATCATACTCCAGGGAAACGGAGGTCCACGCCAATTGCTCCACGCCGAGCCAGTGGCCGATGCGGCCCTGCCACACGGCGATCGCGGCCGCCGGGGAGACGCCGATTTCGGGAGAAAACAGCACCAACCCCTTCGCCTTCGGCAGCGCGGGATCCTCCAGACATTCCAGCGCGTAGTTTACTGCCAGCGCCCCCCCGTTCGAGTAGCCCACGATGAACACCGGCTTGTCGCCCGCCAACGACCGGACGTGAGGCATCGCCAGGCGCACCGCCGCGGCCATGTCCTGCCACTTCACCTCCACCAGACCGGACGGCGCCGTCCCGTGGCCCGGTACGCGCAGGCCCACCACGGTGGCTCCAGCGGCATGCAACCTCTCGCCGAGGTGCCGCAGACTGTAGGGTGAATCCGACAGCCCGTGCAGCAGCAGGATCCCTGCCTGCGGGTTCTCCCGATGCAGTTGGAAACTGCGGTTCCAGTCTGGCTTCATCGCCGTGGGATCCATCATGCTGCCGTGCTGATAGCGGTTGATCGAGCGTGCGTCCGCCGGCCCGATTTTCTGATAGACCTCTTTCTCCAGTTGCTCGAACAAGCGCTCCTCGAGCTTCAAGTATCCCGCGAAGTCCGCGACTTCCGAGTCTACGGTGAATTCTTCATCCAGATCCGCCGTGTGCCAGACCTCAAGCGCCGGGCGGTGCTTGAGGCTGTAAACCACCACGGTGATCAACGTGACAATGATTCCGAAAAGTCCGTAGCCAATGGCCCGCCGGCCCATGGTTAACGAGTGACAGACGATTTTCCACATGCGAAATCAACGCCACCCGGCAACCGCCGGTCAAGTCTCCGCCCGCGAAAAATCCACGATGATTCTGCTTAAGTCAGCATGACAACATCTGCCGTTCACACGAACCAGGAATCTCATCGCTTCGCGCCAAGAATGAACTCGATCAACCCCTGCACCGTGCAATGGGACTCCACCGGATGGCGGAGCGGGAGTTCGCCGTGGATGCGGTAAACATTGCGACGCCCGATTCTCTCGCGCTCGAGAACGCCGCCCGCTTCGAGTTCCGAAATGATTTTCTGGACCGCCCGTTCGGTGATCCCGACCGCAGATCCCACATCTCGTAGCCGCATTTCAGGATCCTCGGCAAGGCACAAAAGGACGTGGGCGTGATTGGTGAAGAACGACCAACCAGAGGCATCGGAACGAGTCGGAATGGTTTTTTTCATTTCGGGGTTGACGGATTTAAGCTGTAATGGAATACGCGAATTGCAGTTCGCGTGTTTGATTTCCTGAAACTAAACACGGGAAATCCAGGGCATGCAAGCAGCACCACTCACAACCTCACCGCAAGACACCTCTCATGGAAATCCTCCAAGCCTTATCCTCCAGTCTTCTCTCGCCCATGGTCCTCGCATTTGTCCTGGGTTTGTTCGCGACCCTGGTCAAAAGCGACCTGAAGTTTCCCGATGAACTCTACACCGCGCTGACCATTTACCTGCTGTTCGCGATCGGGCTGAAGGGCGGGATGAAACTCGATGGCATGAGCCTGAGCGTGGTCGGCGGTCCCCTCCTGGCCGCCATCTCACTGAGCGCGGTGATTCCGATCTGGTGCTTTTTCCTGCTGAAAAAAATGGTCCGGCTGGATGCGACGAACGCCGGTGCCATCGCGGCGCATTACGGATCGGTCTCGGCGGTGACCTTCAGCGCGGTGCTGGCGTTTCTGGAGATCGAAAAAGTTCCGGTCGAGGGATATGTGCCCGCGCTGCTGGCAGTGATGGAGGCTCCGGCGATCATCGTCGCGGTCTTCCTGGCGATGCGCAGCACCAAAAATCCGAACGCCCAACCCGGAGACATGCGGAAGCTGCTGCATGACCTGCTCACCGGCAAAGGCATCCTCCTTCTGCTAGGCGGACTCGCGATCGGTCTGCTGTGCGGCAAAAAAGGCTTCGAGCAGGTCGCGCCATTGTTTGACGCACCGTTCAAAGGCGTGCTCACCCTCTTCCTGCTAGAAGTCGGACTGGTCACGGGCCGCAGGCTGAAAGACCTGAAATCGGCGGGCTGGAGGCTGGTCGCCTTCGCCCTGATCATGCCGGTGCTCCATGGATTGCTCGGTGCGGTGGTCGGCAAATGGTGCGGACTGAGTGTTGGAGGCGCCACGGTGCTGGCAACCCTGGCGGCCAGCGCCTCCTACATCGCCGCTCCCGCCGCGGTGCGGATTGCCTTGCCGCAGGCGAGCCCCGCTCTCTATCTTACCTCGTCACTGGCCATCACATTCCCCTTCAACATCGTGCTGGGAATCCCGCTCTATCACGCATTCTCCAAATTCCTCTTCACTCTCTGATTCATGAAAACCACCAACCTGATCCTGCTGACCATCATCGCCGAAGACGAACTTGAATCACGTCTCATCGCGGATTTGAAAAAACTCGGCGTCCGCGGCTACACGATTTGCTCGGTGCGTGGCGAAGGCATCCATGGTCTGCGCGCCAGCCAATGGGAGGGGGAAAACATCAAAATCGAAGTCATCGTGGACAACGTGCTGGCCGATGTGATCGGCGAACATGTCGCCAAGGCCTATTTCCCCAACTTCGCGACCATTCTCTACCTGCTCCCCGTGCAGGTGCTGCGTGAGGAGAAATTCACGAATCACTAAAACAGATATCCTGAGTTTCTACGCCCGGCGCAGATAGTCCGGCACCTGGTCGCGCTGCGAGGCGGGCGGCACGGCGGCACTGGCGAAGGAAATCACCGCCCCCACCCCGGCGGCGTGCGCACCGCCCATCCGCGGCTCCACATTGAATTCGGGGAACCGGTAACGGGCGCGGAGCCGCAACCAGTGCATGATTCCGAAGGCCGTAAGCAACACTCCTAACACCACCGCCGCGGGGACGGCCGCGCGCCGGATGAGATCTTCCACCCAGAGAAACCTCTCCGATTTCACTCCCGCCAGACGGTTCGGCGCGGCAGGTGGCTCTGTGAACGGCAGGGTGTCGCTGGCGACCGATTCTCCGGACAACATACGCTCCATCCAGTAGATTCGGATGGACATCTGGACGAGGAACTTCTCGATCTGCTCGGACGGTTCGATTTTCTGAAACGCCTGCATCACCGAACTCTCCAATGCGCGCCGTTGCTCGGCCGCTGAGACGGAGTCGGTGATCGACGGACTCAGATAGACGATCGAACGCTGCGGCGCTCCCAGATAGTAATAGACCACGACGGCGGGGCGGCCCTCGGAGAAAAAGCGTTCGATCAACTCCTCCTCCCGGACCTCGCTCGGGATGTTCTGATCGCCGCCCATGACGTAGACGAACAGGTCGATGGTCGAGTCGCTGGCGTGGTAGTTGAGGAAGCCCAGACGGTCCCGGTAATCGGATGGACTGAGTAGGCCTTGGGGATCGATGAGGAAACTCTTCGGCCGCTCGGCGAAATAGGCGGGAAGGAATTTCTCGGCGATATCCGGCGAGGGTTTCAGATCCTCGGCGATTTCCTCGGGCTTCGGTTGCTCCACCTCGAGCGGCGTGGCGGCGGGCTTTTCCGGTTCGTCCGGGATGGGATCGTCGGTGAGCAGGATGGCACCCGGCACCCAACCGGCGGCTTCAAGATCAGCCCGCTCCTGGTCGATCCATGCCGGCAGCATCGGTTCCCGGAATGCCGACGCGGGGAGCGCCAGAATCACCGCGGCGATGCCCGGTAAAAACCTCACGGCAGGACCTCCAGCGTTTCTTCTTCCGGGCTGCCGGGGCGATGCCCGGCACGGATGCGGCGGACGAGATCCCCCAGTTGTGCAGGAAGAGCCACCTTGCGTTCGAAATGCTCCGGATCCCGGCAGGCTTGCCGGCTGCGCTTGCGCAGGATGCTGTCGAGGTGGGCGAGGGCCCGCACGATGCCGTCGGCGTATCGGCCTTCCAGCCAGTAGGCATGCGCCCGGGAGAGACATTCAAACGTATCAGACTCTTCCAGAAACGGATCCAACAGATAACCGAAAACTATCCCCGCCGCCTTGGACTCCGGGTCGATGGTGATCAGGATACCCGCCTCGTTCGGTTTTTCCACCGGCACATCCTCAAAGGCAGAGCGGTTTAACAGCCAGAATCCGAACTGCCGGATATTGGCCACCTCGCCGAGCGACCCGGTGTAAATGGCCACGAAAAGCTGCGGAAACCGCCGGGTGATCTCCTCCATCGCCGCCTCAACCCGCTGGCGTTCGCCGCGGCGGAGAATGCCCGCGCTGTCGGTCAGCGCGCGAAGCTGCACGTCCTCGGTGCCGAACCGCTCATCCGCGTCCGCGAGCGTGAATCCACAATGCGGGCATGACGCCGCGGCTCGGTGGATTCGCTGGACACATCGCGGGCACTTCATGGTTGCGGGGGACGAAATCTTCTACGGAGATCATCGTAATTCGTCAAAGCCAATCATCAGGAAATGCTGAATAAATCGACTTGGCCTACCGACGATCCGCACGGGTTCCAACCGCTTACAATCTTCGCGTGATTTTCAAGGTTCCAATGCACCGACGGATCCCTACTTTGTGGCTCCCGCCGCCTCATACTCCACGCGTCTCGCACTTCCCATGAAACAACCACCGCCCGTCGTCTCCTTTCCGTTCCCCAGGCCGAAGTTCAAGTTTTCCCCCAGATGGCTGCTGATCATCCCCCTTGGCATTCTACTCCTGGCAGGGCTTTTCACCTCCTACTTCACGGTCAGCCCCGAGTCCGAGGCCGTTGTCCAGCGCTTCGGAAAATTCCAGAAAATCGCCAAGCCAGGCCTCCATTTCAAGCTGCCATACGGGATCGACACCGCGACGATCGTCCCGGTCCGCCGCCAGCTGAAACTGGAATTCGGCTTCAACACGCCGGGCGCGTCGAATACCGACCAATTCAGCGAGGCCCCGGATCTGGAGCGCGACATGGTCACGGGCGACCTCAACGCCGCCCAAGTCGAGTGGATCCTGCAATACAGCATTTCCTCACCACAGGACTTCCTTTTCAAAGTTCGCAACCCCGGCTCCACTCTGCGGGATCTCACGGAGGCTGTGATGTGCGAGGTCATCGGCGACCGCACCGTGGACGAAGTGCTCACCATCGGCCGCACCGAAATCGAGTCCGAGTCACTGCTGCGCCTGAGGGCGTTGCTGGAAAAACTCGGCATGGGCATCACCGCAGAGCAGATCCAACTCAAGAACGTCCACCCGCCCGCACCGGTGCAGCGCTCGTTCGATGACGTGAACAGCGCCCAACAGGTCCGCGAGCAACTCATCAACGAAGCGAACGGCCAATACAACCAGGTCATCCCGAAAGCCAAGGGCCTCGCCGACCAGCGGATCTCCGGCGCCGAGGGCTTCGCCGTCCAGCGCATCAACGAGGCGGAAGGCGACGTCGCCCGCTTCAAGGAACTTCTCGTTCAATACGACAAGGCCCCGGCCATCACCAAACAGCGGCTCTATCTGGAAACCATGAACGACGTGCTGCCCCAGCTCGGCTCGAAAATCATCATCGACGAGGATGCCAAGCAGTTCCTCCCGCTCCTGAACCTTAAGTGATCCACTTCATGAAATTCATCCCCTTTCTCGTCATCCTCTTCGCCGGCATCATCCTCATCGCCAGCAGTGCCTATACCGTGAATCAGGCCGAGCAGGTCTTCATCACCGAGTTCGGCAAACCCGTCGGCACTCCGATCAATGCGGACCCGGCGAAGAACGAAGCCGGACTGCATTGGAAAAAACCGTTCATCCAACAGGTCAACCGCATCGAAAAGCGCATGCTCGAGTGGGACGGACCAGCTACCGAGATGCCCACCCGCGACAAGCTCTACATTTCCGTGGACAACTTCGCCCGCTGGCGCATCTCCGATCCGCGAACGTATTTCGAAAAACTCCGCGACGAACGCAGCGCCCTTTCCCGCCTCGACGACATTATCGGCAGCGAGACTCGCAACGTCATCGCCTCCCACGATCTCATCGAGGTCATCCGCAGCGACAAGAACCGCAAGCCCGTCCGCGACGACTCGCTGACCGCTGGCAACTCCAATCTCGGCCAGCTCCCGCAAATCCAGTTCGGCCGGAACGCGCTCGAGCAGCAAATCCTCAAAGCCGCCCAACCCAAGGTGGCCGCCTGGGGCATCGAGCTCATCGACGTCCGCTTCAAGCGCATCAACTACAAGCCCGGCGTCATCGAGAAAATCTACGCCCGAATGGCCTCCGAGCGCCAGCAGATCGCCGACCGCTTCCGCTCGGAAGGTGCCGGCGAGGCCGCAAAAATCCTCGGCCGCAAGGAGCGCGACCTCCTCCAGATCGAGTCGGAAGCCTACCGCAAGGAACAGGAAATCAAAGGCAAGGCCGACGCCCAGGCCACCGGCATCTACGCCACCGCCTACAATTCCAGCCCCTCCGCCGCCGACTTCTACCAGTTCGTCAAGACCCTCGAAACCTACAAGAAAACCCTCGGCAAGGACACCACCACCATCTTCACCTCCAACAGCGACCTGTTCCGCCTCTTCAAACACATCGACGCACCGGTGAAACCTTGAGCCGGCCACAACATCCTCAACCAATTCACCGGAATCGGTGGTTGCGGCGGGATGAAGCAGGTGATCGTGCGCGGCCAGACGAACGAACCGGCGACCGTGAAGATGAAGCCGATGGTACCGGGATTAGCCAATGAACTGGGAAAACAAGTGCCCAAGCGAATGCCGTTGCTAGAAGGAGCCCCTGCCAAAAGCTTTCTTGTCATGGTGGGAGTATAAGCTAAGCCTACACGGGAAGGGCGGGATTAGGCCACCTTCTCGCCCCCCAAACCATGAATCCGTCCAGCAAACTCATCCCAGCCACCATCCACACGAAATGTTCCGGCTTGATGGTGACGGCCATGCTTTTCGCCAGCACAGCGCTCGTGCGGGGCGAGTGGACGTCGATCGTCCTCGAATACAATACCGGCCGCCCCTACCTGACCTACATCGCCACCTTGCCCGGCACGGGGGCGCTGATTCCCTATTATGACGAAGATGGATTCATGACGAAACCGCTCGGGCCGATCCTGACGAAAGCGCCATATGGCATGGGGATTTACGGTCCGGGGAAGTTCCCGGACAACGGCACGGCCTACATCAAGCTGGCCAGTGGGAACAGCTACGAAGTCTTCGGTATGAAAGGCGAGGTGTTCGATGCCTTGTCGGTTGACCTCGCGGAATATTCCACCGTGTTTCCCGTCCCGAAGACGATCGGTTTTGTGGGCACCAAGGCTGACGGCAGCCTGGTTCGCACATCGTTCACAACGGATGGAAAAATCGGCCCCGGTGCGCCGGGCAGAGGTTTCGAAACGTTCCTTTTTCCCGTCTCATTCCAAGACTTGGTGAACCTTCGCGCCGCCAACGACGGGTTTTCACTCGATAATCTCAAGCTGCGGGTCGTCCCGGCGCCACCTGTGATTGTGGAGGCATCCGCCAGCATGGACGTGTTATGGCCGCCGAATCGAAAAATGATTCCCATCCGTTTGGAGACGCGGGTTGAGGGCGGAGTCGGCGAGAGCGCATGGCGCGTGGTCGGCATCGAGTGCAGTGAAACGTGCCCGGCCAGCGACATGCAAATCACCGGCGAGCATGGCGTGAGTCTTCGCGCCGCCCGCTCGGGGAAGGGGACTGGACGAGTTTACACCGTCTGGCTGGAAGCCACGGACGAGGCCGGCCAATCATCCGAGCAGTTTGAGGTGGATGTGTATGTGCCGCATGACTTGGGCGACAGGTCGCGACTCTGATGCCTTGCCGTAAATCAAGAAGTCAGGCTCTTTGGAAGGATTTTCAAACTGGCGGCGATGCTCCGCTGCCGCGTGAGGTATCCCTGATCTTGATCAGGGCTCCTCGACGCCTTCCTCGATCACCTCGTCCTCGCCCACCGGGATCGCGCGGATCGCCCGGCGCGGCTCGGGTGGTACTTCCTCGGTCTGCTCGTCCATCACCTCGATGTCTTGGGCATCCTGCCTGCCGGTTTCCAGCGGAGTCACGGGAAGGGCCCTCAACGGACCTTCGCCAGGTTTGCCGATCGGCGGCAAATCGCTATCCGGATCATTCGGCAAGGCATCCGGGGCGCCTTCCTCGGGTGTGGTCGTCTCATCCACCACGATCAGCGCCTTCTTCGGCGGGGCGATAGTGTCCTTGATGTCATCCTTGATGCCCTCGAAGAACTTTTTCACCATCGGTGCCGCCATGCGGCCGCCGGAGACGGTTTCGCCGGGGCGGCCTTCGTAGAGGACGGCGAAGGCGTAACGGGGATTGTCGCGTGGGAGAAATCCGGCGAACCAGGCGAGGCGCTGGTTCTTTGCCGGAGGTCCCCACTGGGCGGTTCCGGTCTTACCGCAGAGGGTGGTGTAACTGAGCTGCGCGCTCTGGCCGGTGCCGCCTCCGCCGCTGACCACATCGCGCATGCCGTCCTGCACGGTGTCCACCGCCGTTTGGTCCAATCCGAGCCAGTTCTTCCGCTGCGGAATGGCGGCCTGCACCACACGGCCGCGGGTGTCCTGGACCTGACGGATGAGCTGGAGCTTGGGCAGGGCGCCGCCGTTCGCGATGCCGGCCATGGCCTGGGCGACTTGGAGGGGCGACGCTAACAAACTTCCCTGGCCGATGGACAGGTTCGCCGTGTCGCCGTCGAGAATCCGGCGCTTTTCGTTTTTCATCATCCACTCGTCGCTAGGCACCAGTCCGGGACTCTCGCCGATGAGCGGCAGTCCGGTGCGCTCACCGAAGCCAAGCCGCCGCGAAAGGCTCAGGAATGCTGACGGGCCGACGTCGATGCCCACTTGATAGAACCAGGTGTTGCACGAACGGGCCAAGGCGCGTTTCACGTTGATCGATCCTTCCGGTGTCTTGCTCCAGTTGTTGAAAACCGTACGGCCGATCGAAATGGCGGCCGGGCAGTAGATTTCGGAGGTGGGGGTGACCGTGCCGTTGTTGAGCGCGGCGAGCGCGACGATGGGCTTGTAGGAAGACGCCGGCGGATAGGCCGACTGGAATGCCCGCCCGAAAAGTGGCTGCGAGGGATCTTCCTCGAGCGCCTTGAAATCCACCTCGTTGATGCCGGGGATGAAATTGTTGAGATCGAACGAGGGACGCGAAGCCATCACGAGCACCTCACCGGTCACCACGTCGATCACGACGAAGGCTCCGCGGCGACAGCCCTTGCGCAGCGTTTCCTCGGCGAGTTTCTGCCAGGCCAGATTCAGGGTGGTGACGAGGGTGCCGCCGGGACGTGGGCGTTTGACCTGTTCTTCGAGCAGCTTGTTACCGGACTCGTCGAACAGCAAACGCTTCATGCCCGGCTCGCCGGTGAGCTGGGAGTTGAAGAGTTTTTCAAATCCGGCGCGCCCCTCGGACTCCTCCCACAGCGGGTCGTTGAAATTGATAGGACCGGTTGGCAACTTGCCGACGCTGCCGGAGTAACCGATGATGTGGGCGGCGAGCTCGCCCTCCGGATAGAACCGCCGGTAAATCGGCTGGAGGATCAGGCCGGACGAGAGTTTCGTCTCGATATCGCGGGCCTCCTTCTCGCCGATCTGGCCGGTCACCAGCAGTGGCAGCCAGCGCCGGTGGCGGTAGTGGTCGTAGAGTTCCTCATCCGTCTTGGGCGAGGCGTTCTTCACCAGGGCAGGCAGCGAGTCGAGACGGGTGCGCGCCCAGTTGATAACGAAGTCGCGGTCGGCGTCTTCAAACTGCCGGAACTGGAGTGCGACCTGATAGGCCACGCGGTTCTGTGCGAGCGGCGCGCCTTCCCGGTCCACAATCTGGCCGCGGGGAGCGGGAATTTTCAAAGTGATGGCGCGAGCGTCCTTGCGGGTGAAAATCGCGCCGTCCGAGGCGTTCCGCGCGGCGGGCGCGTCTGGAGCCGGGGTGTTGGAGACAACGAGCGGCGCGGGTAGAACCTGAGAGTAGATCGGCAACGTCGCGAGACACGATACCAGCGAGATTCGGCGAAAAGACGAAAGGCTTACCATTTGGGTTCGGGAAACATAACTAGAAATCCGGTCAAGGCAACGCTCAATCCCAGCTGGATTCATCCTTGTACTCAAAGGGTTTTCCGATGCTGCCGATGATCTCCGCGGACAGGTAAACGAACAAACCGCCATGCAGAGCTGGTCTTGCCGGGAGCCGGGAGCCATGCATGATTGAGGCAATGAGCGATTGGAATTTCGTGTCGGTGATCATCCTGGTGGGCGTTTTCGTGCTTTGGAAGCTGGAATTCGCCGCCACTCTACTGAACATCAAGGCCTTCCCCAGCACGGTCCCCAAGCCGCTGGAAGGGCTGATGGACGCGGGGAAACTCGAACAAGCCCGCAGCTATCTCGGGGTGAACGCCCGCTTCGGCATCGTGCAGTGCACCGCCTCGCTGGTGGTGCTGCTGATGTTCTGGACCCTCGGCGGTTTCGCCTGGCTCGACGGACTTTCCCGCTCGCTCACGAGTTCGCCGGTGGGTGCGGGGCTCATTTTCCTATCGCTGCTAATCCTAGGGCAAAGTGTGATTTCCCTGCCGTTTTCGGTTTATGACACCTTCGTGATTGAGCAGAAATTCGGCTTCAACCGCTCGACGCCCGCCACGTTCATCATGGACCGGCTCAAAGGCCTGCTGCTCGCCGCGCTCATCGGCCTGCCGCTCGCAGCCGCGGTGTTGTGGATTTTCGGAAATGTCGCGCACGCCTGGCTGTGGGCCTGGGCGGTGGTCACCGCCTTCCAACTCATCCTCACCTACCTCGCCCCGTCGTTGATCATGCCGCTGTTCAATAAATTCACGCCGATGCCGGACGGCGAGCTGAAGCGGGACATCGAGGCGCTCGGCGAAAAATGCAGCTTCCCGCTCACCGGCGTCTTCGTGATGGACGGATCGAAGCGCTCGACCAAGGCGAACGCCTTCTTCACCGGCCTCGGCAAGCGTAAGAAAATCGCCCTCTTCGACACACTGGTGGACAAGAGCAGCAAGCCGGAACTGCTCGGAGTGCTCGCCCACGAAATCGGCCATTTCCGCTGCGGGCACATCAAACAGCGTCTCGCCGTCGGCATCCTGCAAACGGCGGTGACTTTCTATCTGCTCGGCTTGGCGACTGATCCCGACGGGAAATTCGCACGACTGCTTTTCGACGCGTTCGGCGTGAGGCAAATCTCGCCGCAGGTCGGACTAGTGCTTTTCAGCATCTTGCTGGAGCCGGTCGGCAAGCTGCTCGGCGTGCTCGCCAACGCATGGTCGCGCCGCCACGAATTCGAGGCGGACGCCTATGCCGCCAAGGTCACCGGCGACGGTGCGGCGCTCGGCGAGGCGTTGAAAAAAATGACCGCAGACCATCTATCACATCCCTCTCCCGCCCCGCTGCGCGTCTGGCTGGACTATTCCCATCCGCCGCTGGTCCAGCGCTTGGAGGCCCTCGAAGCGAAGTCGTGACACAGACATTCCTTGCTGTCTGTGATCCGCCGGCCGATCAGTTTTTCACTTCCACCTTGTAGTCTCCCAGCGCCCACTGGAGGCCTGCCAGATAGTGGCGGACGACTTTGGGATGCCAATACATCTCGTGGTTGTGGCCGAGCGAGCAGTAGAAGACGCGGCCTTTTTCCCAAGGTCTCGCCCATGCGATGCCGAAGTCGTTATCCGTGCGCTTGATTCCTTTGACGGTCATGTCGGTCTTCTCGGTGTCCAGCCGCAGCAGCATGTGCACGGACTTGGAATCGTAAGGATCCTTGAGTTGATAGATCTCCTCCTTGAACTCGACGTTTCTGCCCTCGAACATGGCGACTAGCGGATGCTTTTCCTGACCGGGCTCCACCTTCACACTCACCATCGTGCCGGCACCCCATGGATGACCGTCGAAGTAACCGTTGATCATCTTCCCGAAATCCGGCCATTCATAGCAGCAATCCGTGGCGGAATGGATTCCGACGAAGCCGCGGCCGGATTTGATGAATTTCATCAGGTTCTCCTTGAGCCGGACCTCGCGCTCGGCGGCGGCCTTTTTATCATCGTCGGACAGGGTCTTGAGCTGTTCCTTGTTCGGAGCGAACACGTTGCCGGTGGTGTTCAGGAAACACACGGCATCGTATTTCATGAGGTTTTCGGCCTCGAACTCGTCGATCTCCTCGGTGAAGACCGGCTCGAAGGCGCCGGTCTTTCGGGCCATCTCGGTGAGCGCGAGCTTGCCGGTGGGGATGGATGCGTGGCGGAAACCGTTGGTCTTGGAAAAGACCAGCAACTTGCGGGGTTTTTCCGGCTTGGCGAAGGGCTTTTCAGGCAATGCCTCAATGATCCTCTCGGCGGCGCCGGCTGGAATTTTTTCCTCTGCGAAACCCTGAGGCGCCCCGAACAGCGCGGCGCAGGTTAGAATAGCTGGGATGAGTGTTTTCATGGCTTAAAACGGGTTTGATTCACCGACCGAGCATTTCCTCGATCATGCTGTTCACCGGGATTCCGGCGACGCGGTAGCCGGGATCTTCGGTGAGCAGGTCGAAACTGCGGGACACGCCCCGCAGCGGTTCGATGCGGGTGACAATTTGCGATCCGCAGTGCTCGCCCACATCCAACTCGGCTGCAGGGACGCCGTCGATGCGGTGCCGCGGCGAGGCGCTGACGACGGAACCGTTGGCGAAATGAACGGTCACGTAGCGGCTGGTCGCCGGGTCTTCCTGATACTGGTGAATCTGGGTGATGCGGACCGGGTTGCCGCGGTAGCCCGTGATGATGTCACCGGATTTGAGGTTCTCGATATTCATCGGGCCGGCCGCGGTGTCGATCCGGGTGCCTTGGGGCAGACAGCCGAACTGGAGCTTCGCCAAACCCAGTCCCAGCGCGGTGCCGATCAGGTTGCAGGAGGGCAGCAGGAGAGTTGCGAAAATCAATGGGAAGGCAAAGAGAAGCCAGCATGCCCCGCAACGGCCGCGGGCACTGGGGCGACTCCGATGGAGAATGGAACTGGCGGTGGGATTCATGAAAAATCGTTGATTACCCGGAGGGTCCTGGAAACAATCGACATTGAGGGGGTCCGTCCGGAGCAGGAGCCGAAGTGTCTGGGTTTCTGGCGCGTAGGGTGTCCGTTTTTGGCGAAGCGTCAAGGTTGAGTCCAATCGAAATCGCCGCGCCGGAGGTTTGGCTGGGTTTGGAGGCCGGACCGTTTGGTGCTTCATCGCTCGGCCATCTCTGCCCTGAACTCTTGGATCCTGCCGCCTGGGGAATCGCTGCCGCGGGACCCGTTGCGAAACCCGGTTTTACGGCGCTTTCGTGCTTGGCAGCCTGTGGAACAATCGAAACGATGAAGTTCATGGCAGGTGTGATGCGAGAATTCGAGGGCCTTCGGGTGAAGGTGGATGACGTCATTTACATGCCCAGCCTGGACGCGCCGCAGGAAAAGCCGCATCCGTTCGTCTATTTCATCTCGATCCACAACGACTCACCGGTCCCGGTGACCATCCGCGGGCGGAAATGGGTGGTACACGAGGACGAGGGGGAGATCTCGGTGGTCGAAGGCGACGGCGTGGTGGGCCAGACGCCCGTCATCGAGCCGGGCGGGCATTTTTCCTATAACAGCTACCACGTCGTGGCGCGCGGAGCGAAGGTCTCCGGAGCGTTTTTCGGCGAGACGGCGACGGGGGACTGGGTTTTTTCGCGGATCCCGGAGTTTCGTTTGGAAGTGCCGAACTGGGCGTAGACGCAGTGGATTTCCACTGGGACGTGGCGGCGGTTTTCAACCGCCAAGCCGAGCAGGATGAGGAGGCATGGCGGTTGGGAAACCGCCGCCACCTGAAACGCGAGCATACCGTCCGACCTAGGGATTCAGCTGCGCCTCGATCCGATAGAACCGCTGGCTCGGACTTTGGGAATCCGTAAATACATGGACGCCATCTTGCATGGGCTGCACGACCTCCACGACTTGCCAATCTCCCGCACCGAGTCCGGCGCACGAATGAATGCGATAGGTGCGCCCGGTTTTGACCGCCATCGTGATCGTCGGTGCTTGGCCCGCTGCCGGAGGCTTGACGCTCCAGACAAAGCGATCACTTGGGCTGAGGTGACCGGTTCCGGCATGAATCTCGAAAAGATCCGTCTGCCCGTCTCCATCACTGTCGAGTGCGGGATCGATAGGAACGGTGCTTGATAGGCCAAGTCCGGTCTCGATCGCATCCGGAATCCCGTCATTGTCGTCGTCCGTGTCCGCACGGTTTCCAATGCCGTCGCTGTCGGTGTCCACGCTCTCATCCGAGTTGAAGGGAAACGCGTCAATCGTGTCTGCTACGCCGTCATTGTCATCATCAGGGTCAGTACTGTTCACGATGCCGTCGTTGTCGAAATCAAGGCCCGCAGGGACATACGGATGGGGATCGATGGCGTCCGCGATGCCGTCGCCATCACTGTCGAGATCTTCCAGATTGAGCAGGCCATCCTGATCGAGATCGTCACTGCCCTCAATGGCATCACTGAGACCGTCGCCGTCGAGATCACCGTTAGAGACACGGATCCAATCGATGTCGAAAGACTTGCTGGCGGTGGAGATCGGATCGACGCGCAAGCTGGTGATCGTTTGACCCGCCCAGCCGAGATGGCTGCCGGGTGAAAACAGAATCGCTTTCCAAACGCCGGTGGGCGAATAACCGGTTTCCATAACCCTCGCCCCAGCAAATCCGGAAGCAGTCAGAGTTCCCCAGTAAAACTGCACGGTGCCTGTGCTGGCGGCTTTAATTTTGATCACCACCGAAGCGACGCTGTTCGCATTCATGGAGAATCCGCTGCGGAACACATTCGGGTCCGTGGAGGTGGTCGTGCCTTTCAAAGAACCGCCAGCGACCACCGGTGACGTCACATTGGTGGTACTCCAGCCCTCCATGTTGCCCGGCGTGTCGAATCCGAAATTGAAATCAAACAGATTGAGAGGATTGCGGCCGGATGCCAGCTCCGTGGCATCCGAGATGCCATCGCCATCGTCATCCGGGTCTGCGTTGTTGCCGGTGCCGTCGCGATCGGTATCGATTTGCTCTGCCGGGTCCAGAGGAAACACGTCAGTAATGTCTGGGGTTCCATCGTTGTCATCATCCGTGTCCCCATTGTTGCCGATGCCGTCACTATCCGTATCGAGGAACTCGGCCGAGTTAAGTGGGAACGCATCGCTGATGTCCAGGACCCCGTCGTTGTCATCGTCCGTGTCCGCATTGTTGCCAATGCCGTCGCTATCCGTATCGACCTGCTCGGCCGAATTGAGCGGGAAGGCATCATTAACGTCGGGGACGCCATCATTGTCATCGTCCGTGTCTGCATTGTTTCCGATGCCGTCACCATCTGAATCGAGGCGCTCGGCCGGATTGAGCGGGAATGCGTCGTTAACGTCGAGGGTGCCGTCGTTGTCGTCGTCCGTGTCCGCATTGTTGCCGATGCCGTCACGATCCGTATCGACTTGCTCGGCCGAATTCAGCGGGAATGCATCGGTGGTATCAGGACCTCCATCGTTATCATCGTCCTCATCCGCGTTGTTACCGATGCCGTCGCTGTCGGTGTCGACACTCTCATCCGTATTGAATGGAAACGCATCGATCGTGTCCGGAAAGCCGTCGTTGTCGTCATCCAAATCGGCAATGTCACCAATGCCGTCGTTGTCGCTGTCTTTCTGTTCATTCGGGTTGAACGGAAACGCGTCGCCCGCGTCCGGCGTTCCGTCGTTGTCATCGTCAGGATCCGCGTTGTCGCCGATGCCGTCACCATCCGCATTACGAGACTCGTTCGGGTTTAGAGGGAACGCATCTTCGAGATCGACGACCCCGTCATTGTCGTCGTCAGGGTCGAGACTGTCCACGATGCCGTCGTTGTCAAAATCAAGACCTGCGGGGACATACGGTTGGGGATCGATGGCGTCCGCGATTCCGTCGCCGTCGCTGTCGAGATCTTCCAGATTGAGCAGGCCATCATTGTCGACATCGCCACTTCCCTCGATGGCATCACTGAGACCGTCCCCGTCGAGATCGCCGTTGGAAACACGGATCCAGTCGATTTCGAAAGACTTGCTGGCAACGGAGAGCGGATCGACGCGCAGACTGGTGATCGTCTGAGCCGCCCAGCCAACATGGCTGCCAGGTGAGAACAGAATCGCGCGCCAAGTATTATCGGTGGGTGAATAGGTCGTCGACAATACCCTCGCCCCCGCAAATCCTGAAGCAGCCAGAGTTCCCCAGTAAAACTGCACGGTGCCTGTGGTGGCTGCTTTCATCTTGATCACCACCGAAGCGACGCTGTTCGCATTCATCGAGAATCCGCTGCGGGACACATTCGGGTCCGAGGTGGTGGTTGTGCCTTTCAAAGAACCGCCATCGACGACCGGTGAGGTCACATTGGCGGTGCTCCAACCCTCCGTATTGCCCGGCGTGTCGAACCCGAATTTGAAATCAAACAGATTGAGTGGATTGCGGCTGGAGGCCAGCTCCGTGGCATCCGTGATACCATCGCCATCGTCATCGGGGTCCGCGTTGTTGCCGGTGCCGTCGCGATCGGTATCAAGCTGTTCGGCCGGATTGGTCGGGAACGCGTCGGCGTTGTCACCGGATCCATCGCCGTCGCTGTCGGCGTGTTCGGTCGGATCGAGCCGGAAGGCGTCCACGACATCCGGGTAGCCATCGTTGTCGTCATCCGGGTCGGTGATATCGGGAATTCCGTCGTTATCAGAGTCCTGCGCATTCTGGAAAGGATTGGGATCCGTTGCGTCGGGGATTCCGTCGCCGTCGCTGTCCGGATCTTCCATGTTGATGAGTCCGTCGTTGTCGTAGTCCTCATCACCTTCAAGTGAATCGCTGAGCCCGTCTCCATCGAGATCGCCATTGGACGGGCGGATCCAGTCGATCTGGAAGTTCGTGCCGGAAGTGGCGACCGGGTCGAAGCGGAGGCTGGTCATGATTTTATCTTTCCATTCCGGATGATTGCTCATGTTGAAAGCCACCACCTTCCACGCGTTATTTCCCGTATAGCTTGCGGTCACGCTGCGAGACGAGACGTAGCCGGACGTGCCAAGGCGTTCCCAATAAAGCTGGGGGGATGCGGTGCCGGCGGTCTTCATGCGCACGAGCAGGTAAGGCGAGGCATTGCCGGAGATCCGCAGGTTGGGCTCGGTCATTTGGGCATCCGTGTTGGTAGAAGTCGCGTTTAGCGCGCCAGTTGCCACGCTTTCGTTTGAAAATCCGCTGAACGCGACCCAGCGCTCGAAGTTCCCCGGTGTGTTGAACTCGCTGCTGGCGTAAGGCGTGGTTCCGTTAACCGAACGGAAAGGATCGGTGCCGGCGGCCGCCTCATTTCCATCGCTGATGCCATCCCCGTCCGAGTCCACCACCGGAAGGGTGATATTGGATGTCCATGTCAGGTTGTAAGTCTGACGGATCGTGGTGGCGATGGGGCGGACATAGAAATCGCCGTTAGGTTCCAGATAGAATCCGGAGGTCGTTGCGGATTTGAGCGCGTCGAGCGAACTCCGCGAGGTCATGCCGCTGACGGCGATGCCTGGAAGTTTTCCAAAGTGCTTGAAGCAGACGAGCAGGTCGTCACCCACGAAAGCGTCGTCCGTGGTCATGATCACCTTGCGCGTGGACGGCAGCGAGTCGTAGTGATAGGTATAAAGGTAATTCTCGCGGACGATCAGGGGCAGCTGGTGTTGTTCCTTGTAACCATTGATATAGTAAACTCCGGCCGTCGGGATTCCGGACTTGGTCCGCAGCACGCTGATGTTCGGGTTGAGATCCGAGGCGATGCCGTAAGTCATCCGGCACTGGGCGAAGCGCCGGTCGCTGCGATACATGTTTGTCCAGGAAGAGGGACGGGTTTCGCCGGTCGTGAGGAGGAAGGGGTGATTGCTAACGAGCGAGCTGTTGGGGATACCGCCGATCGAACCATCGACATCAAGGATGACCTGGGCCCACATCCGCGGGTGGCCGGGATCATTGGCACCGATGTTGGCGGGCGGGATGATGTTATAATTGGTCAGCGAGGAGCGCACCGGTGCGACGGGATCCCAGGTGAATCCTTCGAAAAGGTGGTTCGGGTGCTTGGTCGCGGCTCCGATGTTTTGGAACATCCTCGTGTTCGACGCGTTGTAGCCTACCAGATGGTTGTTTTTCATCCGGCCGGCTCCGTCGTAGATCGCATAGACCGTGCGCGTCTTGCTGGAGGGCAGGATGCCAAATCCGGAGTCCGCGATCATCAAAGATTCCTCGCAAAGATGATAGGTGGCGAGGAACAGATTGGTCTCGTTGTCGGAAAAGACGTTGTTGAAATAGACGACGTTTTTCCGCATTCCGCCGATTCCTGCGTAAAGGGCCACGCTGTTCGAATACCAGGTGCAGTCGTTGAAATAGAACGGACCGTTATTGGCCCACTCCCCGTTGATGACCAGCTTGTCGGTGGAGTCGACTTGATCATTGATGTCCAAACCGCTGGCGCAGCTGTGCGCCACATTCCGGTTGAAGGCACCAAGCGGCTCTTTATACGGCTCCATGCTGCTGAACCGCGGGTGGGTGGAAGACGTGTTAAGCGGCTTTTTCGGAAAGGCGAACCAGAATCCCGTGCCATGCGTGCCGGCGGCGATGTTGTCGGTGAACGTGTTGTTCGGGTTCGTGATCCAGAAGCTGGAGGGCGACCGGTTTTGGATGGTGTTGAAGGCATTGTCCGTCTGAAGGACCTCTTCACCGGCAAGCGGCCGCATGCTTCCAAGGACGACGTTGCGAGTGATCACGTTGAAGCGCTCGGATCCATCTTCGAGGAAAATACCATGCCCCAGGTGGTCGTAACAGAAATTGTTATCCACCAATGTGGACTCGGTGCCGTGGATGGTGACTGCCCTGTTGAAGGAGCGATGCACTGCGCTATCTTTGAGATACTGACCGGCACCATCCTGCGCCAGCATGTGCCAATGCATCGGATACCGGCCGACGGTACTTTTCTGCCCCATTCGGAAGAGCTCCACACCCTGAAGGAAAGCATACCCGGCAACACCGCCAGCCGGCATCACCATGATATGGCCACCGAAGCCCGAGGTCTCCGACGCGGCATCGCCCTGGATCTTGATGTTGCGGCTCAGCAGGCCGACTTCCGCCCTGAGATTCGCGGTCCATGATTTTCCATCGCTGCTCCGGGTCCGTGTCGTGGTGCTTCCGTTGTGAGGGAAACTCAGCCCCGGGGTGAAACTCACCGTTCTCCCGCTCACCGCGGTGATCGTCCGCGTTTCCGCCTCGCTCCATGCCAGTCTGCTGGAAGTCACCAGGATGGTGTCGCCCACTTGCCAGTCGATGTCTTCGGAGAGAGTCATCGACGTCGTTCCTGCTGCGGCATTCGCTCCCAGAAACGTCCACTCCGTGCGATCCCTGCCGTGAATCCGGAGGGTGCCGCCCTGTTGCGCTCCCAGCAGCTTAGCCCCCATCGACATCACCGTCTCGGTGGGCAGCCCCTTGAGCGTGAGGGTGAATTTCTGCAGAAACCGGTTGGTTGCCGTGCCGACCTCGAACACCGAGCCGCTGCCTTGCACGAGCAAAGAGTCGCAAAGCAGTGTCCGATCCGCCCGTTCCACCTCCAATCGTCCGCCTACGGTAATACCGCCGCACTCGACGTTGGCGTTGAGGGTCACCGAAATCCCAGCGGGGATGATCACATCGTCTTCCACCCTGGGGAGCACGCCGCCCCACGTGGCCGGACTCGACCACGATCCGGGAAGGACCGCAGTTTTATCCTGTGCGATGCCCACCGCCTGAAGAGCGATGAATAGGAGGAAAATAAGGATTCGCATGGGTTTGAAAATCGGAAAGCTCCCGCTGCTCCCATCTTCCTCGGAAAACCGTGATTGATGGAAGTTGCAGGCTCTCAAATATAGAGAATGTAGCACGGAAACCGCAATCCCGCATTTACGCTATTTTGGGACCGGGCCTGCGTCGGCTTGTGTTGGGTCCGGCGGCTCCGTTCGCGAGCGTTCCCCCACTTCAAAAGTCCAGTCGCGCCCGTCAACATCGTCGTCGGAAAATGAGAGACCTAGCTCACCGGCGAGGGTCCGCGCGGCTTTTTTCCGTGTATCGAAAGCGAGCTGACGCGTCCGGATCACCGCAACCAGGCCGGTCGTCCGGAGCCCCGGCTCTCGCTTGAGGGCTTGGGCGATGGCAATATCGGCCAGCCCGGGATCCGGGTGGTTTTCAAGTGTCTCGCCGATGATCATTTCGAAATACTGCCCAGGGATGTCATCAAGCATCGTTTGGTAAATCTCTGGCTCCGGCCTGCCTTGGTGGCTCGCAGCGGACTCCACGAGCGCCTCCCGCCATGAGCGGGTCTTGAATTTCTCCTCTTCGAGGCGGACGAGGAGTTCCATCTTCGCGACGGCTGCCGAGGGGTCGGTGGCGAGCAACTCCACCACTCGGCTTTCATGTTCCCGCACATTCGACAATAGGATCGGATCCTCCAGCCCGGTCTTCGGCCGCGGCCAGACGAGCCCCTTTTCCGCGAGCGCCCGCCCTGCCTCCCGGAACCAATCCGGCATCGCCCCACCCGGACTTTTCCCGCCATACATCGCCAAAACTTCAGGTCCGCAAAGAGTCAGCAGATAGGCGGGGAGATCCGGAGTCGGATCCATCGCCGCGAGGTGAATCGGGCGCTCCTGCGGTCCGACCACCTGAGATCGATCCCCAGCTCGCTGCTTCGGGATCAGCACCAGGAGGGCGGTCCCCAGAATGACCGCACCCAGAGCGAGGCTGATCCAAAGATGCTGCCGTAATGACAAGAAGTGGGTTTTCACGCGACGATGAACTAGATCGGCAAAGAAAGCTTCGCGAGCGGAAAATGCAAACGGGTTTGAATATTGACGGGGATGAATGAATGAAAGCCGGGATGAATCCTGCGGTCCGATGTTCTTAGAAAATCACTTCGTCCATGATCACGTCGTGCGGCTCGGGGAATGTATCGGGGACGATTTGGAACGGGAAACAGACGCCGACTTTGATGGTTTCGGGGCGGGCTTGGGCGAGCAGGCGATCGTAGAATCCGCGGCCACGGCCGAGGCGGTGGCCGGATTTCTCAAAGGCCAGGCCGGGGCAGAGGAAGGCATCGATTTGATGAAGTGGAATCTCCGGCGATCCTTCGGCGGGTTCGAGGATGCCGTGGGCGCCCGGGTGAAGTTGATCGCCCGGGTGGAAGGTGAGGTGGTGGCCGTGGACTTTCGGATAGACCCAGTTCAATTGGGGATGGTGATGGCGGAGGGCGGTGAGATCCACCTCGCCGGGCAGCGCGGAGTAGATGGCGACGGTGCGAAGTGCCGGCCGGGCTAGCAGCCATTTCGCCAAGGCGCCACAAGCTGGGTCCGAGTCCAATGCGTGTCCGAGCAGGGCCTGCCGCATGGTTTTGCGGAGCACGGCTTTTGCGGGAGGTGATTGGGGAATTGCCACTTGCCAAGGTTGGGACTTCTTCCATCCTTACGCCCGATGATGCGTTTTTGGCAAGTCGCGGCGGTGTTTTGCTGCATGGTTTTGTTTCTCCGGGCGGAGGAGCCGGGTCCGGTGTTTGTGTGGGATGCGCCGAATGTGTTGACCAGCGTGTTCTCGCAGGAGGTCGGAATGCTGGATTCCGAGCGCGACGAGTATGCGACGAATCTGGCGGTTTACGCGTCCAACTCACTGCTGGCGGCGAAGGCGTCCGACGCTTCATTGCTGATGGTGCGGCGCGTTCTAGGGCTGGCCTTGCAGCTCTCGCCTCGCAACAAGCGGGCGGTGGTGGTGAATTTCCAGCTCTCGAAAGGGATGCTGCCCGAATTGATCGAGAGCAACTACAGCCCGCAGGTGCTGGCGAGGCTGTTGGTGACGCGCGGGCAGCTGCTGGAGAAACAAGGCGGCGGGGAGAACAAACGGCTGGCCCGGTTTTTCATCCAACTCGCCGCCGAGATGGACCCGAAAAACGAGGACGCCGTATACGCAAGCGAGTTGCAGCGGCTGGATCACGGAGCGCTCGACTGGTCGCTTGTGACGGATCCCAAGGACAAGAATTCCTGAAACCGGATGCCCGCGGAAATCGAACGCAAATTCCTCCTCGCCGACGATTCGTGGCAAGACGGCAACCCAGGCGTGAGAATCACCCAAGGCTACCTCTCGCAAGACCCGGACCGCACGGTGCGGGTGCGCATCGCCGCGAAAACCGCCTGGCTCACCATCAAGGGCCGCAGCGAGGGCATCACGCGGGCGGAGTTCGAGTATGAAATCCCGCTGGACGAGGCGAAGACGTTGCTGGAAATGTGCCTGCCCTCGGTGATCGACAAAACTCGCTTCCGTATCCCGTTCGGCGGGTACGAGTGGGAAATCGACGTCTTCCACGGAGAAAACGCAGGCCTCGTCGTCGCCGAGGTGGAGCTCGCGGATGAGGCGGTTTTTCCCGAGCTTCCATCATGGATCGGAGCGGAGGTTTCCTCGGACGCGCGCTATTTCAATTCGTGCCTCGCGGTGACGCCTTACGCGAAATGGTAGGTTTACGGAGTGGCAGGGATTATCTTGAATCTCCCGCTTGCCAGAGTCGCCCAGCCACTTACCCTGCGCCAAGAATCTCACATGAAAATCTGGCTCGACGGTAAACTGGTGGACGAATCTGAAGCGAAGGTGTCGGTCTTTGACCACGGCCTGCTCTACGGGGACGGTGTTTTTGAAGGCATCCGCATCTACAACGGACGCATCTTCCGGCTGGAGCAGCATATCAAGCGGTTGTTCGATTCCGCCAAGGCAATCATTCTCAATCTGCCGTGGACGCAGGAAGAAGTGTGCAAATACACCTGCGAGACGGTGGCCGCGAACGGGCTGACGGACGGCTACATCCGCCTCGTCGTCACCCGCGGTGCCGGAGAGCTCGGGCTCAATCCCTACCTCTGCCCGGTGCCGTCGATGTTCATCATCGCCTCGACCATCAAGCTCTACCCGGACGAGACCTACGAAAAGGGCCTCGCTATCATCACCTGCGCCACCCGCCGCCCGGCTCCGGGCGCGCTCATGCCGCAGGTAAAATCGCTCAATTACCTGAACAACATCATGGCCAAGGTGGAGGCGATCCAGGCGAACGCGCTCGAAGCCGTGATGCTCAACGAGCAGGGCTACGTCGCGGAATGCACCGGCGACAACCTGTTCCTCCTGAAAAACGGCACGCTGCTCACACCGCTGATCTCGGATGGCGCGCTCGACGGAATCACCCGCGAGGTCATCATCGAAATCGCGGCAACGCTCGGTGTGCCCTTCAAAGAGTGCTCGCTCACCCGCTACGACATTTTCACCGCGGACGAATGTTTCCTGACCGGCACCGCTGCGGAGGTGATTCCGGTAGTAGCGCTCGACCGTCGCGTCATCGGTGACGGCAAGCCCGGCCCCTTCACCGCCCGCTTCCTGGAGGCGTTCCACGAACTTGCAAAGAGCACTGGCACTCCTTTTGCTTAAATGGTAATCTGCTGCAAATCATGAAGTGCGATTTTTGCGACCAAAAAGCCACCGTCTTCCTCACGCAACTCGTCGAGGGGCAGATGAAGAAGGTGTGCTTGTGCGACAATTGCGCCAAAGAACGCGGTGTAACTGATCCCACCGGGTTTTCCTTAGCAGATCTCCTGCTCGGCGGCCTGCCCGGCGGACCGGGAACTGCGACGGCAAGTGTTTCCGCAGTAACTCCCGGAAATGGCAAGAAGTGCGTGACCTGCGGATTCACGCTGGATGATTTGAAGCGGGTGCGCCGGTTCGGTTGCAGCGATTGTTATGCGACCTTCAGCGATGAGGTCGCTCAGATGGTCCGCGGCATGCACAAGGGCACCTCGCACATCGGGAAAGTCCCGGAAGGTCTAATGGCCGTGCAATTCCGCAACCAGCGCATCGAAGAACTCCGCTCGCGCCTCGAGCAGGCAATCACCTCGGAAAGCTACGAGGAAGCCGCCGGCATCCGCGATGAAATCCGCAACCTCGACGAAGTGAAATTGTGACCCACTCCCCCACCCCGTATTCCCCAAATTCGCCATGATGCGCTTCACCACCCTCATCAAACACCCCGCCGACTGGATGACCGGCGGGCAGGTGGAACATGGCGCCGTACTAACCTCCCGCATCCGCCTCGCGAGGAATCTACGCCGTCATCCATTTCCCGGTTGGGCGAAACGCGACCAACGCACCGCCGCCCTCGATTTGATGCGCCCGGCCGTGGACGCGTTGCCTGCCATGAAAGGCGCGTTTTCCCACGAGCTCGCGGATCTCACGTCGGTGCAAAAGCAGGTGCTCGTCGAGCGCCACCTGATTTCCCGCGAACACGCCGCCCGTGGTGATGGATCCGCAGCCGTCATCGAGCGCCGCCAGAACCTAAGCATGATGCTCAACGAGGAGGACCACCTGCGTATGCAGGCGATCCGTCCGGGCTTGCAGCTGACCGCCGCTTTCAATGCACTTTCGGAAATCGACACGCAACTGGAGCAGGACTTGGAATTCGCATTCGATCCCACGCTCGGATACCTGACAACCTGCCCGACGAATCTTGGCACCGGCCTGCGTGCCTCCGCCATGCTTCACCTGCCCGGTCTCGTGCTCAGCGACCAGATCGGCCAGGTCCTCCAGGCGGTCAACAAGATCGGCCTCGCCGTCCGCGGACTTTACGGAGAAGGCACTGAATCGCTTGGCAACCTCTATCAAATTTCCAACCAGTCCACACTCGGCGAGAGCGAGGAAACCATCATCCGCCGCCTCGAGCGAGTGATCTCTCAGGTTTCCAACCACGAGCAGAACGCCCGCGAGAAACTGCTGGAAGACGATCCGGAAATGGTCTCCGACAAAATCGGCCGCGCTTACGGAGTCCTCCGCTACGCCCACATCATCGATTCCAAGGAGGCACTCAACCACCTCTCCCTGCTCCGCCTCGGCGGCACGCTCGGGTTTTTCCCGGCCGCCACGGTGATGCTTTGCGACACGCTGCTGATGGACATCCAGCCGGCCCATCTCCAACTTCATTCGGGCCGCAAGCTGTCTCCCGAAGAAAGAGACTCGATTCGCGCGGAAATCGTCCGCTCCCGTTTGCATTCGCTCGAATCCCCTGATAATCGTATCTCATCGAACGACGAAAAAAACTTTAACGATCCTTCCAACCCCGGCGACGCATGAACAACTTCACCCCACGCGCTCAACAAGTCCTCGCTCTCGCTCGCAAAGAAGCGGACCGATTCAACCACTCCTATGTCGGCACCGAGCACTTGCTGCTCGGCCTGATCAAACTCGGTCAGGGCGTCGCCGTGAACGTCCTCGAACGGATGGGCCTCGAACTCGAAGCCGTCCGCATGGAAGTGGAAAAGGAAGTCGGCTCCGGCCCACCTCAGAAATCCGCCGGTAACATTCCTTACACTCCCCGCGTCAAAAAAGTTCTCGCCCTAGCCAACAAGGAAGCCAAGGCCCTCAATCATTCCTACGTCGGCACCGAGCACCTTCTGCTCGGTCTGCTCCGCGAAGGCGAAGGCGTCGCCGCCCGCGTCCTCAAGCGCCTCGACGTGGACATCCAGCGCACCCGCAACGAAATCCTCGCGGAAATCGATCCTAACTTCTCGCCCGACGATCAGGACGACGACGATGACGACGACGAGGATCTCGAAGAAGGCGACGGACCATTCGAGGACGAAAGCCAAAGCCAGGCCCCAAGCGCCGGCGAAGCGAAGTCCAAGACCCCAGCTCTCAAAGCCTTCGGCCGCGACCTCACCAAGGTCGCCCGCGAAGGCGGCCTCGACCCGGTCATCGGCCGTGAAAGCGAAATCGAGCGCGTCATCCAGATCCTCTGCCGCCGGACGAAAAACAACCCGGTGCTCATCGGAGAAGCCGGCGTCGGAAAAACCGCCATTGTCGAGGGCCTCGCCCAGGAAATCGCCACCGGCAATGTCCCCGAAATCCTCCGCGACAAAAAGGTCATCACCCTTGACCTCGCCCTGATGGTCGCCGGCACCAAATACCGCGGCCAGTTCGAAGAGCGCATCAAGGCGGTCATGGACGAAATTCGCAAGGTAAAGAACATCATCCTCTTCATCGACGAACTTCACACCATCGTCGGCGCCGGCTCGGCAGAGGGCGCAATGGATGCCTCCAACATCATCAAGCCCGCGCTCAGCCGCGCCGAGCTTCAATGCGTCGGAGCGACCACGCTCAACGAGTATCGCAAATACATCGAAAAAGACTCCGCCCTCGAGCGTCGTTTCCAACAGGTCAAGGTCGACGAGCCGTCCGTGGATGACGCAATCAAGATTCTCCAAGGCCTCCAGGAAAAATACGAATCGCACCACAAGGCGAAGTTCACTCCGGAAGCCATCGAGGCCTCGGTGAAACTCACTTCGCGCTATCTCACCGCACGTTTCCTGCCCGACAAGGCGATCGACGTGCTCGACGAAGCCGGAGCCCGCGCCCGCATCGGCACCATGACCCGCCCACCTTCCATCAAGGAGCTGGAAGCAGGCATCGTGCAGATCAACCGCGACAAGGTAGCCGCCATTGCCGAACAGAATTTCGAAAAAGCGGCATCTCTCCGCGACGACGAAAAGCACGCGAAGAAAGCGCTGGAGGAAACTCTGAAGTCTTGGCGCTCGTCCTCCGAGGAAACCATCGTCACCGTCACCGACGACGACATCATGGCCGTCGTCTCCAAGTGGACCGGCGTCCCGCTCCGCCGCATGGAGGAAAAGGAAACCGAAAAACTCCTCAAAATGGAGGACGAGCTCAAGGGCCGCGTCATCGGTCAGAACGAGGCGGTCATCGCCATTTCCAAGGCCCTCCGCCGCTCCCGCGCCGACCTCAAGGACCCGCGCCGCCCGATCGGCTCGTTCCTTTTCCTCGGCCCGACCGGTGTTGGAAAAACCTACCTCGCCCGCAATCTGGCGGAGTTCATGTTCGGCGATCCGGATTCGCTCATCCAGATCGACATGTCCGAATACATGGAGAAATTCACCGCGAGCCGTCTGATTGGCTCGCCACCGGGCTACGTCGGCTATGAAGAAGGCGGCCAGCTTTCCGAAGCCGTGCGCCGCCGTCCGTATTCGGTCGTGTTGTTTGACGAGGTCGAGAAGGCCCACCCGGATGTCATGAATCTTCTTCTGCAAATTCTGGAAGAAGGAACCATCACCGACTCCCTCGGCCGCAAGATCGACTTCCGGAACACGATCATCATCATGACCTCCAACGTCGGTGCCTCCACCATCAAGCGCCAGACGACCCTCGGATTCGGCGCGATGAACGCGGACGAAGCCGACCATGACGGCATGAAAGACAAGATTATCGAAGAAGCTAAACGCTACTTCAAACCGGAGTTCCTCAACCGCCTCGACAGTCTGGTCGTTTTCCACATGTTGGAAAAAGTCGATCTCAACCAGATCGTCGATCTGGAGGTCGCAAAGCTCGTCAAACGCCTCAAGGACAAGGACATCGCCCTCACGCTCACCGACGAGGCCCGCGATCTGCTTGCCACCAAAGGCTTCGACCCCGCCTACGGCGCCCGGCCGATGCGCCGCGCCGTGGAACGCTTCCTCGAGGACCCGCTCGCCGAGTCCCTCCTGCGTGGCGATGTGAAATCCGGCGACTCCGTGAACGTCGTGAAAAAGGCCGACAGCGAGGAACTCGATTTTGTCTCGACCCGCCCCGAGCCGGAGCAGGAAGTCAGCGAAGCCGGAGTCTAACGCCCGTCACTATCCAAAATGACCCGCCGTTCTTTATGATCGGCGGGTCTTTTTGTTTCCAAGCGTCCTCCGGGAGTCATAACCTGCTGCAAGATTTCAAAACGTCCGTCGCGTATGCGGCAGACGGCTCTGAAATCACCAAAGAACCAAAACTCCCATGACCTACCTTCGCTCTTCACTCATTCTCATCTCGGCATGTAGCACCGCACTCTGCGCCGAAACCTGGACCGATCTCTTCAACGGAAAAAACCTCGACGGCTGGGTGCAGCGCGGCGGTGTTGCAACCTACAAAGTCGAAGACGGCGCGATCGTCGGCACCTCGACCATGAACACGCCGAACAGCTTTCTGTGCACCCCGCGCGACTACGGAGACTTCATCCTCGAATACGAATTCAAAGTCGATCCCCGCCTCAACTCCGGCGTCCAGTTCCGCAGCCAGAGTTTTTCCTCGCCGACCGAACTCGTCTGGGAAGGCAAAAAAATCACCATTCCCGCCGACAAGGTGCATGGCTATCAGATCGAGATTGACCCCGATCCGAAAAAGGACCGCTGGTGGACCGCCGGCATTTACGACGAAGGCCGTCGCAACTGGCTTTTCCCCGGTATTCTGGGAGGCGACGCCAAGGAGTTCACTGCCCAGGGTCGCAAGATCTTCAAACAAGGCGACTGGAACAAAATCCGTTTGGAAGCGATCGGCAACTCACTCAAAACCACCCTCAACGGCACTCCCTGCGCCTCCATCACTGATTCACTCACCCCGTCCGGTTTCATCGCCCTGCAAGTTCACAGCATCGGCAAGGATCAATCCGTCGATGGCTCGCAAGTCCGCTGGCGGAACTTGAAAATCCAGGAAGTTTCCTCAGCCCCTCAGAACATTCTAACGACCCAGGAATCCGCTGCCGGTTGGAAACTTTTATGGGATGGCAAGACCAGCGAGGGCTGGCGCAGCGCCAAGGGACCGGACTTCCCCAAAGGGGGTTGGAAGATCGAGAACGGCGAGCTCGTCATTAACGAAACCGGCGGTGCCGAATCCAAAGCCGCCGGCGACATCATCACCAAGGAGAAGTTCTCCGACTTCGAGCTGAGCGTGGATTTCAAAATCACCCCCGGCGCGAACAGCGGCATCAAGATCTTCGTCGATCCCGCGATCAACAAGGGCGAAGGCTCCGCCATCGGACCTGAATTCCAAGTGCTCGACGACGACCGCCACCCGGACGCCAAGATGGGTCGCGACGGCAACCGCACCATCGGCTCGCTCTACGACATGATCACCGCCCCCTCCACCAAGCGGGTCTATCCACCAGGCAGTTGGAACAACGCCCGCATCCTCTCGGATGGCAAAGAAATCACCTTCACCCTCAACGGCGCCGAAACCCTGAAAATCGAGCGCGGTTCTGACGATTGGAAAAAACTCGTGGCGATCAGCAAATACGCCAAATGGGGCAACTTCGGAGAGCTCCCCGAGGGCCATATCCTGCTCCAAGACCACGGCAACACCGTCGCGTATCGGAACATCAAGATCCGGGATTTCTCCAAGAAATAACCCGGACTCACAAACTCCCTCCACGGGCGGCGAGGGCATTGAAAACCGGCTCCGGCACGTAGCGGCGGACGGTGTCCTCCCAGCCCACCGGGCCAGTCAGTCCCTTGATCATGTTCGATGAGAGCTCCGCGATATCGCGTGGCGGCATCAGGAAAACCGTGGTGATGTCCGGGGCCATATCGGCGTTGATGTGGCGCATCACCCGTTCGTATTCGTAATCGTTTGGCGAGCGGATCCCGCGCAGGACGTATTTTGCGTCCATCTTCTTCGCATAATCCACCAGGTAGCGGTTGTCGAAATGGGCGATCTCCAACCGGTCGGAATCCCCGGTGGAGGCCCGCAAAAGCTCAAGCCGTGCCTCCACCGAAAACGAATAATTCTTCGAGGGATTGCTGCCGATCGCCACAATCAGGCGGTCGAACATTTCCAATCCCCGCTCGATCATCCAGAGATGGCCGTTGGTGGGGGGATCGAAGGAACCGGCGTAAACCGCAGTGCGCATGGGAGGCAGCGTAGAGCGGAAATTCCACGACCGGAACCCTTATTTCCGCCGGGAAAAACAAATCCTCCGGAATTTGACTTCGTCCGTGGAGCGGGCTACAAGCCCCGCGTCACAGCGCCTGTAGCTCAGCTGGATAGAGCACCCGCCTTCTAAGCGGGCGGTCACTGGTTCGAATCCAGTCAGGCGCACCAAGTGCCCATCACAAATCAGTCCGGAGGATGCAGCCCGGATGGACGGTGGAGTCAATCCAGTCAGGCGCACCAGGTGCCCTTCAGTTGTATCATTTGGACACTAGAAGCAATGGACGATCTAATGTCACTTCGGCGCGTAGACACTCCCCTCGCCCTTGTGGAACAGCGCGCGAATACCGTTGGCGATGGCATTTCGGGTTTTCGCTTTCGATGGAGCGACCGGCTCGGGTCCGGTCAAATCCGGTTCCACCGGGTGAAACAGGCGGAAATAGTAGGGCGGCACGGGAAGAACATCGGGAAGGTCTACTCGCCTCGAAATCGTCCCGTCCAGATTCGCCATGAAGAGCCGGCCATCCCGAAACCGCCCGAGCGTGCAGGAAAACGGAGGAATTCCGGTAAGCGGAAGTGTGATTTCCGCCTTCGGTGACGCGCCGATTTTCGCGTGGGTGCCCGGCGGCAGGTCGAACTCGATCAACAGGTCCGGACTTTCAGAACGAATGTGGAGCGTGTGAGGAGACATGACTCCGCACGATAGCCATTCCGACAAAGGACGCAAGCAAGTCAGGAGCGGCCTGAAGACCAAATCACTTCCACCTCAGATTGCCCCCGCAAAATCGACTACCCAGAGTCCACCATTCTGAAAAATGATTCTGTCCCAAATGATTCTGTCCGAAATCCCCTTGAAAGGCCGTTGCCCCTTGGAGGTCGAATGGGGTCTTCGGCCTTTGATAAGCTTCTCGCGGCGCTGGCCGGATGCATCCAGCGCTCCGTGAAGAGGTTTATCCTTGCGCGGACGGACATCGCGGGAAGAATCCGCCCCCCGCGCCGCGGTTCCACCCCATGAGCGAAATCAATATTACACCCGAAAACGTCCGCTTTAATCAAATCGGCGAAATCCTACGCGATCATCACTCGTTTGTCCTGATCAGCCACGTCCGGCCGGACGGCGATGCGATCGGCTCCCAGCTCGCACTCGGGTTCTCCCTGATCGCCGCGGGAAAAAGCGTGCGACTCATCAACGAGGACGGGCTGCCGGACAATCTCGCGTTCATGGCAGGTTCGGAAAAAATCGAACTGCCACCCGCCGAGCCGCTCGACGTGGAGGTCGCGATCGCCCTCGACACGGCTACCAAACCGCGGCTCGGCGACCGCGCGCTGCACGCCGCCTCCAAGGCGAAACTCTGGCTGAACATCGACCACCACGTTTCCAATCCCGGCTACGGGGACGTGAACCTGATCGACTCGACCAGCCCGGCGACCGGACAAATCCTCTATCAACTCATCACCGCGCTCGACCTGCCGATGCCAGCGGAAACTCGCGATGCGATTTACGTCGCGGTATCCACCGATACCGGCTCCTTCCAGTATCCCTCGACCACGGCAAAGACCTACGAACTCGGCGCCGACCTGATCCACCGCGGGCTGGATGTGGGCACGATCAATTCCAACATCTACGACAACTATCCGTTCCGCCGCCTGGAGCTGATGCGGACGTTACTGAACACGCTGGAGCTATCCGCTGACGGCATCGTCGCGAATTGGACGATGCGCGACCAAGACCGCATCGACCTCAAGCTTCTGCCGGAAGACAGCGAGGGACTCATCGACCTGATCCGCGCGATCCGCGGCGTGTTGTTGGCCGTGTTTTTCGAAGAGCTTCCTGATGGAAAAATCCGGATTTCGATGCGCTCGAAAGACCGCCGTCTGGACGTCTGCCAAATCGCCTCGGAATTCGGCGGCGGTGGCCACGCGCTGGCCGCCGGGATCCGCATGAAGGGACCGCTGGAGGAAGCGCAGGCCCTCGTGTCAGGCGCGATCCGCAAGCGGATAGAAGCCGCCGGACTTTGATTTTCACCCACCTTATATGAGAAACAATCCCATGGATTCCGACGGCCCGAGCGGCGTGTTGTTGATTGATAAAGCCGAAGACATGACATCGCACGATGTCGTAGCCATCGCCCGCCGCGCCTTGAATACCAAAAAAATCGGCCACTGCGGCACGCTGGATCCGATGGCGACCGGACTGCTGATGTTGGTCATCGGCCGCGCGACGAAGATCCAGGACCTGCTGATGAGCGAGGACAAACAATACGTGGGCACGCTCACACTCGGCTCGACGACCAGCACGCAGGACCGCCAGGGCGACACCTTGGAGACGCTGCCTGTTGGAGACTATTCCAAGGAGCAGATCCAAGAGGCGTTCGATGGCTTCATGGGCGATTTCGAACAGATCCCGCCGATGGTTTCCGCGATCAAGAAAGATGGCGTGCCGCTATACAAACTTGCTAGGAAAGGCATCGAGATCGTGCGCGAGCCGCGCAAGGTGCATATCACGTCCAACGAGGTGACGCGCATCGAGTTGCCGGAAGTGGACTTCATCGTGAATTGCTCGAAGGGATTCTACGTGAGGACATACGCGCACGACATCGGCGCGAAACTCGGCTGCGGGGCGCACTTGAGCGCGCTGCGGCGGACGCGGTCCGGGAAGTTTACGCTCGACCGGGCGGTGACCATCGCGGATTTGAAAACCGCACCGCGCGAGGATCTCTACAAGGCGCTGATTTCCCTCGCGGAAATCTCGTTGATGCGCGGGGCGTGAGGGCAGCACGTTCTCGTCCGGCGAAAGTTGGATGAAATGGGCAGGGCAGTCACCGTGGGACCGAGGGCAAGGGCGCAAACTTCCAAACCTGCGTCCCGCAGGAAATCCGAAGATGGATAGAGCTCAGTGCCTGCCCAGGCATCAGAGATGCCTCAGTTTCCGCCGCACAGCCGCGATTCCCGCCATCGAAAGTCCCAGCATCGCGATGGTAGGGCCACCGTCGGGGACCCGGGATGTGCCACTGAATTGAACCTCCGCAAACCCGCTCTGGAGTGAATCTCCATAGTTCGAAGCAATGGAAAACCGTATTGCACGAGCATTCACCGGCGCGAACGAAAATTGCTGGGGGGCGCTCGTAAATCCGAATTCCCGGGCAAAGAAAGTAGGAGCGCCTGGAAGAGGATAGAAAGTGATGCTGTCCGTAGAATAACTGAGCATTACATTTCCGATGCCTGTGCTGCCGCCGCCTCCGGGTCCCCCGCTGTTTTGATTCCAAAAAGTAAGGCCATCAATCGCAAAAAGAGAGCCAAAGCTGAAGGTTACATTTCCGGTAAGCGACCGTGACCCCACCCAGGAGTTCGTTGGGTTGGTAGCACCGTGCGTTGCAAAGGGACTTGGTGATACTAACCCTGCGCGATTGACGGTATTGAACAGGCTTGTTCCAAAGCCCGATCCCATGTCCGTCGTTGCACCGGTTGCAACGATCAGGGCGGCGTGGCTGTGGGGAACACTGGAAATGAGTGTGGCCCACAAGAAGAACATGGGCACTCGATTGCTGCGGATTTTTGATATTTTCACTTCGTTTGTTTTGGGTGTTATTGCACAGGGGAAGGGCGTGGCTTGAGCAGGAGACGCATGGCGGACGGAAATCCTCGGTCCGGGATCGCCATCTTCCAACGGTTTCAAGACGGGTTGTGGGACGGCTTTGGGTTTATTCCACCCGATGGAGCAAGGCATGTACCAAGATGGCCATACGTATTTTAAGCACTGATGTTGAATGGGTTGCGAATCGTGTTTTTTCAAGCTAGAATATGATCCTGGGTGTTGGAAGAATTTCTGACAGCTCGTGTAAAAAAATCCAACAGATCTGACTGGCTTCCCGATTCCCATCGTGTCTTGCGCTTCTCGAATCGCCTTTCCTGTGTGCCACCAGGTTTGAAATTTTCACGATTGAAGAGGCGCCAGCGGACTTCCTGATCGTTTTTCCTAACCAGAGTATCCTGTCGGTAAATTGTCCGTGTTCCAGCATCACAGGGATCAATTCCTCGGCAATTTGAGGAGCGGACAGGGTAGGGTCTGGTAGGGTTCCGGCATTCATTCTGCTGTGTCCGACACGCCCATGGCCATTCGCTCCGACAGTTCAACCCTCGCCGATTTCCTGGACCTGCTGCGGAACCTGATCCGCGAGCCGGCGGTGGTCGGCGCGGAGGATTCCTTTTTCCGGGTGCTGATGAGGGAACTCCAGGAACTGGATCTCGATCTGACATACTACCAAGGCGTTTTGGTCGCGCGGGGCAAGGAGCCGCAAAGCCTGATCCTGTCGGCGCACATCGACCGACACGGGCTGGTGTGCACCGGGCCGAACGAGTTCCAATATTCCGCGTTTCTCGCCAGCAACCGGAGTGAGCAGACCGGCGACTCGGTCTCGGAACAAATGATGGGCATGATCCAGGATCGTTTCGCCGGCCAGCGGGTGCAGGCGCACATTCCCTACGCCGGCACCTATCTGGGTCAGGGGCGGATCACCCACTCGTATGTCTGCCCTTACCGGAACAACCTGATTTTTGAAATCGACGGGCTCGGGTTTCTCCAACCGGGGACGCCAGTATCGTTCCTCGACCGGCTGACTGTCGAGGACGGCCATGTTTCCGCGCAGCTCGACAACGTGCTGTCAGTGGCGCTGTTGGTATTTCTTTTTCGCCGGGGATTCGAGGGAACCGTGCTGTTCACGGCGCAGGAAGAGGCGGGCCGGAGCTGGCGGTATGCGCTCTCGTGGTTCCAACGCCAGCAAATCCGCACGCGGCGGTTGCTGGTGCTGGACACCAGTCCCTATCCGACCCGCGAGGCGGCGGAGGCACAGCATCTGGTACTGCGGAACCGGGATGCCAGCGCGAACTTCGACCCGCTGATCACGGCGGAACTCGGCTCGAAGTGCCGGGCTCTCGGTATCGAATGCAGTTATAAGGACGCCTACGTGGAAGCGCAGAACGAGACGCGGCAGAAAAAGCTCTCGCTGGGAAGGACGGAGTTAGGCCGCTTGATCGCGGCGACCGACGGGGAGATCAGCGGCACCACCCTGCAGATCCCGACGACGGGCTATCACACAGCCAGTGAGACCGCCTCGCTGGACTCGATCCGCGCGGCGTTGGCCTTGCTGCTGAGTTATGTGGGACAGGGAGATTGAGTCAGGCAGGCATTTGGCAGGTGCAGGCTTCATCTAAGGGCCGAGAGTGACATTTACTCGAAAAAACCGCGCCGTTTCACCGAATTGAAAAGACGGGTAGGACACACAGACAATCTGGTAGACACCATTTTCGGCGAGAACGGTGGGCGTTTCGAGGCAGTCAGTAAAGATGTCCAGGTTCGCGCTGAACTGCGGTGTGTAAGTGAGGCCCGTGGCGGCGAAATCCTTGCGCCTGATGAAGAGAGCACGGATGTCGCTCCCGAGCGGAATCGGCTCGAACCAAGTGAGGGGCATGCCGTTGGAGCCGATGCTACCGCCTGCGAATGTGCCGTCGAACACGAGTGGGCCGGAGAATTCGAGGGTGGGACTCATGCCAAAGGCAAAATTGAGCAGATTTTTGAGACCGTTCGCGCCAAGCGCATTCGGGTCGCTCGTCACGCCATTCATCGCAGCCCATTCCTGGAAGTTGATCGGACTGGTCACCCCGATTTCATCGGCACCTATATCCGGTGTGGTTGCGCTTCTGGTGCCGCCGTCAAAATCCATCGGCACATCTGCGAGGGGAGAGCCAACATTAGAGACGGGCGACGCTGGGGAGGTGATGTGCAAATCGGTCGCGGAGGTGAACAAGGGGTCGGCAGTGATGGAGTTCACATTTTGCCCGAACCCGGCTAGGATGCCGGCGAGATCCGCCCGGTCCGAGCTCAGGTATCCGGGAATGGCCGAGGCGTCATTGAAGGTGTTACCCACAAAGTAGTTGTTATGATTGATCGTCGTGAACACTGTCCTGGGCGCGTCCGAATAGATGGCGTAGTTCTTCTGGGTCGCACTCGTGGCCACCTGGGTGTTGCCGAAAACGTTGTTTCGGATGTCGAGCGCACCGGCCCCGGAGCCAATGTAAAGTGCCGTAGTGATGGCCGTAGAGGCTCCGGTGCCCATGCTACCGGTCATGCTGACGCTGTTGGAGTAGAGTTTGATTCCGCCGGTGGTCCTCGTCAGCGGGTAGCTGTTGCCGATCACTCCAATCGCGATGCCCATCGATGAGGTTTGGAAAGAGAACCAGTTGGAGCCATTAACGCCGCAAATTACGTTGTTGGCGATCGTTAGCGCACTCGTCGCCGTTTCTGTTCCCACGGCGATCCCACGGCCGCCGTAGCCGTAGGGAGCGGTGGTCAGCGACTTGATAACGGTGTTGCGCGTCACCGAAGAGGACACAAAGCCAGTTTCCAGTGAGATCGCCGTCGGTGCCTGAGTAGCCGAGGTCTGTTCGCTGATGATGTTCTGGCTCACGCAGCTATTGAGCGCTCTGCCCACCTGGATGCCGATCGAGGCCAGAGTGCCATCGTAGTCGATCGTATTGCCAATGATGGACAGGTTGTCATTTCCGCCGGCGCTGACGGAAGCCCAACCCACGGCATAAATGCCGATGGGAGCCGCAGTGATGGCGTTGTTTTGGAGGGTAACGTTGTCATTGTCGGGCCCGCCGAGCGCGATTCCATAGCCAATGCTGGTGGCTGCCCCGGTGCTGACGTTGCAGTTCTTGATCACGTCATGGGTTGCACCCGCGCCGTTGCCCAGGCTCACCATTAAGATCACAGTCGGTGCCGTGGTGCTGGTGTTCGTGATGGTCAGATCACGCGACGTGCCGCCGTTGTTGGAACCATCGATGGTGACCCAGCTCGCGGCATTGATCTTGATGAGCCCATCATAGGAGATCGCACCGCTAATCGTCGTCGTCGCGGAGGGCTTGATTGTAATCGTGTTGCTCGCGCTTGAGCCGGGATTGGCGTTGATGACGATCGGGAATATCTCGCTTGGGTAGGTGGTGTCGGTAAGCGTCAAGGTGAGCGGGCCGTTCAGAATTTTGGCGTTCAAGTCCGCCACGGCTGCCGTCAACGTCGCGTAGTCCCCACCGGATCCGACCGTCTTGGTGCCGGCGATAGCGAAGAGTCCGTAGCTTTCGGGCGTGGTCGGAGGTGTTGCGGCCGCCGGTGGGCTCGCGGCAAAGCCGGCCGCGCCGGATGAGGGGCTGGCACCGACATTTGAACTCGCTGCGGTGTCTTGGGCCACGAGATAGTAGGAAACCGCATCGCCCAAGACGGCACCCGCACCGAAGGTAAATTGATATTGTCCGCCGCCCAGCGGGGTTGCCTGCACTGAGGTATAAGCGGCCGCATTGATCTTCCAGTAGAGGACCGGCAAGCCCGTGCCGGCGGTGGGGACGCCGGTGACATCGGTAATGGTGGCGATCAGGGTTCGATTTCCTGTGACAAGAGTTTTTAGGAGTGGGGTGTAGGTGATGGTAGGCGGAGTAGTATCGCTCCCAATCTCATACGCACCCATGCCGGGTGGATCCACCCGTGTCATACCGGTGAAGTCCACATAAGGCGAGACGACGCTGCTGAGACTCTCGCCGGTATCCAGTCCGGGCGAACCAGGTAGAAGTTGCAGATTGGTCGCCGCGTTGAAGAGAGGATCGGCAGAGATGGAGTTCGAATTCTGTCCTAAACCAGCCTGGATGGCCGCCAGGTTTACCCGGTCGGAGATCAGGAATCCGGCAATGGCCGATGCGGCGTTGAAGGTGTTGCTTACAAAGTAGTCGTTGGAATTGATCGTGGTAAAGGCCGTGTTCGCAGCGGCGGAATAGATGGCATAGTTTTTCTGGCCAGTAAACCTGCCTACCTGAGTATTGGCGAAGATGTTGTTCCTGATGTCGAGCGCACTGGCGCCGGAGCCAATGTAGATGGCCGTCGTGATGGCCGTGGAGGAGCTGGTGCCCATGCTGCCGGTCATGCTGACGCTGTTGAAGTAGAGATTCACGCCGCCAGTGACCGTCGTCAGCGTCTGGCTGTGGCCGATCGTTCCAATCGCGATACCCATGGATGACGAGTCTCCGAATCTACTCCAATTAGAGCCGTTGACTCCGTAAATGACATTGTTGGCGATCGTCAGCGCACTCGTCGCCGTTCCAGTTCCCACGGTGATCCCCCGGCCACCCCAGGTGCTCTTGGAATTGTTCAGGGACTTGGCAACGGTATTGCGCGTCACCGATGACGAGACAAAACCTGTTTCGAGTGAGATTGCTGTCGGCGCATAAAGGGCTGGGGTTTCTTCGCTGACCGAGTTCTGGCTTACGGAACTGTTCAGCGCGTTACCCGTCCGGATGCCGATCGAGGCCAGGGTGCCATTGTAATCAATGCTATTGCCGGTGATGGAGAGGTTATCATTCCCGCCGGCGCTCACCGAGGTTGTGCCCACGGCATAAATGCCGACGGGCGCGGCAGTGATGGCGTTGTTCTGGAGGGTTACGTTGTCATTGTCCGCCCCCTGCGTGCCCGGCGTGCTACCGCCGACGGAGATGCCATAGCCGATGGTGGTTGCCACTCCGGTGCTCAGGTTGCAGTTTTTGATCACGCCATAGGTCGCTCCCGCGCCAGATCCCAAACTCACCAAGGAGATAACCGTCGGGGCCATGGTGGCGGTGTTCGTAAGGGTCATGTCCCGCGACGCGCTGCCGTTGTTGGAACCATCGACGGTGACCCATCTCGCTCCATTGATTTTGATGATAGCGCCGCTGGCGACCGCTCCGCTGAGCGTCGTCGCTGCGGAGGGCTTGATCGTGATCGTGTTGGTGGGGCTTGAGCCGGCATTGGCGTCGATGATGATAGGGAAGGTCTCGCTGGCGTAGGTGGCGTCGGTGAGTGTCAAGGTGACCGGGCCGTTCAGCACTTTGGCGTTCAGGTCCGCCACGGCTGCTGTGAGTGTCGCATAATTTCCACCGGAACCGACCGTCTTGACACCGGAAATGGTGTCGAGAATGGCATAGGTGTTTGGCGCGGTCGGGGGTGTCGCGGCCGCCGGCGGATTTGCGGTAAAGCCGGATGCGCCGGATGCGGGGCTGGCGACGACATTCGGGTTCGATGCGACCGAACTCTGCGCCACTAAATAAAAGGTAACCGTATCGCCCGCCACGGCTCCGCTGCCAAAGGTGAACTGATATTGGCCGCCACCCAGCGAGGTCGCCTGAGTGGATGAATAGGCTTCGGCGTTGATCTTCCAATGGAGAACCGGCAAACCAGCGCCGCTGGTGGGGACACCAAAGGGATGGGTGATGGTGGTGGTCAGAATCCGGTCGCCTGTATCGAGAGTGCTGAGCAGAGGCGTGTAACTGATTGTCGGCGGGTTACTGTCGATCCCGGTCTCATAAGCACCCATGCTCGGAGGATCTAACCGCATAGCGCCGGTGTAGTCTTCGTAGGGCGAGACGGAGCTGCTGAGACTCTCACCGGTATCCACGACAGGCGAAGCTGGCAGAGGTCTTAGATCAGTTGCCGAATTGAAGGGAGGACCGGCCGTGCTGGAGTTCACATTCTGTCCGAACCCGGTTTGAATGTCTGCCAGATTCAACTGATCGGTGGTCAGGAATCCGGGGATGGCCGAGGTGGCATTGAGAGTGTTGCTCACAAAGTAGTCGTTGAAATTGATCGTCGTGAACGCCGTGTTGGCCGCCGCGGAAAAGATAGCGTAGTTCTTCTGGCCGGCACTCGTGCCGACCTGAGTGTTGCCGAAGATGTTGTTCCGGATGTCAAGCGCGCTGGCCCCGGAGCCGATGTAGATGGCCGCCGTGAGGGCGGTCGGGTTTGCGCCCATGCTACCGGTCATGTTGACACTGTTGAAGTAAAGATTGATTCCACCGGTAATCGTCGTCAGCGACGAGCTGTTTCCAATCGTTCCAATCGCGATGCCCATCGACGATGATGCTCCGAAGTTGTTGTTGTTAGTTCCGTTGACCCCATAGATGACATTATTGGCAATCGTCACCGCACTCGCCTCCGTGCCAGTTCCCACTGTGATTCCACGGCCACCAAAACCGCCCGAGTGGAAGTTCTGGGACTTGGTGACGGTATTGCGCGTCACCGAGGAGAAGACAAAGCCAGTTTCAAGCGAGATCGCCGTCGGTGCCAGAAAGGCCGTGGTTTGTTGACTGACTGTGTTCTGACTCACGGTACTGGCCACCGAGTTGCCCACCCTGATCCCGATGGAAGAAACGCCCGAGAACCCGGTGAAATTGTGGTCAATATGATTGCCCCTGATTGTCAGATTGTCATCTCCGCCTGCGCTCACCGCTGCCGTGCCTCTGGCATAAATACCGAAGCTCGCCACGGTGATGGAGTTGTTTTGAAGGGTGATGTTGTCATTGTCAGCCCCCGCGGTACCCGGCGTGCTACCGCCGACGGAGATGCCATAGCTGGAGCTATTCGTAACCCCGGTACCGAGATTACAGTTCTCGATCACGTTGTGGGTCGCCCCCTCGCCTGTGCCCAGACTCGCGAGCGAAATCACCGTCGGGGCAGTGGCTGAGGTGTTGATGATGGACAGGTCGCGCGACGCAGTGCCGTTAAGCGAGCCGTCCAGTGTCACGTGATCCGCTCCGTTGAATTTGATAAGGGCTCCGCTGGAAACGGAGCCACTGATCATACGCGCCGCTCCGCCTGAAGGCATAATCGTGACCGAGGTGTAATTTGCGGAACCGGAGCCGCTGGCATTGATTACAGCCGATGCCGTCTCCGTGGTATTGCCCGTGATCGAAACGGACACCGCTGCTTGATGGGTTCCGGCGTTGATGGCATCAAATGCGCCCTTGAGCGTCGTGTAGCTGGTGGGGCCCGGAGTTCCGGCAGTGGCCGTGACGGAAACCTGCGCGGAGACAGGCCAGCTCAACAGTGCCAAGGCCAGGAGGATGAGGGTTTTCATGAATCAGAGAGTTATTGTTCAAGACCGCCGCAACAACGCTCGACGGAACCACACTTTCTGTGTGGAACCGGCGGTATCAACGAGAGCCCCGGTATCTGATGGCCGCACGGTGAATGGACGCTGATCTAGACTGCAACAAACGGTCAAAAAAGCGTCAATCAACTTTTGCGAACGAGTCGCGAACTCCGACGGACAATGCCCTTGAAGAAACGGTCGTCGTGGAGAAAGCTATCATCAATCAGCGGTTTCACGTTCCAGACCGAATCAAAGTTTGTCTCTCCTCTAAAGGCCATCATCTGAAATCGAAAAACCCGGAGCGATGATCCGCTCCGGGCTTCGACACATTTCAACTTATCCCCAAGAAAATCAGAATTTCCACACCAGGTCGACGGTCACACGCGACTCCATGAGGCTGTCGCTCTCTTGGGTGAGCGGAATCTCGTAGGCGGCGCCGACGTCGATGCTGTCGGTGATGCGCGAGCGGAAACCGAAGGCAGCTGACACAAAATCGCGATTTTCGTTCGCGTTGTCGGCACCGATGTTAAAGACGTCGGGACCTTCGAACTCAACCACGGCGGGAACCAATCCACCGACCTGCGACGGGAAGTTGCCTGTTCCGTTGCCTGCATCAAGCACGTGGAACCAATTCACTTCCACAAGCGGGATGAACCACTTGCTGACCTCGTAGCTGACGTGGGCACTCATCCAACCTTGGGTGGATTGCTCGTCGGAGAACGGGATCTGGAATCCGAGACCACCGGCAAACTGCCAGTCATCGACGAGTTTCAGGCCCGAAACCATGAGGTTGATCAGACCATCGCCTTCGCCTTGGAAGACGTCACTGTTGCCGATGGGAACTTCGAAGGTCATCGAGCCGCTGAGGGCGGTCTTCGCGACCGGATCGAGGATGAAGGCGTATTTCACGCCTGCACCGAGATTCGCCCAACCGCTTTCCTTGCTGAGCGTCGCGTCCGGGCGCATCTCCACGAAGCCATCCTTGGTGGCGACGATTGACAACCGGTCATTGATCGCGAACTCGGCCTGCAGGGCGTAGAGCTCCACTTGACCACCGAGGTCGAGTGATCCGAGGGTGGAATTGACCTGGTCCGGCAGGGAGTGATAGAGGAAAATCGGGTGGACGTTGGTGGTAGGCAGCGCGAGGTCGAACAGAGTCGGGTTGCTGATCGGGCGGCGGGCTTGGGCGAATCCGTCGCTGGAGGCAACCGGAGCCGGTGCGGCCATGTCGGGAACCGTCGAGCCGGCGAGCGCGATTGAACTGAGAAGCCCGAAGGCGCCAAGTGAGCTGATGGATTGTTTCATGGTGGTTTTTAGTTTCACGTTGCACCGCGACTGTGCCCGCGAGGGGGTGGCCGAACTACCTACTTCCCGCCATGAATTGCGCATATTTTGCCATCCTTTAATAATTTCCGGCAGGCGGGTCGTTTCCTTTTGCGGGTTCAGCGGGTTTCCCGCCATGCTGCCGGGGCCGATGAATCGATCCGGAAAACTCCATGCGCTGCTGTCGACCGCCCGGGTGGCGAATGTTCCGAGTGTGGTCAGCAATGTGTGGGTCGGAATCACCGTCGGCACGGTTCTTTCCCTGGGATTTTCATCAAATCCTCCGCCGGTGGACTGGGGTACAGCGCTTCGTTTGATCGCTGCGGGGGTGGCGTTGTACGTATCGGGAAATTTTCTGAATGACTGGGCGGACCGCAACTGGGATGCCGAGCGCAGACCGGAGCGGGCGCTACCGCGCGGGTTGTTTTCAGCGCCTCTCTATCTGGTGATCGCCATCGTTCTTGGAGCACTCGGCGTCCTGCTGGCGGCCACCGCGGGCAAAGACAGTGCGATGACGGCGGCGGGAATCGCAGCCTGTGTGTGCCTTTACACCTACTCTCACAAGCGGACTCCCTGGTCGGTCGTGCCCATGGGCTTGTGCCGGGCGCTGTTACCCGTGATGGGGATGGTAGGAGTGATCGGCTTTTCCCCCAAACTGGATTTCACGCAGCTCCCCGATATCGCCCCGCTGATGGTGGCCGGGAGCGCGGCGGGCGGACTTTTCTGCTACATCATGGGGTTGTCGCTGAGCGCGAGATATGAATCGATGGCGGTCGCTCCGAGGGGCGCGACTCTACTTTCGAAAAGCCTGCTCGTCATCGCGGCCGCCATCATGAGCTGCCCGGTCTACTGGATTTCAGAGACGACCGTTCTTTGGGGACGGTTTCTCCCGTATGGGATGTGGCTGCTGTTTTGCGTGACGCTGCAGCGCAAACCGATTCCTGTTTACGTTTCCAGCCTGCTGGCGGGGATCCCGCTGCTGGATTGGATCCTGATGCTGCCGCTGCTGGCGGGGATGAATTCATCCGAGTATGGTTGGAATCCTTTTGCGATCGCCTGCTTCGCCATCCCTCCCCTCGCCTTCCTTTCCGCGCTGCTTCTCCAAAGACTCGCCCCCGCGACTTGATCGGGACTTGCGAACTGGCACGTCCCGCGTTCCACTCCCGCCAAGCATGAGCATCGCAGACAAACAGGAGCTTCTCATTGAGGAGCTCGCCCTTTTTCAGGATTGGACGGAGCGCTACGAATACGTCATCGGCCTTGGCAAAAAACTCAGTCCCATGGCCGAGACGGCTAAAACAGCCGAGCAACTCATCAAGGGCTGCCAATCCCAGGTCTGGCTCGATGCGGATTTCCACGGTGGCAAGGTCCACTTCACGGCGGATTCGGATTCGCTCATCACCAAGGGCATGATCGCGCTCTTTGTGCGGGTGCTGGATGGCGAGACTCCCGACCATATCCTCACCGCGGACATGAGCTTCGTGGACCGCACCGGGTTGAAGGAGCACCTCGCCCCCACCCGCGCGAATGCCCTGAACCTGATGGCGAACCAGATGAAAAAACGCGCTCTCGAATTCGCCTCGCGTCTGTAAATGCCTCGCCGGATCACCGGAGATCGGCAAGGCGCTGCCGGCACCACTCCAGCCCCTCGCTGAATTCCTCACTCTGCGGTCTCGATTTCACGAGTCCCTCCCACAAAGCCACGGCATCGGAGAACGCACGAACCGCCTCGTCCTTCTGGCCGGATAGCTGGAGCGCGTGCCCCAGATCGCCCAATAGATAGGCCCCGGCGCTCTGAAGTTGCTCCGGCCGCGGACCCGCAGACGAGGTGCCGGTTTCTAACTGGCGAAGCAAATCTCCGGCCTTGCGGATCAACGCGATTTCCTCACTTCGCTGGCCGGCCATGCCGAGCATCCGGCCTTTTTGCCACCACAACAGGGCGAGGCGATAGGAAACGAGCGCATTCCCAGGAGCGGATGCGCGGATCGCTTCCAGCATCCGGATGCCGGCATTGTAGTCCGCCATGGCTTCCGCAGACAGGCCCCGGTCGCGCTGGATTCCGGCGCGCAGCCCGAGTTGCGAGGCTTTTCGCGACACCGCCTCCGCATTGTCCGGCTGCTCCACGACGAGCTGGTCGAGCAGTTTCATGGCTTCCTTGGAAATCGATTCCGCACCCACGATGTCGCCGGCGAGCACGGCGGACTCCGCCATCGCCCCGTAACAACCGGCGAGGTCGAGCCGCAGCGCGAAATCCTGGGGATTGTCCTTGAGGAGTTTCACGAATTCCACTGAAGCCAGCGCCCGCACCTCGCGCGCGTCGCCGAGGCTACCCATGCCTTCAAGAATTGTCGCGGATGATAGATAACAGGCCGCCAGCTCGGACCGCAGGATGGCCGCGTCCGGCCGTTGGTCGGCGATCCAGTTGAGCGTCTGGGTCGCGCGCATCAGCTGCGCCAGCGCCTTGGTGTCCTCGCCGCGCGCCGCGAGAAGTTTCGCCTCGTGATAGTCGAGCACCGCCATCAGCTGGTGCAGGCGGTCCGTGTCCACCTCGCTCTCGGGCACCTCTTCGAGTGCCTTCCGCGCGGCGATGAACGAGGATCCCGCCTCAGCATCGCCGGTTGACTGCTGGAGCAGCGCTAACAAAAGCGCGTTTGTCCCCATGCGGGATTTCAACTCGGCGTCCATCGGCAGATTCGCCCACGCCTTGAGCGCCTGGGTGAGCCGCTTGCCCGCCATCGGCGCGTCGCCGGCGGCCAGCGAGACTTCGGACAATTGCAGACGGACCCTCGCCCGTTCGTCGGTTAGCGAATCGATGTTCGCTGTCCGGGTGAGAAAATCCTCGAAATACCGCTCCAACCGCTTCAACCGAAGTTCCCGGCCATCAAGGGGCGGCAGCAGCCGGTTGCCCTTTTCCATCGCCCATGCAAACAAACGGTCACCGATCAGTCGGGACGCCTCCAACCGCGCCATGGACAGCTCCCGCTCGTAATTCAGCGCCTGCCGCGCTTCGGCCATTTTACCCTCGGCATCCTGCTTGGCGGCCTCCGCGGCCTCCGTCGCGCCATTGAGCTCCCGCACGATTTGCTCGCGCCCGCTCCGCTCGTTTTTCAATTGGACGCCCGCGAGGTGCCAAAGCCCGCCGAGCACCATGGCCGCGGCAGTCGCCGCACCCGCGCAGAATAAAAACCGCCACGACCGTCGCTCCGCCGCCCGTCGCTGGTCCATCAGCGATTCACGCTCCGCGTCGAGCGTCCCCTTGCGTTCCAACTCGGCGAAACCCGCCGCCACCTCCATCATGGTAAACGGCCGTTTCCCAGGATCCAGCGGCAGGCACCGGTCGATCCATGACCGGAATCCGGCTTCCAGCTCGTTCTGGGATTCATCCGGCCAGGTCACGACGGGCTGGTTTTCGAGATTGCGCGCGATTTTTCCCAGATCCGCCTGGATCCCCTCCCGCCGGTTCTCACCCGCTTCCGGAGCCACGAAATTGAACGTCTCGTGACAGCGCGGGAACATGCCCGTTAGGATTCGATAGGCCAGCACGCCGAACGCAAAAACATCCCACCGGTAGCCCTCTTCCTCCAAATAGCCGCTGGGATTCCTGAGCTGTTCCGGCGATTGATAGAGCACCGCGTCCGTGAACACGAAGCGCTCCGCCCCGGGGAGATTCCCCATCGCCCAGTCGCTCAGCAGCACCTCCCCGTCGTCCGCGAAAAACACATTTCCCGGCTTCAGGTTCCCGTGAGCCACCCGCCGCTCGTGCATCTGCCCGAGCGCCCGCGCGAGCGACCGGACCAGTTTCCACGAATAGGTCCCCGGGTGCTCGCCGAGCCACGTCTGCAGCGTCCGCGGCAATGGCTCGATCCCTTCTTCCAGTCCCGCCACCAGCGGCGTGACCCAGAACGGCCGCTTGCCCTCCAGATCCGCCGCCACCAGCGGCATCAATCCACCCGGCCAGCCGCCGGATTTCAGGCGATTCGTCATCTTCGCGAGCAGCCGCCTCGAAATCGCATCCTCGTCGAAAACCTTGATCGCGCATGCCGCGCCGTTCTCGTCCTGCGTCTGATACACCCGCCCGCATCCGCCATGGCCGATCAGTTTTCCCGGTTTGAATCCTTGCAGTGGCGGCACTTCCATCGCCCACGGACTTAAATCATAAATCCCTCCGCGCCAACTCCGAACGTGAAAGGATCACGATTTTTGAAATGATCAACTCCGGCTTGTCGTAGGCCCCTTTTGCGACGAAATCCATTACGATCATGATCCCGAAATGCCCCGGCAATCCCCTTGAACGCTACTCGTCCCGCCGCGAGTTCTTCTACGTCGGCCTGCTCGGAGGCATCGGCCTCACGCTGCCACAGTTTATCCGCAACCAGGCGCAGGCAGCCACCAAGACCTACGGCAAACACGAGGCTGTCGCCCAAGGGATCATCCACATCTTCCTTCCTGGCGGCCTCGCCCACCAGGAATCATTCGATCCCAAGCCCTTCGCCCCCGCCGAATACCGAGGTCCGTTCGGTGCCATCGACACGAAGATCCCCGGCATCCAGTTTGGCGAATTCATGAAGGAAACCGCGCAGATCGCCGACAAGATTACACTGATCCGCTCGATGTCCCACGGCGAGGCCGCCCACGAGCGTGGCACGCACAACATGTTCACCGGCTACCGCCCGTCACCCGCGCTCGAGTATCCGTCCATCGGCTCGGTGATTTCCCACGAACTCGGCTCCCGCAACGACCTCCCGCCCTACGTCTGCGTCCCCGCCGTCCCGAACGAATACGCGAACTCCGGCTACCTCTCCTCCGCCTTCGGCCCCTTCGCCCTCGGCGCGGATCCGGCTAAGGGCGATTTCCAGGTCCGCGATCTCAATCTCCCCAAAGGCGTGGACGACGCCCGCTTCAACCGCCGCAAGTCTCTGTTGGAAACCGTGGACCACCACTTCCGCGCGCTGGAGGAAAGCGATGCCATCGACTCGATGGACGCCTTCTATCAACACGCCTACAAGCTCATATCCTCGCAGAAAGCCCGCGAGGCCTTCGACCTTAAATCCGAGCCGGACGCCCTTAAGGACGAATACGGCCGCACCGCCGCCGGCCAGCGCATGCTGCTCGCCCGCCGCCTCATCGAAGGCGGCGTGCGCTTCGTCTCCCTCACCGCCGGCGGCTGGGACCACCATGACAACCTGAAAGCCGGCATCCAAAAAGAATTGCCATCCACCGACAAGGCCATCGCCGCGCTCATCCGCGACCTCGACCGCCGCGGCATGCTCGACTCCACGCTCGTTATGGTCACCACCGAGTTCGGCCGCAGCCCCAAGATCAACGCCACCGCAGGCCGCGACCACTGGCCGCGCGTGTTCTCCACCATGCTCGCCGGCGGCGGCATGAAACAAGGCTACGTCCACGGCTCCTCGGACTCGCTCGGCGGCGAGGTGGATACCGACGGCGTCGGCGTCGCGGACCTCGCCACCACTATCTATCACCAGATCGGCATCAACTCGGACACCGAGCTCATGTCCCCCGGAAACCGCCCCATCGAAATCGTCGACGGCGGCCAGGTGCTCGACGCGCTGTTGGCGAAAAAGGCGTGAGATAATCGCCAAAGAAACGCCAGGTAGCGCCCTCTCGCCGAAAGGGAATCGAACGAGCTGCGAGAGAACCGTCCAGGCAAAAGTCGTTCCACAGATCCGGTTATGCAGGTTAGGCGAGAGTT
>JANPKJ010000108.1:0-37827 GCA_031425955.1 Akkermansiaceae bacterium | reverse complement strand
GATTCCGGGATTCTCACGGTGACCTGTTGCAGGCCGGGAGCTGGGGAAAGATCAAGGTCATCGAACGCGGCAGGGGCGTCCTAACTGGAGATTGGGGACGCCCTGAGCGCCTCGCGGGCGTCCCTGGATGAGAAATAGGACTCCTTCGACGTGTTGGAGGACGCCCCAAACACGTGGGAGGACTCCTTCCGCGCGTCCGAGGCGTCCTAATTTCAGGGTGAGGATGGATCATTTCATGGACTTCCCGCTTCCCGGGCGGACTGGAAGCCCGCGGTCCCGGGGGCGGCGAATCGGAAATTGACCGATGCAGGCCGCGGTCCGGTGAGGATGCGGGAAAGAATGTTTTGCGCGGCGGCGGGTGGTTGGATTTACTCGGCGCATGATCGACATGATTGTGCGCCTCTACGACTTGCCGGAATCGGCGGAACTTTACGCGGAGGTGGGGGCCAAGGGAGTGACCCTGCGGCGGGCGCGGGCGTTTGAAAAACACACGGTGGCGGAGTTCGCGCGGGTGAATTTTTCGCCCAAATGGGTTAGCGAGGTGGAGGTGGCGATGTCGCGGCAGCCGATCTCGTGTTTCATCGCGACGCGGGACAAGGAAATCCTGGGATTCGTGTGTTACGAGACGACGCAGCGGGGATTTTTCGGGCCGACCGGGGTGTCGGAAGCGGCGCGCGGGCTGGGCTTGGGGAAGGCTCTGTTGTTTAAGGCGCTAGAGGGCTTGCGGGAAATCGGTTATGCCTACGCGATCATCGGTGGCGTGGGTCCGCGGGAATTTTATGCGAAGAACTGCGGGGCGATCGAGATCCCGGGGAGCGATCCGGGGACTTACACGGATCTGCTGCCGTAGGGGCGATCAGCGGTCGCCGCGCGCTCTGGGTGTTTTTGAGAAGAGGATGAATTCGCGGAGACCGGTGATCGCCGCTACACGGCATGGATGCCGATCTGGAGCTTGGTGCAGAGTTCGGCGACGAGGTCTTTTTCGAGCAGCAGGGTTTTGCCGGCCTCGATGGCGATGCCCCCCACCCCGGCGGCGGCGCAGGTCTCGATGGTCTGCGGGCCGATGACGGGCACGTCGAAACGAAAATCCTGGTTGGGCTTGGAGACCTTGACGAGCAGCACGTCCTTGCCGCGGCCGAGTTCACCACCGCGCTTGATGCAGGCGTTCGTGCCTTCAAAGGCTTCGGCGGCGAGTACGGTGCCGTGACGGACGACGACGCTTTGGCCGATGTCGAGGGCACTGGTTTGCTTGGCGATGCGGAAGCCGAACTCCGCGTCGGCGAGCTGTCGCTTTTTGAAAACTGGCCCGCAAACGGGGCCCGGGCCTGGCAGATGGTCTTCCAGAAAGGTGGTGGCCGGCAACACGGTGATGCCGTCCTTGGCGAGTTCGTCGGAAATGGCGCCGAAGATGGTTTCCGCGTTCCGCTCCTTGAGGCGGGCGAACATCATGAGCGCCCGCAGGTCGGTCCGGAGTTCGTAGAGATTTTTCGGGGAAATCTGTCCCATCATCACCACCTCGCTGGCTCCCTCACGGCAGAAGAACTTGATCGGCTTGCTGAGCTGGCCGATGCGGATCCACTCGGTGGCCTCAACGAGTTTTTCCAGCTCGGGCCGGGTCTCGCCGGGGAACGCGCACATCACCAGGCGGATGCCGGGCGAGTGCCGCCGGGCTGCGGCGATGAAGGTCTCCGGATAGACTCCGCTGCCTGCGATGATGCCGATGGTGCGGGGACTCGGGATGGGAGATGCCATGCTGCGTGTGTCGGGGAAAAAACCGGCTGTCGCAGTGAGTAAAAAGTAGCGGCTGTGGGACTCGAACCCACACTCGTTAGAACTCGATTTTGAGTCGAGCGCGTCTACCAATTCCGCCAAGCCGCCTTGGTGGGCGGCAGATTGCAGGGTCCGCCGGTGGAGGGCAAGAGGATTTCTCGCGGGATCGTCGTGCTGTCACATGGTTGAGCTTGGCAAGGTAAGATCGGCCCGCCAGTTTCCAATCATGTTTGATCCAGCGCGCTACGACGGCCGCATGCCTTACCGGCGTTGCGGCGATTCCGGACTCCTTCTGCCCGCCATTTCACTGGGGTTCTGGCACAATTTCGGCCACGTGGACGATTTCCAAGAAGCCCGGCGGATCATGCACCGTGCGTTTGACCGAGGCGTCACCCACTTCGACCTGGCGAACAACTACGGCCCACCTCCCGGGTCCGCGGAGGAAAACGTCGGCCGCATCCTGGTGGAGGATTTCGCCTGCCACCGCGACGAGCTCATTATCACCAGCAAGGCCGGCCATGACATGTGGAACGGTCCGTACGGCCAGGCCGGATCGCGCAAGCACCTGCTCGCATCGCTCGACCAGTCGCTCAAGCGGCTCCGCCAGGACTATGTGGACATTTTCTACTCCCACTGTCCGGACCCGGACACCCGGCTGGAGGAAACCATGTCGGCGCTCGCCACCGCGGTGAACAGCGGACGCGCGCTCTACGCCGGGCTCTCGAAATACCCGCTCAAGCGGCTTAAAAAAGCGGTGCGCATTCTCAAGGATATGGGCATCCGCTGCCTGATCTATCAACCGCCTTATTCGATCCTCAACCGCTGGCCGGAAGGCGAGGGCATCCTCGACTATCTGCTGGAAGAAGGCATCGGCTGCGTGGTCTTCAGTCCGCTGGCGCAGGGCATGCTCACGCCGAAATACCTGACCGGCATCCCGGAAGGCTCGCGCGCCGCCCGCTCGGAAGGGTTTCTCCAGGTCGAGCAGGTCGTCGCCCAGCAGGAAAAAATCCGCGCGCTCGGCGATCTCGCCGCCGCCCAGGGAACATCGCTCAACCACCTGGCGATCCAATGGACGCTGCGTTTACCCGCTGTCTCCTCGTCGGTCATCGGAGCCCGCACCGTCGCACAACTGGACGACTCGCTCGACGCGCTGCTTTCACCGATGCCTGACGAAGCCACCTTGGCCACCATCGACGAGATCGCGCCCTACGAGAAGAAAAAGCGTGCGGAAGGCTGAACCCGAGCTGAAATACTGACGATGATTTGGAACGATACATTTCTCGCCCTGTTCGATCGCTGCGCCGCTGAATTCCAGTCCGGCAATGTGGACTTTGAAACCTACTACACGCCGGAGGACCTCACGTTCCTCGCCTCCATCGGCTGCAAGACCCGCGAGTTTTTCGACTTCGTCGAAGATTTCTGCGGCGAAGTCGAGCCCACAGTCTCGACCGCGCTGCTCGTCGCTTCGGTGCGGCGCGATTATTTCCTCGCCATCCAAAAAGGCATCCCGAGCGACAAGGTGCTCACCCGGGACGACGTCCCAAGCTTCGGCGAAGAGCTCAAAGGCATGCCCTACCTGCCGCGGCTCATTGCAAAAGGTCGGGCAAAGCTCTGCGGTGAACTCGACCCGGACTTGATGTTCGGCTGCGGCGGCGACCGGAATTTCATGAAAAAACACGGCGGCCTCCATCCCGCGGATTTCCTCCGCCACCTGTGGGCGGCCGGGGCCGACGACGAGAAGATCGCCAACTGGATCCTCGAACAGCAGGACTGAGCCGGGCGTTTCCCGATCCAAACTCCGTGCTTGCCACCCCGGGCGGCGCGTCTTATCCCCCACCCACAAATCATGGCCAGCACACCCATCATCAACCTCCGCAAAGGACACGCCGTCCGCCACAACAACGAAGTCTGCCTCGTCATCGACCACGAGCTCAAGACTCCACCCCGCATGGCCTCCTACGTGCAGATGTCGATCCGCAGCGTCGCCACCAAGAAGGTCTTCAACCTGCGCATGACCTCGAACGACAGCGTCGAGGGTGTCGTGCTCGAGCGCACTCCCCACGAATATTCCTATAAGGACAGCAGCGGCTATCACTTCCTCGACCCGAACACCTACGAAGACGCCGTGGTCTATGAGGACCTTATCGAAGGCGTGAAAAACTACCTCATCGAGGGCCAGATCTACAACCTCATGGTCGCCGACGGCATCGTCGTCGCGGTGGACCTCCCGCTTTCCATGGTCATGACCGTGGCTGAGTCCTCGGAAGGCGTCAAAGGCGACTCCGCAAACAACGTCTACAAACCCGCCGTCATGGAGACCGGCCTTATCGTGCAAGTGCCGCTTTTCATCAACGTCGGCGAGAAGATCAACGTGAAGACAGAGGACAACTCCTACACCGGCCGCGCCAACTGAGGCGAAGCTTCATTCGACTTTTCCGCCAACGGGTGGTTCTTCGGAACCACCCGTTTTTGTCTTTCGGCCCCATCACCACCGCCCACCTAAATAATTAAGATAACTTGAATTTCTCTTGATTGTGTCGACGAATTTTGAAAAATTCCCGGCATCATGAAACCGACTCTGCTGTTCACCACGCTCACCATGATTCTTGCGACGTCCACGACGTTTGCGAAATCGGAGTTGGAAACCCTTCGTTCACTTTGTGCCGAGCAGGAACGACAAATCCGCCAGTTGGAGGATGAAAACATGAAACTGCGCGACGGCCGCGAGGCACCGACGGCAAGAATCCATAGCGATTCAAAAACCAGCGCCCCAGCGGCAACCACCATCGCGGCGAAAAACGAAGCTCTGGCGACCTCGGAAACCACTTACATCGTCAAAGCCGGCGACAGCATCGAAAAAATCGCCCGCAAGGTCGGCACCAGCGCCACCAAACTTGAGAAGAACAACGGATTGAAGCCAACCGCCACCATCCATCCTGGGCAGAAGCTCAAGGTTCCCGGCACCAGTACGGTTGCGAGCGCACCAGCCACCGCCCCCACCGCCCCGGTGCGGAACAATAGCGGGAAAACCCACACGGTCCGGCCAGGGGAAACCTATTTCAGCATCGCCAAGAAATACGGAACCAGCACATCCACCTTGGTCGCCGCCAATCCAACGGCGAAAGCCTCCGCCCTCCGTCCCGGCCAGGTGCTCCGTCTGGGCAGCGGCGGACCTTCCACCGCCATGATCTCTGCTCCGATTTCACAGAACCGGACCACGCCTCCGGTTGAGAAGGCTCCGGAAGCCAGATCCTCCGCACCGGCCAGCCATTCGACACCCGTCGCCCACACGCCGATTCCCGAAACAGAAGCTGTGGACGTTCCAGCACCGGTCCCATCAGCAGCAGCAGCGGCACCTGCCGTGGAAAAAAGTTCCGCCTCCGCCACTACCGAGAAAAAATTCCGTCCCGTCACCATCGAGGGTGAAATGACTTACGGCGAGTTCGCCGCCCAACATGGCACCGACGCCGATCGGCTCAACGCCCTCAACGGACTCGATCTCACCACTGCGACTGTCCTAGCCAAGGGATCGGAGCTCTACGTTCCCGCCCAGCCCTAATTGGACCTGGAATTCCAGATCCCACAGGATTAAAAAAAGCCCACTCGGAAGTTTTCCAAGCGGGCTTTTCATTGAGTTCGGAGGGTTTATTCGTAGGACACCGGCACTCCGTCGCGATACCTGACGGCCCGCACGCTGCCGTCTCCGGGACCAATGCTTGGACTCCAAACTTGCTGCGGTGTCATGTATTCCTGCCCCTGCGGACCGTGGTTGCTCGGGGAATTCGTAATCATCACCGGCGTTCCCACGTTCACCACGCTGAAAAGCGTCGGCACAAAATCCTTCGGCAAGCGGATGCAACCGTGCGACGCCGGTTCACCAGGCTGCGGAATCACTCCCCCATGCATCCCGACACCATAAGACGTCAGCCGCATCCAGTAAGGCATCGGCGCAGGGACGTAGGTCATGCCTTCTGGCACCTTGTCTCTGGATCTCGCATCATTGTCCGTCACATTTCCGAACTCATCCTCAAACCAGCCGTAGAGATTCGAATATTTATCCTCGATCTTCTCCGTGATCTTGTAAGAACCCGGCGCCGTGCTGTGGCCTTCCTTGCCCGTGGCGACATAACACCAGCCGATGTCGCGCTCCCCCCGCTTGAATTCCGCGATCTGGTCGGTGAGGCTGATGCGGATCGTCACCCGGCCATCCCCGCCGTCGTCATACCATTTGTAAAGCACGCGGTGGTCAGGCTTCCGGTGGATCGGCGCGGCGCGGCCTCCACTGGTTCCGCAGGAGGTGGAAATAAACAGCAATGCCATACAGGATAGACCGGAGAAGGTGGTGAGGAATAGGCGCATGGAAATCGGAAAATCGGCTGGTGACGGGAAAATCGGTCCGAATCGCACTTTCGGCGGACCGCTCGGAGCCTATACGCGGTGAATGACCTCGGGTCAAGGGTTCGCGCCCGGTGAAATCCCCATCAATGATCTAACGATTGCTTCGGGCACCCGCAGTGCTAAGAAGCGGCTGCGAGCATCCGTTTCCGGCCGTCGCGCTCTTTTTCCGCCATGTGGATCGTCCTCTTCGCCCTTCGCTACAAATACACCATCGGGGTTCTCGCAATCCTGATCCTGCTCTTCGGCGTCATGTCGGGCCGGCGAATGTCCACCGACATCCTGCCCCGCGTCGAGAGCCCGGAAATCACGCTGGTCTGGACCTACAACGGCCTGAACGCGGCGGAAATGGCGTCGAAAATCACCTCGTTTTCAGAAATCATTACGCTCAACAACGTGGACGACCTGTTGGAGGTCCGTTCGGAGACGTCCAACGGCATCGCCCTGGTGAAGCTGAAATTCCAGTCTTACGTGGACATCAATACCGCGATGTCCCAGGTCACCGGCGTTTCCCAAACGATTCTCCGCCGCATGCCCACCGGCACCTCGCCGCCGCTGGTCGTGCGCACCAGTCCGTCCAGCGTGCCGATCGTCCAGCTCGTGATTTCCTCGGACACGATGACCAGCGGCCAGCTTTACGACTACTCACGTCTCGCCCTCCGCGCCCAGCTCCAGAGCATCCCCGGCATGCGGATTTCGCTGCCCTACGGTGGCGCCGCGCGGCAGGTGATGGTGGATCTCGACCCGGAAGCGCTCAACGCGTTTTCCATCTCCGCGGCGGAAGTCAGCGCGGCGGTTAGCCGGCAGAATCTTACCCTGCCGTCCGGCTCCCTGCGCGAGGGCTCCCGGGAACTGCCTGTGGAAATCAACGCCAGCCCTGAAACCATCCAGGGCTTTCTCGACATCCCGCTACGCTCGGTGGACGGGCGGATGATCCTGCTGCGGGACGTGGCGAACGTCCGCGACGGCGAGGCCGTCAGCACCAACATCGCCCGCCTCAACGGCCAGAACGCCGTGATGATTTCCATCCTCAAACTCGGCAGCGCCTCCACCGTGGACATCATCGACGGCATCCGCGAACGCCTGCCGGAAGTCCGCGCCTCGGCTCCTCCCGGCACGAGCATCGAGCCGATTTTCGACCAGTCCGTCTTCGTCCGCGCGGCGGTCACCGGCGTCCAGCACGAAATCCTGCTCGTCGGTGGCCTCGTCGCCGCCGTGGTTCTGTTATTCCTCGGCTCGTGGCGCTCAACGCTCATCGTCCTGACATCCATTCCGCTCGCGCTACTCTGTTCCATCGTCGGACTGAACCTCATCGGCGCGACCTTCAACCTGATGACCCTCGGCGGCCTCGCCCTCGCCATCGGCATCCTGGTGGACAACTCGCTGGTGGAAATCGAAAACATCAAGCGCCAGATCGCCTTGGGCAAGGACGTGCAGCAGGCGATCATCGACGGCGCACGGGAAGTCGCATTCCCCGAGTTTGTCTCCACCATCTCCATCTGCATCGTCTTCCTCCCGATTTTCCTGCTCAGCGGCACCTCGTCCTTCGTCTTCCGGCCGCTCGCGCTGGCGGTGGTTTTCGCGATGATCGCCAGCTATCTGCTAGCACGCACGCTCGTCCCCACCCTCGCCTCCATCATCCTGCCCGGCGAGCTGCGGGCGGAGAAAAAACGCGGCGACGCGAAACCCCGCGGACTCGGTCGCATCCATCACTCCATCGAGCACGGAGTAGATCGGATCGCGGAAACGCAGGGGAAAATTCTGCGTTTTATCCTACGCCGCAAGCTGCTCATCTTTATCCCGGTGATCTTCGCCATGGCACTCGGAGTCTTCGCCGCAATGAAATCCGGCCGCGAGTTTTTCCCGAAGACCGACGCCGGACTGATCCGCCTGTTTGTCCGCATCCCCAGTGGCGTTAGAATTGAAGACACCGCGCAGACGATGGCCGACATTCAGCGGAAAATCCGCAACATCATCCCCAAAGATGAACTCCAGTTCATCGTTGAAAACATCGGCACGCCCAGTTCCGTCAATCAAGCCTGGGTCGAGACCACCGCGATCACTTCTGCCGACGGCGAGATCCTCGTGCAGCTCGATCCCGAGCACGCCCCGAGCGAAGGTTACGTCGAAAAAATCCGCGCCATGCTCAGGGAGAAATTTCCCGACGTGCAATCGTTCTTCCGCCCGGCCGACGCCACCAGCCAGACACTCGCCTCCGGAGCGCCCACCACCTTCGAGGTCCGCCTGATAGGCCGTGATGTTCCGGGAAATCTCGCACTCGCCCGCGAGCTGCGGGACCGGTTTGCCAAAATCCCCGGAGCCGTCGATGTCACGCTCCGAGAAGTGCTCGACCAACCCGGCTACTCGATCCGCATCGACCGCGCCCGCGCCGCAACCTTCGGCATCAACGCCCAGGACGCGGCGAGCGCCCTGCTGGCCGCGCTCGGCAGCGGCGGCTCGGTCGCACCGAATTTCTGGTCGGATCCTGCGACCGGAGCGTCCTATGACGTGCAAGTCATCGCGCCGCCGGAAAGCCTCAATTCCATCGAGCAATTGCTCAATCTCCCGATCCGCCCGTCCACCGGTGGCGGCTCGCCCGTGCCGCTGCGCTCCTTCGCCACCGCCCGGGAAAAACGCTCGCCCGCAAGCGTCAGCCGGACCTCGTTGCAACCCACCTTCACCATCGTCGCCAACGCCTCCGGCCGCGATCTCGGCAGCATCACCCGGGATCTGGAAGCCATCCTCAACGACCTGCGGAAGAAACTCAAACCCGCTAACAAGATCGAACTCGCTGGTCAGGCCGCGCTGATGGAAACCGCCTACTCCGAACTCATCGGCGGTCTAGGACTGGCTTCCGTGCTGGTGTTTCTGGTGATGGTGGTGAATTTCCAATCTTGGACGCTGCCCTTCGTCGCCATCGCCGGACTCCCCGTTTCAGTCTCCGGCGCACTCTTCGCGCTCTGGCTGACCGGCACCCCGCTGAGCGTGCCCGCGCTGATGGGCATCATCATGGTCGTCGGCGTCTCGACGGCTAACAGCGTGCTCGTCAGCAGCTTCGCCCGCGATCGGTTCGATCAAGGGGAAACCGCGCACGACGCCGCCGTCGAGGCCGCCACCACCCGCCTCCGACCCGTCATCATGACCGCGCTCGCGATGATCCTCGGCGTCATCCCGATGGCGCTGGGCCACGCGGAAGGCGGCGAGCAGAACGCGCCGTTAGGCCGCGCTGTCATCGGCGGGCTGATGTTCGGCACCTTCGCATCGCTTTTCCTCGTCCCCATCGCCTTCGCCGCCGTCCGCGGTTTCACCCACCGCCGCAAGCTGCGGCGGGATGCCAAGCTCATCCCAGTTTCCGATCCATGAAAACCATCATTTCCCTGCTCTTCCTGCTAACGGTTCTCGTTGAGGCACAGGAAAAGCCCACCGTCCGTACCACCCTGCCGGCCGCCGCCACGGTTGCCAGCAGTTACGAATTGCCCGGTCGCACCGAGCCGCTGGAGTCCGCACTCGTTTTCACCCGCGCCACGGGAATCGTCCGCGAACGGAAATTCGATATCGGGGATCCAGTAAAAGCGGGCGAGGTACTCGCCATCATCGACGCCCCGGAAATCGATCGTGAAGTCGAATCCGCCCGCGCCGCCGTGGACCAAGCCGCAGCACGGGCAAAAACCGCCCGCCAGGCAGCGGATCGCACCGGAGCCATGATGAGCACTCGCGCTCTTTCGCAGGACGAAACCGAGCAACGGATTTCCAGCGCCGATGAATCCGATGCCGCCCTGCGCGTGGCCAAGGCGGAACTGGACCGGTTGGAGGAACTTCAGAAATTCGCCACCGTGCTGGCTCCGTTCGATGGCATCATCTCCGCCCGGAACTTCGACCGAGGCGACCGCATGCGCGGCGACTCGTCCACCGCCGAGGGCTGGCTCTATCGGCTCGTCCGCCTTGACACGCTTCGCTTCGTCGTCAGCGCCACGCCGGATCTCGCGCTTCGGCTCACGAACGAGACACAGACGACGGTCCGTTTCACCGAGCTGCCGGGCAAGACATTCACCGCCAAGCTGTCGCGCTCGGGCAAGGTTTTCGACACCGCCACCGGCACGATGCGCGCCGAGTTCCTCATCGAAAACAAGGACCTGCTTCTGCCCGCCGGATTCACCGGACTAGCGACTTTTAAACTTCCGCCCGTGTCCGGAACCTTCACCCTGCCAACCAACACGCTGCTCGTGCGCCAGGGAAAAACGTTGGTCGCGGTCGTGACCGATGGCAAAGTCGGCTTCGTCGAGGTTCTTCCAGGTAAAAACTTCGGTGCCACCCTCGAAATCATCTCTGCCGCGCTCACTCCGGAAACTCCGGTCATCATCAACCCGAATGCGATGCTGAAACCCGGCGATCCCGTCGAGATCGCCAAATAACCGGGACCGCGAGTCTCCAGACTCGCACGAGAAAGCGCCGCCAAAGAACCGCGGCTAGCCTCCTCTCTTTGACACCCCCTTTCACTCCGGGACTGGAGACTCGCGCTCCCGGTTCCCCACTTGACCACCTCCCCTCGCGTGACAACCCTCGCCCATGACCCGCGAGAACCTGGCCGAAGTGCTCGAAGAAATCGCCCTGCTAATAGAGCTGAAGGCCGAAAACCCATTCAAAATCCGCGCCTACCGCCAGGGCGCCGAAACCGTCCGCAACTTCGACGGCGACATCGTCGAACTCGCCGTGAAAAACGAACTCACCGGCATCAAAGGGATCGGCGACGCTCTCCGTGACAAGCTCCACGAACTCGCCAGCACCGGCAAACTGGAGTTCTACGAAAAACTCCGCGCTGAGTTCCCCGCCGGACTTTTCGAACTCTTCGACCTCCAAGGCCTCGGCCCGAAAAAGGTCAAAGCCCTCTACGAAGCGCTGACCATCACCTCCGTCGCCGACCTCAAGGCCGCGTGCGACGCGGGAAAAGTCGCCGGTCTCCCCGGCTTCGGCGCGAAGACACAGACCAAAATCCTCGAAGCCATCGCTCTCCGCGAAACCTTTGCCGACACCTTCCTGCTAGGTGGCATCACCCCGCTCGTGGAGGAGATCACCGGTCTCCTCCGCCTCCACCCGGAAATCTCCCGCGTCACTTCCGCCGGTTCCTACCGCCGCGGTAACGAAACCGTGCATGACCTGGATTTTCTCGTCGCCACCAAGGAACCGGCGCTCGTCTGCGAGGATTTCACCACTCTGCCCCAAGTCGCCTCCATCATCGCCTGCGGTGACACCAAGGCCTCCGTCCGCCTGAAAAACGGCCTCCAGTGCGATCTCCGTGCCGTCTCTAACGCCCAATTCCCCTTCGCCCTGCAATACTTCACCGGCTCCAAGGAACACAACGTCGCCATCCGCTCGCTCGCCCTCAAACAGGGACTCTCCCTCAACGAATACGGCTTCACCGGCGACACTGCGGGAAACTTTGAAATCAACGACGAAGCCGACATCTACCGCACTCTCGGCCTCGACTTCATCCCACCGGAACTCCGCGAAAACCGCGACGAAATCGAAGCCGCCGCCGATCACACGCTGCCCCGCCTCGTCGAACTCACCCAGCTCCGCGGCACCTTCCACAACCACACCACCGCCTCCGACGGCCACGACACGCTCGAAGCCATGGCGGAAGAGGCGATGGACCTCGGCCTGCAGTATCTCGGCATCGCCGACCACTCGAAAGCCTCGTTCCAGGCGAACGGGCTCGATGAAAGCCGCCTGCTAGCCCAGATCGAAGCCATCGCGAAACTCAACGCCGGCTACGAAAACTTCCGCATTTTCGCCGGTTCCGAGGTGGACATCCACAAGGACTGCACGCTTGATTTCGAAGACGCACTGCTCGCCAAGCTCGATTATGTCGTCGCCTCCGTGCACGCCTCTTTCACTTTATCCGAAGAAGAAATGACCCGCCGGATTTGCCGGGCGATGGAGAACGAGCACGTCACCATGTTAGGCCACGTCACCGGCCGGCTCCTGCTCAAGCGCGAGCCCTACGCCGTCAACCACGCCATGATCATCGACTGCGCCGCCGAGACCCGCACCATCATCGAGCTGAACTGCAGCCCGATGCGTCTCGACATGGACTGGCGCTGGTGGAAACGCGCCCGCGACAAGGGCGTGCTCTGCTCCATCAACCCGGACGCACATTCCACCATGGGACTGCATCACCTCGGACTGGGCGTCCGGCTTGCCAGGAAGGGCTGGCTGCGGAAACAGGATGTGTTCAATACCCGGCCGGTGGGAGAGGTTGAGGCGTTTTTTAAGACACCGAAGGGGAAGCGATGAAATACTTGTCACCGACCCACGATGACGCTTCTTCATGCCGCCGTCCGCGTTCTGTAGGTAACAGTTTAGAATATCATTCAGGCAGACTCCTAGAGATGAATAGAATTCCAAACGATACTAGAAGCGGCCGCACAAGGCCTGAGCCGATTTCAGTTCTTTAAGGGAAGGAGACGGGCTCCGCACTATATTCATGGCTCGATCCGAAAAAACTTTCCTTCGAAAAACGGGTCAGACGCCCCATCTGTCTCGATCCAATCCTTCAACCATTCGTAAAAGGAATTACCGATAATACGGTCGGGGTCCACATACGGATCATCCATCTCGTCGATGGTCCCGCTATCCATACTGATAACCCGCCAATGCGTAGTTCCCGGCTCTTCTAGCCAGAGTCCGAACTGCGTTGCCTGCCCTTCATAATGTTCACCAAATCTGAACGTCCTCATGGGCCGGTCGAGAAATTCACGTCGTTCGGTTATTTCGTCAATTATTCTTTTCTCTGGCCATAAATAGAGAGGATAGGTGCAGGTGACTACTAAAGCTTTTTGATAAAGATCATAAAATGCGCCAAATTCAGCCGGAAGAAGGGTTCCTATCAGGAATTGCAAGTTAGCCAAACCATGCCCTGGACTGGTTGCGTAGCTTGTAGTCTCAAAAACCCCATCGCCTCCATCATCAACTTCCACAAGCATTCGAGGATAATTCTTTAATTGAGAAGAGGAGCCAGCCTCCTCCGCACCTCTGAAAACATCATAAGGATACCCATTCAATCGCCGGGCATTCCTCAAAGCTCTATCAAAAAAACAAAAATCGCATTTGTTCATTGCTGATTCCTTTCTGCTTTAGATACGGCAAAGGGGTTGATGGGTGTGATACCTTCGATGCTTGAAAAATCCTTGTCATTCTCGGTTAGAATGACGGGGATGCCTTCACGAAGCATGAGGGCGCCGAGTTGTTGATCGAAATATTTTTGGCGGGTGATCCCCCCATTCACGCAGAGATCGAACGCGCGGTGGACAGTGTCGAGCGTGAGCGGAAGGACGGTCAGGCCACGGAGGCGGGCGATGGCTTGGATTTTTTCCCTCGCCAGAGCGGGGCTGTCCGGCGGTTGGTTTTTGGGCCCGGTGAGGTTGGGATACATTTCCGCCAGGTTTTGCACCGAAATGAACAATTCCAGCCCGGCACGGTGACGCAGGGCGAGCACTTCTTGGGCTTTCCGGTGCCGGGGATCGGCCGAGAGCGTGGCATAGATGAGCACGTTGGTGTCCACCAGCACTCGTCCCGCCAGATCTTCAACGATCATAAGTTTCCTCCCGGCTGAAGCTGCCCTCAAAACGCCCGCTGGAGGTTACGATCTCATCCTTCACACCCACACGGCTGCGCAAAAACTCCTCCAAGGCCATTTCGATGATCTGACTGCGCGAGCGGCGTTCTTCCCGACCGAAGCGGTTCAAGTCCTCTACAAGCTGTTCATCGATGGTGGCACTGATGTGGGATTTCATGGCATGATTGTGTTACATCTCAGCAGCTTCGTCAAGTTTGGCGGTCAATCGTCTCGTCCACTTCCCGATGCACGGCGGGAGCGCGAAGCTCATCTCTCTTTCAACCCGTCGTCCAGGCGGACGAGACGTCCGCCCCCCTTATCGGACATAGTGCCATTGCCCGCCACTTTCAGTGACACCCCGCCAAATCCTCGCAATTGACACCCGCCCCATCCCTTCGCCACGTTCCCTGCATGTCTCGTTTTGCCAACAAAGTCGCCGTCGTCACTGGAGGTGGCCGTGGAATCGGTCAGGAAATCGCCCGCGCCCTTGCAGCGGAAGGCGCGAAGGTCGCGGTCGTCAGCCGGAGCGCGTCGAGCTGCGGAAAAGCGGCCGATGAGATCAACGTCGATTTCCCCGGAGCCGCCACCGCCTACGCCGTGGACGTCGCGGACCATGCCGCCGTGCAGGAGCTTGCCAAGAAAGTCGGCGAGGATCTCGGGACGGTGAACATTCTCATCAACAACGCCGGCGTGACCCGCGACGGGCTGCTCATGCGGATGAAGGAAGAGGACTGGGACACGGTGCTCGACACGAATCTCAAGGGCGCTTTCAACACCGTGAAAGCCTTCATGCGCGTCCTGATGAAGGCCGAGGATCCGCGCATCATCAACATCGCCTCGGTCATCGGCCTCATCGGCAATGCCGGCCAGACGAACTATTCCGCCAGCAAGGCCGGGCTCATCGGCTTCACCAAAGCAGTCGCCCGCGAACTCGCCGGACGCAGGGTGACTTGCAACGCCGTGGCGCCCGGATTCATCACCACCGACATGACCGACGAGCTTCCCCAAGCGGTCAAGGATGCGGTGATCGCCAAGATCCCGCTCGCCACCTTCGGCGAAACCAAGGACATCGCCTCCGTCGTCACCTTCCTCGCCAGCCCGGAAGCCCGTTATATCACCGGCCAAGTCATCGCCGTGGACGGCGGGATGACGATGTAATGGATTTCAGTCTTCAACTTTCCAAATTTCAACTTTACCGCATGAACCTCATTTTCCTCCGCCACGGAAAGGCCGAAGACAACCATCCCGATGGCGATTTCTCACGCGCCCTTGTCGAAAAAGGCCGCAAGCAGGCGCGCCGCGCCGCCAAGCTGCTGAAGGCCGCGGACATGCTTCCCGACATTGTCCTAACCAGCCCGCTGGTCCGCGCCCGGCAGACGGCGGAGGAATTCTGCGACACCGCCGGCATCCCCGGCGCGACGATCCAAGGATGGCTCGCCTGTGGAATGACTCCGGAAACCGCGATGAGCGAACTCGCCGCGTTCCATGATTTCGAGAGCGTCGCCATCGTCGGCCACGAGCCGGATTTCTCCGAGTTCATCCAGTGGATTCTCGGGGCGAACGGCGGCAGCATCGAAGTGAAAAAAGGCGCGATTGCCAGCCTGCGGATTTCCCCACCCTCGCGCTCAGGAACGCTTGTCTATCTGATTCCGCCGGCGCTGGCGAAGGGCCAGGACTGATCAGAAATTTCACGCTGCCTGTAACACCCCGGTAACAGGATGGTTCTTGCCCTGCCGTCTTCCCAGTGGATAGATATCGCCCATGAAAGCAGTTTCAAGCGTGCTGGCTGGAGTCGCTTTGACGGTCACCGCCTCACAGGCGTCCACCATCATCGCGCCGACCGACAATCCGCTGGTAACGGCGCAGATGTATCGGGACGAGGCGGCGCTTTACCCGATGGTCGGAAAAGTGACCGGTTCCGGATCGACCGGCTCGGGCGTAATGATCTCCGACCGGTGGGTGCTGACGGCGGGACATATTGCCCTCGGAAAATCAACCGGAACCTTCAACGTCGGCGGGATCAATTACACGATCCAAAGTTCAACGACCCATCCAAGCTACTCCGGAAGCAATCCCTATGATCTTGGACTGCTTTACCTCTCAAGCGCAGTCGCGGGGGTGAACCCAGCCAAGATGATCCAACTCGGCGGGGCGAACTCGATTCTCGGCAGGGAAGCAACCTGGGTCGGCACCGGGTTCACGGGGACCGGGCTTACGGGGACACAGTTCCAGAGTGCGTCAGAGTTCAGCGCATTCACCAACGTGATCGATGTCATCGGGACGGAATATGGCCTGACCGAAACCTCGTTTGTTGCAGATTTCGACCGCCCGGACGGATCCACCAATGCCGATCCACTTTTGTCGAGCCCGACGGCCACCCGGCTGGAAGGCAATGTCGCCGCCGGCGACAGCGGCGGTGGAGTCTTCATCACGGAGGGCGGCATCCGCTACCTGGTGGGGATCAACAGCTACACCGGACGCTTCGGCCCCGGTGCGGCATCGAGTTATGGCAGCATCAGCGGGGCGACGAACTTGGAATTGTTCCACTCCTGGATTTTTGAGCGAACCGGCATCTCCGCCGTGCCGGAGCCAGGCAGCGTGTGGGTTTTGTGCCTCGGCGGCTTGCTTGCTCTGCGGCGGCGGCGTTGATTTTCAACCGGTTTGCGGTTTTGATTGCAAGCACTGCGCTCTCCCGTGAGTGTTTGCCCGTCTAGCTCCCATTTTGATCCGCATGAAAGTCGTCGCCATTGCCAACCAGAAAGGCGGCGTGGGTAAAACCACCACCGCACTGAACCTTTCCGCCGCCCTCGCGCTGCGTGGCCAACGGGTGCTTTTGGTCGATCTCGATCCGCAGGCAAACTGCACCAGCGGCCTCGGCATCGAACCGCCGGACGGCTGCAGCATGTATCCGGTGCTCGTCGGCGAAACCACGGTGGCCCAGCAGATCCTGCCGACCGGTCGCGAAAATCTCTCGCTGCTACCCTCGGAAATGGACCTCGCCGGCGTGGAAATCGAACTCGCCCGCAGCGACGACCACCTCACCCGGCTTCGGACGATCCTCCAGGGACTTAAGCCGAACGACCTTTTCGAATACTGCATTCTGGACACCCCGCCGTCCCTCGGCGTGCTGATGACCTCCGCGCTCGCCGCCGCGGATGAGATCCTGATTCCGCTTCAGTGCGAATGGTTCGGCCTCGAGGGGCTGGCGAAAATCGTGCACGTCATCGACCAGATCCGCGGCTCTGATGCGAATCCCGGGATCAAACTCGAAGGCATCCTGATGACCATGTATGACGGCCGGACGTTGCTCTCCCGCCAAGTCGTTGACGAGGTTTCCCAGTTTTTCCCCGACCAGATGTATTCCACGATGATCCCAAGGACCATCCGCATCGGGGAAGCGCCCAGCCACGGGAAAACTATCTTCGAGCACGACGGCACCGGACTCGGAGCTCAGGCATACGGAGCGATGGCGGATGAGTTCCTCACGCGCCACGCCGCGGTGGGTCCGCTGCTTGCGGCGCAATGACAATCCGTGCGCTCGGGTTAGGAGAAACACACGGGAATAGGCCATTGCCGTCATCGAACCCGGTTTTCCATCCCTTGCTCGCCTCCGCCGATCGTCATACCCGTGAGCATGCTTGACTCGGCGGATGGGAAAACTAGCATCTCGGGATGGCGATGAACAACTGGATGTCTTGGGAAGGTGGCGTGGATCTGATTGCGAAAACGAGCGCTGAGCTGACAATGCCCAACGTGATTGTGCACGTGGCTCGCATGGTCCACACGCCGGTGGGTTCCGCGCCGGGCGGGATGATCTTCTGGCAACCGGACCCCTCCGCGGCACCCCTTGCATTCGGATTTGTAAGCAATGACGCGGCGGTTGCCGCTTACTTCGCGAATCATATTTTCACTGGTACGCCATTCGAGGGAGCTCCCGCGATTGCCGGGGAGATCACAATTGAAATCACAGCCGACCATGCCTCCGCGCAGGTGGAGATTCCCGGCTTTGTCTTCAAGACCCATCTGGCGGAATTTTCAGAAACCACGATGATCCAGCGCGATCCCCTGCCGACAGCCCCCTTCTACCAGCAAGGCCTGGAAGCATCTGCCAGCCATGCGTGTCTGAAAGTAAATGGTGAAAAGATCTCCTTGATCATCCCACCGGTGGGAATCACCGGCGGCCCCTGCGCGGTCGTTGCCGCCTGCGGTGTTTACGCCCGCTAGAGGACGGCATCAACGCTGGCGCAGCCAACGAAGCGCCGAGACGTGGGCGATGGATGTATCCTACCAAACCGGAACTCCTGATGTGAGCGGACCCATGACTGTTAGATCATCTCGTAAAAATGGCAACTGCGGCGGGAACTTCCTGCCGCAGTTGCGCACCATAAACAAAACACACTAATATAATATCAAGCAGCTACAAAATCAGCGACAATTGGCTTGGGGATGGGCTTTTCCTTCTTGCGAAGGGCGCGCCGCATCTTCGTTAGGGCTGAATTCTGAAGCTGACGGATCCGCTCGCGGGTCACCCCGAATTCGCGGCCGACTTCTTCGAGGGTCAGCGCCTTACGACCATTGAGACCGAAGCGCTCGTCGATGATGCGACGTTCGCGTTCGTCCAGCACGGAGAGCAAGCCGTCGAGCTCCCCGTGAAGATTTTTATCGGACAACATGTCCAGAGGATTTTCTGCCCGCTCGTCGCTGATGACCTCACCAAACTCGGTGGCTTCACCTTCGTTGATCGGCGCGTCGAGCGACGTCGGGCGATAGGAGGCTTGTCTGAGTAAGGCGAGCTTGCGATGGGGCAGGCCGACTTCATCGGCGAGTTCCTCGTCGGTAGGCTCGCGCCCAAGAGCTTCGGCCAGGATTACCGAGATCCGGCGCATTTTCGCGATCTTGTCCACCATATGGACGGGAAGGCGGATGGTCTTGGACTGGTTGGCCAGAGCGCGCTTGATGGATTGCTTGATCCACCATGCGGCGTAAGTGGAGAGTTTACCGCCTTTTTCCGGGTCGAAACGTTCAACGGCTTTCATCAGGCCGATGTTCCCTTCCGAGATCAGGTCGGTCACAGGCATCCCGTAGTTCGAGTAGTCCTGTGCGATCTTCACAACCAGTCGGAGGTTCGCGCTGATCATATGGGTTCGTGCCTTCTCGTCGCCATTCTTGATGCGCTCTGCGAGCGAAACCTCTTCTTCTGCGGTAAGCAGAGGGGTTTTCGAAATTTCGCGCAGATAAAGTTTCAGGCTGCTGTCGGATTCGTAGGCCATAATAGGATGGGGTTGGTTACTTATTAAACGTCGCTGAAGGCTGTTTATTCCCTTTTTTTCAGAAAAAATGAATTCATTGTAATTACTTCATGTCTTCTCCAACGAACGCCTGATGAACGTTTTCTTAGCAGCAATCGACATGCCCAGGCGGTTTGAGGAGCTAACTCGTTGAAATCCAGCAGAGGCGTTTTCCGCCAGGTGTGACAAGTTGCACGATGATTGCACATTTCGCACAGTCAGCGACAGATTGGCACATGAGAGATTGGACAAAATGCGGGGTGCGGATCAATTTCCCAGGGTGTTTGATTCATTGTACCCTCTCACCCGTTCCGGGTTGTTCCGCCTGGACGCGGAAGTCGCCCACCACGCCAGTCTCACTGCCCTGCGGATCGCCGAAAAAACGGGTCTGCTCGGGCTGCTGAATCCAGAAGATGAATTTGCCTCGCCGGTGGAAGTGATGGGCCTGAAGTTCCCGAACCGGGTGGGTTTGGCCGCCGGTTTGGACAAGGAGGGCAATACCATCGACGCGTTTGGCCGCTTGGGATTCGGGTGCATCGAGATCGGCACCATTACCCCGCGGCCACAGGCGGGAAATCCCAAACCGCGCCTCTTCCGGCTCATCGGTCAGGAGGCGATCATCAACCGCATGGGCTTCAATAATCCGGGGATCGACGTGGGAGTCGAAAACGTGCGTACAGCAAAGTCCTTCCGTGGAATCGTCGGTTTCAATATCGGGAAAAACAAGGATACTCCCAACGAAAACGCTGCGGACGACTACCTCGCCTGCCTGCGCAAGGCCTATCCGGTGGCTGACTACGTGGCGGTGAATCTATCCTCGCCGAACACTCCGGGCCTGCGCGATCTGCAAGGCGCGGATGCGAGCGCCCGCCTGCTGGAGGTCCTCAAAAAGGAGCAGCAAAAACTCTCCGCAGAGCACGGCAAGCAGGTGCCGCTGCTTTTCAAAGTCGCTCCGGATCTCGATGAAACGCATATCCGAGACTTGTCGCAGATCTTCCTCGACGGGGGCTTGGACGGACTTATCGCCACCAATACCACGCTCGACCGGGACCGCGTGGCCGGCCATCCACGAGCGGCCGAAGCCGGCGGACTTTCCGGGCGACCGGTGTTTGAAAAAAGTACGGCGGCCTTGCAACAGTTCGCCAGCCATCTCGGCGACCTGATCCCGATCATCGGCGTGGGTGGCATCTCCTCGCTCGAAGACGCGCGGGCGAAAATCCGCGCGGGAGCGGCCCTTGTGCAAATCTACACGTCGTTTATCTATCAAGGTCCCAGACTCGTCCGGGAGCTGGCAAAAGGGCTGTGAATCCGCCGATCAAAAATTGCGGAAATTCTCGACGGACCTGCAATTGCCCGATGAAATCATTTTCCAACCCATGAGTATCCCAGCCACCGCGTCACGCCTGGAAGCCGCCGTTTGTTCTGTCGTGCGCGGGCAACCGGAGGTGATCCGCCGGGTGCTGGCGTGCATGATTTCCGGGGGCCACGTGCTGCTGGAAGACTTCCCGGGAACGGGGAAAACCACCCTCGCGAAAGCCATCGCCAAGGCGATCGGTGGCGCGATGTTCAAGCGCGTGCAATTCACTCCAGACCTGCTGCCCTCCGACATTCTCGGCATTTCCATCCTTGATCCGCGGACGCAGGATTTCCGGTTTCATCCGGGGCCGGTTTTCACCGACATCCTGCTCGCCGACGAAATCAACCGCGCCTCGCCGCGGACACAGAGCGCCCTGCTGGAGGCCATGGGCGAACGCCAAGCCACCATCGAAGGCATCAAACACGAACTCGACGGCATCTTTTTCGTCATCGCCACCCAGAACCCTGTGGAATTCCGGGGCACCTATCCCCTGCCGGAAGCCCAGATGGACCGGTTCGCGATGCAGTGCTCGCTCGGCTACGTCTCTGCGGCGGAGGAGGCCGCGATTCTAGCGGACCAGGCGGAGTCCCATCCGGTGGACTTGCTCCAACCGGTCGCGACGCGGGAGGAAATCCTCGAATTGATGGCGGCGGCGCGGCACGTCCGCTTCAGCGAGGAGCTCCGCCACTACGTCGTGGCACTCGTGGGAGCCACCCGTGGCAATCCGGCGATCCAGCTCGCGGCGAGCCCGCGCGCCTCGCTGGCCTTGATGAAAGTTTCCCAGGCGCTGGCGGTTTTCCAAGGGCGCGATTTCGTGACGCCGGAGCTGATCCAGTCCGTCGCGGCGGACGTCATCGCCCACCGCATGGTGCTGGCACCGGACGCGAAATACTCGGGAGCGAGCGCCCGCCAGATCGTCGCGGATCTCATTGAACAAACACCGGTTCCGGTCTAGGGTCACAGGCTGATGAAAGCGCCGCCATCCATGTCTGCGAAAAAGCCGCGCACGCAGGACCGGACGCGCTTCGATCAACGGCTGCACCGGATTTATTTCAATGGATCCGGTATTCGCTATTTCCTGGAGCGCCGGTGTCGACCCGCCGGGATCGCTTTGGGCTTGGTGCTCGTGCTGGCGACCTGTCTGGGAATCGGCCATGACCGGAGTTCGGTCTATCAATTGTTTTCACTCACTCTGGGGATGGTGATGATCGGCGGTCCGTGGGCGATGTCCCGGCGGGCGAGGGTGGAGGCGAGACGCGAGTTGCCGAGATTCGCGACCGCCGGCGTACCCATCCGCTACAAGGTGCGGGTCTGGCATCACGGCAAGCGGCGGTTGAACCGGGCCTGGCTGTCAGACACCCCGCCCGACCCGCGCCCGAGTCTGGAAGCCTTCACCACCCTCCGGGAGCCCGGCGAGGAGGAGCGGAATGGCTTTGACCGCCGGTTCGCCTACTTCCGGTGGCAGTGGCTGCTGCTGGGGAACCGCCTGTTCACCGGAGGCGTTTCTACCACGGATTTAGATCTCAAAAAGGGCCAGCAAGGTCGGATTTCCATTGAAATCACGCCGCTGCGGCGAGGCGTCATCCTTCTGGATGATCTGCGCGTGCAGTTGCCCGATCCGTTCGGGCTCTTCCAGCGGTGCCGCAGGGTCAAGGCTCCACCCGCCACCTTGACGGTGTTGCCCCAGCGTTTTCCGCTACCTCCCATCACCCTGCCGGGCGGCGCGGCTTTTAAGATTTCCGGCGAGGCGAATACTACGTCCATCGGCAATTCCGGCGAGTTCGTCGGCCTGCGCGACTACCGCCCGGGCGACCCCCTGCGGCAGATCCACTGGAAAAGCTGGGCACGCACCGGGCGGCCGATCGTCAAGGAGCTCGAAGACACGTTTTACCCGCGCTACGGATTGATCGTGGACACGCTTTCCTGTGACCGCACCGATTCTCAATTCGAGGAAGCGATTTCCGTAGCCGCGTCATTCGCCGCTTCCATCGATACCAGCGAGTCCCTGCTCGACCTGATGTTCATCAAAAACACCGCCCACATCGTGACCGCCGGACGCGGCCTGGAGCGGGCGGAAAAACTGTTGGAAGTGCTCGCCGGCGCCTCACCCGAGCGGACGGAGAAATTCACCGAACTCGCGCAACTCGTCCTCCGCCACCGCGAGGACCTGACCGCCTGCCTGGTCATTTTCAACGGCTGGGATGACACGCGGAAAAATTTCCTCTCCACCCTGACCCGCAACGGGGTGCTCTGCGTGCCGATCATCATCGGCCACGGCCCCGCCTCCGGTAATGCTCCCGGCCACTGGCTCGAATCCGGCCACATCGCCCGCGACCTCCTCCGCCTGCCACCACGCCTCGACGTCCACCTCTAACTTTCAACGCACTATCAGCCAGGTCCATCCACCACCCCGGTATATTCTCGGTGCATCGCTCGTCTTCTGGGGAGTGATGACCGACCGGATTCTATCAGGCCTGCTGCTCGCATTCATCGTGGAAAGCGCCCACTTTCTCAAGTTCCGCTGGAATTTCAGTGAGGAATCGTCGGCGCGGGCGTGGCAGTTCACCACGGTCGGCATCGCTCTGGCAGGCGTGCTGATCTTTCTCGACGAGACGCCCTATCTGGCGCTTCCCAACCTGCTCACCTGGATCCCGCCACTCTTGTTACCGATGCAGTTCATCCAGTCCTTCGGCCTGCGAGACTCGTTGCCCATGAGCACCTTTTCATTCCTCGCGAAGCACCGCCACAAGCGGAACATGCGGCTCGGATTGATCGAGCAACCCATCCACATCAATTTCGGGAATGTCTATTTCGTGACCACCCTGATCTCCTCCACCTTGGGCAGCCAGTCGAACTCGTGGCCGTATTCACTGGCGTTTCTCCCGGGAATCATCGTCCTAACTGGCTGGCGTCTGTTATCCGCCAGCCGTAGCCGGCCGCTGGCACTCGTCACGGCATTGATCGTTGCCGGATGCATCTCACTTGCCGGCCAACTCGGCCTCGACGAGCTGGCGGACTGGTTCGGAAACCGCGGACCCAGCCGCTCTCCGTTCAACCCGAACTCGGTCTCCACCATGATCGGCCGACCCGGCAAAGTCGAACTCTCGCCCGACATCGTCTGGCGACTGAGGCCGCTGGAAAACTCGGCGAGACCCACCCTGCTGCGGACCGGTGGTTACAATACATTCCACGGTTCCACTTGGGTGAACAACCCGCGCGTGACCGTCTCGGATTTCAAGGACCTGGACAACATCGAGCCCGTCAAAGGCGAGATCTTCTATCTGGTAGCCGGAGCCTTTACCAGCGCCGACTCCACGACCGCTGGGGGAATCGCGCGCTTGCAAGAAATCCAGCGGGAATCCATCAGCAGCGAGCTACCCCGCTTCAGCCTGCGCGGCACCGCCTTCGCGGAGTCGCCGCTGCCACTCCCCGGGAACGCCGCCAGCCTGCAGCACTTCGAGCACGACAGTATCGAAAGCAATTCCTTCGGCACGGTCCGCATCTTCCCTAAACGCTCGGTGATCGAAGGCACCGTGCTTTGGAATGGCCGGACCAACCCGGAATCCCCGCCCATCCCCAAGGAAGACCTGGCCACTCCCACGATCGAACAAGAGACCCTACAGACGATTATCCTCCAAATCGGACTCGACCAGCAGGTGACGCTCGAGGACAAGCTCAGAACCCTCCGCACATGGTTCCGGGAAAATTTCAAATACTCCACCTCGCTGTCCATCAGCAGTTCGAACTACCTAGCCACTTCCCGCAGCGCACTCTCCCAGTTCCTGATCACCAACCACTCCGGCCACTGCGAATACTTCGCCACCGCCACTGCCCTGCTCTTGCGGCAGGCCGGAATCCCGACCCGCTACGCCATCGGTTACGCGGTCGTCGAGCGCGACCTGGAACGGGGTGAATACGTCATCCGCGGCACCCACGGCCATGCCTGGGTCCGGGTGTGGGATGAAAATCTCGGGAAATGGATCGATTTCGACACCACGCCTCCCAGTTGGTTCGCGACATCCTCCCCAGCGAACACCTCCACCCAAAAATTCAACGACGCCTTGAAACGCCTGCGTGAGGACTTTTTCCTATGGCGGAACCGACCGGCCAACCGGCTCGCCGCCTCACTGGTCATGCTCACCATCGCCCTCGGCATCATCGCCTTCATCGCGAAGAGACTTTGGCGGTCCAAGCAGCGACTCGAGGCGGAGATAAAGGCCACCGGTTACGCCGGAGCCATCATCCAGACTCCGCTGAACGGGCTGGAGCGACAGGTGGAGAAACGACTGGGAGCGCGCCCCCAAGGACAACCGTTCGCCGCCTGGCTCATGAGGCTTCGTCCTACACTTCCGGACTTCGGCGCACTGGATGAAGCCATCGACCTCCACCAGCGGCTGCGGTTCGATCCGGATCCGGCCCAGCCATCCCAGCGGGAGCGCCTGGAGGAACTCGCCGGCCAACTCGCCGCCGACATCCGCCGCGGGTGATGCACCTATCTCACCCAGCTTCCACTGACTGAAGGCATCTTGCCTTGGCCCACCACGACATAGGAAGTCGGCCCGCGGGCCCCTTCGAGCGCGATGCCCAGCGAGCGCTTCCACACCGCGCTCATGCTTTCGCCGGTGTGGCAGCCCCAGCTTTTGCAGTAGGCGTTCCGATCAAAAACCGACGCCTTGACGCGCGGGATGTCACGCTCGTGAAACCACGCGGTAGAAACCGCCATGATGTCATTTCCATAGTCGAACATGAAGGCGTAGCGGTTCGAGTGACCGAAGAAATCAAAGGATTGGATCGATCCGCGAGGTCGGGAATTGAGCGCTTGGATAAAATTTCCCGTGCTGTTGAACCAGACGAGGGTCGCCCGCCGCTTGGCCGCCTGCTCGGCGATCCACGCGGTGTAGGGCTTGCCGTCCTCGCGACCGCGCGCTTGGTAGCCCGGTTGATAAACCATCCACACGATCTTGGCCTCGGGCCCGTAAGCTTTGCGGATCTCAGCCATCCGGAGGGTCGAGGCACGGACAAAATTCGCCCACCAGCGGTCATGCTGGTCGTCCTTGACCCGCAAGTCCTCCCACTGCCGCAGCGCCGGCCCACCGGTAACGACGATATGATCGGCGAAGCTCCACGAGCTCAGCAGGAACAGGACGAGGGAAACAAGTCGCATGCGATAGGGCATGGACGGGAAGTAAAAGGTTCTCGGCAGCGTGGAAAGCGGCAATCTCGCCCGAGGCCGAATTTTCTTCCGGCAAATGCACCTCGGAAGAAAACTCCGGCTCTGCGCTGCGCCCCCCTCAAACTACAGGAGGCAGCCTCACCCCAGCCTGCGCAGCGGGATAAAACCCGACAGCCCCGGACAACCTCATACATCGCATCCCCGCTCGACAAGCAAGTCCCCTGGCCCAACCCCGGGACTCATTGATAGATCAGCGGCTTGAAAGTCGAATACCGCCAACCTGCCACCACTGAGGGGCAAGTGAATTTCCGGCTATATTCCGGCACTCAATCATACCCACCTGCTATCAAGAAGGGAATACAATCATTTCTCCCCTTCCAAAGAAGAAGCCCGACCAAGTGGCCGGGCCTCGTCCGTTTGAATCATCAGGAGCTGAGCCTCACTTGGCGGCGGCGACAACGTGATCCTTGGTGATGCCGAGTTCCTTGAACACGACGTCTCCCGGAGCACTCATGCCGAAGCGGTCGATGCCGATGGCCGTGCCCTCGGTGCCGATGTATTTCCACCAAAGATCGGTGACACCGGCCTCAATGGAAACGCGCTTGGTGCAGGATTTCGGCAATACGCTTTCCTTATACTCGGTGCTCTGACGCTCGAAGCGCTCGAAGCACGGCATGGAAACCACGCGCACTCCGTCGCCCAGTTCAGCGGCGGCGGCCATCGCGTATTGGAGCTCGGAACCGGTGGCGAGCAGGATGGTGGAGAGCGCACTCTTTTCCTTACGGGCAATGTAAGCGCCGCGCAGCACGCCGTCGCGGCGGGTATCGACGGATAGATCGTTCATCAGCGGAATCGCCTGGCGGGTGAGAATCAGCGCGGTCGGGCCATCGGTGCGGCTCATCGCGGCGACGAAGGCACCGGCAGTTTCCTCGGCATCACCGGGGCGGATCACGTCCAGATTCGGGATCACGCGCAGGCCACTGACGGTTTCCACCGGCTGGTGGGTCGGACCGTCCTCACCGACACCGACGGAGTCGTGGGTGAAAATGTAGGTGACCGGGAGATTCGAGAGCGCTGCGAGACGGATCGAGCCGCGCAGATAGTCGGCGAAGACCAGGAAGGTCGCGCCACTCGCGCGGAACAAGCCGTCGTAGGCGATGCCATTACAAATCGCACCCATCGCGTGCTCGCGGATGCCGAACCAGATGTTGCGGCCGAGCGGATTCTTGGCGGAGAAATCGCCGCCGTCCTTGAGGTAGTTTTTCGTGGAGCCGAAAAGGTCCGCGCTGCCGGTGAGGAATTGCGGGATGGCCTTGGCCACCGCGTTGACCACCGTGGCACCGGCGGAACGCGTCGCGTCCTTGTAGTCGGCGGGGAAGGCCGGGATTTTTGAACTGAGGTCCAATGGCACGGACTGCGCCACACTGGCAGTGAGTTCCGCAGCCAGCTCGGGATTTGCAGCGGACCATGCGTCGTAGGTTTCCTGCCAGGCTTCGAACTTAACTTTGGAGGCTTCTTTGTGTTTCTCGAAAAACTCCTGCGTCTCCGGGGAAACGTAAAAATGCTCGTCGGCGGGAAGGCCCAGGCCGGCACGCGCGCCTTCGAGGAATTTCGCGCCACCTTCGCCGTGGCCCTTGGCGGTACCGGCGACTTCCGGAATGCCTTTTCCGATGAGCGTCTTGGCGATGATGACCTTGGGACGACCGTTTTTGCGCTCCTTGGCGGTTTCGATCGCAGCGGCGATGGCCACGATGCTCTGGCCATCGATGGTCACCGCGTCCCAGCCCTGGGAGGTGAAATACTGCTCGGCGTCCTCGCCTTGGGTGACGTCCGCCATGGCGTCGAGCGTCACGTCGTTGGAATCATAGATGAGGATGAGATTGTCGAGACCGCTGTGGCCGGCGAAGGCGATGGCCTCCTTGGCGACCCCTTCCTGCAGGCAGCCGTCGCCATTGATGCAGTAAACGTATTGGTCGAAAATCGTGTGTTCCGGCGTGTTGAAGAGGGCGGCGGCGCGTTTTCCCGAGAGCGCGTATCCCACGGCATTGCCGATTCCTTGGCCGAGCGGGCCCGTGGTGGCCTCTACACCTGGCGTTTCATGAAACTCGGGGTGACCGGGCGTGATCGAGTGCAGCGCGCGGAAGTTTTTCACATCATCGCGGGAGATCGCGTAGCCGGAAAGGTGCAGCCAGCTGTAGAGAAACATCGAGCCATGGCCTGCCGAGAGCACGAAACGGTCGCGGTTGAGCCACTTCGGCGCATCCGGGTAGTAGCGCATGGATTCGCCGAACAACACCGCACCGATCTCGGCACAGCCAAGCGGGAGGCCGAGGTGACCGGAGTTACAGGCGTGGACGGCGTCCATGGCGAGGCCACGGGCTTCATTGGCGGCTTGAGCAAGCGTATTCGTGTTCATGTGAAATCAGGATCTCCGCGTGTTGATTTCGAGGGGCGGAGTGCCGAAACCCTAGAAAACCTCCCCCGCTTGACAAGCCAGCATTCCGCCTAATCCCCTCGCCCGCACGAATGCCGCTCATTTCCGACATGATTCCGTCGACCCCAAAATTTTTCCCTAAAAAACCTTGCAAGGGTCCGCCCGATGAGTTTCTTTTCCGCCCGCTTCGCGACGCACGACCCGTTCGTCTATCGGTTAGGACTCCAGGTTTTCATCCTGGCAAGAAGGGTTCGACTCCCTTACGGGTCGCCAATTAAATCAGCCTCCGCCCCGCGGGGGCTTTTTGGTTTACAGGACCCGTCGCCGCTCCATTTTCATCCAGTGACCGCTCTGCAAAAAGCCCAAGCCCTCCGTCTGCGCAAAGGCGGTCGCCCGGTCGCGATGCTGACCGCCTACGACTACCCCACCGCCCGTCTTCTGGACGAGAGCGGCGTGGATGTGCTGCTCGTCGGCGACTCGCTCGGCATGGTGGTGCTCGGTTTCCCGGATACCACCCACGTCACGCTCGACGACATGCTGCACCACGTGGCCGCCGTCGCCCGCGCCCGACCGCGGGCTCTCGTCGTCGGCGATTTGCCGATCCATACCTACGATTCCCCGCAACAAGCGCTGGAAACCGCCCGCCGTCTCGTCGCCGCAGGGGCGGAAGCGGTGAAACTCGAGGGCGGCATCCGGCAGGCGGAAAAAATCCACGCCATCACCCAGGCCGGCATCCCCGTCATGGGCCATCTCGGGATGCTTCCCCAACGCGTCATCGAAGAAGGCGGCTACCGCAAAAAGGGCAAAACCCCCGAACAGACCGAAGCGATCCGCGAGGGTGCCCTTGCGATCATCGAGGCGGGAGTTTTCGCCATCGTTTTCGAATCCATCGTCCCGGAAGCCGCCCGGCAACTTTCAGCAGTGCTCTCGGTCCCGACCATCGGCATCGGTTGTGGGACCCGCACTTGTGACGGTGAGGTGGCGGTCGTCACGGATTTGCTGGGTTCCTATCCGTGGTTTGTCCCGCCCTTCGCCAAGCCGGAGGCGGATGTCGCTGGAATGACGCGGGACGCAGTTGCGCGCTATGTTTCGCGCGTCCAATCGTAGACGGCGACTTCAGTCCGCCGACAGATCACAGAAGAACGGACTGAAGTCCTCGACTACTTTACTCCCTTGCTGCTCTACCTCCACATCCCTTTCTGCCACCGCGTTTGTCCGTATTGCTCGTTTTACAAACACACGCCCGGCGACACCCCAATCGGGGCCTTCGTCGATGCCCTCGCCGCTGAAGCAAAATCCCGGATCGCCGAAAATCCCCGCACCCTCTACCTCGGCGGCGGCACCCCGAGCATGCTCTCACCCGGCCACCTCACCCGGCTCTTCAACGCGCTCCACGAGACCATCGATTTCTCCCAACTTGACGAAGTCACCCTCGAAGCGAACCCCGCCACCTTCGACGCCGCCAAGGCGCGGCTCTTCCGCGATCTCGGCGTGACCCGCGTTTCGTTAGGCATCCAGTCGTTCACTCCGCATGTGTTGGAAATCCTTGGCCGCGAGCACTCGGTCGCGCAGGCCAGCGAATCGGTCGGCATCCTCCGCGAAGCCGGGATCCCGTCGATCAACATCGACCTGATGTTCTCCATCCCCGGCCAGTCCAAGGGCGACTGGGAAAAAACGTTAGAGCACGCCGTTTCCCTCCATCCCGACCACATCTCCGCTTACAATCTCACCTACGAAGAGGACACCGCGTTTTTCGAATCCCTCCGCCGTGGCGAAATGCGCGAGAACGAGGATCACGACGCAGAGTTCTTCCACCTCGCCGACGAAATGCTAACCGCCGCCGGATTCGACCACTACGAGACCTCGAACTACGCCCGCCCTGGCCAGCATTCCACCCACAACCAAGGCTACTGGCGCGGCGAAGACTACCTCGGCCTCGGCCCGTCCGCCGTTTCCACGCTGGAACGCATCCGTTGGAAAAACGTGCCTGACACCGCCCGCTACGTCTCCCAAATCCAGTCCATCGGCAACGCCTTGTCCGAATCCGAGACTCTCGACGCCGAAGCCCGCCGCCTCGAGCGCATCGCCCTCGGCCTGCGCACCCGCGACGGGATTTCCCTCGATCTACTCAGCCCGGACGCCGTCTCCCGCGCGGAAAACCTCGCGGAGGAAGGCCTCGCCCGCATCGAGGGTAATCAATTCATCCTTATCCACCACGGTCGAGCCTTGGTAGATCCCATCGCCGCGGAGTTGGTGTAAGGGGAAGGGAGGTCTCCTCCCTTCTCATGGATGAAACGTCCATGCCTCCTTATCACTCCGGCCAGGCGATCACCGGCGGATGACCATCCCAGATCGGATGGTGCGGCTCCATCAGGTTTCTCCCATCGAGAATTGCGTGGCCGTGCTTGTCGATAGGCAAGTACGTGACGGACAGGGCACCTACATTTGGCGGAGTCCGATGATGGCTTCCAAATATGAGGGATCGAGTGCGGCGTAGATGCGTTTCCCACGAATGGGTTCCTTGGGCTTGGCGGTTTCGCTTTTGAGCAGGTTGAGGGCGATTCGACGCAGCGTGGATAGGTTCTGTGCGGCGTCTCCACATCGGGCGCGGGCGTCGTCCTCGCGGAACACCACATCGAGCACCCAATGGCAGGAGTTCTCGATGCCCCAATGGCTCCGGCTCAGTTCAAGATGCCGTGATGCGTCCGGTTCGAGACTGCTGATGTAGTAGCGGGTGTCTTCGCGGACTTTTCCTCCGGGTAAGGTGGTGTGGCGTTCGATGCGAACGATGGTCTTGAGGCCGAGCCAGCTGCGGCGCACTTTGGCGGGCATCCAGTCCAACCAGTCGGTGACGGTGCAGACGCGCTTTTCAATCCGTCCGTGGCCTTTGTCGTGATGCTCGACGGTCTCGACCGTGCCGCCTTTTTGCCGGGCGTATTCGAGGTTTTCCGGATCGGTGAAGAAGGCCCGGACGTCGTCGTGGAGGCTCCCTTGATTGCCCTTGAGGGCTAGCAGATAGTCGGCTCCGGCATGGATGATGGCGATGGCGATCTTGAGTTGCGTGCCCATGGCGTCGATGCTCACGATGGCCCCCTTGAGGTTGAGGTGGTGCAGCAGTTTGGGCACGGCGGTGATTTCGTTGCTCTTCGCGTCGACCGCGCGCTGGGAGAGGGTCAAGCCGTTGTGACAGGCCCAGGCGCTGAGGATTTGCACAGTGCTTTCGTCGGTCTTGCGGCTGCCACGCAGGGCTTTGCCGTCGATGGCAACCAGCTTGCCTGCCAGATCCGGGCAGATGCGCGAAACGAAAGCGGCGAGGCATTCCGTGAATGAAACCGGATCGATGGCGGCGAAGACGCGCAGGAAGGTGTTGGCGCAGGGGATGCCGTTAGGCAGGGCGATCCATTTGCGCAGCCACTCTTCCCGGGCCTTGGCAAACCTGACAAAGTCCTCGCAGGTATTCATGCCACAGAGCAGTGCGCAGAGGGCGATGAAAAGGATCGATCCGAAAGGATGACGGGTGGCGTTTCCTGAGCGGGGATCTTCGATGACATCGAACATTTCAAGACCCTCGGGGAGTCCGCGGCGGAAATCGACAGCTGATTTGGTGGTGTTCTGGGTGGCCATCCGGCCCCAGTAATTCAAACGCTTGTTTCGTACAAGCCTTGATTCTCAATAAGTTTCAAATGTAGGTGCCCTGACGTGACGGAGTTATCAATTTTCAGAATGACAACCTTTCCCTTGAATCGTTTCGGATCAAACCGGTCTGTCCCGGGAATCATCGGAGTCGCCAACAAAGGACGACTCGGATTGTCCGTCGCTTTCGCTCCAAGAAAATAGGTGAAGCCACACTCTCCTTTTTTCAGAGCCTCGCCCTTGGTTATCACATTGTCCGGACTTCGTGTTCCGTCGATTTCCGCGTAGAACATCTGTTCACCAGTAGTGATTCCTGCCGCAATCAACTGCCGAAAAATCTCATTCGATGATGTTTTCCCTAGGTCCAAGTCAGTCGATGTCTTTGCACGCACCGTTGCAATCGTGCTGCCATCCGGTTGCTTTCCATACTCGGACTCGAATTCAAAAAGCGCCAAGCCGATCTGGCGGGCGTTGTTAACGGCTTCCGTTTGCCCCGGATTCTTCCTGCTGCGAATCATCATAGGCATCGTCAAACCACCCGCCAACACTAACAAAACCGACGCGATTCCAATGCCGATTAGCCAGTTCCATTTCTTCCCCGACAGAATCTCAGCCTCCGACGGCGGCGGAGCCGGCGCGTCCGGCGGTGGTTGCGGCAGCATGGACATTGTCGACTCTTTCGCAATCTTCCGCCCCTTGCAACATCCGACCTGTGCAACTCCCATCCGGCTGACAGCAATTTCCGCAGCATTTTCCGGAAGGTAAGCCTTTCGATCTGGCCTGATCCTTGCTTATCGTCCGGGCGGTCATTCCAAACGGCCACGCCCCATCATGCCCCACCTCAAAGACAAAATCGGTTTCACCAAAAACGGCCCCGCCATCGCATCCCCCGACGAGGAAAACCGCCTGCGGGAGTTCGTGAACCTCAAGCTGGCGGCCCGCGGTTACCCGATCGTCGGCGACGAGGCGGACTACCCGTTTCTCGATCTCGGCCGCTCGCTCATCGCGAGTTTTCAGGAAAAAACCCGGCTGCTCGCGGACTATCTTTGCCCGGCGGACGCTTCCATCGAAGCCTTTCTCCGCGACTACCTCGGCAGCGAAATCGTGGCGGAGGTGTTCCCGGACGGCGCGCACTTGCTGCCCACCAATCCGCTGGTGGTCGAGCGCCACGGCATCGCCCGGATGCTCTCACTGCCGCCGGACGTGGATGAATTCAAATCGTCGATCCTGAGTTCCTACCGGGTCCATCAGGGAGTCTGCCACAATCCGGCGAGCGACCGGCGGACGACTGAAGGGGTCTTCCACGTCGCCGAGGGAGGCCTGCCGGTTCCCGCCGATAAAAAATCAGTGCCGAAGGCCGTTTTCGCCCGCCTTCTGAAACACGCGCTGAACCCACCGCCGGAAATCATGACGCTGCCATTCACCGGCACCAGCAAGAACCCGGCGAAGGTTTTCGTCTCGCTGCTCCTGCGCCCCGTCGTCGCCCCGGAAGTCCCCGGCGTCTCGTCGGAAAAATCCATGGAAACCCGGTTTTTCGCACCGGGAAACCTCGTCAGCAACCTGGACTTCGTGGAGAGCATCTTCGGCAACGCCGGCGATCCCTTCTTGCCCGACAACGACGCCCGCCTCGATGCCGAGCACTGGTCCGGCCACACCGGTTGCGTTATCCTCGCGCCACATCTCGTCACCACCAATAAGAAGGACCTCGGGCTTCCTAACATCGCCGACGCCACCGACCGCCAAAAGGCCGAGGGCATGTGCTGGACCTCGCCGGACGAACTCTACAACGGCGGCAGCGCGTTCAAGATCACCTGCCGCGACAAGCGCGGGATCGTCGTTACCATCATCGCGGACAACTATTACGGCTATTGCAAAAAGGAGGTGAAAACCCAGCTCAGCTACGCCGCGAATCTCTTCGGCAATGCGGAAGAGGAGCACGCCGGTGGGGCCATCGCGTTCCCGAGCTTCGACCTCGGCGAGGATTTCTCCCTTAGCGACTACTCGAGCCCGGTCGATCACAAGTTCTCAGGTTTGATGACCCGCTACAGCGAGATTTTTGATCTCCAGCCCGAGGGCTATGGCATCGACAAACAGTTCCCAGATATTTTTTACGTCCCCGAGGATGTGCACATCGACCTGCACAGCCAATCCGTCACCTGGTCCAACGACAGCGGCGCACAGAAAATCCCGCTGCAGCCAGGCATCACCTACATCCTGCCATCCGGCTACAAAGTGGAAATGGTCAAACCCACTGCCGGCCAGCGCTGGCGGCTCATCGGCACCACTGCGGAAGGCACGTTCTGCCACAAGCCCTGCACCGTCTCCGGCGGCGGCAAGTCGGAAATTTCCAAGTCACTCTCAGATGCGATGATTACCGCCGCGGTGCTCGTTCATAATTTAAAAAATGACCTGGAGATCGCGTGGGGAATCATCAATTACGATTACTCCAACCGTTACAAAAACCCGATCGAGCCAGGCAAACCCGGCCGCCCGCTGCTCAGCAGCGAGCGCTCTCTCGGCTCCGTCGTCCGCCTGCTCACTCCGAATCCCGCCTACACGGACGAATACAACCAATGGCTCGGCACTTTTGGCCGCTTCGCGCGGGACCTCGTCTTCATCATCAAGCGCTTCCACAAGCCCACTTGGGGCGATGACTGGCGCAAGCGTTTCTCGGTGGACCTCGTCAACGGCGTTCCCGGTCGCCAGCTCATCTATCGCCGCCAGCGCCTCGTCACCCAATACCTCCGCGTGGGCTTCACCGAAGACGGCACCTGGCGCACCTTCAGCATCCGCAAGGACTTCGCCCCGGCAAAAAAAGTCCAGACCGAGGACGACATCAGCGCTTCGATGGTCGTCCCGCGCAACGCGGTGACTGGACTCCATCCGGATTTGCAGAACCCCTCCGTCAAATTCGTCAAAAACTGCGAATTCCGCCTCTTCCAACGCCCGGACGACGCCATCATCCGCGGCTACGACAAGCGGACCGAAAGCGATTTCAGCCAGGGCGGCCTGTTTTTCTCGAACTATGAACCCATCTCCCGGCCGGATGCCGCGGCGATGCTCAAGGACGCCATCCGCTTCGAGCAGTTCACTTCCCCGCTCCGCAAGACGCTCGCGGCCTTCGTGGATGGAGAAAAACCCTCCTACATCATCAGCTCGCACCTGCCGCGCATCGTCGATGGCAAGCCCACTAAAAACCCGCGCTACCTCCAGAACCGCCCGGATCTCGAAGATCCGCGCTCGCTCTATGTGGCCCAGCTCGGTGCCCGCCTCTTCCGCCGCCTGCCACTTGACGTGCCAGTCCTGAAACCGGTGAATTCCGTGCTCGCCGGACGCCGAAACAATCCGCCCGACGAGGCGGCCGGCATCCGCGCCCTCGCCGTTTACAACCCGATCCACTATCAGGAACTGCCCGAGTTGTTCATGGATTTCATCGCATCGCTCACCGGCAAAAGCCCGTCCACCACCGGTGCGGGGAGCGAGGGAGCGCTCACCAAGGGCCCGTTCAACGCCCTCCTGCCCATTCATGACGTGAACGCCGCGCTGGTGTCGTTCCTCCTCACGAACTACCACGGATTCACCAGCGCCGCCGGCCACATCGGGAGGAAATACCGCGTCGACCACGACATCAGCCTGCTCGTTCCGGAAATCTGGTCGCGCATGTTCATCCCCGAGCGCGAGCCGGACTACCTGATCTCCAACGGCTTTTTCGAAAAAATCGAAGATTTCCAGCACGAGGGAAAACTCATCGAAGCCAGCCGCCTCGGCTACCGCATCACGGAGAAATTCGTCACCACCTTCTTCGGCCGGATGTTCTCCGCCGCGGAAACGGTCTTCAGCGAGGACATGCTGCGCCCCGAACTGCAATCGATGGAAGACTTCATCGACGGACTCGACAACATCATCGAGACCCAGCGCACGGTGGCCTTGAACTACTTCAAGGACGGCAGCATCGATGTGGCCTGCCCGCCGCTCAAGGCACTGCTGAACATCATGGCTTACGGCCAGTTCGAAGGAAAAACCATCAATGACCCGGCAATCCGCGCGCTCTTCACCCGCGAGTCGTTGATCGCCTCGGACTGGTATCAAGCCCGGCTCGACACCAAGGCCGGCATCGACCAGGCACTCTGGAAACGCCACATCGACTATTTGGAAACCTTCCTCACCAAGCCGAACTACCAAAGCGAACTCGAGCGCCTGCAAATCCATGATCGCATCGCCAAGGCAAAGGCCACCCTCGAACACGTCAGTTCCCCCGCCTACCGCGAAAGCCTCGTCGGCATGATCGGCGCGGATCCGGCGCTGGTTTGACAGCTGCCCCGATCCGACCTTGAATTAGCCCGCTTCCCGTCACGGGGAGCGGGTTTTTCCATCCTCACGCCTACCTCCACCATGTTCTCCTCACTTTCAGACAGCCTCGACAAAACCTTCCGCAACCTTCGTGGCGTGGGCCGCATCTCGGAAAAAAACATCTCCGACGCACTCCGCGAAATCCGCATCGCACTGTTGGAAGCGGACGTGGAATTCAGTGTCGCCAAGGATTTCATCGCCAAGGTGAAGGACAAGGCACTCGGCGAGGACGTGCTCAAGTCGATCAAACCCGGCGAGCAGATCGTCAAGATTTTCCACGACGAGCTCGAAGCCCTGCTCGGCGGCGACCAGGCCCCGCTCGACCTCAACCCGCCCGCCCGCATCCTCATCTGCGGCCTCAATGGTGCCGGTAAAACCACCACCTCCGCCAAGCTCGCGAACCGCCTGAAAAAAGAAGGCCGCCGGCCGCTGCTCATCGCCTGCGACCTCTATCGCCCCGCCGCCATCGACCAGCTCGCCGTCCTTGCCAAACAAATCGAAGTCCCCTGCTACACGCCGGAAGCCACCGAAACCGACGTCGTCAAGGTCGCCAAAGACGCGCTCGTGTGGGCCGAGAAACAACAAGGCACCGTCCTCATCTTCGACACCGCCGGCCGCCAGGAAATCGACGAGCGGCTCATCGAGGAACTCAAACGCCTCCACGCTTTCGTCAACCCGAAGGAAACCTTGTTAGTCGCCGACTCCGCCACCGGCCAGCAAGCGGTCTCCGTCGCCCAACACTTCGACGACGCCGTCGGCATCACCGGCATCATCCTCACCAAGCTCGACGGCGACGCCCGCGGCGGTGCGGCGCTCTCGATGCGCGCCGTCACCGGCAAGCCGATCAAATACGCCGGCGAGGGCGAAAAATTAGACCAGCTTTTCGAATTCCACCCCAGCCGCATGGCCGACCGCATCCTCGGCATGGGCGACATCGTCGGCATGGTCGAGCAGGTCGCCGACAAGGTGAACGAAGCCGACGCCATGCGCTCGATGAAGCGCATGCAGGAAGGGAAATTCGATTTCACCGACTTCCTCGACCAGATGAAGATGATCCAGAACCTCGGTCCGCTCGAAGGCCTGCTAGGCCTGATGCCCGGCTTCAGCAAGATCAAGAAACAACTCCCCGCCGGAGCCTTCGACACCAAGAAGATCAAACGCACCGAAGCCATCGTACTCTCGATGACGATGCAGGAGCGCACCCGCCCCGAGATCATCAAGGGCTCCCGCCGCCAGCGCATCGCCGCCGGCTCCGGCACCTCGCTGATGGAGGTGAACCAGCTCATCAAACAGTTTGGCGAGATGCGCAAGATGATGAAATCCCCCACCAAGATGGGCGCGATGATGAAGCAAATGGGCGGAGCCGGCGGCATGAAGGACATGATGAAAGGACTCGGCGGCGGCAAGTTCCCGTTTTGAAAATTTCCCTAACCGCCAAAGCCCACGCCTTCCCGTTGCTTACCTGGGATCGTTCGATCCCCGACTCGGGTACGGTTACAACCCTTGGATGGACCCTGGCTTGCGGCAGCGCCACGCTTCACTCCATGCTCGTGACACCCAACGGGCTCTCCTCCCGGCTCCTTTCGCATTGAGACAACGATCTGTCCTATCACTGCGCTCATCGAAATTTGCGCATGGTCTGCGGTGTGCATGTCAGGCATTCTGTGAGACTGCGGGGACTGACCCGAATGGCGCTAACTTAAGGGTTGTTTGGGACGATTTCATCTGCGGGTTTCTTGTAGCGGGAGCGATGGCTGATCTCGATCATTTGATGTCGGGGAACATTCAGTAGCTGGTGCGGCTTCGGTCTTC
>JANPKJ010000107.1:0-62013 GCA_031425955.1 Akkermansiaceae bacterium | reverse complement strand
CTAGTATCGTGTAAAACTCAAATTGTTGGATAAAGTGATTTGAGTTTGATCCGGGCTTTTTGATTGGTGAACTGCCAGTTAATCGATTTGGATTCTTCATTTTTCCGGGCGAGATAGGCTATCACTTCGTCTGTGAATTCCACAACCGAGCCGATTCTTCGATCCAGACAGGTCCGCCCCAGAAGTCCGATCTCGATCTCGGCCATGTTCAGCCAGCTACCGTGTTTGGGGGTCCAGTGCATCTCGAAGCGTTCACACAAGGCACGCGCCTTTTCAGGCGGGAAAGCTTCGTATAGCGAGGCTTCCTTGTGGGTGTTGAGGTTATCCATGACCAACACGATTCTCGCGGCGTCTGGCAGGAGGGTGTTCGCGAGGTGGTCGAGACAGGCGGCGAAATCCAACGCGGTGCGGCGTCCGTCGCCACCCACGAAGACATCACGTTTTCCCAGATGCGGCATGGCGATCATGAATCCACTCACGCTGCCCTCGCGGACGTATTCGTAGTCTTCCCGGGCGAGGTACCCGGGGATTGCGGCAACAGGCGCACGTGTTTCAGACAGCAGTTGTTTTGCAAATTCATCCAGACACACTAACGGTCGATCCTGCTGCGGCGCTCTGGAATAGACCTCCAGAACGTCTTCCATCGCCGCTACGAAAGAGGCGTTTTGCTTGGGCGGGATGCACCAGCGTTCCTGCCGCCATGGCTTGAGCTCGCTTTTTTTAAAACCGTCCCCACGGATTGGTGGGAGATCGATTCGATGACTTCGATCTCGACGAGATGACGGGCTAACAGCCGCAGCGTCCAGCGGGCATGACCGACAGGGGGCTTGGAGCAGGCAAGCTGGGTGATGCGTGCGTGGATCTCGCCGGTGATTTTGACCTCACGCCCCGGAGTGGCACGGGGCTTGCGTGCGAGGGCGGCGAGCGGTCCGACCTCGCAGCAACGCAGCCGGAGGCGTTCGAGGTTGCGGATGGAGATTCCGGTTTGTGACTCAATGTCGGCATCCTTCATGGCAGGACCATGCGGCCCCTCGTCGGAAAGCAACAAGGCGACCGCACGCATGATGCCGGAGGCCTTGCCGCGCTTTTGATCGCGGAGGGCTTCGAGTTCATGACGTTCGGATTTGGATAGCCTGATTCGGTGTATTTTGGCGGGCACCTGTCCGATTGTACACATTCTCAGAATCGTACAATTTTAAAATTCACTAACCACCAAATAAAATTTTACGAGACACTAGCCTGCTTGAATCTCGGATTGTCTACGTGTGCAGCCGTTTGGAAATGTCGGCTTACGCACTCATTCCAGGATTCATGGGCAGCATAACTTCATTTCCAAATCGAATCGACCGTCCAATCCGGTGTTTGCTCTTGGAAAAAGCTGAATGAGAGCCGATGGTCCTATCAATGCAAGACCTCGTCACCGTTGAGCCTGTTGCTCTCCTCCCAACCCAGGCCGGATGCGCCGTTTTCCTTGGCGATGGCACGAAATCCATCGTCTTTTACATTGATCCTGGTGTGGGAGCATCGATCAACGCCTCTCTGGGCGGCCAACATCCAACCCGGCCACTCACTCACGATTTGTTTCTTCTCACTCTTCAGACTTTTGGAGCAAAGGTCTCCCGAGCTGTGATTGTGCGGATGGAACAAGAGATTTACTTCGCCCGGCTGATCATCGAGGCCGAGAACGAGATCATGGAGCGCAAAATCATCGAACTCGACGCTAGACCTTCCGACTGCCTGGCTCTCGTGGTGCGCTGTGGAGCTCCGCTGTATGTGGTCCGCGAGCTTTGGGACAAACTGGAGGACATGTCCGGCGTCCTCGCCGAAATGCGTGAAAACAAGCCACAAGGCGAAACCGGATCCGATGACTTTGGAATCGAGTGATTTTTCACGATTCCTCTCTTGCGGAGGTTCCAAGCGGTTTTACGATTCAAATTATGATCACCATGTCCGCTCCATGTCTCCCTGATTATTTTCGCGAGGAAATCCTGCTTCATCCGGAAAACCGGAAATTCCCTGCTTTCAGCCTTAGTCGACTCCTCGGGACCGTGTTCGAGCCCACCCAAGGCAGCCGGGTATGTATTCTTATCGATTTCGATGAACCACAATCTCTGATCAAGGATCATTCTTTTTTGGAAGAGCCCGGCTTCACGGTTCAGAAGAATGCCTATAAGCACTTCTATCTCGGCCTTCGGAACGGTGTCTTGGACGAACTCGGAATGACCGGTGGAGAGATCTTCGCATACCGCTGTACTCATGGCTCTAACCTCGATCTTGCAGACCACGTATGGGACACAAAGGGCCGCCCACTCTCCCTGGATCTGGATATCTATCCAAATTACGACATCATCCTTTGTATTTCGACATTCTCCGCCACAGCCCCCCTCACGGCGAAGTGCAAACAATACGGATTCCGCGGCGCCACGCTTCACGGGCTCAATGACATCATCCTAAATTCAGGGCTTGCAGTGGATTACCATGAAGTGTCCGCGGACGCCGAACGTCTGCGCCTTGCCCTAACGAAGGCGGATTCTATCGAAATCGATTTCACGTTGGAGAACGGCAGAGTCCTAACCGCATGGCTTGGCCTCGCTGGTCAGGAGGCGCAAAAGTCCCATGGACTCTGCAACGGGAGAGCTCCCGATATCGCCAATCTTCCCGCAGGGGAGGTTTACTTCGTTCCCGCCGATGCACATGGCCAATTCCCCATGAAATACGAGGATGGAACGCTCGGCGTGCTAGAGGTCGAAAACCGCTGCATCATCCATTCCTCACTCATTCAGGGAAACCAGACGACTATCGACGCGCACAACGCCAGGCTGGCGGACGACCCGATGACCGGCACCCTTGGCGAGCTCGGTTTCGGCACCCAGGTCCTCCCTGTTTCCTTTGCTGACATTCAGGATGAAAAGGTCCTCGGTACTTGCCACCTTGCCACCGGGCGTGACGACCATCTTGGCGGCGACATCCTACCGAGCATGTTCAAGAAGCACGAAAACTCCACTCACGACGACATCCTCTTCGCCCCGCACAAGACGCCGAATTTCAACATTAGCCAGATCCGGATGAAGCGAGGAACACAACAGGAGATCCTGATTGAAAACTTCCGTCCCGCTCGCTATCTGATCGACGCTCTTGCCGCGGACCGTTGAAAGAAGCACGCTACCGTCAGCCTGCTCGCATCCGTCGGCTTATCATCCCGTACTTGGGGGCGAATAACAGCGAGGCGACAAACAGAAGCGCCTGCACGAGGACAATGCAGCCTCCTGTGGATCCCTGAATGTGGTAGCTCAGGAAAATCCCTGTCCAAGTGGAAGCCACAGCGGCAACAACTGCGACTAGCAGCATCCGGTCGAAGCGGTCCGTCCAAAGGTGGGCGATGCTGCCGGGTGTGACCAACATCGCGACAACAAGAATGATGCCCACCGCCTGCAGCGAAACGACTACGGCAAGTGACAACAAGCCCAAGAGCAGGTAGCTCAAAAACCGGTCGGGAAGAGCCATCACCCGTGCCTGGCCGGGATCGAAGCAGATCAGCAGCAGGTCGCGGCGCAAAACCAGCGTCACACCCAGTACCAAGCCACCCAAACCAAGTGTCTGCAACAGCTGGGAGGGGGTGATTCCGAGAATGCTTCCGACGAGAATGTGATCCAGATGCATGTCCGAAGGCGTGCGACTGAAAAGCACCAGCCCAAACGCGAACAAGCCCGTGAAGACCACCCCCATCACCGTGTCCTCCTTGATGCGGCTGTTCTGTTTGATGAAACCCGTGCCCACCGCGCAGAACAGACCCGCGAAGAACGCTCCGATTGATAGGGGCATCCCGGCGATGTAAGCCAGCACGATTCCTGGCAAGACCGCGTGCGAGATGGCGTCGCCCATCAGTGACGACCCTTTGAGAATCAGGAAACACGACAGTACCGCGCACATCGTGGCGACCATGGTCCCGACCAACAGGGCGTCGCGCATGAAGGCGTATTGCAGTGGTTCGAAGAATTCGGTCATGCCGAGGGGGCGGATTGCGTGGAGCGCACACGGCGTTTCGAAGCGAGAATCCCGTGTTTTGGCGCGAAAACGAATGCGGCGAGGAAAACGAGAGTTTGGAGGGTGACGATGCATCCACCGGTTGCCCCGTTCAAATAGAAACTGGCATAGGCCCCGACCAGGGAAGTCACCACCCCCATGACAGAGGACAACCAGAGCATTCTCCCGAAGCGATCAGTTAGCAAATAGGCAGTGGCTCCAGGGGTGATCAACATTGCCATCACCAGGCAGGCCCCCACGGCCTGCAAGGCCGCGACGGAGGTGGCAGCAAGCAGCGAGATCAGGGTGACATGCAGCAGCCCCGACCGCAGGCCGAGCGTGCGGGCTTGGTTAGGATCGAAACAAAAAAGCATCAGGTCCTTCCATTTCAGCCCCAATACCAGCAGCGTCACCGCACTGATGGCGATGACTTGCCAGATATCCGGATCCGAAATACCAAGGATATTACCGAGAAGGATGACCTTCAAATCCACCCGTGCGGGAAACAACGAAATCAAAACCAGACCAAGTGCGAAGTAGGCGGTGAAGACAATTCCGATCGTCGCGTCCTCGCGAATGCGGCTCTTTGCCTTGATAAAGGCCATGGTTCCCGCTGCTAGGAGCCCGGCCACAAAGGCACCCAGCGCGAAAGGAAGCCCGAGAATGTAGGCCACCGCGACTCCCGGAACGACCGCGTGAGATAGTGCGTCGCCCATCAAAGACCAGCCTTTGAGCGTCACGAAGGATGATAGAAACCCGCAGGTGCCGCCGACCAGCGCACTGACCCAGATGGCTCGCAGCATGTAGTCATACTGTAAAGGCGTCAGCAGGGGTTGAAATAGATCAGTCATTTTTTTCCGAACGTTCCTTCAGCAACTCGGCGTGCTCCTGGCGGTCCTTGTATTCGAGGTGGCCGTCCTTGCCAAAAACAAGCGGCCGTTCGTCGTCGGTCAGGACGCGGATTGTCCGGCCGTCGTGCTCCTGGACGGTGGATTGCTCGAACTGGAACTGGCGCAGCACGCCTCCGAAGGTTGCGGCTAGATTGCTCTCAGTGAACACTTCCGATGTCGGTCCGTAGGCGAGCACGGTGCGGTTGATGAGCACTGCCTGATCGCAGAATTCGGGGACGCTGCCCAAATTGTGGGTGGAAACGAGGATGATGCAGCCGGCCGCGCGGAGCTCCCGCAGAAGCTGGATGATGGCTTCCTCCGTATTCACATCCACTCCGGTGAACGGCTCATCCAGCAGGATCACCCGCCCGCCTTGGGCTAGCGCTCGGGCGAGGAAGACCCGCTTTTTCTGCCCTCCGCTCAACTCGCCGATCTGCCGGTCCTTGAAATCCCACATCGACACTCGGCGCAGGCTCTCCTCGACCTTCGCCTTGTCAATCGCCCGCGGGATGCGCAGGAAATTCATCGCACCGTAGCGGCCCATCATCGCCACATCCCAGACACTGACAGGAAATTGCCAGTCCACTTCCTCCGCCTGCGGGACGTAAGCGACGAGATGTTTTTTCAACACGGCGCGGATTGGCTCGCCATTGATCCTCACCTTCCCGGCTCTGGGCTCCACGAATCCCATGATGCTTTTGAAAAGCGTGGATTTGCCGCTGCCATTCACGCCCACCAGGGCGCAGATCGTGCCGCCTCGGAGATGGAATGTGGCGTTGTGCAAGGCGAGGTGGCCGTTGGCGTACGCCACCGACACGTCCTCCACATCCAGGCGCGGATGATCTTCTTGCGGAATCATTTTGGGTTGAGAAATCCTTTCACAATTGTATCAGCGTTTGTCTCCAACAATTTCAGATAGGTCGGAGCCGGACCCTCGGCATCGGTCAGCGAGTCCACGAACAAAACGCCGCCGTAGTGCGCTCCCGTTTCCTGGGCCACTTGGCGGGCCGGCTTGTCACTGACGGTGCTTTCGGAGAAAACGACCGGTATCTTATTCTCCCGCACTCCATCGATGACTTGCTTCACCTGCTGCGGCGTGCCCTGGGCGTCGGCATTGATCGGCCACAGGTATAGCTGACGAAGTCCGTAATTCTCGCAGAGGTAGGAAAACGCCCCCTCGCTGCTCACCAACCAACGCTTCGCGTCCGGAATCCCGGCGAGCTTCTGCCGGACCGGCTCGTCCAGCGCTTTGATTTTCGCGGTGTAGGCGGCCGCGTTAGCCGTGTAAACCGCTTCGTTTGCAGGATCCATTTTGACCAGCGCGCGGCGGATGTTCTCCACATAGATCACCGCATTCGCTGGTGACATCCAGGCGTGAGGATTCGGCTTTCCGGTGTAGGGACCTTCTGAAATCCCCATCGGCTTGATGCCTTCCGTCAGCACGGCGCCGGGAACGTCTTTGACATTGGTGAAAAACTTCTCGAACCAGAGTTCGAGGTTCATTCCGTTCCAAAGCACCAGATCGGCACCTTGGGCTTTCACAATGTCCTTCGGGGTCGGCTCGTAACCGTGGATCTCCGCGCCCGGCTTGGTGATTGACTCCACCTCCGCCGCGTCTCCCGCGACTTCGCGGGCCATGTCGGCAATGATGGTGAAGCTCGTCACCACTTTCTTCTTTCCGGAGTTCGTCTGCTTGGTCGCTTCACCACAGCCGACCAGTAATCCGGCCCATACACACACCAGAATGAGCCGCATTCCCCGGCCACGATGTGGCTTTGATTCCCGGACACTCAATTGCATGGGCGTAGCAATGGCAGTTTTCATATTCGATTCAATGTAGAATATTAGATAAGGCTAAATTTTAGGTCAAAACTTGGTGCTCATTCCCAGGAACGGCGAGTAGTCAGCGGAAGCATCCGTCAGGCCGATCCGGACTCCTCCATCGATCTGCCAGGTGGGGGTGACCAGCCACGTTATGCCTGTGTTGAAATAGGCTTCCCATTCGGATCCAGATTCCGCGCTGAGATTGCTCACCAGTTCAAAAAACACAACGGTTTGCTCGGTTACTGCGTGGCTAGCCGTGGCCGACGCCAAGCCGACGAGGTGATAGTCGCGGTCTTCATTGGCCTCCACGTCCAACTCCCCCATGACCGCGCAGGACCAGTGGGCCGGCGCCTCAAACGCGAAGGGTACGATCAATCCGCCCTCGACCTTGTCGCGGCCGAGATTCCCGCTTGAGGTCGGAAACTGGATGAATGGCATCACCGCCATCGACGTGGAGCCTTCGTCGTTGCCCCACAAATTTCGTTTCAGGCGGATTTGCAAGTCGCCGAAACCTTCTTCGCCATTATGGACTTGGGTGAAATACGGCGTCACCACCTGGAAGTCCGTGGAGCTGTTGAGACCGATCTTGGAATTGAGCTGGCCCAATGACAAATCCCGGTATTTCCCATCGCGGGTCCAAGTCGCGATTTCAATTTCAAATTGGAAATGTCCCGCATCCACGGTGTGGGTGCTTTCCGTGGTATCGGGCCGATCCGTGCTCAGGGGGCGCAATTCGGCAGCGGCGCAAACCGGAAAAATCAGCGCGGGGCCGAGAAACGGGATCGTCGCACTCTTGAGTGAGGTAGTCTTCATGTGGGCAATAATTAGCCTAGGCTAATTTATGTATTCAAGGTTAATTTCATGATCGGGGAAAGTTTCCGGTTCATGGAGAAGCGTCCCGTCGGGCGACAGGGCGAAGTTTTGAAAATCCAGGAAATCCGCCTCGCTTCACTCGTCCTCGATTGAAAGCCGGCGCGGACGCTTCAGGGGGATTCCCTCCTCAACGTCTCCCAGGTCCAGACTGTCGAGCACGTTGGTGCTGTGGCGGACCAATCCCGACTCCGTCGAAACCGCCGCGAAACTTGGCACCTCGGTATGATATGGATCATCGCCGATGAGAACCGGCTCTCTCGGCCGGACCGGCACCGCATCAAGCGCCGGCATGTTCAAAATCGCGTTTTCGGGAGAAATCCCCTCGCTCAACGCACCTGAGTGTATGGTGCAAAACGGCAGGTTTTCCGTGCCCTTGCGGAAATACTCGGCGACCGCCGTGGAACGCGAGCGAACGGTCCCCGAAGCAATGTCCTCCACGTGCTCCTGACAAAACTGGGTCGCCCGTTGCCCGGATACCGAACATACGGGAACCTCCGCCACTTCCGTGGGAGGGCTCAGCTTGCCTCCCCCGAATGATGGGGCCACGGCATTCATCGTCGCCTGCCACACCGGCATCGACAGATCGCGGCTGAACGCGCCCGGGTAAACCGGTTCGCCATTTCCCATCAGAAATCCGGTCCACACCCCGCAGGTGACCCGCTTGTTATAACCGACAAACCAGGAATCCGTGAATCCATGGGTCGATCCACCCTTGCCTGCTCCGTGGAACGGCCTCTCGACCAATCCGTCCAAGACGCCCTTTGAGCTGCCCCGGTAGAGCGAGCCCGCCATCATGCTGTGGATCTGCCACACGGTCGCCGGGTCGATCACCTTGGTTGAGATCACCGGTTGGCGCTGCCGGCGATACACCGGCCGACCAGCCGCGTTCTCCACCCTGTCCAGATAGATCAATGTTTCCGACCCCGACATCCCGCCGCGGGGAAAAACCGACATTGCCCGCACCACCTGTTTCATGGAAACTTCCTCAAATCCCACCGCCAGGCGCGGCAGCAGCTCGGCTTTTTGCAGCGGCAAACCAAAGGCGACGCTCGTATCCACCACTTGTTGCAAGCCCGTCAACCCGGCAAACCGGACGGTGGCGGCGATCTTTGAGTGCTCCAACGCCTCACGCGCCGGGATATTCCCTTCGTAAACCGGCGAAGATACCTCCATCCCCCACTCGCCAAGGATTCCTTCCTGACCGCCCACCATCACCGCCCGGTTGTCCATCGGTTCATCTTCCACCAAGGTGGCTGGCGTCTGGTTTCTGCTCAATCCAGCGGCATAAATAAAAGGAAAAAACGCGGTTCCCAGTGATCGCTTCCCGAGCTCGATGAAATCGAACTGCGCCTGCGAGTAGTCCCGGCCACCGACGTGGGCGAGCACCTCTCCCGTTTCATGGTCGATCATGAGCACGGCTCCCTGAAGATACTCCGCCGGCTTTGTACTGCTCTTCCGGTAATCCTGATACTTCTGGTGTTTGTAACCCGACTTGGCTTCCGCTTTCGCCAAGCTCTCCAACAAGGACTTCTGGGCCGCATTCTGTGCTTCCGCGAGGATCGTAGTGTGGATCCTGAATTTTCCGGACGCCAGAGCGTCCTCGCCGAGTGCATGCCCGACCTGCTCGGCGATCCGTTCGTAGAGATGCGACGTTCCGCGGCGCAGCGGTTGCGAGTTCAAAACAAGCGGCAGCGCCTTGAGCCGGGCCAGTTCGGACGAGGAAATCATTCCCTCCTCACGCATCCGGCCGAGCACGTAGTTCCGCCCCTCCTTGTTCACCGCCGGATTGTTCAGCGGCGAGCGCCCGTTCGGATTCTTGATCAAAGTCACCAGCGAGGCGGATTCCTCCGTCGCCAACTCCATCGGCTCCTTGCCGAAATAGCCCAGCGATGCCGACCGGATTCCATAAAATCCACTGCCGAAATAAATCCGGTTCAGGTAAAAATTCAGGATTTCCCGTTTCGAATACCGGTCCTCGATCCGCCGGGCCAGGAACGCTTCGACCATTTTCCGTTGAATCGTGGTCTCCTTGCGGACGATCGCCTCTTCCTTGAGATTGTAAGCATTCCGGGCGAGCTGTTGGGTAATCGTACTCGCCCCTTGGTTGCCACCCTGGACGTTCAAAATCACCGCGCGCCCCACGCCGATGTAGTCCACACCGTGGTGGGAAAGAAACCGTGAATCCTCCCCAGCCCGCAGCGCCTTGATGAAAATCTCCGGAACCTGCTCGATCGGAATCACGCTGCGGTTCTGCACGAAGATCCGGCCGATCTCCTTGCCATTCCGATCCAGAATAATGCTGGGCTCCTCCAGGTCGTTGATCCGGTCCAGATCATAAGTCTTCGCCCGCTCACGGTATTCCCTCGTATAGCCGTCCATAAAAACCCATCCGCCGCACGCCACGAGGAATCCCACTAAGAGCAAAAACAACCAGAACCCGGGGCGCAGGAAGAACCAAGGCTTGCTGATTTTCTTTCGATTCGTTTTTTGAGTGGTAGCCATGCCAGATCCGGATCCATCACCGCCCTTGAAGGCAGTCACATGCCCGGCAAGCTATCCGAGTGAAGCCCTGCCCGCAACTCCTTCGTTGGGCGGGATTCTGCGCCAGCGGATCGAGCGGGAGGGGCCCCTGCGATTTGCCGATTTCATGGCCAGTGCCCTTTACGATCCTCGACTCGGCTACTACGCCAGGGAATCACGCCAAGTCGGGCGAGGTGGAGATTTTTTCACCAGCGTGAGCGTGGGACCGTTGTTTGGTGAACTGCTTGCCCGCCGGTTTCTCCGCGAGTGGCGGGAATCCGGCACCCCCGGAAAATGGCGCATCATCGAATGCGGCGCCCATGACGGCACTCTCGCAGCCGACATTCTCGGCGCGATCTCGCGGCTTGACCCACTGGCCTGGGCCGCCGTCGAATACGTCATTCCCGAGCCGCTTCCCCTGCTTCAGGCCGCCCAAAAACAATCTCTCGCCAGCTTCCAGGATCGCACCCGCTTCGTCACCACCCTCGACGAAATTCACTCCCATCCGCTGCCCGGGGTCGCCTTCGGAAACGAACTTCTCGACGCACTTCCCTTCCAGATCGTCGAGATGCACCCGGATGGCTGGCAGGAATGCCGGGTCAGCCTCGACTCAAACGGCGAATTAATTTGGGAAACAAATCACCCCGTCACCGATCCATTGCTGTCCGACGCCCTCGCCCTGCTGGGAACCCAATTCCCGACCGGCTACCGTACCGAGATCCGGACAAACTACGGGAGCTTCCTTGAGCCAATCACCCGCGCCCTCTCCTCCGGCCTTCTGCTTTGGCCTGACTATGGCTTCGCCCGCCCGGAATACTACGACACCGACCGCAGATCCGGTACCCTGCGCACCTTCTCCAAACACCGCGCCGCGGAGAATCCGCTCGAGACCCCCGGCGAGATCGACATCACTGCCCATGTCGATTTCACCGCCGTCGCTGAAGCCGCCATCGCCCTCGGCTGCCAACCCACCACATTCAGGAATCAAGGCGCTTGGCTCACGGAAGTCGGCCGCGATTGGCTCCTCAGCCTCGAAGGAAATCAAGTCGCGACCGCGCTACGCCAGTTCCAAACCCTCACCCACCCCGCCCACCTCGGCGGAAGCTTCCACGTGCTCGAACTTTCGTGGAATCAAGCCGCCGCACCCGCCACCCCACCGGAAACCTGGCACCGTCTCGGGATCAGTCCCCCCTAAACCTCCGTGCGAACCGCCCCGCATTTCCAACAGGAATCGAACGACGCCGGCACCGCCTCACCGCAGGAAACGCAGGTCCAATCTTCACCCGACACCGGTGGCCTCTCTGCATGACTGCGCAACAACCCGAGCGCCCGGTCGTAGTCCTCGTCATCCCGCACGCACAACGACGGCATCACCGCGAAAGGCACCGCCAGATTGTACAAACTCTCGTGACGGATCAGATTCGGGATGTCCGCCTCCTCAAGCACCGTCTTGAAGTATCCCAGCCGCGCCAGATCGTGATGGGTATAAATCTCTTTCATATCCACATCAGAGCCGCTCCGCTGATGGTCCACAAGCGGATTCTCCCGCCGCGCAATGCGTGCTTGCCCCGCGCCCCCGCCCCGGTAGAGTCCCGTCCGCAAGCCGGGATGGCGGAATTGGTAGACGCGCTAGACTTAGGATCTAGTATCGAAAGGTGTGCAGGTTCGAGTCCTGTTCCCGGCACTTTTGATGAAATTTGAAATCAATCAACAACCGACTGGTTTTCAAAAAGATACAATGCAGATCGGCGCTTGGCTGCTCTTTTGAGCTGACGTAAAAACGCGCTAAATTGCCGCTTCGGCCGCAGGGAGCCGACGGCGGACAGGTCTGGGAGAACTACAGGCGTTCGGACTCATCCATAGGTAAAAGGTCAGAAACCGTCCATCATGCACACGCAGGCACGATGGAATTCCCATTGCGAACGTTTTCAGTCAGCAATCCTCCGCCTTGACACCCGCCGGACTGCCTTTGGGCCATCCCGAAGGCGTACCTGTCCGGACGATTGGAGTCAGCTTTCGAAATAGGTGTAGCCCGACAGCCCCTCACGGAAAAGGTCCAGAATCTCGCGGCGTTCCTTCGGTGAGATGCGGCCTTCGGTAACGGCTTTCTCGGCGAAGGTACGGAAGCGGGTGACGAGCTCCTTGGGGTCGAACTCGACGTAGCTGAGCACGTCGGCGACGGTGTCGCCCTCGACCTCGTGGGTGTAGACGGGCTTGCCCTTTTCGAGATGCACGCCGACGACGTTGGTGTCGCCTAGCAGGTTATGGAGGTCACCAAGGGTTTCCTGATAGGCTCCGACGAGGAACACGGCGAGGTAGTACGGCTCTTCCGGCTTAAAGTCGTGGAGCGGGAGAACTTTCGCCACGTCTTCCTTGTCGATGAAGCGGTCGATCTTGCCGTCGCAGTCGCAGGTGATGTCGGCGAGTACGGCGCGGTGGCGGGGTTTTTCGTCGAGCCGGTGGATGGGCATGACGGGGAAGACCTGATCGATGGCCCACGAGTCCGGCAGCGATTGGAAGAGCGAGAAGTTCCCGTAGTAGAAATCGACGAGGGTGGACGACAGCTCGCGGAGGTCTTCAGGAATATCCTCGTCGAGTCCGGCGATAATGTTGGAGATGCGGGTGAGAATGTGCCAGAACCAGGCTTCTGCGAGACCCCGCTCGCGCAGGGTGGCTGCACCGTAGAAGAACTGGGCTCGCATCTGATCGCGGTAATACATCGCGTCATTGAAGCACTCCTGGAGGTTCTTCTTGTTGATGACCTTGTTGACCTCGATGATGTTCATGAGGTTCTGCGGGGCGTTTTCCGGAATAGGCGGAGCCTCCTCGCTGGTCTGGGCGCTGGTGACGTCGAGGATGTTGAACACGAGCACCGAGTAATAGGCGACGACGGCGCGGCCGGACTCGGAGATCAGATTCGGGTGGGAAACGCCGGCCTTGTCACAGATCTGCGAGATGACCTCGACGATGTCGGTGCAGTATTCCGCGACGGAGTAGTTGCAGGAAGAGTGGAAATTCGTGTGCGAGCCGTCGTAGTCCACGGCCATGCCGCCGCCGATGTCGAGCACTCCCATGGGCGCGCCTTCTTTGACGAGGTCGCAATACATTCTCACCGCCTCGGTCGCGCCTTCGCGGATGGCGACGATGTTAGGAATCTGTGAGCCTTGGTGGTAGTGCAGCATTTTCAAACAGCCGATGTAGCCGGACTCCTTGAGATGATCGACCACGGCGATGACCTGTGAGGCATTGAGGCCGAAGACGGATTTATCCCCGGCGCTGTCCTGCCAATGCCCGGAACCCTTGGTGGAGAGGCGGACGCGGACGCCGAGATTCGGGAGGATGCCGAGCTTGCGCGAGCGTTCGAGGATGAGGTCGAGCTCGCTGGGCATTTCCAGCACGAGCATGATGCGCAGACCCATTTTCTGCGACTGCAGGGCGAGGTCGATGAACTCCTCATCCTTGTAGCCGTTGCAAATCAGATAGGCCTCTGGATCGTGCATGTGGGCGAGCGCGGCGATGAGCTCGGGCTTGGAGCCGGCTTCGAGGCCGTAGTGGTAGCGTTTTCCAAACTCGGCGATCTCCTCGATGACCTGGCGCTGTTGGTTGACCTTGATCGGATAGACGCCGCGGTATTCGCCGCGGTATTTGGTTTCCTTGATGGCCTTGCGGAAGGACTCGTTGATCTCCGTGATGCGGGAGTGCAGGAGGTCGCGGAAGCGGAGCAGGACCGGCAGGTGGGTGCCACGGTCGCGGAGGCCATCGATGACTTCGAAGAGCGAGACCTCGGCCTGCGCTTCGTCGTCCTCGAGACGCACGGTGACGTGACCGCTTTTATTGACGCCGAAGAAGCCGTGTCCCCAGGTTTCGACACCATAGAGTTCGGCGGATTTCTCAGGAGACCAGGCGGTTTCGGATTTGCGCTTGGATGATTTCGCAGGAGCGGCGGTGGCGGAAGGAGGAGTCATGGATGGCAATGGAGTCGGGAGGAAAATTCAACGGGCGGATGGCTTCCAGTCGGGGAACTCGGTTTTGAGTTTCAGGCGGAATTTCTCAGCTTCAACGGCATTTCCCTGCTCTTCGAGCACAAGGATGTACTTCGAAATGGCAAGGGGCTTGAGGTCCGCGTCTTCGTGAAACTGGATGACATTCAGAAAGTCGGCGGCGGCGGGTCCGAAGTTCCGGGCCTTGAAATTCAAATCGCCGGAAAGGATGCGCAGGCCGGCGCTGGTGCGGCCTTGCGGACGCAGGGCGGCCCCTTCGTCGGCAGCGATGCGGGCTTCGGAATCACGATTCAACATCAACAGGGCGCGGCCCCGGTCGAGCAGGCCGTCGGCTTTCCAACCGGGGTTGTCCTCCACGGCGAGCACGTTGTTAGCGGCGGCGAGAGCCCCCTCGCCATCGCCGGTCTCGAGACGGGCTTTGGCGAGGTAGCGCCAGACTTCTTTGGGTGTCTCGCGGGGTTCCTGCGGATTTGCAACCAGGGCGAGTGACTTGGCCGCGGAACTGAAGTCGCCTGCATTATAGGACTGCATGCCCGACCACTGGATCGCTTGGTCCGGGATGTCGGAATCGTAATTCCCGAGGATGGCGAGATTGATTTCCGCAGCGAGTTTGACGGGATCCTGGGAGGCGAAGTAACCGAGAATCAGGAGCAGTCCGGCGTGTTTCGCATAGGCTTCCGATCGAAGAGTGCGGGCCTTTTCGAGGTAGGAAACGGCCTCCTTGGCGGAATTGTTTTTCACCATTCCCCAGCCGATCCAGTAGTTCGCCTCAGCCTGGAGGTTGTCGCTGAGGTTCCGTATGTTTTTCAGAAGCCCCTGATAGCGGACAATCATGTCCGGGATGTTACTCTCGGCACGGCGCAGGCGGGCGGACTCGAGCCAGGCAAACGACGCGAGATCATCCGGCGTGTCGACCGAGGCGGTGAGTTTATCGAAATCCGCGAGGGCCTTGGCGGGTTCGGCGGTCTCCGAATACGACTTCGCGCGTTTGGCGATGGCCGAAGAGACCCGTGGGTCCTGAGGATATTTCGCGATGAACTCGCTGAGAGAGCGGACCGCTCCTTGGGCGTCACCGGCCTCGGAGAGACACCATCCGCGCTGATAGAGCAGACCGGGGCGGTTTTTCTCGCTGACCAGACTGGCATTGATCTCGCTGTAAACCTTGGCCGCGGCGGCGGTTTCCTTGTTTGAAAACAAAGTTTCGGCCTTCATCATCAGTGCGGTGTGAATGCGGGAGTCTTCCGGACGGGCTTTCCGATAGAGTTGGAGGAACGCGTCCACCTGATCCGGCAGGTGGCGGCCTTCGATTTGGAAAAAGCACAACAACCGGTAATAGGCGGCTTGGAACGCCATGTCGGTCTCCGGGCTTACCAGCTTCTCGACATCACGGAAAAGCTGCAGCGCCTCACTTGGCAGTTTCAGTCGCATGTAGGCGCGGGCGGCGATCATCAGGCGGTTCGCCTCCTTGTCTCCGGTGGCCTTGACGGCGCTGCGGCGGAAGATATCGACGACCTCCCGGTATTCTTTTTTGGCGAACAAATTGGCCATGAGTGCCGTCTGGGCGTCGGGCCGGAAATCATCCATGCCGGGGGTGCGGAGGATCAGTTGGAGGTATTTGTCGGCGAGTTCGGTCTTGCCAAGTTTGGTGGCGGTGAGCGAGGCGTGAAGTGCGGCCTCACCGCGGATTTTCGGCGTGTTGGGTGATTCAACGACCGACTCGAACAGGGCGAGTGCTTCATCGAGTCTACCGCCTTTCACTGCGAGGTGTCCGAGAGCGACCTTCGACTGCGCGGCGAACAACCCGCCAGCGGGATCGTCGATGACTTTTCGGAACGAACTGATTGCCTCGCGATCCCGGCCGAGAAGCCGGTAGCAATTGCCTGCGAGATAGCTGCCGCGTGCACGTTCTTCAGGTTTTGAGGCATTGACGGCGAATCGCTCGAACAAGGGTGCCGCGAAGATATACTCCGACTTGTTATAGTGATCGGCAGCGAGCGTGTAGGCGGCTGCGGCGGCCCATTTCCCCTTGCCGTAGCGGTTCAAGAGAGTGCTGAAACAACGCTTGCCCTCATCGATCTGACCGGACTGATAGTAGCTGTTTCCGAGATACCACCAGGCCATTTCGGCATTAGGGTGACTGGGATACTCACTCAAGTATTGGGAAAAAATGTCAGCTGCGCGCCGGAAATAGTCCAGTCGCCCGTCTTGGGTGGTGCTCGCCTGCGCCGAGTCGTAGAGGTTCTTCCCACGCAGGAAAAAATCATTGGCTGCATCCGCCGTCAGGGTCGGGTCCACCACATCGGCCCGGGGGACCTGGGCGACCACCGGATGAAATCCGAAAATAAGAAGTGCGAGCGCGCGTTTCAAGATGCGGTGAGCGTTGTCCGTTTCAGGCGGTTTGCCAAGGGAATCACTTGGAGGGTTCAGGGCGTTGGGTGGCGAAGGAAATGTTCCAGATGCCGGCCTTCTGGCAGGTATCGATGACTTCCACGATCCGCTGGTAGGCCACATTCCCATCGCCACGGATGCGAACGGGTTGATTCTCAAACTGCTGGGCGATGGTGGAAAGCTTGTCGAACAACTGCTGCCGGTCCACGGCCAATCCCTCGACCTTGATGCCACCGTCGGCTTGCACGTTGATGATGATTTCACCTCGCACCCGCTCCGGTTCGGCCCCTTCCTGGGCAGTCGGCACGGAGACATTGAGCTCGGTCTCGGACTTGCTGAACTGCCAGCTGATGATGAAAAAACACAGCAACAGCAGCAGGATGTCGATCATCGGAGCCAACTGGATGGCGATCGCTGGCGGTTGGCGACTGGAGAATTTCATCCTGGAAGCGGATTAGATACCGTGAAGGTCGGGCCGTTCGCCGGCGAGAGGAGAGGCTACCGGCATGGCGTAGTCCTCACGTGGCCGGGTCACCGGATTGGCATAAGGCTGAAGCGGTTGCCGCTCTGGCGGCGTCTGCAGGAGGATGACGAAGTGGGTGGCGGCCGCCTCGAGCTCCGAAATGTATTTCTGCACCCGGCCGCGGAAGATCGAGTAAAAGGCGAGGGCTGGAATACTGATGGCAAGACCACCGGCGGTGGCGATAAGCGCCTTGGAGACACCTTCGGCGAGCCCCATTTCCCGCACACCCGGAACCGCACCGGAGGAAATCTGGAAAAACGCCTCAATCATTCCGAAGACCGTGCCGAGCAGCCCGACCATCGGCGCGATGGCACCGATATCGGCAAGGTAAGTGATCCGGGAGGTCAACAAGCCTGCCTGATGAGAGCCCTCGGCGTGGGCGATTTCCCGGACATTCTCGATGGAAGCCCCCGGATTGGCAGTCATGAAGTCGAGGGTCTTCTGGGTGATCCGGGCCATGCACTCATTACGGCGATGGCTCAAGGCGCTGAGTCCCATGTAGTCCCGCTTACGGATCATGGATTCCACATGGTTCATGAAGTAGTCGCTGACGATCGCGTTCCGCCGGATCGTGAGTAGGAAGATCAGGACCAAGACGACCGTGATGACCGACATCAATCCGAGCGGATACATCATGATGCCCCCCTTCGCGAGAATCTCGAGGAAGTTGGTTTCCTTGACTGCGGGAGCCGGTGTTTCCGCAGCAGCGGCGACGAGCGTGGTGAGGAACAATCCCGCGACTGAGAAATGGCAGCACTTCATGAAGATGTGGGAAGTTTATTGAGAATGGCAGGGAACGCAAGCCCCCGCAACGACGGGTGCCACTACGCTCCAAACCGAGGAATCTTTCGGATTCCCGGAACATCATCCGGCGCCAGACTGCCGGCAGAGGGTTACTGGCGGCAGATCAAATCCCCGGTTTTTCTCTCGCACCGCCACCGGTGGAGTTGAGGAAGCGATAATAGACTTCCAGCATCAAGATGCTCAGGGCGTTACGATAAATTTCATTTCCCGCCAACCCGTGCCCGGTGTACTTGGGGGCCTTCCAGCCGCCATCGGGATTCTGGTTGTTGAGCATCTGGTCGCGGAAAAGGTCATTGTAGAATTTCCAGTCGTCACCACCAGCCTGCATCATGGCTTGGGATTCGTAGTAATGGGCGTATAGATCCGAGTCTTGGGTGTTCCAGTCAAACTTGGTGTTTTCCCTGATGTATTTCACTCCGTTGCGGGCTTCTGACGAATTGCCCCTGCCCCACATCTGGTGGCACAGGGCACCCACGCCGGTGAGCGTGAAGTATTTGCCTCCACCCACGGGAGATTTCTTGGAGTTATAGCCAAAACCACCATTCTCATTCTGCATCTCGCTAAGATACTTAAGGCCCTTGCTGATGCTGGAATTCATCCCCTTAAACTTGATGTTGGTATGACTACACGCCTTTAGGGCCTGAATCTGCCACCCAACAATCGATGTGTCGGTGTGCGCCTTGTCCCCCGTATTGTAGAGATAAGCCCATCCACCGTTTTTGTGTTGGTTATCGATAATGAATTGGCCCGCCTTCTCGGTGACCTCCATCAAGCCTGGGATTTCCACTTTCAGTTCCTTACAAAACGTGGCGGCTTCGGCGAGAGCATAAGTCGCGATGCCGTGCTCGTACACCCACCCGTTCGAGGTGAAATTACTGCCCAACTTCCCGTCGTTCTTCATCCCGTGATTTACGAGATAGACAATCCCTTTCATGGAAGAGTCACCAAATTCTTCGGAGGCCGGAGTTTCACAATGCCCGAGGTAGGCAAGCAGAGCCAGTCCGGTCATCGCCGGTTTATTCGCTCCACCCCACGAACCATCCGGATTTTGTTTGCTCTTGAGCCAGCGGAGGCCCTTGGTCACCGCCTCATCACATGCGGGAGTTCCACCGTTTTCCTTGAGACGAGCAAGACGGTCTTCCTTGGAGCAGCGCTTGCGCATGGTCTCCGGAATCAGTCCGAACATTTTCCCTACTCCACCACCGAGACCGACACCGCCACCGAGCCCCACGCCCTTGCCGAACCCGGCCCCCGCGCCGGAGCCGCCCAAGCCGCCGGAGAGTCCTCCACCGCTGAGGGAGCTGAGGGTGGACATCTCACCGAAATTGTCGCCTTGCTCGGGAATCGCGTAGGTTGCCTGCGCGCCTTCCGCAAATACCCGTTTGACATTGGTCGACGGAGTGATCTGAGCGCGTTTTTTCACGGCTACGGATTCCGCTCCGCGTTGGCCACCGCCGCCACCGGGCGGCATGAAATCCACTTTCTTCTCGGGTTCCCGGATGATTTGGAACACCCAAAATCCGCCAAGCACCAAGAGGACGGCGTGAAACAAGGCAGCAATCAGCAGTGACCCGCCGCCGATTTTCTGCCAGAAGGTCTGCTTGACCTCTACCACTGGGATCAGATTCCCTTCGTCATCGTACAAGTCCATGGTTTTGGTGGTTGGTTTTTCGAAATTGGAAGGGCCGAATCAATCCGGACTACCGGCTTGGAATGTGACATCACTGATTTTGGCCCGACTCAAAGCATCGAGAACATCGATCACTCTTTCGTAACGCGCAAGTTCGTTGGCGTAAATTGTCACGAGAACCTTCGATTTCGAGGCGTCGCTGGCCTCGCGCAAGGAATTCAAGCTGCCGGCGAACTCCGGCAGGTTTTTGGTCTCGGGGGCGTCGAGCGGGTCGTCGTTGAGGTAAACCTGGCCATCGTCTTCGACGCGGACGGCGATTTCGTCCGGCAGAACGGTCTCAGTGGAACTTTCCACCGTGCCTGGCAGCTTGGTGACGTGGGCGTTTTCGACCTGGATGTCGCTGGCCTGAACGATGAAAAACAGAAGGATGACGAAGACCACGTCGATCATCGGCGCGATCTGGAACCCCAGGTTGACTTCCGCATTGGCTTTCCGGCGGTGGCGTTTCTTTTTCACGGTCGGTTTATTTGTTGGAGGCGGCGAAGGCGATGTCGGCGATGCCGGCTTGGCCGATGAGGTCCATCACTCGCTGGATCTCGCCGGCGGGAACATTCGCATCACCCCGGACGACGATGCGGAGTTTTGGGTCACGCTTCAGGTTGACCTGGAGGATCGGAATGGCGTCCTGCCAGTTGTCCATGATCTGGTCGTCAATCACCAGCAAGCCCTTGTTAGTCTTGGTATCGAGACGGAGGTTCACCGCCATCTCGTGCTTGGCCATTTCGGCCTCGCGTTGTTTCGCGTTGGGCGAGATGGGGAGCGTGAGCTTTTTGTCCACCTTGAGCACTTCCGCCGAGGTGATCATCACGAAGAAGACGAGCAGCACGAGCAGCACGTCAATCATCGGAGCAATCTGAAACTCAGGTTCGCCGTCTCCACCACCACCACCGCCGGCCATAGGATTAGTTGATTAAGAAGTTGGGTTGAAAGTGCGGTGCGAAGGCTCAGCCCTCGGGAGCCTGGACCCAGTTGGGAAGCGCCGCGTAGGTTTCCTCCTGGCCGACATCGGCGTCCTTGAGATAGTCATACGGAGCATTGCGGAAAAGGTGCTCTGCCGATTCGTGCAAGTGGTGCACGGCTCCCTGCAGTTTGTTGCGGAGGAAATAGAAGGCCATGAACGCCGGGATGGCGACCAGCAGACCGGCCGCGGTAGCCACGAGCACCTCGCCGATGTGGCCGGCGAGTTCTCCGACACCGCCGGAGAGTCCGGTCGTACCAAGGCTGCCGAAGGCTCCCTTCATACCTCCGACGGTTCCAAGCAAGCCGATCATCGGGGCACAGACCCCGATGACGGAAAGATAGTTGATCCGGGTCTGTAGGGTGGAGCTGATTTTCTCAACGGTGGCGTAAATAGCCTCTTCAGTGGCGTCCTTGCCGTAGCCGACGGATCCGAGACCGGCACGCATCACTTCGGCAAAGGGGCTGAAGCTCCCTTTCATCGCCTGATAGGCACCGACATAGTCACCGGCGAGGAATGCTTCCCTGACGATTGCCAGATCCGACTCGGGAGTCATTTTCTTGCTGTTGGTCCGCATCCAGATGTCGATGACAAGCCACACCATGCCGATGGAGAACAGAAGCAGGAGGTGCATGACCCAGCCACCTTCATGATAGGTGTCGATCAGGGTCTTCTTGGTGACGGTGCCCGCAGCCGCTTCCGCACCGAAGACGGTCATCGGAAAGAGAAAGAGAGCGGCATAAATCGCTTTTTGGCAGATGTGTTTCATGAGGCGGTTCGTTCGAGGTGGTGTGGTGGGATTAGGCTGGACGGATTATTTGAGGCTTTCAAGGCGCTTGTTGGCGTCAGTCACCACCAAAGTGCCCGGGGATTGTCGGATCGAAGAAACAAGGAGGGCGACGGCTTCTTCGCGCCGCCCCATTTTGACAAGGATCTCCGCGGCGTTCATTTCAGCGACGGCGTTGAGGATGAGTCCGCCCGAGGGGAACAGGCAGGGGACCATGAGATAGGCTTCGAGGATTTCGGCATCCTGTTTGCGGGCTTCAGCGACTTCGGTGACCGGCTTGACGCCCTTGAGCAGCTGCCCCCGGAAAAACGATGCGTAGGCGGCGACATCGGCGGGAAGATTGTCGGTGGTCAGGTCTCCCAGAGCGAGGGCGCGGTCCTCGACTTTGGTGGAAGCGGGAAGCAAGAGGGCCTTGCCGAGCGAGACAAACGGATCGATTCCCTGGACTGGGGTGGCATCGGAGATTTCCTTGCCGATTTCCGTAGCCTTCGCGGAATTGCCGGTCAGGGCATAGGCAACCAGCGCGGCGCGGGCGGGCTCGAGCCAGAAGTTGCCAGGAAATTTCGCGGTGAGTTGCTGCTCGGCGATGACCGGTTCGAGCAGCTTCAGCGCTTCGTCAGGTTTGCCCATCAACAGAAGAGCGACGCCCGGATTGATTTCCGCAGGTTTTTCGCCGAAGACGTGGTCGATGGAAGCCAACGGGAAGGATTGCCCGGCGGTGAATCCGTCCGCGGACTCTTTGATGACGAGTTTGTCGGCCTGCAGGGTTACGGCGGAGAGCGCAGCTGCCCTTCCGTTTTGGAAAACGATGCGGATGGGGTCTGCCGCGGCCCATGATAGTGACAGGGAGACAAACGCGCATGCGAGCAGCGAGGCCCGGAGTGAGTGCGATGGGGACATCATGGGTTGGGGAATTATTTGGCCAACTCGGCGGCTTTTTTGGCGCGCTCGGTGTTTTTCAGCTTTGGATCTTCGGCGATGGCCTTGAGGGTTTTATCGGCAAGCTCCGTGTCGCCCATTTCTTTGAGGGTTTCATAGGCCTGCCAGCCCGCTTCCGCGCAGATTTCCGGGGTGCTTTTGTAAGCGGTGAAAACGCGGTTGTAGGTGCCGTAGGCTTTTTTGAGCAGTTCCGTTTGGTCATCTCCAGAGGCTTTTTTCGCTTGTTCTCGATAGATCTGACCCATCAGGACGAGCGCCTTGCCAGCGGACTCGCCGCGGAATGTCTTGTCGCCGGCGGTGGCGAGGGCGAGTTTTTCAGCATCATCGAGTTTCCCGAGCGCGACGAGAGCCTCGAGCTTGCCGACGGTCGTTTCCTTGAATCTTGAGGTGCCGGGATTGTTCAACAGCGTGTCGTCGAAAATTCTAAGGGCTTCCTCCGGATTCTTCCGGGCTAGGGCGATGTAACCCAGGCCTACCGGCCCGGCATCGGAGAAACTTCCCTCCTTGTAGCGCTCGCTGAGCCGCTTGAACATGCCCTCGGCCTGGTCGAGATTGCCCAACTTCATCAGGATGTCCCCGGAAACGGCGAGCAAGGCAGGACTGAGCACCGCCGGGTTGTCGGCGTTGATGGTGGCGATTCCCTTGAGATGAAGGTCCGATCGGTCGGCGCGCCTGAGCATCTGGGCGAGCCGGGCGCGGGCGTAGTAGAGCCGCGCGTTGGTGGTGGCGCTTTCCTGTCCGGCGATGGCCTTGTTGAGAACTTCGATAAGCTGCTTGTCGAGTGCATCCAAATCCACCTCGGACGCCTTCTTGCGCGGCACGATGGTTTTGACAAGTTCGTCGATGAGGAACTCAACTTGCTCGGCAGAAGGATTGGCAATGCGGGATTTGAGAGCGTCGGCCAGCATTTGCGCGGCTTCCGCGCCTTTGCCCTCACGGGTCTTCATTTTCGCGACCCAAGTGGCGGACAGCAAAGCAAGCGCGCTATCCGGTTTTTTCTGTAGGAAATCCCCGTGCAACGTCGCGATGCCAGCCCAGTCCTTGTTGCCGGACATCAACGTGGTGGCGGAATCCAACGCGTATTGAATGACGTCATCCGAGCTGTCCGACCACACCGCGTTGCGGTAAGCCTCGATGGCAAGCCTTTGGAATTTCGCGAGTTCATCGGGCTTGTCCGACGTCTTCTTCTTATAGGTGTCCGCGAGCAGGCAGTACATCGAGCCAGCGGAAGTGTCGTCGGGATGTTGCTGCAGGAAAGTGGTCAAATCCTTGATGATCTTGTTCGACTGGTCCACTTCCTTGTCATTGAAATCAATGAACGCGAGGCGGTAGCGCATGTCGCCGGCATAGCGGCCATCTGGGAATCTGGAGAGGTATTCCTTACAGGAGGCGAGCGTCTTCTTGTATTCGTTCGAAAGGAAATTCGACATCGCCACATAATAAAGGGCGTTTTCCACCAACGGACTGTTCGGGAAATCCTTGAGGAACTTGGTGAAGATCGGGTTGGATTCCTTGAAATTGCCATCCTGGAAAATCGCGAGTCCTTGGAAGAAAGTGTAGCGGTCAAGGCTCTCGGACTTCGGGAATTTGGTCTCAAGACTCCGGTAGAAACTGCCGACTTCGGGCCAGTTTCCACTCTGCACAAGCACTTCGCCGGCGAGGGTTGCGACTTGCTCGACATTCTCCGCGTCGGGGTACTTGCGGAGGTAGGCATCGCAGAGGACTTTGATTTCCGGGATGTTCTGAAGCTTGTTCAGGATGACGATTTCCGCGTAGGCGGCCGCTTGGGCATCGGGAGCGGAAGCGTGTTTATTACGGAGCGCGCGGAAGCAGACCAATGCCTCTTCGTAGCGGTCGAGATAGTAGAGGCTGCGTCCACGGCGCATGATCAGGGCCGCGTCGAGATCGGCTTTTTCCTCCACGGCGGCCAAGGCCTTCTCCGCCAGCTCGATGGCTGGCTTGAGATTGCCGACGAGTTCCGAAGCGGACGAACGCTGGCCAAGAGGCTTGTTTTTTTCCGACTCCGCGCGCGCCTCGAGGATCTTCAAATCCCTGCGCTGACCCTCCAGCGCGGTTTTTTGGATGTCGATGATCTGGCTGCGGGGCGGAACGGAACGATAGAGAGCGAGCGCCGCCTCATACGATTGGAGACCGATCAACTGGTCACCGCGCACGATCACTTGGTTGGCATACCACGCGATGGCATCCCGGACTCCGGCCTGGTTGCTCAAGCGGTCGAGATAGAGAATGAGATCCTCCAGCTTCCCGGTATCCGCCAGCAGGCCGATGACTTCGACGGCGGCGGTGGTCTGCTGCGGCGAGCGGATGTCCGAGCCCATCAGGCTCTTGAAAACGGCGAGCGCTTCGTCACGCTTGCCGAGGTCGGTGTAAACCTGGCCAAGCCACAAACCCGCCTCCGAGCGGAACTTGGGGTCTTGGGCGGCAAGCTTGAGAGCCTCGATGGCGCGCTCCTTCGATTCCGGAGTCGCCAGCATGATGCCGGCGCGACCGATGCCGAGAAAACTGCGGCTCGCGTATTCGCCCTTCGGAAATCGTTTGAGATACTCCAAGAACCCGGCTTCCGCCTCGGTGGGTTTCTCGGCAAGCAGATTTCCCAGACCGATGTTGAAATAGAGCAATTCCAGCGGCGCATCCTTGTTGGACCCCAGAGCCACAAGCAGTTCTTCGATTTTCGCCACCGCGGTGGTATATTCCTTGGCACCGAATGCGGCCTCCGCCTCGGCGAAAAGCCGGTTCATGGCGGCCGGAGATATCGGCGCGGCAGGAGCGGCGGCCGGAGCCGCCAGTGGTGCTTGCGCCTTGGAAATCGATGCCAAACCAAAGCTAATGACGGAGCATGCAAAAAGATTGGAGAAACGCGCCGTGATTTGAGGGATTTTTCGCTGCATACAACGTGACGTGGGGGCAAAAATGGAACCGACCCGCCACTTTGTGTCAAGCGACATTATCCAGTTTGTCCCCACGAGGCTGTCAGTTTCGTGCATGCCGACTAGCAACCCGTGCGGGATGGTGAGAAACCGGCTTGGGGCTGGCCGTTTCATCTTTCGGGTTTGAGTCATTCGCTCGATCGCCTAAGTTCGCCTCATGTCCGCCCCGGATTTCAAAGCCAAGCTCCGTGAGGTGCCCCACCAGCCCGGGGTCTACCTGATGAAGGACCGGTTGGGATCCATCATCTACGTCGGCAAGGCCCGCGATCTCAAACGCCGCGTCTCGTCCTACTTCATGGCATCGCAGAAAATGCGTTCCAACGTGAAAACCCGCGCACTCATCGATTCCATCCACGACTTCGAGTTCCACACCGTCCGCAACGAGGAGGAATCACTTCTGCTGGAGGGCAAGCTCATCAAGGACTACCGCCCGCGTTACAACGTCGCCTTTCGCGACGACAAGCGCTTTTTCCTCGTGAAAATCCGCCTCGCCGATCCCTGGCCGCGCTTCCAGGCTACCCGCATGAAAAAGGACGACGGCTCGCGCTACTTCGGCCCGTTTCCCCACTCCACCGCCCTGCACAGCACGCTCGAGTGGCTCAACCGCAGCTTCGGCCTGCGCGTCTGCCGGCCGGTCAATCCCGGTGAGGCCGATTACAAACACTGCAACGCCGACATCATCCGCAACTGCTCCGCTCCCTGCATCGGCCGCGTTTCCCGCGAGGTTTACTTTGAGAAAATCGAAGAAGCCTGCCGTGTCCTCGAAGGAAAAGGCAAACGCGAGGTCTTCGACACCCTCCGAGTGGAAATGACCACCGCTGCGGAAAACCTCGATTTCGAAAAAGCCGCCAGCCTGCGAGACATCCTCCAGAACCTCGAAAAAACCCTCTCCCCCACCCGCCAGTTCGCCCGCGGCCGCGGCGTGCAGACGACTGTCAAGCCCACCGAAGATCTCGCCGAGCTGGGCGAAGAACTCCACCTCGCAGGCCCGCCGCGCGTCATGGAGTGCTTCGACATCTCCAATGTCTCCTCCAACCACATCGTTGCCTCCATGGTCCGCTTCACCGACGGCAAGCCGGACAACCAGAACTACCGCCGCTACCGCATCCGCACCGTCGAGGGGCAGGACGACTTCGCCTCCATGGCCGAAGTCATCCGCCGCCGCTACTCGCGCATTCTGATGGAAAACAACGCCGCCAACCCCGACGACTCGGAATTCTCACAAGAAAATCCCGTCGACTCCCAGCGCCGCCTCGCCCGCGAAGGCCGCGCCAAAATCGTCCTCCCGGACCTCGTCATCGTCGACGGCGGAAAAGGCCAGCTCGGGATGGCCGTCAAGGAACTGCAAGCCCTCGGCCTCCACGACCTGCCCGTCGTCGGCCTCGCCAAGCAGCACGAGGAAGTCTTCGTCCCCGGCCGCGCGGAATCCATCCGCATCCCCCACGACCGAGGCGCACTCAAGCTGCTCCAGCGGATCCGCGACGAAGCGCACCGTTTCGCCAACGGCTACAACGCCCTGCTCTACCGCCGCCGGATGAAAGAAAGCCTGCTCGACGAATGCCCGGGAATGTCAGCTAACAAAAAACGCATTCTGTTGGAAAAATTCGGCAGCGTCGCCCGCCTCAAAAAGACCACCGCGACGGAGATCGCCAAGCTCCCAGGCATCTCCGAAAAGGCCGCCTCCACCATTCTCGAGTTCCTCAACCGGGACGACTGAGCCCGGAGACCCATCCCGCGCAGCAGTTAAGGAGTAAAAACCGGGCTTTTCGTCGTTTCACCGTTCGCAATGACTTTCCCTTCAATGTTCAGATCTCAAAGATGAAGCACGCCGAATGCTGACCGGGTGGCTCCTCGGCCTCAGGCCGCTGTCGGCAACGCTTTTTCACTCCGGCTGAACTGCGTCCGCCAGTCCACCTTCGCGGTGAGAAACATCAGCCAGGCGAGCGTGAAGACCCCGCAGACCGTCAGGGTGATGCCCGTGAGCCCGTCGAAGAAAAACGACGCGCTGAACAACACCAGATAGGCGATCTGCGCGGGCAGGGCGACCTTGAACAACGCGTTTCCGCCCACCACCCGCAGATAGCCGCTCACCAGCACCAGCGAGACCACCGTGGCGATCGCGAAGCTCGGATAGATAGGCAGCAGGTCCACTAGATAGGCGAACAACAGGTGGAAGGCGAAAAATCCCGCCGAGACGAAAAACACGTGCATCGGATGCAGCGGCACGCCCTTGAGTCCGCCGACCAGCAACAGGACCGTCACGAAAAACACCAGTGAGACCGGAGCGAAGAAGGCGATCCGTGTCGCCACCGGGCCGGCATTCAGCAGCTTGGGCATGTCCATCCCGATCGACGGCACCGCCAGCACGTCCGGATAGTTCCAGACCAGGTCCCAGCCGTTTCCATCGTTCTTCCGGTCCTCGTCCCGCGGCGATCCCGTGCCGACCGGGAAATTGATCTCCATGAAATCCGTGCGCATTCTCAGGAGAAACCCGGCGATGCGCCGCTTGTCGGGAAATTCGTAAATCCAGCTGCCGGTGCCCCGCGTCTGATAGCCCGCATGCAGAGTGACCCTGCCGGACGCGGGTAGCACCACCGCGCGGGTGGCCGTGCCGGACGCTCCCGGACGGAAGGGTTCCGCCGCCGGCTCATCGCCTAACCGGAACTCGAATCCTTCCAACTTCTCCGCCCCGGCCGGCAGTGGGAATGAAACATAAACCGTCTGCGGAATCCGCGTCGGGTTCACGAAGACATACGCCGCCTTGAACACCACATCGTAAGTCCGGTGCCGGAAGAGCCCGCGTTGTTTCGGGACGAATTTCAGATCGACTGTCACGTCCGACGACGCCGGCAGCAACGCAGCGCGGCCGCCCGGGGCGTTCGGCGTCTCGAACCAGGCTTCCGGATGTTTCTGCTCCAGAGGTGGATTCCAGACGCCGGCGACTTCCTGTGACATGGTTTCCGAGGATTCGCGCGTCCGTTGCGACATGGCGGTGGCGAGGACGAACCAGGCCACGGCGGTGCAGCCGACAATGGCCATGGAAGCGATCAGATGGGTGGTTTTCATGAGGTGATGGTGGTTAGTTTTTCAGATCGGAGCGTTGATAGAAGACGTTGGTTTCCGGCCGCTCGTCGCGGCACAGGTTTTTTCGAAGGGTCAGGCGCGAGGGTGGCTCGTTAGGCTCGGCAGTGCGGAGCAGGTTGCCATGGGTTTCCGCCTGATAGCCGCGCGGGAGTTCGATCTTCCAGGTCAGCGCCCGGATGAATAGCGGAGTTTTCGGCAGTGCCAGCGCCAGCGTCCCCTCCACCGGATCCAGCGCCGCGACACGTCCGGTGAATGAGAGTGAAATCCGGGTTTTATCCCCGCTGGCTGGCAGACTGACTTCGATTTTCCCCTCGCCGAGATTCACCGGCGTCGCCGCTTGCCCGCCGACTTGGCAGGACAGCAGCGTCAGCCCGGGCGGGACATCGAGTGTCACGCCGAGCATCCCGCGGTGTTCCACGTTCATCGTTCCCTCCACCATCATCGCTCCGTCCATCTCCAGTTTCCCCGCCCAAGCCGCCTCGCTGACGGTCGCCTCGGCGGTCGCCACCACGGGGAGCGGATTCACCGCGAGCTCCACAGGCCCAGAGCCCTCAAGTTGATAGCAATTCACACCGCTGAGTTTTTCCATCAATCCGGCAGGCAGGCCCTTCGGTGGAAATGGCCCGGACAGACCATCCGCCGAGTAGGTGAGTTCCGGCGACCCGACAATGATGAAGCGGGTGAGCGTCGAATCCTTGTCTGGGCCCGCAGGTGCCTGGAGTTTCCAGATCCGATCCAATGGCCGGCGCGGAAGTTGATAGGAAATGACGACTTCCCGTTCCAGCAGCCCGCGGGTTTTCCACTCGATCTGCAATCCCAGCGATCGGTCCGCCCCGCGCACCAGTTTATGCCCTGCAAGATCCTCACCCGCCGCCTTCACCTCGCGGGCATCCGCCGGCAATGCCAGCGTCGCCGCAATTCCGGATCCGCCGGTCGCCGAGGCGCGGGCAAGGACTTGATAGAAAATATCACCGTCTCCCGGAGTCACCAGCGCCTGGTTCTGCCAGGTCCAGGCGGATGGCTCCGGCGGTCTCAGCGCCTCGCGCGTTTCCTCGCCACCCAGCATCCGGACTTCAAAAGTCCCGCCTGTGAGTGGCAGTGGTAAAAGCTGGTTCGAACCTAGCAGCTGTTCCCGGCCATCGATCTTCACCGCGACCGACCACTGCTCGCCAAGATCACCTGTTTCAAAAATCGCCGCCGGACAGGCCGGCACTGTCACTCGCGCGCCGTCGGTCCCGAACGCTGGCAGCAAGCGCATTTCCAGCACCTGCGCTCCGGTTTTCTCCAGCGCCTGACAGAGCATTTTCCCATCGATGAGAATCCGCGCGTCCATTGGTTTTTGGCTCTCCACCGTCACGCTGCCACCCACCAGCGGAATCATCGCCAGTCCGTCCGAGAACGTCGCGGTGCGGAACATGGAATCGAGAACCGGCGTTTTTCCCTCCATGTTCAGCCGGAACCGCGCCGACAACAGCGCAGAAACCGGCTCGCGGTTCACCACCGGGCGGGTGGCTTCCGTGATCAGGGATTTCAGCTCCCCGTAGGGCAATCTCACCTCCGCCTGATCCAGCCCGGGGCCGGCCAGAACGAGGTTTGACGCGATTGCGGAAACAACTAGCAGCTTTTTGAGTTCGGACATGCGCCATCCTTCCACCCTGAAGATGAAACCCTGATGAAGCCTTCATGAATTCTTCTAGTATTCCTCCCGGAGCCTTTACCCGGGGAATCAGGCCCTCTCAGCGTTCCACCCCGCCGACGAAGGTTTTCCAGACAGAGAAATCCTTCTCCATCAGAACGATGTCCGCGTGGAATCCGGGTGCGAGTTTCCCGAAATTTTCCAGACCGAGGGATTGCGCCTGGTTCCAGGATGTCGCCTTGACGAGCTGATGGAGCGGCAGTCCGGTGATTTCCGCGATGTTTCTCACGCCCTCGTGGTAACGCAGGGTGGATCCGGCGAGAGCGCCGTTTTCCGTGAGCCGGGCGACGCCGTTTTTCACCGTGACCGGCAGGCCGCCGAGAGTGGTCTCGCCGTCGCCTAGCCATGAGGCGGCGGTGGAATCGGTGATGAGCATCAGCCGCCCGATGGGCACGAGCTTGAAGAGAAGTTGGAGCATTTCGGGGCAGAGATGCACGCCGTCGCCGATGATTTCCAGCATCAGCGAATCATCCAGCAGCCCGGCACCGACCACGCCGATTTCGCGGTGGTGGAGCGGAGTCATGGCGTTGCCGAAATGGGTGAGATGTTTGAGTCCGGCCGATTTCGCCTCGAAGATCCGCGCGGCGGTGGCCGAGGTGTGGGCGGCGGAAGCAATGATGCCGATTTCCGCGGCCTTGCGGATCAACTCGTCCGCACCATCCATCTCGGGGGCCAGAGATACGACCCGCACCGGCGCGATGCGATGGAGCCGCTCAAGTTCGCTGAAATCCGGCGGCCGGACGAATTCAGGATTCTGCGCGCCGGCATTTTTCCGGTTAATGAATGGCCCCTCGACATGCAGGCCGGGCAAGCGGCAAGCGTCCGGCGAGGTCATGTAAGCGGCGCAGTTCGCGGCGATTTTCCTCAGCTTTTCTTCCGGTTGGGTAAGCGTGGTGGGCAGCCAGGTGGTGACACCTTCGCGGAGTTTGCGCCTGCCGATGCGCCGGATCGCTTCGGGATCCGGATCGCAAACGTCGTCACCGGCGGCACCGTGGCTGTGGATGTCGAAAAACCCGGGCATCGCGATGCGCCCTTCTCCATCAATCACGAGATCCGCTTCCGGCAGCATCTCGTCCGGTCCGCCCGCCACCACGATGCGTCCGTGCTCGATCAGCAAGAAACCACGCTCGATTCCAAGATCGGGGGAAATGATCGTGACGTGGTGGATTAAAAGTTTCATCTCCCCGAAATACAAAGATTTCGTGAGGAATATCGTTACAAGAACTTCACTGACAAGGTGAATCCTTTGGTATTCGCTTTCCCCGAATGAGGGTTCCGACGGACAAAGAGGCGCAGTTTGCCCGTGAGCAACTGGCAGGCGGCTGCGATCGGATGGAACACCTGTTGCGAGGCCTGCTAGATACACGCGGCCGCATCGCCGAGGAGGTCCACGCCACCCGCAAGCTGGGGAAATCGCTGCGCGGAGGATTCGCCCTGTTCGGACTTGGGAAAAGCTCCGCGGTGGAAATTCAGGCAATCGGGCGCTTGCTGTCCGGGTCCCGCGATGCGGTTTCCCGCCTGAGCACTTGGAAAAAAGTCGCTTGGGATGGAGATGCCTCAGCTGCCGCGGCCATCGGCACCTTGCTCGAACAACTGACCCACTCGGCCGCCCGCCGCCCGCCGCCGGAGACGATCGATTGGTGTTTGGAACGCGTCGCCGCGGCCCGCAAGAATCTGGCAGAGCTTCCGGCGGAGTCGCTCGCAAAACGGATCGCGCAGGGGCTCGGAAAACTCGACAAGCGGATCATCAAACGCTGCCGCAGCCTCGATCACTCGGGCAAGGAGGATTTCCACGATGCGCGCAAGGCGCTGAAAGCCTACCTCGGAGCTCTCGGATTCATGCCGGAGGGGCTGATCACGCCGAACCCGGACCTCGCCGAACTGCCCGAACTTCTCGGGGACGAAAACGACCTCGCGACACTTTCCGGGTGGCTTGAAGACCACGGATTCACGGCGAAAATGGTGCCCGGCTTATGGAAGAAACTCACGGGACGGAGGAGCTTCCTCCGGAGCCAGGTGATTCATGAAATCGCGCTCGTGCTCCCCCAACAGGGCGACTGATTCGGGGCGGACCGGAAAAACCCCCGAATTCTCACGCGCCGGGGTTGCGCAGGAGGCATTTTCCTCTATGGAAAGGGCGTCACGACGGGTTCAGACACCTCCGTGCATTCCCAACATCATGTCCGCACGCCTCGACTTCCGCAGCCGCCACCTGGGTCCCGTAGATTCTGAACGCGACGAGATGCTTCGCGAGACCGGCTATCCGTCACTCGCCGCCCTCATCGACGCCGCCGTCCCCGCCGGGATCCGCATGGACCGGGCGATGACACTGCCCGCCGCCCGCTCGGAACACGACGCGCTCGCCTGGCTGAAGTCGATCATGGGAAAAAACAAGGTGTTCAAGTCCTTCATCGGCCAAGGCTACCACGGCACCCACACGCCGGGAGTCATCCAGCGCAACATCCTCGAAAACCCCGGTTGGTACACCGCCTACACGCCCTATCAGGCGGAAATCGCCCAAGGTCGGCTTGAGGCGCTGCTGAATTTCCAGACGATGATCACCGACCTGACCGGGCTGGATGTCTCGAACGCCTCGCTGCTCGATGAAGGCACTGCCGCCGCTGAGGCGATGAGTCTCGCACTCGCCGGAAAGCCGAAGGGCAAGGCGATCTTCGTTTCCGACCGCTGCCACCCGCAGACGATCGACGTGGTGGTGACACGCGCCGAGCCGCTGGGCATCGAGGTGATCACCGGCGACTGGCAGACGTTCGATTGCAACGCCTGCGAAGGACTCTTCGCGGTGCTCGTGCAGTATCCGGACACCCGCGGTCGCATCGATGACTTCGCGGATTTTTTCAAAGAGGCGAAAGCCGCAGGAGCCGTGACCATCGTAGCCGCGGACCTTCTCGCGCTCACGGTGCTCAAGGCCCCCGGCACGTTCGGCGCGGAAATCTGCGTCGGCTCTTCACAACGTTTCGGCGTGCCGATGGGCTTTGGCGGACCGCACGCCGGATTCATGGCCTGCACGGACGCGCTGAAACGCAAGATGCCGGGCCGCCTCATCGGCGTGTCCGTGGATTCGCGCGGCAAGCCCGGCTACCGGCTTTCGCTGCAGACACGCGAGCAACACATCCGCCGCGACAAGGCGACTTCCAACATCTGCACCGCCCAGGTCCTGCTCGCGGTGATGGCCTCGATGTATGCGGTCTATCATGGGCCGGAAGGACTGAAGCACATCGCCCACACCATTCACACCCGCGTCGCCGCACTTAAAACAGCACTCACCGCCGCGGGAATCGTCGTCGAAGGGGGTCCGTTTTTCGACACCATCGTGGCGAAAGTCCCCGGTCGGGCGGACGCTGTCCTATCCGCCGCAGCCGCTTCCGGCATCAATCTGCGTCGCATCGATGCGGACCATCTCGGCATTTCCTTCGACGAGACCGCGACTGCCGATGACGTGGCGGCGATCGCCGCCGCATTCGGCGCCAAGGCGGAAAACAGCAGCCAATCCGGAGTCTCCTGGCACTCGACCCAGGCCCGCAACACCGATTTCCTCACCCAGAAGGTCTTCAACTGCTATCACTCGGAAACGGACATGCTCCGCTACCTGAAACGCTTGGAATCGAAGGATCTCGCGCTCAATGAATCGATGATCGCGCTCGGCTCGTGCACCATGAAGCTCAACGCGACCTCCGAAATGATTCCGCTGAGCTGGCCGGAGGTTTCCTCGCTGCATCCGTTTGTGCCCGCCGACCAGAGCCAGGGTTACCGCGAAATGTTAGGCCTGCTTGAGGGCTGGCTGGCGGAGGTCACCGGATTCGCCGGCGTCTCGCTGCAACCGAACGCCGGCTCGCAGGGCGAGTACGCCGGACTGCTCGCGATCTACCAATACCACCGCTCGCGTGGCGACTCGCATCGGAACATCTGTCTGATTCCCGTTTCCGCCCACGGCACCAATCCCGCCTCCGCGGTGATGGCCGGGATGAAGGTCATCGGCGTGAAGTGTGATGAAAAGGGCAACATCGACGTCGCCGACCTCGCCGCCCGCACCGAAGAGCACCGCGACAATCTCGCCGCGCTGATGGTCACCTATCCGTCCACCCACGGCGTGTTCGAGGAAACAATCCGCTCGATCTGTGAGATCATCCACGACGCCGGCGGGCAGGTTTATATGGATGGGGCGAACATGAACGCCCAAGTCGGCCTCACCTCGCCCGGCCTGATCGGCGCGGACGTCTGCCACTTGAACCTGCATAAAACCTTCTGCATCCCCCACGGCGGCGGCGGACCGGGCGTCGGTCCCATCGGCGTGGCCAAGCAACTCGTGCCGTTCCTCCCGGGCCATGGCGAGCTGCCGAATCCGAAAGGCGCGGTCTGCTCGGCTCCCTGGGGAAGCGCCTCCATCAATACGATTTCCTGGATGTATATCGCCATGATGGGTCCGGACGGTCTCACGGAAGCCACCGAGGTCGCCATCCTCAACGCGAACTACATCGCCAAGCGCCTCGCCCCGTATTTCCCGGTGCTCTACACCGGAAATGAAGGCCTCGTCGCCCACGAGTGCATCATCGACGTTCGTCCTCTAACCGACACCAGCGGCGTCACCGTCGAGGACGTGGCCAAGCGTCTGATGGACTATGGTTTCCACGCGCCCACCATGAGCTGGCCGGTCGGCGGCACGCTCATGATCGAACCCACCGAGTCCGAGTCCAAGCCCGAACTCGACCGCTTCTGCGACGCGATGATATCCATCCACGGCGAGATCAGCGCGGTCATCGGCGGCGAGCTGGACGCGAATGACAATCCGCTCAAACACGCGCCGCATCCCTGCGAGACGGTTTGTGGTAATGACTGGCCGCATTCATACAGTCGCGAGCAAGCGGCGTTTCCCCTGCCCTATCTCCGCCAGCACAAGTTCTGGCCGTCCGTCGGCCGCATTGACAACGTGCATGGCGACCGGAACCTGGTTTGCACCTGCGACTCCGTGGAAGCCTACGCGGAACGCAACGCATGATGCCGGACTCGCCCATCGACTGGACGACATGGAAGGGCGAGATGCTCGCGACCATCCTGTTCGTCATCAAGGACGGGCGCATCCTGCTGATCGAAAAGAAGCGCGGGCTGGGTGCCGGAAAAATCAACGGCCCGGGCGGGAAGATCGATTCCGGTGAGACCCCGCTGCAAGCGGCGATCCGCGAGACGCAGGAAGAGCTGATGGTCACGCCGCACGCACCGAGAAAATTGGGCGAGCTGCGGTTTTCCATGTCCGACTGTCCGGACATCCTCTGCCACGTCTATCGGGCGGATGACTTCAGCGGAACGCCCACGGAGACGGATGAGGCGGTTCCGGTGTGGACAGCGCTGGATGCGATTCCCTATCACCGGATGTGGGAGGATGATCGGCATTGGCTGCCGTTGTTGCTGAACGAGCAACCATTCCTGGGGCGCTTCGTTTTCGACGGGGATCGCCTGCAGTGGAGTGACGTCGGAACTGACGTGACTTGGTGACAAAAAAGACCGCCCCCCGATGAGGAGGCGGCCTTTTTGAAAAGGTGAATTCCGATTAGAGCGAAGCCTTGAGGGAATCGAACTTGGCGATGAGTTGCGCAAGAGCGGCTTCGGCGCGGTTGATTTCCCGGCTCATGGCGAGCAGCGAACTCAGCTTGACGTCAAAGCTTGCAGGAGCTCCGGCCTTGGAGGATTTCTTGACCTTCGCCGCTTTGGGGGCCTTGGCAGTCTTGGCGGGAGCCGCCTTCTTCCCGCCCTTTTTGGCGGCTTTCTTCACCTTGGCAGGTGCGCCGGATGCCTTCAACCATGCCATCACGGTCAGCGGGGAAACGCTGAATTTCGCAGCGGCCTTGCTTTGACCACCACGGCCATTCTCGTCGTTATAGGTTGCGACGAAGTCGGTGACTTCCTTCTTCTGAGCGTCGGTATAACGCGCGCCGCCTTTGCCCTTGCCGACAGCCTTCGGAGCTTTCGCGGCTTTCGGTGCCTTTGCAGCTTTCGGTGCCTTTGCGGCTTTCGGTGCCTTTGCTGCTTTAGCAGCTTTTTTCGGGGCCTTAGCCTCGGTGGCTGCCTTCGGGGCGGAAGCTCCGGCGGCCTTCAACCAGCTGGCGATGGTGATCTGGGAGATCTTGAATTTTTCGGCGGCCTTGCTTTGGCCTCCACGCCCGTTGGCGGTGTTATAGCTCAATGCGAAATCGATGACTTCCTTTTTCTGCGCATCGGTATAGCGAACGCCCTTCTGGGACTTATTATTGGTAGTTGTACTCATGACTTGGGCAAAGTATGAATCATCGACTCGCTAGCAAGCTAAAACTGTCGGCTCCGATACTACACCATCCGTACGGCCGAACCTTGACCCTCCAGTTCCATTTCCGAAATGATATGATTCAACACGGATCTGTCATTCATATCAGCCAGCCAGTGGTCACAAGCACCCGCCACCTTGGGTCTGGAAACGACACCCCCGAAGCCGATGAACGCGTCGACATCAGGCCGGGTTTCCAGATCAGATACGCCGTCACCCATCATCAACACATGCTTGGGTAGCAGTGCCCGCTTCCACTCGCGGATCACCTCGTTCTTACCAAGATTCCGCGTGGTCGGATAGTCTTCGGCATAGCCCATATAGGAACCATCCTCGTGAAAATACAGTGGCACCGCCTCGACATGGAGGATTCCCAACCGCTCTGCCAGTGGCCGGATGATCGGTTCGAATCCGCCAGAGAGAATCACCGGCAGCCAGCCGGCGGCTTTCAAGTCGCGGATCATCTCTTCGGCTCCCGGAACGAGGGTGTCTACATACAGCTTGCCGATTTCATCACACAGCGCGCGGTCCGGACGAATCATCTCCATCCGTCGGGGAAACACCTCGGTGATAGGCACCTCGCCGTTCATCGCGGCGTTTGTCAGGTCCACGACTTGGGCAAAGACTTCTTCACCTTTCGCCCGCGCCAGCTCATCGATGCCTTCGATGGTGGACAGTGTCGAATCACAGTCGATGAAGAAGAGTTTAGCGCGGGGCCGGGTGGCGGGATGGATTTTCAGTTCCATGCCTTCCTCCACCATCTCGAACAATTCGATCATCGCGGAGTTTCCCAGACGGACGCACCCCCGGCTGGCGGGTTGTCCGAGCAGGTGTTCGTGGTTGGTTCCGTGAATATAGATGAAGCGCTCGGACGAGTTCGCATTTTCCGGATCCATGCCTTCGAGGCGGAGAATGCGGCTGAGAACCAGATCGCCGTGCATGGAGTCGCCCGGTGTCCACTGTCCTGTGGGGATACGTTGTTTGAAGATGGTTCCTTTGGCTTCTCCGGCGCCTATCTTTTCCGAGATCCGAAAGCGTCCGGTCGGTGTGCGGTGGCTGCCAAGGGTGAAACCCGTGCCCTTGGTCGCGGTGGAGATATCAAATTGACGGATGCATTGCTCGCCTTCGATGAGTTTCAAAGCCTGCTCATCGATGGAAACTTCAAGACGGCGTGTTGGATTCATGGTGGTGTCAGAACAAGTAGTGCATTGTGCCCGCCCATTCCGTGGGAGAGTTTATAGACCGGCCCCTTGGCTTCAAGTGCCTGATGGGGAAGATGGAATCCACTCGGAGCATCCAGCAGAGGCCGGTTCGGTGGCAGTTGCCCGTCCCTGAGGAAGCAGGTGAGAATCACACTCTCCAACAAGCCGCTCGCGCCGATGGTGTGTCCGGTGTATGGCTTCAGCAGATGCAAGGTGGGTGATAACTGCGGGAAACATCGCCGCAACACCGCAGGATCCGCCACTGCTTGCACAGCGGTGCCAGTGGCATGCGGGCAGACCGCGGAGGGTGGACCGTGAAGGCGGATGGCCCGCTCCAACAGCTCCGGCGTGCGTCCGCCGTCCGCGGGGATACCCACCGGATCGCAAGCATCCGCATTGCAGCCATAGTGCAACAGCCGGGGGAAGCCGCTGTTCTTGAACTCGATAGCCATCGCCGCCGCGCCTTCGCCGGGGATGAAGCCCGAGGTTTTCGGATGATAGGGATCCAGAGCCATCCCGGCGGACAGCAAACCGGACGCCGCGTAATTATCTAGCAAAACAGGAACCAGCGGCAGGTCCACCGCCACCGCCAGCGCGCGCGGTGCCACGCCGGACTCCACCAGCATCATCGCGATGCCGACCGCATCGAGACCCGCGGCACAACCGCTGGCGAGCACATGGTTCGGCCCGGTAATTCCGAACTCAATGGTGATGGCGGACGCCGGCTCGCTGTGGATGGTATTGCTCGCCGCCATCAGCTTGAACGGCCGCCGCCCGGGCCATGGGCCGAGCCAGCCCGCGGCGTTTCCCCGGCTGGTTCCCACGACCAGCGCAGCATCCCGCAGATCGTCGGCGCTCCATCCGGCTTCGGCAATCGCCTCGCGCGCGACATGCAGTGCCGCCATGGTGGCAGGACTCCACTTGCGGTTGACTAGCAGTTTCCGCGGTTCGATCCACGCGCCGGGACGCTCGGCGTGCGGACTATCCACGCCGAGAAGTTCTCCCAGTTTCCGGAATGGTACCTGCCCGTCCAACACCGCCTGGTGATGGGACGCCACGTCGACTCCCAGCGCGGAGAGCGCTCCGAGTCCGGTGATCGAAAGGCCCGGCGGAATGGACATGATTACAAGGTGATCTGCGCCCCAAGCTCGACGACGCGGCCGGGTGGAAGTTGGAAATAGGCAGTGGCCGGCGAGGCGTTGCGCGCCATCACCGCGAAGAGTGACAGGCGGAGGCGGTCGATGAAGGTGGCATGTTTCCCGACGCCGTAAGTTTCGCGACCGAGGAAATAAGTCGCCTTTCCAGGCTGGAAGCGCGCGTTTTCCGGCATCCGGAGTTTGAGCGCGGTGGGCACATCGGGGGTTTCCGCAAATCCGAAGCGGAGTGTGGCACGATGTACCCCGTTCCCCAGATCCTCGTAATCGAGCGTATCATCCGGGTTCGCCCTCGGTTGGTCGAGCGTCATGACGTGAAGGAGAATTACCCGCTCATGAAGCACTTGGTTGTGCTTGAGATTGTGCAACAACGCGGTGGGAACCCGCAGGTCTTTTCCGCTCATATAAATCGCGGTGCCTGAGACCCGATGGATTTTTCCCTTGTTCAGGTCCTTGAGCAACATGTGGATCGGCAGCGAATCCTGCGTGATCCGGATATACAATCGGTTGCGCCCCCAGATCCAAATCATCATGACGGCCATCACTACTCCGGCGATGAGTAACGGAAGCCATCCCCACGGCCAGATTTTCAATGCGTTCGCCCCGAGAAAGGCGCAATCCAAGGCCAGAAACAATCCGGTCACCAGTCCGGCCTTCAGCTTGGACCACCCCCAAACGGCGGAGGCCGCCGAGAAGAACAGAATCGACGTGATCGTCATCGTGAGTGAAATGGCGATTCCATACGCACCCGCGAGCTTTGCGGAAGTCTCGAAAGTGATCACCAGCAGGATGCATGCGACCGCCAGGATATGATTGATCATCGGCACATACACCTGACCTACCGAGTGTTCCGAGGTATATAGGATCCGGACCCGCGACATGCATCCGAGTTGCACTGCCTGGGTCGTGAGGGAAAATGCTCCGGAGATCAACGCCTGGCTTGCGATGATCGCCGCGAATGTGGCGAGAATCGTCAGCGGAAGCTGCAGCAGCGGCGGGGCAAGCAGGAAAAACGGACTGCGGATCGCACTGGGATCGGCGGTAAGCAGGGCCGCCTGTCCGAGGTAGTTCAATACCAAGGCCGGAAGCACCACCGAGAACCAGCCCACCCGGATCGGCCGCGTCCCGAAATGTCCGAGGTCCGCATACAACGCCTCGCCGCCAGTCACCGCGAGGAAGACCGCTGCAAGCAACGGAAACGCGTGGGTCCACTCGCGTACCAGGAAAGTAATCCCCTCCCAAGGACTCAAACTCCAAAGCACCTGTGGATGGTGCCACAAAGCACCGATTCCTAACAAGGCTAGGGTGGAAAACCATAACAGCACCACCGGACCGAAAAGTTTACCTACCTGGCCGGTGCCGAACTTCTGGATGGAGAACAAGCCCACCAGGATCAAAACCGCCAGCGGCACCGTCCAGTGCGCGAGTGCCGGAGCACTCACCGACAAGCCTTCCACCGCACTCAAAACGGAAATCGCGGGAGTCAGCATTCCATCCGCGTAAATCAGCGCCGCGCCTGCCAGACCGAACAACAGGATCGCCTTCGGATCCTTGGAGCCCGGAACTCTCACCGCTCCCCGGATTAATGTTGATAAGGCCAGGATCCCGCCCTCGCCCTTGTTGTCCAGCTTGAGAATGATGAAGAGATACTTCGCGGACACCACCAACAGCAGCGACCAGACGATCAGCGAAGCCGCCCCGATCAGGTTTTCCGGATGAATCGGCGCTCCGTGGCTACCCGAAAAACACTCCCGAAACGCATAGAGCGGACTCGTCCCGATATCCCCGAATACAATGCCCAATGCTGCGATTGTCGTCACCGCGAGGTGAGGTCTGTGGCCCGCGGGGCCTCCGTGAGAGTCATTCATCGTCGCAAAGCGGATCGCCTGCGGGCGCTTCAAAACATTTCCCCGGACGACTGACCAGCAAATTTACTCCACTCACTCGCCTCGAAAATCCCGATCATAGGTCTTGGCTCGCCCGTCGCCCGCACTCACTCTGCCAGCCGACTTACGAATGAGCACCGTTCTGGAAACCATCGATGGCGGCACCCGCTATCTCGAAAAACGCGGCATTGAGGACGCACGCCGCAACATGCAGATGCTCGTCGCCCACCAACTCGGCTGCACCCGGATGGATCTTTACCTCCAGTTCGACCGCGAGGTGGAGGAATCCGACCTTTCGCCCCTCCGCGAAGCTCTTAAAAAACGTGGTGAAGGCATCCCCATCCAGCACCTGCTCGGTAAGGTCTGGTTTCACAAACACGAGTTCAAGACCGACGCCCGCGCTCTCATTCCCCGCCCCGAGACCGAGGAACTCGCCGAATGGATCCTTTCGTGGGACCTTCCCGCAAATCAACAAATCCTCGACATGGGCTGTGGCTCCGGCGTGCTCGGGCTCACCCTCGCCGCCGCCCGTCCCGACTCGCGCTCCACTCTCGCCGATGTCTCGCCGGACGCCCTCGCCCTCGCCCGGGAAAACGCCGCTGCTTTGGAAATCTCCAACGCCGACTTCATCCACAGCGACCTTTTTTCCTCCATCGATGCCGAGTTCGACGGCATCGTCGCCAATCTCCCTTACGTCCCGGAAGCCGACCGCACCTCCCTCGCCCGCGAGGTCATGCACGATCCGGAGCTCGCCCTTTTCTCCGGCCCGGACGGTCTTGACCTGATTCGCCGCTTCATTCCCGAGGCTTTCCACCGCCTCAAACCGGGCGGTTGGCTCGTTCTCGAAATCGGCCATGATCAAGCTTCACAAGTGGCTGAAATTCTAAAAGCTTCCGGCTTCACCGACATCGAAGTGAAATCCGACCTCTCCGGAGTGGCGCGTTTTCCCTTCGCCAAGCGGCCGAAGAGTAGTTGAGAGTCGATGGTTGAGAGTTGAGAGGAAGACGAAGAATCCTCTCAGCCTCCGACCGCCTGCCTCTTCATTCTCTTTTAAGACTCTCAACTTTCAACCACCCACTCTCAACTCATGGACAAACTCGTAGTTCACGGCGGCTCCACGCTGCGCGGCACCATCAACATCTCCGGTTCCAAAAACGCCTCGCTGCCCATCCTCGCCGCTGCGATCCTTACCGGGGAAGACTGCATCATCCGCCGCGTGCCCGATGTCTCGGACACCAACTACATGATCCAGATCCTCAGCGCCCTGGGTGCCGATGTGGAACGCTCGTCCGGCACCGTCCGCATCACCTGCGCCGATATTTCCGATGAAGCTCCCTACGAACTCGTCCGCCGGATGCGCGCTTCGATCTGCGTCATGGGCCCGCTGCTCGCCCGCAAAGGCCGCTGCGTCGTCTCGCTTCCCGGCGGCTGTGTCATCGGCGACCGCCCGGTCGACCTCCATCTCCGCGGACTCGAAGCGCTCGGCGCCCAAATCGAAATCGAGGGCGGAAACATCACCCTCACCGCCAAGGACGGCCTCCGCGGCGCGGAAATCGACCTCCGCGGCACGCACGGCCCCACCGTGCTCGGCACCGACAACGTGATGATGGCCGCCACCCTGGCCGACGGCATCACCGTCATCGAATCCGCCGCCGCGGAGCCGGAAGTCCTCGATCTCGCGAATTTCCTCAACTCCATGGGCGCGAAAATCACCGGTGCCGGCACCCGCCGCATCGTCATCGAGGGCGTGAAGGAGCTCAAAGGCGTGGAGCACACTGTCATTCCGGACCGCATCGAAGCCGGCACCTTCATGGCCGCCGCCGCGCTCGCCGGGGAAGGCGTCATGCTCCGCCGTGTCTGCCGCGAGCACATGAAGGCCATCACCGCCGCCATCGAAGCGTCGGGCCACCGCGTCGATTTCAACGAAGCGGGCGACGCCTGCACCGTGCATCGCAGCCAGGGAGCCACCCACGGCGTGGAAATCAGCACTGCCCCTTACCCGGGCTATCCAACTGACATGCAGGCGCAAATGACCGCCCTGCTCACCACCACCCCGGGCATCAGTGTCATCAAGGACACCATTTTCCCGCAGCGCTTCATGCATTGCGCCGAGCTCAAGCGTATGGGCGCCGACATCAAAGTGGACAACGGCACCGCCATCGTCCGCGGCGTTTCCCAGCTTTCCGCCGCCCCGGTGATGGCTTCCGACCTCCGGGCCTCCGCCGCCCTCGTGCTCGCCGCACTTACTGCCAAGGGCTCCACCGAGATCAGCCGCCTCTACCACATCGACCGCGGCTACGAACACATCGATGAGAAGCTCCTGATGCTTGGCGCCGATGTCGAGCGCGTGAAAGACCGCTGAGTGACCCGGTCTGGCCCGTGGGTTTATCACCTGTCGTGCTGAAAACACGCGATGGCGTAGGCGTGTACACGTAGTTCACGTATGTTAATAATCGAGCTATAAAGCTCGTATGACCGACAAAGAAAAGCTTCAGAAACTCTTCCAGGCAGCCCTTCTCGATGTGAGTGAGGAAAAAGTCACGCTGGCTCGGGCCTATCCAAAATCCACCCTCGAAACCCTCGCCGCGCAGGCAACGACCCCGGTCGCTCCTGTCACTCCGGCTCAACCCGAGCCAGTGGCGATGGTCCCGGCCCAGGAGGTCGCCCCGGTTGCCACGGCCATGGACTTGGTCCAGCCCATGGAAAATGCCGGACTGGATGCCGCCGCCGCCGAGGAACTTCGAATCCTGCTGGAAGAGCAGCACCTCCGGCTCAAGCGCAAGCGGATCCGCGAGACCGTCGGAGCGCTCGTCGTTTTCCTCGCCCTGACCGGCGGCGGATTCGGCTGGTTCGTCCATTCACCCGACCGGGTTCAAGCGGTCCGCGCAGCGATCAAAGAAGTCCGCTCGGTGGGCGACATCGCCGGCATGGTCGCGCAATACCAGAAGGCCCTCGATAAAATCGGCACCCGAGCCCAAGACATCGACATCGCCACCGAATCCATGGGCGTCAGCGCCAATCAGGAAGGCATGAAAGACGTCTACATGGACGCCGAAATGAAGCAAATGATGGGCGGCGAGGGTAAAACCGCCGGCGAAAGAAATCGCATGCTTCAAGAGAAATTCGGCACCGTGAAGACCGGTGGCTTGAAAGCCGCCGTCATGCCGACCGCCGCTCCGGCACCCGCTGCCAAAGCGCCCAAAGCGCCCGCAGTCGATACCTCTTTATCCCTCCAGCCCTGAAGCCGGAGAAGCGCCTTGGGCCACATACACCGTGCTGCGTGATTCACGCTCCAGCAGCGGATTGTAAAACCCGACCACATGCGCTTTCGGAGCCGTGAAAACCTCCGCCAGCCGGTCGAGGAAATCTTCATCCGGCGCGTCGTCCGACCACAGCGCGAAAACCCCGCCCGGTAATAGCTGCGCAGCCAGACGGCGAAGGCCCTCGGTGTCATAAAACCCGCCGTTGCTCTCATGCAGCAGATTTTGTGGCGAGTGATCGATGTCCAGCAGCACCGCATGGAATCGACGCCCGGGCAGCGTGGGATCAAATCCGACCTCGGGAGAAGCGGCGAGCGCGAAAAAATCCGCATGCACGAAACGGCAGCGTGAATCGTCCGTCAGGGTTTTTCCCAGCGGCACCAGGCCCTTTTCGTGCCACTCGATGACCGGCGCCATCACGTCCACCACCAGCAACTCCGCCACCCTGGGATCTTTCAGCGCCGCGACCGCCGTATAACCCAGCCCAAGTCCGCCCACGACCACATCGAGATTCTCTCCGGCCACCGCCGCCAGCCCGAGATCGGCCAGCGCCACTTCCACCTCATGGAACAGGCTGGACATCAGAAACGCATTACCTAGCAGCACTTCGTATACCACCAGGTCGTCCAGCATCGTCATTCGGCGTCGACGGAGAATCAAATCGCCCAGCGGCGTCGGGCGGAAATCCAGTTCTTCGAACAGCGGAGTCATCCGGAAGCCTACTTGCCGTTGCCGACGGCCGCGAACCAATATTGTGGCGATATGAGTAACCCGAGTCGCTTTTAAGGTTGTCTGCTTCATCCACTCGGTTAGTCTGCCTGCATGACTGGACAAATGATTTTCCGCCTGCCAGCCGTCTGCGTCGCCTGTGTGGTCCTTTCCGGCGGAATTCTGCGCGGCGCGCCCCTCACGGTGACCGACCAGAAGGGCCGCGCCATAGAAATCGAGCTGGTTTCACTGGTGAGTGATTCCGTCACCTTCCGCCGGGCGGGCAAGGAGTTCTCCCTGCCCATCAACAGTTTCGCGGATGCATCCCAGGAACTCATCCGCAAGGAAGCCGCCCTGATCCCGGCGGTGATTCCCAAGATCCAGCCCGACGTCGTCATCGGCAAGCGGCGCCAGAAGGAAAACAGTTACTACATGGTGAAGCAGGAAATCACCTGCACCGTCAAGCTGAGCAATCCGAGCAACGCGATCGCCGTGCCGCCGGTGAGCGGAAAGATCGTGTTCATCGGGCAGGACCGCCGGACACCGGAGCTATATGAAGTTCTTTCCTCCCAAGCGGTCGAGGCTTCGATCAAGCCGGGCGAGACCTTCGTCAAGGAGATGGAGCCCTTCATCACCAGTTATGACAGCGACAACAAGGGGGTCGGCAATATTGGGGGCTCCCAGTATGTCGGCTATCTGCTGGTCCTGCTGAGCGAGGCGGGGGATGTGGTGCTGGATCAAACGACGACGGCGGCCTTTCGCCAGGCCGCGTCCGACAAATCTGCGGTGCTCAAGGAGGTGATCACCTATCCGAAAGGCAAGTTGCTGACCAAGAAGCTCGATCCGGCACCGATCGCGGGAAACGTCCGGGTACGCCCGTGATTTTTCCCGGGTCACCACCAGGATTCCATTTGCACCCCCCACGTCCATCCGGTGGTGCGCCCTTCGTAGTCGAGTCCGCCGACTTCTCCCTGAAGTCCGTCCGACCACATGGCGTAAGTGAAAAACGCGCGCAGGACCGGGCGGCTGAAGTATTCGTTTCCGAGTGATACCTGCGGCGCGAGCGTCAGCTTGCCCAAGGTGCCGCCCTCGCCTCCCTGGGTTGACGATGCCCAGTCCACACCGCCCTCGAGGGCGATGCTGAACGCCTCGGATAGATGCCAGATCGGCCGCACGCCTCCCGAGAGCCAATGCTGGTCCGGAATTTCGAGACCGTAGTCGGTATATTGATAGACCATGGCGGCTCCGAAGGAAAATTGTTCGACCGGCTGGATGACGAGTTGCTCCGTCGCCCGGAACCGCCACGCATCGTCGGGGACCGGGCGGATGAAGGATCCGTCCGGCGTGCGGTAGGTTTCGAAGCCGGAGGTGAAGGACGAGGCGGGGCCGCTGCCAATCTGGAGAGATACCACGTTGAGGCTGTTCTTATCCAGAAACCCCTCGTCGGTCTTGACCAGGTTGAGCGCGAAGCCGTCCGAATCCTCCGCGCTGTTGCCGGCGGAATCGACGCCGGATTCAGCCGACGCATAGATCAGGCCGAGCTCGCCTTTTCCACCGAGAAACGCCCAGTCATAGTAGCGGAGATCGAAATTCGTCTTGCTGAATCCCGCGGCGTTTTCCGGGTCCGGGGAATCGAATCCGTTAGTGATCCCGCTTTGCGCGCCGTCCCCGATCCATGCGAACGCCATTTTCCCATTTCCTACCGTGACGTCCTCGATGCCGCCGCCGCCACCGCTCATGTCCCAGAAGTAGAAGTCGTTCATGTTGATGTCGCGGCGTCGATAGAACCGGTTGCCCGCCCAGATTTTGGCGTCCGGCATGCCGTCGATGACGTTGGCGATCGAGCCCCAGATCTCGGGGGAGGCGAAGTCGGTGTCCGACGCGGTGCCGTAGTTGTCGTAGGGATTGTAGAATGAAAGGCGGTAGGTCATGCGCGCCACCGGGCCGGAGTCATCCGACGCGCCGCCAGCGAACAGGCCGATCGGATAGAACGTCTTGGCGAATGCGAGTTCACCATAGTTTTCCGCCTCGTTTCCCAACCGGTATTTCGCGAGATCCGGGATGCCGAATGCCTGCTGCGGGCCGCCGGTATTGGCCCGCCCGTAACCGGCGCGGAAATATCCGGTGATGTCGAGGTAGCCCTCGAGCACCTCCTCGATCCGCTCGGCGACGAGATTTTCCTCGGTCAGCCCCATGGCGAGATCGCGGATCTCGGTTCCTCCCTTGAACCGGTCGTCTGCGGCTTTCCGCTGGGATTCTCCAAATTTCTGGGCCCGCATCTCAGCGTCATTTGGGTTGGGCTCCGGGTCAATGTCGCCGTTTTCCCGAGCGGATTTTTTTCGCGGAGCGGGATCGGCGTTATCGGTGTTGGTCGCCTGGTTCCGTGTTTTCCGCGGCACGTCGTCAGCGGGTTCAGACGTCGGAGCGGTTTCTCCGCTCGGGCTGGCAGGCTGGGTTTCGAGCTCGCGGATCCGCGATTCAAGCTGGTTAATCCGCTTTTCGTAGTCGCCGCGGAGGGCGTCAAGTTCCTTTCTCAGTTCGGACGTGGCATCGGTCTGGGCCATTCCCAGTGTCGCCGAACCAAGCAACATTCCTCCCACGCGGATCAATCGGGTTTTCACTGCTGCATTTGGAGTTAGACCGTCGGGCGTCGTCAAGCTTGAATCCGGAATGCCGTGGCCGGTGTGGCGAGTCACCGGGAGCTGTCGATGCAGGGCCAGGGAAATTTCCTTGAGTTTTCCAGCAAGCACGTCGAGCCTGCGCCCGGAATTGATGAACGTGTTGTTTTCATGGTTGATGGTTTTTTGCGTAATGGCCGGCTTGAATGTCCGTGTCATCGGTGCGGATCATGCCCACCCGAACCCGCAACACATGTCCGTGGACATTTGCTGCGAGCATGAGAAACAACCGGATCGTCCGCATGATAACGGGCATCACGACGGCGATTGCCATCACCATCATTGCTGCCTTCAGGCGCAGCCCATGAACTTGGAGAGCGACCACTTCAAGCGGTTCGCGAATCCCGACTCACGGCGGTTGGCCTTCCGTCACGAAGGCGAGTTTCCTCCGGAAGAGCCGTTTTTAAGTTCGGAAAAGCCGCCGTTGATTTGAGCGCCCATTGATCGCGCTCCGGTGTGCCCTTGAGGCACGCCGTCCTTCCCCGCTTGGCACCGTTTTGCCATTCCGGGGCTACCCGTCAGATCTGTTTTTCCATGTCCTGTGCCCATTTTCGCACGGACTTCTATTTCAAATACCATGTCCAAATTATCTTCATTTGCCGTGCTGGCGCTTGCCTCCATGGTCTATCCACTCCGTGCGGAACCAGCGGTTGTCGTCTCGCTTGCGAGCGTCGGTAACCGCATCCGCGCCCAAAACCCCGATCTCGCCGCCGCCCGTCTCCGCATCCAGGAGGCACTCGGCCGGATGAACCAGTCCGGTCGCCTGTCGAACCCGGAAATCGAAACCGGCATCGAACACAACCCGCGCTTCCGCGAGGGTAAATTCGAAGTCGGAGTCACCCAACGCTTTCCGATCACAGATCGGCTGCGATTGGAAAAAGACGTCTCACTCACCGAGCTCAAATCCTCCGAGGCTGAAGTCCGCGAAGTTGAGCGCCAGCTCACCGGCCAGGCCCGCGAAGCTGTCGTGAAAGTGCTGGCCACCCGCCAGCGCCGCGAACTCCTCCGCGAGCAATCCGCCGTTTCCAGGGAATTTTCCGACTTCCTTTCAGAGGCTGCGGGGAAAGGTGAAGGCTCGGCACTCGATGCGGGTCAGGCGAAACTGGAAGCCACCAGCCTCGCCATGGAAATGCGCCAGCTGGACGCCAGCGAGACGGCGTTCGTCGGGGAGTTGAAGCCTCTGCTAGGCATGCGTCCGGGTGAAGCGCTTAATGTAGGGGGAACCCTGCCGGAAGTCTCCCTCCCTACCGCCGCTGCCGACCCATCGCGTCGTCCCGATTTCCAAGTGGCCAAGCTGGGGGCCCTTGCAGCAGCACAAAACGTCGCGCTCGAACAAGCGCGACGTTATGACGACGTGGAAGGCGGGATCTTCGCCGGAGCGGAACGCACCGAGGATGCTCCGGAGGGCTATGAAAATGAAGCCATCGTCGGCGTGCGCTTGAAAATCGCGCTGCCATTCTGGAATAAGAACGAAGGCAATATCCAGGAAGCCCAAGCCAAGCAAGAACGGAAAGAAAAGGAAGCCATCGCCTTGGGCCGCGGAATCCGTCTGGAAGCCGAAGCGGCGAGAGCCGAGATGGAGGAATGGGCCAAGTTGATCGGAGAGATCAACGACACCCTGTTTCCGTTAGCCGACGAACAAACCAAACTTACCGAGGTCGCCTATCGCAACGGCCAAGGCGAAATCCAATCCGTCCTTCGTTCTCGCGAAAAGCGCCTGCAACTCGCCGCCGCAAGGCTCGATGCGCTCCGCGAATTCCACCTTGCCCGCGTCCGTCACGAAACCGCACTCGCAAAACCATAACTTTACCTCATTTCATGAAACTTCGTTTATCTCTCATCTGCTCACTTTTTTTTGCAGCCTCCAACATCTACGCCGCCACCGACTCGAACACCACCATCCTCGATGAGACCGGCGTGAAAAACCTCCGTATTGAGACTGTCGAAGCCGAGGAAGCAGACTTCGAGGAAATCGTCTTCGCCCTCGGTCGCATCGCCGAAATTCCCGAGCGTCATGGCGTACTCAGCAGCCGTATTTCCGGCCGTGTAGTCGGCTTAGAAGCGCACGAAGGCGACACCGTCGAAAAAGACCAAATCCTGGTCCGTGTAGAAAGCCGCCAGCCCGGCAATCCGCCTCCCGTCATCGAACTGAAGTCACCCGTCGGCGGTTTGATTGTCGAATCACATATCCGTCTTGGCGAACCGGTCGAGCCGGACAAGGAACTGCTCGACATCTCCGACCTTACGGAGGTTTATGCCATCGCCCGTGTTCCGGAAGATCAAGCCGGTAAACTCGCCCCTGGCAGCAAGGCGCACATCCGGGTTTCCGCCCTCGGAGACCAGCCGTTGGAAGGAGTGATGCTCCGTTTCGGCACCTCGGCGGATCGAGCAAGCGGCACCATCGACGCCATTTTCAAAGTCGCCAATCCCGATCTCAGGATGCGCCCGGACATGCGTGTCGAGTTCTCCATCGTCCTTGGCAAGCGCGAGAACGTGATCGGAATTCCCCGCTCGGCGCTTCAAGGAGAGGCCAGCAAGCGTTTCGTTTACGTCAAGCACTTCGACCTTCCTAACGCTTTCATCAAGACGCCAGTGCAGGTGGGCCAAATGAATGACCGCATGGTAGAAATCGTCACCGGCCTGTTCCCTGCCGATGAGGTCGTCACCAAGGGCGCCTACTCACTTTCCTTCGCAGGCGGAGGCAGCGGCGTCTCGCTCAAGGAAGCGCTCGATGCCGCCCACGGCCACGAACACGCCGACGACGGCGGCGAGCTGACCCCCGAGAAAAAAGCAGAGATGGAAGCCAAAAAGCGGGCCGCTTCAGGCCTCCCGCCAGAGACTTCCGGTGGTGGTGCAAGCCCGATCTGGATGTATGCCAGCGGCATGCTGTTCCTCCTACTGTTAGCCTCGTTGTTCACTAAGATGCGCGGTGCTCCGGTCGATGAGGAAATCACCACTCCTTCCACCACCAACCCGGAAAAACACTGACCCATGTTGAACAAAATGATTCATTGGTCGCTCGCCAACCGGGCGATCATCATCTGCGTGTCGCTCCTGCTCATGGTCATGGGCCTGCGCACCGCCACGCAGCTTCCCGTCGAGGTGCTGCCGGATTTGACGAAACCCACCGTCATCATCCTCACGGAAGCCGCCGGTCTCGCACCGGAAGAGGTGGAAACCCGCGTCACCCAACCCATCGAAAGCGCGCTGATGGGCGTCTCCGGACTCACCCGCCTGCGGTCCAATTCCGATGTCTCGCTCTCGCTCGTCTATGCCGAATTCGGCTGGGACACGGATATCTACAAAGCCCGGATGCTGGTCCAAGAACGGCTCCAAGGAGTGCGCGAGCAGTTGCCCGAGGGCGTCGAACCCTTCATGACACCGGTGGCCTCGCTGATGGGAGAAATCTTGTTAGTCGGCGTGCGCTCCACCATCAAGGAGGGTGAGCCGGGCTATCTGCCACCCAGTGAAGTCCGATCTTTGGCTGACTGGACGATCAAGCGCCGCCTCCAAAGCGTTTCCGGCATCGCCGAAATCCTCAATATGGGCGGAGGTGTGAAGCAGATCGAAATCCAGCCGGACCCTTACAAGATGCAGGCGCTTGGCGTCAGCTATGACGAATTGGAAAAAGCTGCTGAAGAATCGACCAACACTACCACCGGCGGGTTCCTCAACACCGGTCCGACCGAAATCATGGTGCGCAATCTCGCCATGACCGTCGAGCTCAGCGACATCGCCAACACGGTCATTAAGAAAACCAACGACCGCTCCATAGCCATTTCCGATGTGGCCAAGGTCGTCTGGGGAATCGAGCCGATGCGCGGTGACGCCACCGTCAGCAAGACTCCCGAGACTTCGCCGACCTATGGCGTAATCATGTCCATCACCAAGGCTCCAGGATTCGACACCCGGACCCTGACCAAGCAAATCAAGGACGCGCTCGCCGAGTTAGAAACAACACTCCCCAAAGGCGTCGGAACCACCCTGCTTTTCCAACAGAAGGACTTCATCGACCACGCCATTGGAAATCTAATGGAAGCCATCCGCGACGGCGCGATCATGGTGACGATCGTTCTCTTTGTGTTTTTGCTGAACTTCCGCACCACCATCATCACGCTCACAGCCATGCCGATGTCCTTCGGCATCACGATGCTCGTTTTCCTCGGGCTGGATATCAGCGTGAACTCCATGACGCTCGGCGGACTCGCCGTCGCCATCGGGATGGTCGTGGATGACGCCATCGTCGATGTGGAGAATGTTTACCGGCGGCTGCGGGAAAACGCCTCACTGGAGAAGCCCCACCCGCGTCTAGCCGTCATCGCAAGAGCCTCCGGGGAAGTGAGAAACTCAATCCTCTACGCCACCGTGCTCATCATCCTCGTCTTCCTGCCGCTGCTGGGACTGACAGGAGTGGAAGGTAAGCTGTTCGCTCCCATCGCCATCGCCACCATCATTTCGATGATCGCGTCCTTCGTCGTCTCACTGACAGTGATTCCCGTACTTTGCTCTTTCCTACTCAATCCCAAGGGTGGCCATGATCACAAGGACGGCCGGTTCGTGAGATGCCTGAAATGGCTGCTAGAGCACACGCTGCTGCGCTGGGCGCTGAACCAGCCGGTGATGGTTCTCACCGTCGCATTGATCCTACTCATCGCTTCGTTCTCCCTCTACCCGCTTATGAACAAGGACTTCCTCCCCAAGTTCCAGGAAGAGACGGCCCTCATCGCCGCCACTTCCGCACCAGGCACCTCACTGGAGGAGATGAACCGCATTTCCGATGTGATCGAGCAGCAAATCCTCTCGGTAAAAGGCGTCCGCCAAGTCGGTCGCCGTCTTGGCCGAGCGGAGCGTGGCGACCACGTCGTGCCCGTCTCCACCGCTGAGTTCGATGTGGACTTCACCGAAGAAAGCGGACGCACTCGCAAGGAGATCCTCGAAGAACTCACCGCGAAAGTCCGCACCGTTCCCGGCGTGTTCGCCGTCGTCGGCGGGCCTCTCGCCGACCGCATCGGCCACATGCTCAGCGGAGTTTCGGCACCGGTGGCGGTGAAAGTATTCGGCCCGGATCTCGCGAAGCTGCGGGAAATCGGCGCCGAGATTCAGACCGTCGCCAAGACCATCCCCGGCTTCGAGGATGCCAAGTTAGATGTCCAGTCCTCCATTCCCCAACTCCGCATCGAGGCAAACCGCGACCGCGCGACCGCCTATGGCATCGCCCCTGGCAAGCTGAACGAGGAGCTCTCCGCCCTTGTCGGCGGCAAGGAAGTCGCCGAGCTACGCGATGGCCAGAAGTCCATCAATCTAGTCACGCGGCTACCTCTTGAATGGCGGGATTCGCCGGATAAAATCGCGCAACTCCCCATCCAAGTGTCGGAGAATCAACACGTCCCACTTTCTCTCATCGCCGACGTGCGCGAGGCGAAAGGGCCTAACGTGATCTTCCGCGAGAACAGCCAGCGGCGCTTCGCCATCGCCATCAAACCGTCCGTTCGAGATGTATCGAACCTGGTCGTAAAATTGCAGGAACAGGTTGCCGCCAAGGTAAAACTGCCGGAAGGCTACTTCATCACCTTCGAGGGTGAGTTCCAGGCGCAGAAGGAAGCGACCCAGCGCATCGTGCTCTTCTCATCGATCGTGTTCATCGCGGTCTTCATGATGCTCTATGGATATTTCAAAAGCGCGTCGCTCGCGCTGCAGGTGCTGATCAACATCCCACTCGCCATCATGGGCGGGCTGGTTTTCACCTATTTCAAGCTGAACAATATCAGCATCGCCACCCTCGTCGGCTTCATCGCCGTCGGCGGTGTTGCAGCCCGGAATGGCATCATGATGATCTCCCATTACCTGCACCTCATGCAGCACGAGGGCGAGAATTTTACCAAAAAGATGGTCATCCGCGGCACCCTGGAACGCTTCGTCCCCGTCATGATGACGGCGCTTTCCGCAGGCATCGCGCTCATTCCATTCGTCCTCGCGGGAGACCAGCCCGGCAAGGAAATCCTCCACCCCGTCGCCGTCGTCATCGTAGGTGGATTGATTTCATCCACCTTCCTCGATATGGCCATCACCCCAGCAATGTTCTGGCTAATCGGTCGCAAAGCTGCGGCGAAATCCATCGAACAGGAATCCTCAGCTTCTCACTGAAAATTCCAATCAATCTCCCTGAATAAAACAGCAACCTACACAGACAAAACAAACGTTATGAAAACTAAAATCGCAACCATCGCCGCGCTCGTCGCCAGCCTCACCTTCGCCACTGCGGCGGAGAAAATCAAAGCTCCTAACGGCGGCCGCATCATTGACTCCGTTGAACCCCACGCGGAGTTCCTCGTCACCAAGGACAAGAAGATCGAAATCCGCTTCCTTGATGATGCGGGCAAGGTCATCGCCCCCGCCGCCCAAGTGGTCACCGTCACAATGGGCGACCGCTCGGCTCCTACGAAACTCGCCTTCACCAAGGACGGCGACAAACTCGTCTCTGACAAAGTCGTTACTGAAGGCAAGAGTCTTCCGGTAGTCCTCCAGATCAAGGTCACTCCAGATGCCAAATCCGTCACCGAGAAGTTCAACCTCAACATGTCCATTTGCCCGACATGCTCCCATCTCGAATACGCCTGCACCTGCGACCACGGTGGTGATGAGAAGGGTCACGAAGGTCACGCCCACAAGCCCGGCGAAAAACACGATCATTGATCTTTGAGATCCATACCTGCCCGGAGAATCGCAAGATCTCCGGGCTTTCTCGTTTTTACTCTGAATATGGTTTCCAAAGCTAGAGTCATAATGCGGTCGTATGAAAAACAAATTGATACTCCGCCGTCGCGCTCCTCTGGTCATTTCCCTGACCGCCGTTGTCGCTCTCTCACTTCTAGCTTGGCCTTCACCTGCACTGGCCCTAGCACCACAACTCACAAGGGCAACCCTCACAGCCCCTGCGCCGAGCCAAAGGCATTGTCAGACCCGCCATTGTGGTAGGCACCACCACCATCACGGGCACCAATGGACTTCCTGTGATGGCGATCACGACCACACCTACTACTGCCCTGGCCACCATTAAGTAATATGAGCTTTAGCTCGTTCTTTCCAAAGTTCGAGCTACAGCTCATCTTCTTATGCAGCCTGAACACCCGCCGAAAAAACCCACCTGCGCTTCTTGCGAGCACGGCCACGACGAAAGTCCCCTCCCGCAGGGATTACTTGTCGTCACTGCTGGAATTTTGACGGGGATAGGATTGGTTCTCGGCTGGATGGATATGGGTCCGGGCTGGCTGCAAACCGCCGCCTTCGCCGGTGCGACGCTTGCCGGTGGCTTATTGGTTTTCCCAGCCGCCTGGAAAGCACTGCGCAAGTGGAAGCTGGACATGAACGTGCTCATGACCGTGGCCGTCGCAGGCGCATGGATCATCGGCGAGCATGGGGAAGCCGCTGCCGTGGTTTTCCTTTTTTCTCTATCCGAACTCCTCGAATCCTGGGCCGCCACCCGCGCCCGCCGAGCGGTGCAGGCGTTGCTTGAGCTTTCCCCTCCCACTGCCATCGTCATCGGGTCGGATGGCACGGAGCGTGAAACTGCAGTGGCAGAGGTAACCATCGGCGCGGAGATCCGGGTAAAAAGCGGCAGCCGCGTTCCGCTGGATGGCGAGGTCATCTCGGGAAATTCTTCCGTCGATCAGGCACCGATCACCGGTGAATCCGTTCCGGTCGATAAGGCTCCCGGCGACCCGGTCTTCGCTGGCACGGTCAATCAGGAAGGCTCGCTAACCGTCCGAGTCACCAAGGCTGCCGGAGATTCCACCCTCGCCCGCATCATCCAGCTCGTCGGAGAAGCAGAGGAAGACAAGCCGCCGACGCAGCGCTGGGTGGACCGCTTCGCCGCCATTTATACGCCTGCCGTTTTCATCGCCGCGATTCTCGTCGCCGTCATCCCTCCGCTACTGATGGGGCAGCCGTGGAATCCTTGGGTTTATCGTTCGCTCGTTTTGCTGGTAATCGCTTGTCCCTGCGCGCTGGTCATCGCCACACCGGTCAGCATTGTCTCCGGCCTCACCGCGCTGGCAAGGCGCGGCGTTCTCGTCAAAGGCGGAGTCTATCTGGAAGCGGTTGGAAAGCTCCGCGCCCTCGCCGTGGATAAAACCGGCACCATCACCCAGGGCAAGCCGCAGGTAGTAGGAATCACCACCACCAGCGAGCTAACCGATGACGAAATCCTCCGCCTTGCCGCCGCCATCAACAGCCACTCTGAGCATCCACTAGCATCCGCCATCGTGGACGCCGCGCGTTCCCGCAACCTTGTGTTCGAGCCTGCCGCCGACTATCAATCCGTTACTGGCCAAGGAGCCCGCGCCACCATCGACGGTCACCCGCATTTCATCGGAAACCACAAAATGGCTCACGAGGCCGGTGTCTGCACCCCCGAAGTCGAGGCGCTTCTATCTGAAATCGAGTCGAAGGGCCAATCGCTCGCCGTCCTCGGTCATGCCCCCCATGAAGGCTGCGTGGGCAAAATCCTCGGCATCATCGCCATCGCGGATACGCTGCGCCCGGAAGTCACCGAGGCTTTGCGCCGCATCCACTCGGCGGGCATCGAAAAAGTCATCATGCTCAGCGGCGATAACCAGCGCACGGCCACCGCCATCGCAAAGCAGGCTGGCATTGATGAAGCCATCGGCGACCTCATGCCGGACCAAAAGGTCCAGCACGTTAGAAAGCTCGTCGCTCAATACACCCACGTCGGCATGATCGGCGACGGCGTGAATGACGCGCCCGCCTTGGCCATCGCCAGCGTCGGCTTCGCCATGGGAGCCATTGGTAGCGACACCGCCATCGAGACGGCGGACATCGCGCTGATGAAGGACGACCTGACTAAAGTCGCGGAAACCGTCATCCTCGGTCGCCGGACCCTGCGCATCATCCGCTTCAATGTCACCTTCGCGCTCGCGATCAAGGGCGTGTTTCTCATTCTCGCCTTCATGGGCATCGCCGGTCTGTGGCTCGCCATTCTAGCGGACACGGGCGCGACCTTGCTCGTCATCATGAACTCACTGCGCCTTCTCGCGTCGAAAGGTGAAGACCAGAGAGCGGCTCCCGCGCCTTGAGTAGCAGGGACGTTCCTGTCCCTCTTCTTCATAATGCACGAAGATGCGACAATAAAGCCACTTCTCCTCATCGCAGCTTGACGCATCCATTTCTAGCTGTCAGTGGTCCATCCGATATTTAACAACTAGAACACCGCCCTCCCCAGACACCATGAACCTCGACATCAGCACCAGCATCGACTTCGTCATCACGCGCACGGAAAAAACCAGCGCCGTTCAGAACACTCTCGCAGCCCTTCCTACGGAATCGTGGGTCTGGCCAACCAAGACCGCCGCCGCCTGGACGGTGGATGTCGAACAGCTGGACGGAGCCAAGACCGGGACGCTCGCCCATCAAGCCAAAGCTGCCGCCACGGACAAGAGCATCCAGTTCGCCGCGCTGGACGCCCGCTACACGACTCTCCACACCCGCACCTTGCAGGCGGTGGGTGTGATGCGTTCCCGCGCTCTCGCAGATCCCGCGCTGCGCCCGGTGGTGAATGAACTCAGCGCCCGCGGCGACTCGAACCGCGCGATCGAGGAGGAGGGCGAGGAACTGCTCGCCGCCTGGTCGCAGGAGTTCGGCGAGGATTTCGTGCCTGCTCCGGGCAATACATTTCAGGTTTTCACGGAGTTGTTTGAGGGCACAGCCGCCGTCCCGACGCTTCGCAAGCTGAAGAGCAACTACAAGGAATCCGGCACCAAGGCGCGGCGCGCGGCAGGTGATTTCAACACCCTCATCGGCCGGCTGGAAGACGAGTGCGTGCAGTGGTATGCGGAGGCCACCGCCGTTTTCCCCGAGGGTACTACGAACGGTGATTTGATCCGTGGGCAGATCCCCACCAGTTACAGCCCGGCAGCTGCCGCGCCCGTGAATCCGCCCACGCCTGCGTGATTTAGGCAAATACCCGCCGCTTGGCACAAATCGGGGCTGTTTCACCATGAAACAGCCCTTTTTCGTGGCAAAATGGGCATTTCCGATGATTTCCCGGCATAGGAGGCCCGCCGCAAGCTGTAGAAGTCCCTCCGGAGGCCGTAGGAGGCCCGGCGACATACGGCGGGAAACCGGCCGGTGGCTGTAGGAGTCCCGACGGCAGTCGGTGGGGAACCGTTCTGTCTTGTAGGATCCGCATCGGCTTGTTTGGAGACGTGTCAGGAATGGGGAGGAGGGACCTTATTGTCCCTCTTGTTCATCAGGAGCGAAGAGGCGACGGTAAGGTCGCCGCGACTTACTCAAGCGCTCCATGATCAAAACGCATTTTTAAAGTTGTTGTAATCAGTGTGCGATTAATACTTGCGCCCGTTTCCGTCGCATGCTCAGTTCACCGGGACATGAAACCACTCGCAAGCACCCTCGCCTTCGCCGTCATTTCATCCAGCCTCGTCTCCGCTGAAGGTTTTCTCGAACCCTTCGAGCACATCCACTTCAGCAAGCTCGGCACGCCCTATGTCCACTCCTTTTGGATCGAGCCGGCCTTCACCGGGCGCGATCTTTTCCTGGACCAATCCTACCGTGAGGGCAATGACGCGACGGAACACGAAACTGAATTAGAACTCGAATGGGCCTTCACCAGCCGCCTCGGCATGATCATGGAGATCCCATACATTTGGGAAGACGAGCAAGGTGAGGGCTCGTCCTCCGGCTTCGGTGATTTCGCCATCGTGCCCCGCGCCCTTCTCATCGAGAGCGAACGATTCCTTCTGACCGGACAAGTGGAGGTCGTGCTGCCGACAGGGAGTAGCACCTTCGGCGGCGAGACTGCCATCGCCCCGGGCATCGCGATGTGGAACGATCTTGGAAACTGGTTCACGCTCAATTCCGGCGTTGCCGTCGAGCATGGCTTCGACGAGGACTCCACCAAACTCGTGTTCGGCTTCGGCCTTGTAAAATCCTTCGGTGAAAAGCACGGCAACCACCAGGATCACGTCGGCCATGACCACCCAGCCAGCTCTGCCGGAGGCCTGTTCAACATCCATCTCGAAGCCACCGGCTCGACGCTGCTCAACGGCTCCGACAAGGGCGACACCACGCTCGAAGGTCTCGTCGGCATCAGCTACGGCTTCGCGGCCGGTTTCGACATCCGCGCCGGTTACCTGTTTCCGATCACCTCCCCCAAGGAATTCGACCATGGTTTCACCACCGGCATCATCTTCCATTTCTGAGAATGGAGGTGGGGCCTCACTGTCACTCTTCTTCTGGCAGTTTCCTGATCACCAATATCCTCTTGACCTCGCCACGCACGCGTTGACCTTAGTCCCGTGCGAAGACTGTCAGCAGCCCTCTTGCTGTTCTGCGTGGGAATCCTGATTCCCGCGTCGGCCTCGCCTGTCCGGATCTGCTTTTTGGAATTTGGGCTGAATTCCTCACAAGCGGATTCCAAGTGCTGCTCGGATTGCAGCCGGGGAACCGAAGTACCAGATCCATGCTGCGTCGATCTTGAGGAAATGCCGGACTCGACCGCACCGCAGACCCCCATCGAACTGCCTCCCGCGATCGTCACAGAGGTGCCCGTGAGATTAGGTCCGGTTCATGCGGTGACATGGGTTTCCGGGGAAAATTTCGTCGTATCCACGCCGATCCGCGGGCCGACTTCGCCCGCCGCCTATCGAGCGGTGTTGGGAAACTGGAGACTGTAGGAGCGGCGACCCAGCCGCCGTGACCTCGCCCTGTGAGCGCGGTTGTTTGCGAACCCGCATGCGGGTTATTCCGTTCTCCTGATTTCCCGATTCCCATGAATACCTCTCTCGATTCCCTTTCACGCGCTTCATCCGATCAAGCGCCTGTGAGGCGCGTGCCCGCGTGGCTCATTCCCTTGGCCATCATCGCCGGATTTGCCGTGCTTTTCCTCGCCTTGTTCCGCGACCGCCTGCTGCCGGCTCCGGAGGTTAAAGTCGCGGTCGTGCTGGCCACGCTCTGGGAGGCTTCCGCGATTGCACCATCATCACCCGGCGGCCTGCTATTCCAAGCCAGCGGCTGGATCGAGCCCGACCCGCTGCCGATCAAAGCGACCTCGCTCATCGATGGCGTCGTCGAAACGGTCAACGTGCTGGAAGGCCAAGCGGTGAAAAAAGGCGAAACGCTAGCCACTCTGATCTCTGAAGATGCCCGGCTTTCGCTAGCCACTGCCGAGCAAAATCACCACACGCTTCGGTCCGCCCGTGACGCCCATCTCGGAGCGATCGATTCCGCCCGTAAAAAACTCGAAGGAGCGCAAGCCATGGCCAAATCTGCGGAAACCTTGCGGGACGAAGCGAAGGACCAGCTCACTCGCTTCGAGCGCCTAACATCCCGCGCGATTCCAGAGCAGGAAATCGTCTCTGCGAGGTTGCGGGTCGCCCGCGAAGAGTCGCAAATACTCGTCGCTGCCGCTTCCAGCGCGGAAACCGAAACCGAAATCGAACAGCTTAAACTGGAAACCCAGGTCAAGGAGAACGAAATCCGCGCCGCTGCCATCGAAGTGGAAAAAGCGAAACTCGCCCTCTCCCGCACCGTCATCACTGCGCCGACTGATGGCCGAGTGCTGCGGCTACTCGCGGCTCCGGGACAGAAAAAAATGCTTCAGGACCAGGACCCCGAAAGCTCCACCATCGCGATTCTCTATCATCCAGCGAAGCTTCAAGTGCGGGTGGATGTTCCGCTAGCCGATGCAGCGGGTTTGCAAATCGGCCAAGCCGCCCAAATCCGTTGCAGCCTGCTTCCCGACAAGGTCTTCGACGGCGTGGTGACTCGCATCACCGGCGAGGCGGACCTTCAGCGCAACACCCTCCAGGCGAAAGTAAGCATCACCGATCCCGTCGATCAACTTCGCCCCGAAATGCTTTGCCGGGTGGAATTCATGGGAAGAGCCCGAACCGGATCCACCTCACCGCAAGCCGTCTCCACTTGGATTCCCCAACCTGCCGCAAGCGACACAAGCGCGTGGGTTTGCGATCCCGAATCCAAGCGGGTGAGCAAGCGCAACATCACAAAAACCACCGAAACCCGCGACGGCTTCATCCGCGTGAGCGAAGGACTCCGGCCCGGCGAATGGGTTGTCCTTTCGCCCGCAAATCTCAACGACGGCCAACGCGTCAATCCCACACTTTCAAATCCATGACCGAACCCATGATCCAATGCCGCGGCGTTTCCAAGAGCTATCACAAGGGCAGCACCGTGGTCACTCCGCTCGAGGCGCTCGACCTCGATGTGCCGAAAGGCGAATTCCTCGCGTTGATGGGACCTTCCGGTTCGGGAAAAACCACCCTGCTCAACCTCCTATCAGGAATCGACTCGCCCACCAGCGGCTCAATGGTCATCGCCGGAGTTGATATCTCGAAACTCTCCCGACGCGACCTCACCAAGTGGCGGGCGAACCACGTCGGCTACATTTTCCAGCTCTATCACCTCGTGCCGGTGCTTACCGCATTTGAAAACGTCGAGCTGCCCCTGCTACTCTCGCCGATCTCAAAAAAAGAACGCCACGCCCGCGTGGAAACCGCGCTCTCACTGGTCGGCCTATCCGACCGCATGCATCACACTCCGTCCGAGCTTTCCGGTGGGCAGGAACAACGCGTCGCCATCGCCCGCGCCGTGGTGGCCGATCCACCGCTGTTAGTGGCGGACGAGCCAACCGGCGATCTCGACCGTGAGTCCGCCGTCCGCATCCTCGACCTCATCCGCCAGCTCGCAAGGGATTACCATAAAACCATCGTCATGGTGACTCACGACGCGAAAGCCGCCGCTGCTGCTGACCGCACGCTGCATCTTGAAAAAGGCCAACTGTTGGAAAACTCATGAACGCCGCGGTCAACCTCCTCAAGCTCGCTTGGATCCAGCTCACCCGCCATCGGGTGCGCTCGCTGCTCACCATTTTCGGCGTTGCCTCCGGCATGTTTCTCTTCACCGCCGTCGAGACACTCCAGCGCTCGCTTGGCAAAGCGACCGAAGCCTCGGCAGCCGACACCACGCTCGTCGTCTATCGGGCAAACCGCTTCTGCCCGTCCGCCAGCCGCTTGCCCGAACACTACGCCGACGAGATCCGCAGGATCGCCGGCGTGCGCGAAGTGATCCCCGTGCAAATCGTCGTCAACAACTGCGGAGCATCGCTCGACGTCATCACCTTCCGCGGTGTGCCAGACGATTTGCTGCGGAAATTCGCGCCCGAAATCGAAATCATTGAGGGCAGCGAAACCGATTGGCAACGGCGCGACGACGGGGCTTTGTTAGGCGAGGTGTTCGCCAAACGCCGTGGCCTCAAGCCCGGTGACCGATTCGATGCCGCGGGCGTCACCGTGACGGTTTCCGGCATCCTCCGCTCGCCCTTCGCGCAGGACAACAATGTCGCCTACGTGAAACTCCCCTTTCTCCAACAAGCCTCGCGCGCCGGTCTCGGCGTCGTCACCCAATTCAACGTCAGAGTCACCGAATCCAAACAACTCGAACCCGTGGCCACCGCCATCGACGAGCTTTTCCGCAGCGGCCAGGAACCCACCGACACCCGCCCGGAAAAGGCCTTTTTCGCCGAAACCGCTTCCGAACTCGTCGAGTTGATCGGCTTCACCCGCTGGCTCGGCGTCGGCGCCGTGTTCGCGGTGGGTGGCCTCGTTGCGAACGCACTTCTGCTAATCGTCCGTGGCCGGGTCAAGGAAAACGCAGTCCTGCGCACCCTCGGATTTCCCGGCCGGGCCATCGGTTGGCTCGTCCTGAGCGAGGGAGGAATGTTAGGTCTCGCCGGTGGCGTGACCGGTGTCGGGCTGGCCGCCGCTTTTCTCCGCTGGCAGAGTTACACCATGGGCAATGAAGGCCAGACCCTC
>JANPKJ010000106.1:0-3688 GCA_031425955.1 Akkermansiaceae bacterium | reverse complement strand
CCACGTTCAAGACTTGGACTTTCCCGTACAACCTAAGGCTCAATTTGGTAGGCGGACCCCGTCCTAGGACCGTCGACAGGCCCATGTCGGGCCTCATGGTAGACAAAGACGACCCACTTGCGACCAAGAACTTTATCAATTCGGAAATCGGCAGGCTGGCGCCGGTCACCATGCGGCCGGGGGAAGTTCAGATCCAGTCGCAGGGTTTTAAACAGCCCATCAGAACCCTTGGCGGAAGCAGGTTTCATGACAACACACTCGGCTGGGACTTCGGCGGAGGATACAAGTTCGAGATCCCATATGAGCCGAATATTGCCGCCAACCGCAACGGCACCCATAGGATCACTTATTCCCTGAAACCCAACGACACCACAAATGACCAGTGGGGACTGTTCCTCTCCGGCCACGCCCTCGGGCGCCCGGATCAACCCGGCGACACAGCGCAAATCGGCGGGCACAACATCGACTTCACCGAGGGCCGCTTGGGACCAGCGATCAAGGCTAACGCCTTCCCGAGCATTTTCCCCACGATCCCGGAAGATCCATCTGCCATGAAGACCATCGCCCAACTTGCGTCCGGGGACAAATGGCCCATCTGCGTTTTTACCTACGGACTGCGAGTGGAGAACGATCCGGATTTCGATGCCATCTCCGCCCCGGACCAGCCAGGCACCCGCTCTACCGCACGCTTCCTGCAACGGGTGAACCCGAAAACCCTTGCGCTTGATATGCTCAACATGGATCCAGCGTTGGTCCGCGCCTCACCGCTCCAAGTGGGGATGAGGCGGCTCAACAGCCTCGGTGCGCTTGGCGTGGAATGCGACGCTACCGGACTTGGATACTATGGGGGCTCGTTTGGTTCCCGTGAAGGAGTCTCGTATTTGGTGACCCATCATGTCCCGACCAAGCCCATTCATTCCCTTGGTGCTCTCCAGCACAGCCTCGCCGACGGTTCGATGCCCGGAACGGCAGGCGAAGCTGCCAGGCAGTTGCTTCCCTCCTTGTCCCACCCCATCGCAAACTCCTTCGCCCCATCGGTTATGGCCCCTGACAAGATCCGCACTACGCTTGGTGGTCGCGATGCCGCGGACCATTCCTACCTCGCCAACCTTGCCCTCTGGGACGACTGGTTCTTCTCCTCCATTTCCCCTGAAACCGCCTCGACCAACAAAAACAAAAGCACCGCACAGAGCGAACAGAAGAGTCGCCTTGAAAACTTCTTGTCGGGCAAAACGAAGCTCCCGAACTCCCGTATGCTTCCCGTGCCGGGAGATCCCACGAAAGCGGTTTCGAAAGTCTTCAACGGCAGCCAACCGGCCACGGATGCCCACTTGCGCACCGCCGCGCTCATGTTTGTTGACGGCGCTTTCAATGTGAATTCCGTTTCCGTTCCAGCATGGAAGTCTTTGCTCTCCGGTCTCAAGGGGGAGAGCGTCCCTGTCCGCCGGACCCCGTCCACGCCGAAAACTCCGAACCTCATCAGCACCACCGGCACCCCCGTTGCCGGCCTGCTTGTCCCCAGCGGGGACGAAATCCCGGACAACTCGCTCAACGATTCGAAAAATCCGCAGCAATGGACCGGATTCCGCGCGCTCACCGACCCACAGATCGACGAACTCGCCAAAGCCATCGTCAAGCAAGTCCGCCTGCGAGGCCCCTTTATCTCGCTTGCGGATTTCGTCAACCGCCGCCCCGGCAGCGACAAGGATCTCGCTCTCTCCGGAGCACTCCAAAGCGCCCTCGATGATCCCGCAGTCTCGATCAACGGCGGCTTTCGCAGTTCGGGGCGTTCCTTGTCCACCACCGCCGCTGGATTTGAGTTTCCGGAAGCCGAACAAGGTGTCAAGGCCACCGGGGCTCCCGGATGCGTGAAACAGGGCGACTTGCTCACTCCGCTGGCGCCGCTCATCTCCGTCCGTGGCGACACCTTCCTCATCCGCTCCTATGGCGATGCCCGCGACAAGAGTGGCAAGATCATCGCCCGGGCTTGGTGCGAGACAGTGGTGAGGCGCCAGCCCGACTATGTGGACCCCTCGGAACCGGCCGACCAGGCAGGGCCGCCAACGAGCAAAGCCAACGCCACCTTCGGTCGCCGGTTTGAGATCATTTCGACCCGTTGGCTTGCACCGAGTGAAGTCTGAACGATTTTTGCCCAATCCCATGCGCAAACTAACAACACTCGGATTCCCCGATCACTCAAGATGACATTGCGAACCCTTCTGATTGCCACGTTGGCGGTCCTGTTTCCGGCTCCGTTTTCGTCCGCACAGGAGAAAGACAAACCGGGTCTAGTGATCCGCGCCCTCTTGCTCGCACCAGGTGGACCGTCCATGGAGCTTTACACCATCGCCACCGAGTCCAAGAAACTCTCCGGTCCAGTTCTGGTAGGTGCGCGAGGACTCAGCGAGCCGCTTGCTCCGGGTGCCCGCAGCTTTGCCTTCGCCATCCCGGACAAGTCCAAGGAGGACGGATATCGGCCTGTCGCATCGATCGTCCTCCCCGAGACCGGAAGCGACTTCATCATCCTGCTTGAGCCGGCGGGGCAGACGTTCAAGCCCCACGTCGTCAGCTCCAAAATCCCGGGCTTCGGGAACGATTCGACTCTCTTTTTCAATGCCACGGACGTTCCCCTAGGTGTCATACTTGGAAGCAACAAGGTGCTTGTCCCGCCGCGCAAACCGGTCATCGCCGAAGCTCCGCAACGGGGGGAGGTGCCTTGGTATCAAGTTACGTTTTACGAGCCGAAGGACGGTCAGCCCGCCATGATCGCCAACACCCGGTGGCCACACCGCAACGCATCCCGCAACTATCTGTTCTTTTACCGCTCAGAACCATCCGGGAGAATCTCCTTTCAAGCGGTGGATGAAACGATTGAGAGATGATCAAACTTTTCAATTCGTGGGTCTCCCATGCGATTTCCGGACGCGAGCGCAACGTTCTCGCGGCGGCGTTACTATTGATGTCGGGCGCAGTTAGCAGCGTTTCCGCCGCTCCCGGACCGGGAATAACTCAGACGACGTGGACCGCGGCGGAAGTCGGTAAAGAATTCTTCCGTTTTCCAAATGCGACGGTGGGCCCTCAACCGACGTATGCGGACTTCCAGCATGGCTATTTGTATTATGGCTCGGCACCATCCATTGACAATACGGTTCCAGGAAAGATCAGTTGGTATAATCTTTCCAATCCGCGGACACCGACACTGATCACCCAAGTGGGTGCCACGGGCAATAAGCCCCACATGGCGGGCTATTGGGAGGATCGGATGATCGATGGCTTCCAAGCGAACTCGATGCGGATTTGGGACTTCGATGACAAGTTCGTGGCAGGGACTTACGCGGCGAGTGTGAATCCGGTATTTTATATGGTCCAGGCACCTTTTGTTTTCCGCCCGCGCAATGGATATGGGAGTGGAGCAAACAACCTGGAGATCGCCAAAGTGACGAATACCTCCGGCTCGTTGGTGAATGTGTTTGATCTCGGCTCGATCATTGGATTCCCGGTCGGCGCGCTGCATGCGGTGGGAAATGTGCTGATCTGCACGGGTTCTCAAGCTGCGGGAGTGGCAACGCTGGACATCAGTGATCCGGGAAATCCGAAGTTGATCGATCAACTCGTCGTCGGCGGACCTCCTTACACTTCGATGATGCATGGGAATCGACTCTATTCCTGCGAGACGGGCTCGCTCATC
>JANPKJ010000105.1:0-14136 GCA_031425955.1 Akkermansiaceae bacterium | reverse complement strand
AGGAGGCTGATCGCGATTTTGATCTTCATTTCTGGCAATCCCAGCCGCCAGCCGCCCGCTTCGCCGCCGCGTGGGAACTGGTGGAAAACGCCTGGGCCATCAAAGGCCGTCCCGCTCATGAACTCCGACTTCAAAGAACTGCTCACCATCTTGAACGACTGCCAGGTTAGTTATCTCGTCGTCGGAGGCTATGCTTACATCCACTACGCCGAGCCGCGTTACACGAAGGACATCGACCTCTGGATCGAGCCCACGCTGGAAAATGCGGTGCGTTTGCGTGAGGCTCTCATGCGATTCGGCGGCTGGGTCGAGGGCATGACCTTGGAACACTTCACCACGGAACGCACCATGTTCCAAATCGGCCTGCCGCCTTGCCGCGTGGATTTTCTCACCACTGTTCCAGGCCTGGAATTCTTTTCCGCCCATGCCGCTCGTAAAATGGCCGATATCGGAATCCTGCCCGTTCCCTTCATCTCCCTCTCCGATCTTATCACGGCCAAACGCACCGCCGGTCGTGAACAAGACCTGCGCGACCTCGCCGGACTCGAACAGATTCTGGACAGTAACGAACGAGGGGCACCTTAACCGAATGACCTTTTGGAAAATCCATCGTCCCCGAATACCGATGAGAGGCGCGCATCGAACCTTGAAATGACGATTTCCATGTCACCGGCTCGCACCTTCTCTTTCCTCCAGCGTTCGATCTTGGGCGTTCGTTGTTCGATGTTCGCACCCCCATGATCTCTCCACTGGATAGAAAGCTGCTGCGTGACCTCGGTAAGATGAAGGGCCAGGTCTTCGCCGTCAGCCTAGTGATGGCCTGCGGGCTGGCGATGATGATCATGACGCGCAGCCTGATCCTGACGCTCGAAACCACGCGTGCCACCTACTATCAGCGTTACGCGATGGCCGATATCTTTGCCACGCTCAAACGCGCCCCGCTCTCCGTGGCCTCGCAGCTCGCAAGCCTGCCAGGCGTCGCCACCGTCGAGCCGCGCGTGGCCGTGGATGTCACACTCGATCTGCCAGGCCTTTCGGAACCCGCCACCGGCCACATCATTTCCCTTCCCGAGGACGGCGGCCCGCAGAAGCTCAACCGGTTGTTCCTCCGCTCCGGACGTCTGCCTCGTTCCGACGAACGGCGCGAAGTCGTGTTAGGCGAATCGTTCGCCAACGCCAACGCCCTGCAACCCGGAGATTCACTCGTCGCCGTGATCAACGGTCGCCGCGAGACGCTGAAAATCTGCGGCATCGGCCTCTCGCCTGAGTACGTTTTCGAGGCGCGCGCCGGGGAGACCCTGCCGGACCACAAACGCTTCAGCGTGATCTGGATGAACTACCGCGCGCTCGCCGTGGCCTACAACATGGATGGCGCTTTCAACGACGTGATCATTGACCTCGCCCCCGGCGCGGCGTCCGAGCCGGTCATTGAGGAAATGGACCGCATCCTCGCTCCGTACGGCGCGCGCGGAGCCTTCCTCCGCAAGGAACAACCGTCCGCCCAGCGGTTGGACGACGAGCTGCGCGTGCTCACCTCGCTGTCCGTCGCCTATCCGCTCGTCTTCCTCAGCGTCGCCGCCTTCATGGTGAACGCGGTGCTCGCCCGGATCGTTAGATTGCAGCGCGAGCAGATCGCCCAGATGAAGGCGCTCGGTTATTCGTCGCGGCAGGTCGGCGTGCATTACATGAAGTACGTGCTCGTCATCGGTCTGCTAGGAACCATCCTCGGCGGGACCGGCGGCAGGCTGCTAGGCGCGGTGCTGGTGGACATGTACACGTTGTTCTTCCGCTTTCCGTCGCTCGTTTTCACCATGGACTACAGCGCGGTCGGCCTGGCGCTCCTCATCAGTTTGGGTGCCTCCGTGCTGGGCGTGCTCACCGTCGTCTGGCAGGCGGTGAAACTGCCTCCCGCAGAAGCGATGCGGCCGGAACCGCCCGCCGATTTCAAGCCATCGTTGTTCGAGCGCATCGGACTCACGAAATTATTCAGCCCCACCTTCCGGATGGCGCTGCGGAACATCGAGCGCCGGCCGTGGCAGGCGATTTTCACCTCGTCCGGACTCGCGCTGGCTACCGGACTGATGGTTCTACCTGGCGCGATGGCGGACAGCATCGACTACCTGCTCACCTTCCAGTGGAACAGCCAACAGCGGCAGGACGTCGCTGTTTTTCTCACCGAACCCGGCTCCGGTCGCGCGTTTCATGATCTGGAACACCTGCCCGGCGTGATCCGCGCCGAGCCGATCCGCAGCGTGCAGGCGCGGCTAAAATTCGGCCACCGCCAGCGAAAACTCTCCGTCACCGGGATCGCTCCGGACGCGAACCTGAACCGCCTGCTCGACGCCAATGGCCACGCGGTCGCCATGCCGGAGGAAGGTCTGTTGATGTCAGAAATGCTTGCCAAAGTCATCGGCGCGCGCATCGGTGATGAAGTGGAAATCGAGGTGCTGGAAGGCCGGCGTCCGGTGCTCAGCATCCCCATCCGCGGGCTCGTCACCGACTTCGCCGGAGTCGCCGCCTACATGGACATTTCCGCCCTGCGACGGGCGATGAAGGAGGGCGACACGGTGAACGGCGCCTATCTGGCGCTCGATCACAAGCGGTGGGACGAGTTCATGCGCGAGCTGAAGGACACGCCCGCCGCCGCCGTAGTGATGGTAAAGCGCGATCAGCTCGCCGCCTTCCGCGACACCACCGGCAAGAGCATCGGAATCATCCGGAACCTGTATTTCGTGCTCGCGACCATCGTCGCCTTCGGCGTGGTTTATAACAGCGCCCGCATCGCCTTGTCCGAGCGCAGCCGCGAGCTGGCCACGCTGCGCGTCGTCGGCTTCAGCTTGGCGGAAGTGCGCGGCGTGCTCGTCGGCGAGCTGGCGATCCTGGTTTTGTTAGCACTACCCTTCGGCCTGCTCTTCGGCCGCGGGCTGGCCTTGTTCATCATGTCCTCCTTCAGCACGGAAACGGTGCGGCTGCCCATCGTGATCAATTCCTCCACTTACTCCATCGCCATCCTCGTCGTGCTAACGGCCTCGGCGTTGTCCTTCGCGCTGGTGAGCCGGATGATCGGAAAACTCGACATGGTCGGCGTGCTGAAGGCGCGGGATTGAGTGGTGGTGTGACAATCTCGTCAACTACGAAGGTTTTTGAAACTCGTAAGGCCAAGCGAACGGATAGTGGATTGATGAGAACGAAAATCTTAGCATTGTGGATGGGCGCTTGCGTGATCGGAATGGGGAAGCCGGGCGACCTGGACCGGAATTTCGATCCTGAGTTACGAGCGTGGGTGGCTCCTGACCATGTCACGATTGCATCAGACGGACGGGCATGGATCGGTGGTGGGTTTGATCGTGGAGATGAATATTCCACCGGAGATCTGGTGCGTTTGGGGGAAAATGGCAGGGTGGAGAGTGAATCTGCGCATGGTTACTTGAACCGGCCAGCTCCCTTTATTACGATCAATGGATCGTCGGTGGCACAGTATGGCTCACGATTGGCGGACCCGTTTTTGTTGGAGAGTGGAGACTTTTTATTGCGAGGTGAATCCGGTGGTTGGCTGCGGATGGGTGCTGCGGGGAACGCGATTGGGAAGGCTTTCCGGGACCGTAAAGCCGGTGAAACCATCGCGCCACAATTCGAGCAAGCTGGGAAGCTATGGGTGATCCGGCAGCTTGTGAATGGCGAACGTATCTTGGAGCGCAGGAGCAGCGTGAATGGCGCTGTCGATGTCAGTTTTTCTCGGCCCACCGTCCTGCCTCGGAATATAAATGCTGCGGTGCCTGGACTGAATGGCAGCGTGTGGGTCCTTGCGGGCGATGGGATTTCTGGATTCAGTCGTTTCGGATATGGCGTGGCCATTCCCAAGCAACAGGTTTTCCAAGTGGATGCAGATGGAAAACCTGTCGGGCAACCGCGAGTGATTGCTATGCCGCGGATGCTAGGCTTGGTGGCTGGGCCTGAGGGGAAATTCCGACTCACCTATGGACCGGATCAATCGAGATGGGGCTATTGGCCCGCTCCGACTTCGCAGAGTTACAAGATCGAGTGGTATTCCGCGACCGGCGGACTGGAACGCAGTCAGGAATTCGGTCTAGGGCTCAATGAAACGTTCGCGTGGGCAGAGGGAGCTGACGGCTCGCTGGTAGCAACTGAGCGCAGAGTGAGAGTCCCGGGCAGCCCGCTGTTCTTTATCGGGAAATCCGCGACTCTGCGGCGTTATGGACCTGATGGAGTGGAAGATACCTCGTTCGCCAGTCCGGGGCCAGTTCGGTCCGTGAAAGCTATGGCCGGCGGAAAGTGGCTGATCGACGGAATGCGCCGCTTGCATGCGGATGGCCGTGAAGATTCATTCTGGAAAGCGCCCGATTTGAGTCGGCCAGCCGTTGTCCAAACGTTGTTGCCACTGCCAGCGGGAAAAGTTCTGGCAGGTGGAAATTTCGCCACGGTGGACGGCTCGGTGAAAAACCGGTTAGTTGTGTTTCGCGCGAACGGCCAGGTGGACCCGTCATTCATTCCTGACGAGCGCATCGAAGAATGGCGGTCAGTCGCGGTGGCCGGCAACGCCATCTATGTCGTCACTTCCGGGCCAATTGACTTTGCCGGTGGGTTCCAATCGAATCTAGTAAAACTGCGGCTCGACGGGACGCTGGATGAAACTTACCGACCGGTCCTCGCGGCGGTTCGCTTGATCGGCCAAATCCCACAAGCCGTGATAGTTCCCTTCATCGGACCAATCCCAAAGGCGGTGCTTTATCAGTCATCCACTTGGGCGACGCGAGTCACCGGCATGGCCGGCGGTGATTTGCTGGTGGAAACGTATCGAGACGCCGGGGATGTTTTCCAACTCGGCCTCATCCGCTTGCGTGAGAACGGCTCGCATGCACTCGGCTTCCAACAAGCGCCAAATACTTCGGTATCTGGCGGCTCTCTGGCCCTCAAGAACGGCGGCTTTATATCCGGGGGAGTTTTCTTCCGGGCAAATGGCTCGATCGAGCGTGACCTCACACGCCCGAACTCGTCCTTGGTGCCTCTTTGCGAGTGCCCGGCTGGCGTCCTATTCCGCACAGGAGATGCGTACTCGGATAGAAGCCTCGCACTTTGGACGCGACATGGATTTGCGCGCTGGTTCCACCCACCCGCATTGGATTGGAGCAAGCTCGTGACGGCGACAGCCGGAGAACTGGGTACCATCTATCTGGCTGCCACTCTGCCGAACGGAGTGCCTTCCATTCACCGGCTGCTACCCACCGGCCAAATCGACCGAACATTCCGCGGGCCTGCTTTTGAAAGTCGCGAACGTCAATTCGGGCAAAACTGGTGGAAAGCCGAAGAATCCGGCAAGGTCGCATTCGACCCCGCATTGCCTGCAAACCGGATCCCTCTGTATTCGCAGTCGATCCTCTGGAATCCTTCGACACGGAGCCTGTGGACGGGCGGCGACTTCAACATGGTGAATGGCCAGCCCCGCGACGGACTCGCCCAAATCTCGGGTGGGTTTTCATGGCGGCCATGGCGGTGAGAAATTTCGCCCATTCCTGAAACCCAGCCTCTTCATCCGGCGGATCTTATGGCAGAAGGTGAGCACGCGATGGGAGAACCTGTGAAAATGATCGATCCGGACGAGCGGGCATCCTCTCGCGATGGATCGCGGTTGCTCACCCGCATCGCCCGGCGGGATGCGGATGCACTGGCAGAACTTTACCGGATGTGGGGCGACCGACTTTACAGCATGGCCCTATACTGGATCAAAGACGAAGGCGCTGCCCGCGAGGCATTGCAAGACTGCCTCTTGCGAGTCTGGAAAAAAGCCCCTGACTTCGATTCGGAAAAAAGCAGCGGCTTCACTTGGTGCGCGATGATCTTGCGGGGCCTCTGCCTCGATCATCTGAGGAAACGCAAACGCCGTGCTGCTGTCTGGCAGGATTGGGAAACCGCATCCATGCTTGAATTGCCTGCCCGGAGCGGCGTGGAAGATCTGTTTTTCCGGGAAACTGTCACCCTGGTGAGGGCCGCCCTCGCTCAGCTGGATGAATCCGAAGCGGAGTCCGTGAGAATTGCGCTCTTCGATCCCGGCACCGTCCAAGATCATGCATCACACTGGGGAATCCCACTTGGCACTGCGAAAATCCGAATCCATCGGGCCATGTTAAAACTTCGGGAAATGCTTAATCAAGGAGGTAAAGATGAATCCCACTGACCTCAGCGATGCCACCGCGCGGGCGCTGGATTTGCTTCCTCCCGGGGATTGCGCTAGCTCGGATCCTCGCCTGGTGCGCGACCCTCAGCTAGCAGAAGAGGCCAGACAATCGCGGGAAACAGCCGCTGCCGTGTGGCTAGCCGTGTCTCCGCTGCGAGTCGCTCCTCCCCATGTATTGGAAGAGGTGATGAGGGAAATTCAATCGCCTGTTTCGGCGAGGCCAGTCACTCACCATCGTTCGCTGCCATGGCTGGCAGCGAGTGGCTGGGCCGCCGCCGCTGTGGTTGCCATATCTCTATGGCCGCAGCGTTTGCAGACTACTGCCAGCCGTGAACTCGTAACAAGCCCAGCCACCGCTCCCGCAGAAATGCCTGCGGATGTCGCGCCAGCCACCACCCCGCAACCACGCGATGCTCGCTTGCGGAGGGATATTGGGCGCCTGCAAGATCGCCTTGCCGCTTTACAAAATGACCCCGGTCGCCGGACTTCACGCGTGCTGAGTCTCTCTGCTCCTGGAGCCGTCCGACGCACCGAAGATGAATCCAGGCAATACGTCCAGAAACTACTCACAGACGCTTTGCGCTCCGCCTTGGAGGCGACCAGTGGCGCCCCATCCGATCCAGCCTCCCTCGTCATCGAGCGCGGCTGGCTACCCGGTGGGCTACCTGTTCCGGACGATGGTGGCATGATCCGGCATCGGAATTTCCCAGAGCAGGATTGGCAGAAACTCGGCCTTTCCCGCGCTACGAATGGAAATTACTACGATGCTTCCAGCCAAATTGTATGGTCGCCCGACCCCGAAGGAAGAGGTTTTATCGGCAAGGAAATCGGAGAGAAGGACAATCTTGCCGACTTCAACCAAGAAGCGGACCGGGAACCCCCACCACCGAAGCCGCAAGCTTTGCCGGAAGGATTCGTGATCGAGAATCCTGCCGAAAAGACCACTGAGATTTTTGTCGAAAACCTGCCAGATATACCGGCAGGCAAGCAGCTTATCGTGCAAGCGACGGCCGCTAACGGCACCATTACGGAAATCCCTCTCACGCCATCCAATGTTGGGGACGCCCTAAGCGTCGGCTCGCTCGCAACAAACTTTGGAGTCTTGAATACGTCAACGTCAGTACGCGGCACAATGCTATCACCCAGCGGAGTCGTCACACGGAGTCCCGGAAGTCTGGCAAGCACAACGACCTCTGGGGTTACGGGCACTTCGACAAACAATGCGGCCTTCTCCAGCAACATCGTTGGCTACCTCTACGGCGGCTCATTGATCGTCAATTTCCCCAGTGATTCGATCCCCGCCGAGGTCCAGCTAGCGATCGGCGATATTCCTCCCACAGGCACACCGCCGCAAATCATCCTCAAGTCCGAGCCGTGAACTTCGATTCGCAGCCCGCGGCTCGACGTTCCAAAAGCAACTGATGGAGTGATGGACTAAGTGACAATTTGGTAACACTTCCCACTCCGCGGGCTTTGATCCTTGCTTCCACGCACGGGGCCCATCAGTTTCCTAACGATATGAAAAACATCATTCGATCCGCATTCAATGAAACCGCGCGCACCAGCATCACCGCCGCCGTGGCTTCCGCCGAGCAGTTGGTTTCCGCCGGAAACCTGAAGCCACTGAGCTCCGACGACCGCCGCAAGTACGGCTCCGTGAACGAGCAGAACAAGCTGCTCATTAACAAGGTCCGCGACTACCGGGCCGCCGCCCCGCAGCTCAGCTCCCCGGATGTGGACTGGACCGAGTTCGCCAGCGACTACGAGATGCGCTCCTTCTTCGAGACCATGGCCGACCGCCTCCACAGCCTGGCCAGCCAACTGGAATCCGGCAAGATCCAGCACGACCACGACAACTACCAGGACGCGCTCGACGACTACGCCTACACCCAATACAAAGCCGGAGCCTCCGCCCCGGGCGCTGCCGAAAAAGCCGCCGCTCTCAAGGTTTTCTTCAACCGCAGCGGTGCCACCTCCCCGGTGACCCCGGAAAACCCGCCAACCCCATAACCGCGCCATTTTGACGCACTTTTGAGGTAATTCACCCCAAGTTTGGGGTCCGGGACCCCAAAAATGAGGTTCCGGACCCCATCCGTGAGGTTTCCGAGTCCACCCATGCCGTGCAGGACCCCATCTACCGGCCAAAATACCCCATCGATGGGATTCCCCACCTCATCCATGGGGCGGCCCGCCCCAAGCCAAGAGTTTTCAACCCCATCCATGAAGAGCACCACCCCAGACGAAAGGAGCTGAAATGCGAGTCATACGCGCCACGTTCGGAATCATCGCTATTCTTCCCGCATCATTTCTGGCCGCATTTTACGCGCCCCGGTTGTTATGGCGTTTCGAAGCGTTGGCTCCCTTCGCAAGAGTTGGTTATCGTTCCGGTCTTCTCCTGCTCGCTTGCTCATTCATTTTTTGTTTCTTGTCTCCGTTGCTCGTCGGTTTTTCCTCACTTTTTTGGTGATCATCCGTCCCCCGGCACTTCTTTTGGGTGGCCGCAGGCGCGGCAATCATCACCTTCACCATTTTCTATCTGGACCCCATGGGTCGAATCCACGCATTCATCGCTGACTGAATCCAACGAAACAATTACCCGAATGACCTAAACCTCTCCTCATGAATATGATTCCCTCGACCCAAATTTTCCTCTCTGGTTTGATTGTAGCACTCGCTGCGATCCCCATGGTCGGGATCATTCTAGTGATTTCGTCCACCATACGACGCAAGGGAAAGTGGGGCGTCAATTTCAGTACCATCCGTTGTCCACGATGCAATTCCAAGTTAGCTGCCGTGCGATTTCCTGCGTCACCGATGCAAGCGCTGTGGGGCGGAGGAACCTGTAAATCCTGTGCTTGCGAGGTAGACAAGTGGGGAGTGGAGACAACACTTCAAACCCAGGAAGGCCCGAAATGAAAATACCATGAAGACCTCATTCTGGACCTACTTCACCAGCGCCTACGGGATGATCTGGCTGGTGCTGCTAGCGTGCTCGTTGATTTCAAGTTCCAACATCAGTGCCGGGATACCCGGACTGATCGGATTTCCGATTCTATCTGCCATTTACGCATGGATCCGCTGGGCGAGGGATCGTGACGAAGCCTTGTGGCAGAAAAGGACGCGCCGGGTAAGGAACTACGAAGACAGGACGCAGCAGGAAGACTCCGTCCTTCCACCCCGATTGGGCGAGTTTCTCCGGGCGCATCCCGAGTTTTTGAGGACTCCGCGCAGAGTCAGAGATGCCTCGTTCCACAACTGGCTCAACCACCCGGACAATCGATAGCGCCGGTTCGAGGCTGACCAGACCCGCGCAAATTCATTCCATCATGATTAAAAACATCTTTTCACTCGTTCTGGTCACAGGATTGCTCGGCTGCGACAGAACAGATCAGCACAGCAACCCATTGCCCGTCGACAAGGGGCTTCGCGGCTTCTTCAACGTTCATTCACTGGATGCCAAGTATGAAATGCCGGCCGGACACACTGCTTATCAGGTTGCCGTTTTGGAATTCGAGGACGGCAAGCTTTCCCGGCGCGGTGCATCGTCACTGGGCAAGATGGATCCATCCGGGACCCGCACCTTGCATGTGCAATTGCTCTGGGGCGATCACGACGGCAAGTTTAAGACCGCTCTTGTGATGCCCGGTATGTCCGGCCAGAGCGAGTCTGACTTTTGGCGCAAACTCGACGGGGGATGGGGATCCTGTGAGACGAAATCCCGACAAGACGAACATGCCGGGTTTGTCATTCTTGGCTTTGCCCAGTCGGCCCTCGACAACAAAGGTCAGACAAACACCCCGACCTACGGTGAGTTTAAGGCCGCACTCGCCGAGAAAAAATATCTCGGTGCATTGGCCGTGAGAACATTCAAGACTTTTGAAGAAGCGAAGAAAGAAAGCAAATGAAGATTAGACCCACTTCCCAACCCAACGGATGGCATGCTTTCGTCGCAGTGTTTGCTTTGATTTTTGTCTGCTTGCCGTTTCTCGAAATGGCGGTTTGCCATGCAAGCATGTCGCAGAATTCGCGATGGGAGCGGATTCTCGCGTCGGTCGCAGCCATGCTATTATTTTGCGCAGCTGGGTATCTCGTCAGAGAGATTCTCATACAAGTCGGATATCGATGGCGCAAACATCCCCAGAAGCGTTTTGCCAGAATAACTCACAGACACTAGCCAACAAAAACCCGCACCAAACCGCCCATGAAATTAGCAACCTTACAAATCGGACTGCTGTCCATCATCCTGGCAAGTCATGTCTCGGCGCAGGCCGACGAGAGACCTTTCCCAGCACTGGGAAACACCTACAACGTCACATGGGCGAAGGACGCGGACGTGGGTAAAGGACAAATCAAGGTGATTCGCAAAGGCGAGGATTCCTGGATCTTTGTCGAATTCTCCCACCTTTACCTGCCACGACTACCGCAGCCACTACCGCAGCCAAAACCGGGTCCACCAAGTAGTGACAAGCCCCCCAAACCTCCTGAATGGATAAAGTCGGACGTCAATACTCGGGAGATGTGGATCAATACCCAATGGCTAGTGGATGCGACTGAAATCAATACCGAGAAGAAATAGGGCGAGATATCGCGCTTCCGATTCAAAACCCAATCAAAGCCATGAGAATCCGCATTAATACATTTCGCCTGCATCGCTTGCGTTGACGCTCGCCATCATCTACTTCGTTGTCGGTGGCTTCATCGGGATTCTCGGAGTCCTGGCTGCGGCAGCAGGAAGCGATTTTACCATGAGTGGACCAGTTACCTTCAGTGGCAGGGGGTCGGGCATGTTGCTGCTCGCGATCGCTTATCCGTTTCTTGCTTCGATCGCCGGGGCGATTGGCGGATTCCTGATTGCGTGGATCTATAATTTTACCGCGGAATTCACCAAAGGAATCGTCATCGAGACGGAGCGAGTTGATGGACATGGAAACCACTACTAGGAAAATGAAATCCATTCTCTGCCAGACCATGATGCTCATCGCAAGCCTCTGTCTCACAGCTTGCTCCAGATCCGAGAAGCGGTGGGGCGGAGCCTTCGGAGCACGGGTGCTACCATCCGAAGTGCCGTTTCAGCTCTGTTACAATCTTCAAGGAGACCTCTACTCGGGGACTTTTGATCGGGCCAGGGCACGGCCGCAGTTTGTGATCCTGTGGAAGGCGCGACGAGCAGGGGCTTCCACTTACAACAGTAACAATCGTCTCTCAGAAATTCACGGCCGCAAGATTACTGTTTCATCCAACGACAAGGCCGTTTACGCGCTCCAACCCAACCACTCGCTGAAACGCCTCCATTTATCAGCAGCCGAGACTGACCTCGTTCTAGAGTCAATCATGGATTCGACCAAATCAGGACTCGCAATCGAGCTTGAGGAGCTTTGGAGCAAGAGTGTCCTTCCGAATCTTTCAACCGTCGAAGATCCGACTTGGAATCCACCGCCCATTCCCGCTAACCATTGACTGGAAGGAGGGCAATCCGTTTTGAACCCATGAAGAAAGTTCTCTACCTCTTTCTTATGGCCGCCCTGATCATCCTGGGAGTCTTCGCAATGATCCGAATTCCGCCAAAGGAGAATGTGGCGGTTTTCAATCGTCATTGTAAGACCACTCTCTCGGATCGAAAAATCTGTTTTGCAAGTAGTGGGTTCGTGGATACCACCTTCCACGCTGCGGTTCCCATGAGCCATGATGAGTTCATTGACACCGCGAAAGTGATAGGCATGACCAAGAACTCTCTCGCCGCACGTCAACACTGCGGTAATCGTCCGTGGTGGTGCCAGGAACCCAAGAGCGACGTCTTTTTTCGGGATCGGATCCGCGACCGTAGCTATAGAGACTACATCGAGGGGCACTATGATGCGGCCAAGCAGACCGGATACTTCACGTATTTCGATCACTAGGAACGGCGAATCCGCTCCCGCACCGCCTTGCGTGCGGCTTTGTCGCCGGCTTCGGTCCATGCTGCCAGATGCCGCCGGACAGGACGTCCGGAGGCAAATAGCGTTCAGAATGAACGCGCTCCTTGTCGATTTTTCGGCCGACATCCCGGGAACCCTCCGGATTTGAGCGGCGCGGTTTGGCGCCCATCCTCAAGTGCGGGCCTTGATACCGGGTTCCTGATGGTTTATCAAAGTACAGGAAATTTCATGGCAACTCAAAACACCGTCCCACCTGCCGCCACCGCACCTTGGGAAATCAAACGCGGAGCGAATGGCAACCACCTCTTCCGCCGTTCGCTGCCATGGCTTGGCGGACTTCTGATTCTGGGCCTGATCGTGTGGGGGCTGTGGCCGAAACCGGTCGTCATCGAAACCGGCACCGTCGCCCGCGGGCCGTTGACGGTGCGCGTTTCGGAAGAGGGCAAGACCCGCGTGCGTAACCGCTATGTGGTTGCGGCTCCGGTCGCGGGAAAAATGCGTCGCGTGCCGCTCAAGCCGGGTGACGAGGTCAAAGCCGGGGAAACGATTTTAACCGCCATCGAGCCGACCGCCGCGCCGCTGCTCGACCCCCGCGCCCGGGCGCAGGCGGAAGCCGTGGTGTCCATGCACGAGGCGAACCGCCGACAAGCCGCCGCCACGCTGGAGGCGAAGCAATCCACTCTGAAAGTGGCGAACGCCGACCGCGACCGCATGCGCTCAGTCACTCTCAAGGACAGCCTTTCCGAATCCGATCGCGACAAAATGGAGGGCGACGCCTCGATGCGCGCCGCCGAGGTCCGCGCCGCGGAGTTTTCCCTGCAAGTCATCGATTACGAACTCGCCCAGGCCCGCGCAGCGCTGGAGCGGCCGGAGGGAAACACGGTTGGAAATCTCGTGGAGGTGAAATCCCCCGTGTCCGGCCGGGTACTCAAGGTGATCCAGGAAAGCGAAATGGTGGTGACTCCCGGAACCCAGATTCTGGAAATCGGCGATCCGGCGGACATCGAAATCGAGGCGGAAATCCTCTCCCGCGATGCCGTGGCAATCCGTTCGGGCGACGCTGTGGAAATCGAGCAATGGGGCGGTGAAGACCCGCTCAAGGGCCGCGTCCGCCGGGTGGAGCCCGCCGCGTTCACGAAAATTTCGGCGCTCGGTGTGGAGGAGCAGCGGGTCATCGTGCTCAGCGACTTGCTCGACATTCCTGAAGCGGCGAAGGCCTTGGGTGACCGGTTCCGGGTGGAAGCCCGGGTGGCGGTTTGGCATGGGGAGGACGTGCTCATCGTCCCGGCCGGAGCCTTGTTCCGGGAGGGAAATGCTTGGAAAACTTATGTCTATCGGGATGGCCGGGCCACGCTCACCGCGATCGAAGCCGGTCACTCGGACGGGCGTTTCACCGAAGTTCTATCCGGCCTCGCGGCGGGAGACGAAGTACTACTCCATCCGCCGGACACGGTGAGTGACGGCACGCCGGTGGTGAAGCGGCAGTAGTGGGAGCCGCCCTCTGTCAGTTTTAAGAGTTGACAGTTTGATTAGAAACACCGCAGGTCTTTGAGGTCGAAAAGGCAAGTGGCCTCTGCAAACCTGCCTTCCGATTCACATTCAAACACGCTCATGTTAGCCCGAAATATCAGTCCGTGGATCGCATTTCTATTGCTGTCACCTCAACTTCTGGCGGAAGATCAAGCTGAGGGTCTGGCGAAGGTGGATGAGGAAGCCAGACTCTCTGTCACATCCATCCCACACACACTTGAAGTCCCCTATTTCGTTCCACCTGCGCCGCCAGTGGAGAAAAAAGTCCCTGCCATGCGGATAGATTCTTCCCTCACATTTCCCACGAAGAGTGGCACGAAGATCACCATCATCCGGGGCGAGGCATCCACATTGCCGGATTTACCGTTGCCGGTGGTCTCCAAGCCACATGAAGCGCGGGAATTGACAGCCGAAGAAGTCGAAAGGGCCAGAATCTGGCGCAGGCACCAGCTCAATCTCGGGGCCACCATCTATGATCACAAGTTCAGCCAAGTCCGC
>JANPKJ010000104.1:0-84070 GCA_031425955.1 Akkermansiaceae bacterium | reverse complement strand
CGCTGAGGAATGCCATTTTCGTCCGGGGATGGCTTGTCCGATAGGCGGCGACTTTTTCTCGGAAGGCGGCTTCGGCTTCCGGCGTGAGCGGCTCGACCGGTGGCGGGGGCGGCGGGAGAGCGATAGGATTGATTTTCCGGACGGTGATGGTTCGTCCGCCTTGTTGGATGGATTTGCTTTCCAGCACGTCCTTTGCAGAAACGATGAATTTGGGCCTCGGCGGCTCAGGCGGTGGAGGGGTGCCGTCCGGAATGTTGCCGAGGATGCGGGCGGTGGTGGGAGTGGTTGCCGTTTCTGCGGGCAGGGAATCTTTCGCGTCCTGAGAGAGAATCGGCGAAAGGCAGGCCGCTGAGGCCAAAAATAGGAGCGGGATTGGTTTCATGGGAAGGTTGGTGGAGTCCTTCCTGGTGGACGGGGAGTTAGAAGAGCCGCACTGTGACGACCGCAACGGCCTTTAGCTTTCCCCGTAGAGTCGGCCTGGACATGCGCCGCCGCCCCCCCGGCCTTTCGGTCGGTTTGGCGGCATCGTTTGCGGTCGATGCCGACCGCACAGTGAGAGAACTTCTAAATTCCCATCCGCCGAAGCGGACACTTGAAGGTGGTTTCATCGCCCGCAGATTGGCAAGTTTGAAATCAAAACTTTGCGACTTCATTTTCTCATCCCCCTGTATTCACCCGGAAAAATGATTTTTTCTTTTGCGGGTGACCGTGGCGGGTGTTTTCTGAACGCGCTCATGAACATCGGCATCGCTCAAATCAACGCCGTCATCGGGGACTTTCCCGGCAACGTGAAACGCATCCTCGCCGCTTACCGGGAATGCCTCGACGCGGGCGCGGAGCTCGTGATCACCCCGGAATTATCCCTCGTCGGCTATCCGCCGCGGGATCTCGTTTTCAAATCGCAGTTTGTCCCCAAGTGCCTGCAGGCACTCGACTACCTCGCCGGGGAAATCCGGGAAGTCCCGCTGCTCGTCGGCTACGTGGACCACCATCACCCGGCCCGCCCGGGTAAACCATTTCGCAACGCCGCTGCTTGGCTGGAAAACGGCCAAATCCAGCACCGCATCTGGAAAACCTTGCTGCCCACCTACGACGTGTTCGACGAGCGCCGCTATTTCGAACCCGGCGGCTCCAGCGAGCCGATCCTTTGGAAAGGCCACCGCATCGGCGTGACCATCTGCGAGGACATCTGGACGGAGAATTACCTTCAACGCCCGTTCTATGACCGCGATCCCGTCGACGAGCTCTTGGCGAAAGGCATCGACCTTCTCGTGAACCTCAGCGCCTCCCCCTTCCACCTCGGAAAACCCCTGCTCCGCCGCGCGATGATCGGCGGCGTCGCCCGCAAGGCCAAGGTGCCGGTCGTCTACTGCAACTCGGTCGGCGCGAACGACCAGCTCGTCTTCGACGGCCACTCGCTGGTCACCGACGCGAACGGAGGCCTCGCCACACAGTTCCCCGGATTTGTCGAAACCTGCCGCGTGGTCGATCCGTTTTCCAAGGTGGAAAACGACGCTCCACTCGACTCCGGCGACGCCTGCCAGCTCTATCAGGCACTGGTGCTCGGCGTCCGCGACTACGTCACGAAATGCGGGTTCACCAGCGTCTGTCTCGGCCTCAGTGGTGGGATCGATTCCGCGCTCACCGCCACCATCGCCGCCGACGCGCTCGGCCCGGAGAACGTCCGCGGCCTGACGATGCCCAGCCCGTATTCCTCGCGCGGCAGCGTGGACGATTCCTTCGCCCTCGCCAGGAACCTCGGCATCCGCTGCGACGAGGTGCCTATCAAAAACGCCTTCGAAGCCGTCAAGGCGACGATGCACCCCGTTTTCGAAGGAAAGCCGGAAGACGTCACCGAGGAAAACATGCAGGCGCGGCTCCGCGGTCTCATGCTCATGGCGCTCTCCAACAAGGAAAACCACCTGCTTCTAACCACCGGTAACAAGAGCGAGCTCGCCGTGGGCTACTGCACCATCTACGGCGACATGTGCGGCGGCCTGGCCGTCATTTCCGACCTGCCGAAATGCAAGGTTTACGAGATCTCACGCTGGATCAACCGCGAGCGGGAAATCATCCCCTGGAACACCATCGACAAGCCGCCCAGCGCCGAGCTCCGACCCGACCAGAAGGACCAGGACACGCTCCCGCCTTACGAGATTCTCGACGCCATCCTCGAGCTCTACGTGGAGCACCAGCTTTCCTCGGATGAAATCATTTCCCGCGGCTTCGACGAAACCACCGTCCGCTGGATCCAGCGCCGCGTCGATCTAAACGAGTGGAAACGCCACCAGGCGGCACCCGGCCTCCGCGTCACTTCCAAGGCCTTCGGCATCGGCCGCAGGATGCCCATCGTCCAGCGCTTCATCGGTTGAACTTCCTTGATCGCTAACGGAAATGAAACTCGCCGACGCCCGCAAAATCCTAGGACTGGGACCCGAGGAAGACCCGCGTCCCTACCTCGACGATTTCAAGGACGCGCGCGAACACATCGCGACCATGGTCCGCAGCGCTCCCAGCGACACGCTCGCCGACCACTATCAGAAGGGCCTCATCGAGTTCGACCAAGCCCTCGCCGCCATCCAGGAACACTTGGAAGCCATCGGCCTCGCCGCGCCTCCCCTGCCCCCGAGACCCATCGATCATCCACCCGCATCGCCTGCCGAGGTGATGCTCGATGCCGGACCGGAAGGAGAACCGGACGCCCGCCCACCCGACCGGCGGATGTCCTATTTCGCGTGGTTTCTGATTTTCCTAACCGGAGCCGCCGGCGGCGGATGGATCTATTTTGAAAACGAGCGGGCCAAGGAGGAACAGCGGTTGATCCGCATGGCATTCCTCGAGCGCCAGGGATCCGTATTCATCGAGAACCGCCGCTGGCAGGATGCCGCGACCGCCTTCGCGGAAATCGAATCCCTCTCACCCGGGTCCGACCTCGCCAAGCGCGGCCGCCGCAGCATTGAGGCGGGCATGACTGAGGAGCAGACACAGTTCGTCGGTTATTGGACCGGCCAAGCGATCGCCGAACTCGAAAGCGGGCGACTCGATGAGGCGACGTCCGCCGCTCAGCAGGTGCTCAATCGCTTCCCCGGAGAAAAGGAAGCCACCGACATTCTAACCCGCATCGCCGCCGCCCACTCCAGCCAGGCGAGGGCCGCCGAGATCGCCACCGCCCGCGATGCGCTCGACCAGCGGAAGTGGGATCTCGCCGCCTCCACGGTGCGGAAGATCCTCGCTACCAGTCCCGACGATGCGGATGCGAGATCCATTCTAGCAGAGGCCACCGCCGCCATCGAAAAGACAGCAACCGACCTGGCGAAAGCCGCCGAACTGCTGAAAATGGCCGTCGCCCGCGATCAGGGCCAATGCGACCAGCAAGCGCTCGACTGGCTGCGCGAAGCCAAGTCCCTTGCCCCTGACGATCCGGAAATCACCTCCCGCCTCGAAAAACTCTCCAGCTACACCCGCACCCTGCGTGTCCCGGGTGACTTCAATACCCCGGCGGAAGCGCTTGCCGCCGCCCACGACGGTGACCGCATCGTGCTCGGTGCCGCCGTGTGGAAAGGCCCGCTCTCGATCAACGCCGGTGTCGAATTGCAAGGCGTGGGATTCGCCGACACCCGCATCGAGTGCGCCCCGGAAGACGGCAGCGCCATCACCATCGGCCCGAACGCGCGCGGCGCGCGGATCAGCGGCATTACTTTCCGTCACGAATCATTCGCCATCGGCACCGAGCGTTATTCCGTCGCAACCGTCCGCGGCGGCTCGGCCGCATTTATCGACTGCCGCTTCACCGAGGCGAGCGGCCACGGTCTCGCGGTGATCGAAGGCGGGCAGGTTTCTATCAGCAGAAGCCGCTTCGCCGACAATGGCTGGAACGGGATCGCCGCCATCGGAGCTGGAACCACGCTGGAAGTTAGAGACTCGGAATCACTGGGTAATTTCGAGCACGGCATCGAGTCGTGGGACGGAGCCGCCGTCATCCTAATCGACAACCGCTGCGAGGCTAACAGCCGGAACGGCGTTCATGCGGACAACGGGCTCGCCTCCGCCACCATCGAGGGCAACCAACTCGTCGCCAACCGCGAGTTCGGACTGGTGCTTGCCAGTGCCGGCTCCGGAAGGATTTCCGGCAACTCCGCCCGCACCAACCTCCTCGGCGGCTTCGTCATCCGCAGCGCTGCCGCCTCCCTGCCGGTCGTCTCCAACCAAGCGAATTCCAACCAGGGACCCGGCCTCATTCTGGAAAAGGGCCTGCCCCCCGCCTCTTACTCCAGCAACTCCCTTTCCCGAAACACCGGACCGCAAATCCTTGCCGCCGCGGAGTTGTCCTCGCCCTCCGAACCGGCTCCGGCCGCGTCCCCACCCGGTGCGACGAGCGTGCCTGAGCCCTAAGAATGATCGGGAGATCCGCCTGGTTGCGGGATTTCCCACCAGCCGGGCGGATTTGTTCCCTTCCCCAAGTTAATCCGGCTTGCCCTTAGTCCCCCGGCGAGGCATGGAGGGGGGGTGACGCGTGACCTATCAGCCGACCCGGCATGGCAGGACAAGGATCTGGGGCTGCCGCTTCCGGATTCCCCCCACGCGTGCTCGGTTTGCCTGCCCACCTGGGACTCCATCATCGGCTACGAAGAGGGCCGCGAAAAGGTGTTGAAACGCATGCGCACGGGCTACCCGCGGTTTTTCAAACACCCCGTGGTGGAGCGTCTGTTCGCCGCCGCCAAGGCAGAGGTCGCGACCGAACAAGAAGAGGTCATCGTCCTCCCCACCCGGGCTTCCGTACAGCGCGCCCACCGCTGGGTGGAGCGCATGTCGAACACGGCCGTTAGAATCACCGACTTCCACGGGCTCCAGGTGCTCGTCGTGCCGACCAAGGCCAAGCCGGACGCTGATGCCTACTGGCGCTTCACCGGCGAGATCGTCAGCAGCCGCCAGGCGCAGGAATTTCTCGACGGGAACATGCGCACCGGTTCCAAGTCGCATCTAATCACCCGCTCTCTATCCAAATATACCGGAGCCGCGCCGGACCACATGTTCGTCTTCAGCAGCGGCATGGCCGCAGTGACCGCCGTGCTGCGGGCGCTTCCGGGAATGCACGCCGGCAAGAAGACGCTACAGTTGGAGTTTCCCTACGTGGACTCGCTCAAGGTGCAGGACCTCTTCGGCCACGGCGTGGTCTATCTGAACGAGGCGACCGGCGAGTCCTTTGACGAAGCTCTCATGCGCATCCGCCAGGGCGAGTTCGCCGGAGTGTTCACCGAGGTCCCGAGCAATCCCCTGCTCCGCACCGTCGATCTTCACCGCGTGGCGAAAGCCTGCGAGGACGGCAGCACCCCGCTCATCGTGGACGACTCCGCCACCGGCCCGCTCAATGTCGAGTCCCTGCGCTTCGCCGATGTAGTGACCAGCAGTCTGACGAAATGGATTTCCGGAGAAGGCGACGTGATGGCCGGCATGGCGTCCGTGCGTGCGAGCTCGCCGGTCGCGAACGCCCTGCGGCAGTTCCTCAAGGCGGATGCCGCCGAAAGCGCGCCTCTCTATATTTCCGATGCCGAGGTCCTGCTTTCCAATCTCAAGGGTTATTCCAAACGAATGAAGACCGTGAACGCAAGCGCCCAGGTCCTCGCTTCGTGGCTTGCCAGCCATCCCGCCATCGCGGAAGTCTGGCATCCGTCGCTCACCCACACCGCCAACTACGAAGCCGTCATGCGCAAGGGCGGAGGCTACGGCGGACTGCTTTCCTTCGTCCTCAAGAATCCCAAGAAAACCCCAAAGGTTTACGACGCCCTGCGCCTGAGCAAGGGCCCGAGTTTCGGCACCCCGTTCACCCTCGTCTGCCCTTACACCCAGTTGGCCCACTATCACGAGTTGGAATGGGCCGAAGGCTGCGGCGTCTCCGCCAACCTCCTGCGCGTGTCCTGCGGTCTTGAGCCGGTTGAGACGATCATCGCCGCCTTCGAAGAGGCGCTGGTAAACGGTTGAGAAAATCGCAGGAGCGGAGATCAATTTCAACGAGTGTCCAAAAGTTAGAGAATTCCTATCCGCCATCAAGGCTGGAAATCGGAAAAACTACCACCCAGAGCCTCAGTTCACTGACGGATGCGGTGGAAACGATTGTGGAGTGTGAATGGATGATTCATCTTCGAGACATGAAAAGTTTCGTCTGCTTGGCGTTTTCCGGGTTCCTGGTTACCTCCCCAGCGGTGGCTCAGGTGGATTTCCCCGCCAATCCAACGGTCTCGCCCAAGAAATTCTCCACCCGCCCAATCGGTGGTGGCGTGAACCCGGGGGCCTTGGTGGACTCGGGCACGACGCCCAATCCCAACGTGCGCCATATCACCTACATCGTGCTTTACGAATACCGGATGTGGACGAGCACGGAGGGAAAACCGCTGGAAGCGAAGCTCATCGCCTTCGAAGACCTCGTCGTGGAAGCACCGAAAGATGCCGCTGAACCCGTGATGCCCAGGCCGCCGGCCCACCCTACCGTCACTCGCGAGGGAAAAATCCGGCTGCTGGTGGGCAAGAAACCCGTCGAGATCGCCCTCGACCGCTTGAGCCAGTCGGACCGGGAGTTCATCGACCAGATGAAGGCCGCGCTTGCGAAAAAGGCGGCTGCGGGAAATTGATCGCAGTGCAACCGCGCCGGGATTGGGTAGGCTCAAAAACCGCAGAGCTAGTCGTCGTTCCGTGCAGTTCGCTCATTCCGCTTCCTCAGGCTCGACGGGCTTCACATCGACGATCACACGGGTCTTCGCCCACTCGTCTCCGAGGCGGCGTCCGCGGTCCGGCCCGTTTTCGCGGGTGAGCAGGATGTAGAGTTCCACCAGTGCGACGAATGGAATCACCAAGATGCCGTTTCGGATGAGCGCAGCGCCCCAGTTTCCCGAAAGTGATGCGCCCTCAAGCGTGGTGACTTTGAGTTTCATCGCCTTTTTCCCGACGCTCTGGCCGCCGAGGAACGGCAGCGAGTCGCGGGTAACGAAGTAGGCCAGGCCGGCCAGTTGACCGATCCATTCGAGCAGGCCGGGCAGGATCCAAATGCAGGCGAGGGTCACGCCGAGGCCCACCAACGAATCGATGATCACAGCGACCACCCGCGGGTTGAAAGGGGCCAGCCCGTCGACGGGAATTTCCTCACCGGCAGCGTCTCCGGCGACTCGGATTTTCACCTTCACCGCGGGCTCCGCGGGCATCGACGAGGGCGTGGATCTCGGCAGACTATCCATCGGCGAGGGCGGCGGTGGCGGCCGTTTCGACAGGTCGGGCGGTGGAATCGAGGGCTTGGGAAGAGCGTCCGGCTTTTTCTCCGTATCTGGGGCGGGGTCCTGATCCATGGTTGATCATTCACGGATACCATGCTTCGGGGAAAGGTCGAGGCGGGATTACACCCGTTTCTCCCGCAGATTCGTCATCAGCAGGTGGCGGATAACCGGCGGCTCCGGACCACGATGGAAGGCGACGACCGCTTGCTCGATGCGCTGATCCTCGACGGTGGCGCGCTCGTGCTGGCGCAGGTGCTCGGCCCAGGATCCGACCAAAAAGGTTTCCCGATAGAGGGTGGCGTCCTCCAGATCGACAAATACCGAGCATCGGAACGCCCCGTCCCGCAGCCGCGTCTGCCGGAGGTGATACATCGCCGCGCGGAAGGCCACGGATTCCGCGGGGTCGATGTGATACTCGATGGTGATCAGGATGGGTCCGTCTTCGGGGGCCGGTTCATTGGCCAGCGCGTGGCCGTGCCAGTGGTTCGATGGCGTGAGATCGAGTTTTTCCACGTGGCTGATCGGCAGCAAGCGGCTGAGAATCCCGCTCACCACCAGCACCGCGGCTGCGACACCGAGAGCGGCGGGCGCATGAAAATGGCCGGTCAATTGCCCCCACACGATCGCCCCGATCGCGGCGGAACCCTGCATGACCACCATATAAATCGCCGAGCTGCGGGCGCGCACCCAGTTGGGAAAGGCGTTCTGCGAGGCAACGCTGAAGGTGTTCATCCCGGTCATCCACGCCCCGCCGGTCACCATCAGAACCACGCCCATCCAGAATTTTCCGGGGACAATGCCGACTACGGCCGTCGCCGCCGCCGAGACCAGACTCGCGCCGACCAGGATCTGGTCAAAACCAAAGCGCGCCCGCAGCCGCGGCAGGATGAAAATCGCATTGAGAATGGCCCCCACCCCATAACAGCCCATCAGAATCCCGAAATCCGAGGCCTCCCAGTTCCGCGATCGGACGATGATCGGCAACAGCACCACCGGAGCCACCGCCGCGAAAATGTGCACCCCGCCACGGGCCAGCACCGATCGCATCGCCGCCGCATGGCTGACGTAGCGGATCGCCGCCGCCATCGCGCCAAGCATTTGCTCCTGCTGGGCGCTGCGCGGCGTGGCGATGTAGGTCCCCCGGCTCATCACCACGATCACCGCGATGAAGGAAACCGCATTGAGCGCGAAGACCGGTGCCGGCCCCATCGCCGCAAGTAACAGCCCGCCGGCGATGGGGCCCACCGCGCGGGCGATGTTGAAACCAATCCCGTTGAGCGCGATGGCCGGAGCGAGTTGCTCGCGGCCGACGATCTCCGGGATGAGCGCCTGCCAGGCTGGAGTTGTGAACGCCGCGGCGAGTCCGAGCTGGAAGGTCGCCAACAGCAACAGCGACTGATTCAGCATCCCGGACCACGCCATCGCCGCCATACCAAGCGCCGTCAGCAAGGCTCCGGCCTGTGCGGCGAGGATCAGCTTGCGCCGGTTCACCAGATCCGCCATCGCACCGGCGGGCAGGGCGAAGAGGAACAGCGGCAAACTCGACATGGCCTGCATCAGCGAGACCATCGTCGGGGAATTCGTGAGCGTGGCCATCGTCCACACCGCCGCCGTTTCATTCATGGTGGTGCCAATGTTCGAAATGATGCTGCCGATCCACAGCGCCCTGAAAAGCGGCAGCCGGAGCGGAGAGGTGGCAGCTGGCATCGCCGGGACCCTAGGTCGGATTGGCGGATTGTCACCTCCGCAGACCCGATTGAGGCCTGCCCCTGCCGGTTTTAATTCTCTGCAAGTTCCTCGCCTTTGACTTGCGCCGGTGCCACGCGGGCTCCATGGATGGGCATGGACCGCTGGTTTCTGATTGCCGCCACCTTGCTTGCCGCCGTGGGCGGGACCTGGGGCATGATCTCGGTCCACCGCGGGAAACGCAGCCACTGGACGGTGGTCTGGATGACTGCGGCGTTCCTTTGCCAGATTGGATTTCTCGCGGTGCGCGGGGAAATGCGCGCCGCCTGCCCGCTGATGGACCGGGGGGAAATCCTCGCGTTTCTGGCGTGGTCGCTGACCTTGTTTTACCTGCTGGTCGGCCCGACTTACCGGATCTCGCTGCTGGGAGTTTTCACCGCGCCGGTGGTGGTGATTTTCCAGGCGGCCGCACTCATTCCCGGCACGCTGACGGTGGCTCCCGGCAGGGTCCCGGGCGGAAATCCGTGGCATGAAACGCACTCGGCCATGTCGGTGCTCGCCTACGGAGCCCTCGCCCTCGCGGCGGTGGCTGGGGTGATGTTCCTGGTGCTCGACCGCCAACTCAAGGAACACCATTTAAAAAGCGGCCTCTTCCGCAACTTGCCGCCGGTCCGTGAACTGCTTGTATCCATGGAACGCCTGCTGTGGCTCGGCGGAGTCCTGCTGACCATCGGGATCGTCGCGGGATTCCTCATGCCACACACCCAGTCGGCGTGGGCGCACCTGATCGCCGCGGTCGCCGTCTGGCTGGGGTATGTCGTGCTGCTCGGCGTCAAGCAGGTGCGGGGATTGACGGGTCGGCGGTTCTCGCTGTCAGCGGTGGTGCTGTTCGTCCTGTCGCTGGTGGTTTTCGCATTTGTCTGATGGAACTTCTCTGCCTCGGCCTCAACCACCGCACCGCCCCCGTGGAAGTGCGGGAGCGCTTTGCCGTAGGCCTGACGAAGCTGGGCGAAGCGTCGAACGAACTCGTCGCGCTCGCCGAGGCCTCCGAGGGCGTGGTGATTTCCACCTGCAACCGGACCGAGTTCTACCTGGCTGCGGAGGACGCGCAGGCGGCATTTCTCCTTATCGAAACTCGCCTCGCGGAAAAGATCCATCTCGACTCCAGCGTTGCCGCCCATTTCTATCGAAAGGAGAAAAATGAAGCCGCACGCCACCTCTGCCGGGTGGTCAGCGGGCTCGACTCCATGATGCTCGGAGAAACGGAAATATTCGGGCAAGTCAAACAGGCTTACGGATCCGCACTTGAAGCTGGAGCCACTGGAACCATCTTGAACAAGCTTTTCCAACGGGCGTTTGGCGTGGGCAAGAAAGTCCGCACGGAAACCTCGATCCAGGAAGGTTCAACGTCCGTTGGAAACGTCGCGGTGGACTTGGCGGAGAAGATTTTCGGCCACTTGAAGAACAGCGAAGTGATGATCCTGGGTGCCGGCGAAATGAGCCGGATCACCGCGCAAAGCTTGGTGTCGCGCGGTGCGAGATCGATCTTTGTGGCGAACCGATCCTTTGATCGGGCGCAGGAACTGGCGACCGAAATGGGCGGCAGCGCGGTGCGTTTCGACGATTGGCAAAAAGTCCTGGAACGGGTGGACGTGGTCATTTCCTCGACCGGAGCGCCCCACGCCATCGTCCAGCGGGCCGACGTGGAAAAAGCCCGCCGCGCGAGGAAATACCGGCCCTTGTTTTTCATCGATATCGCCGTGCCCCGCGACATCGACCCGGCGGTGGGCGAAATCGAGGAGGTTTATCTCTACGACATCGACACGCTGGAGCAATTGGCCGAAGAAGCGCGCACCCGCCGGTTGCTGCAAATCGAAGAATGCGAGCGGATCATCGATCACGAACTCGGAAAACTGAACTTGCCGGGAACCTGAGGCCACGGCGAATTTACCTCCGCTGCTTTTGATACTTGTTCACCGCGTCCGTCCTCGAGTGGGCGTGGAGCTTTTCGTAAATCCGCTTCACGTAGCTGCGCACGGTCTCGAAGGTCAAATCCAGCTTTTCGGCGATCTCCTTGTAGAGCAGGCCGGTGGCCAACAGCTCGATGACCTGCCGTTCGCGCTCACTCAGCGTGTCCGGACTGTCCGGCGCGGGCCGGGAGTGGAAAAATCCCACCACCTGCCGCGCGATGTGTGGCGACATCGGCGCACCACCGGCCACCGCCTGCTCGATGGCGGTCACGATTTCATCCGGCGACGAGCGCTTGAGCAGATAACCGCAGGCACCCGCCTTCAACGCGTCGAAGACCGACGTATCATCGTCGAAGGTGGTCAGCACCAGGCAGATCAGCGATGGGCAAAGCGCCCGGATCCGGGAAATGAACTCGATGCCGTTCATGCCCGGCATGTTGATATCCACCAGCGCGACTTCCGGCGGGTGGAGCGGGATTTTTTCCAGCGCCTCCTCCGCATTCGGATAGACCGCCACGCAGTCGATGCCGGAGCCGCGGCGTTTGAAATGCTGTTCGAACATCCGCGCGAACGGCGCGTCGTCCTCGATGATGGCGGTGAGTATGGGAGGCATGGGTTTTTCGGAAATTCAGTTCTGTCCGAGAGGCACACGCAGGTTCACCGCGGTGCCACCTTCCTGCCGGCGCTGGATCTGACAGGAACCGCCGAGACCTTCGAGGCGGGCTTTCATATTTGCAAGGCCACTGCGCTCGCTGGCAGCCGGCGGGTCGGGCAAGCCGCATCCATCGTCAGCGATACTGACTGAAAACTCCCTGTCCACGAGGGCCAGCGTCATCTCGACTTCACTCGCCAAGGAATGTTTCACCACGTTCTGGAGCGCCTCTTTCACCGCCATTGCCAGATCATGGCGGACCTGCGCGGAAACCACCAGCGCGGGCCACGCCGGCGGCGCGACGAGGCGGAAACTCACACCGATCAGACCCAGATAGCGCGCCGCATGCTGGCCCAGGAAACGAGCCAGCGACTCCAGGCTGTCGTTCTTCGGATTCACCGTCCAGACCACCTCGTCCAGCGACGCCAGCGCCTGGCTGGCGGTTTCTGACAGCTGCAGCACCTCGCCCTTCGCGGACTCCGGCAGCGCGGGGTGGCGCTCCAGGGATTTCAACAGGAACGAAAGCTGCGAGAGCCGAGCGCCCACCTCGTCGTGCATATCGCGGGCGATCCGCGTCCGCTCCGCGGCCAGCGCGGACAACGCCTCCAGTGCGACGATGCGGCGGCGGGACATAAACCACGCGACCAACCCGCCGACCAACAAGGTGCACAACGCCACCAACAGTATGAACCCCCGCGACTGGGTGAATGGAGCCAGCACCACCAGAGGCAGCGACATCATCGTGACGTCCCACGTCCCGTCGCTGTGCGATGCCTGTGCTTCGAACGTATATTCCCCGGCCGCGGGACACGGAATTTCCAGCGTCCGCTCCCGGGAAACCAACCATCCGCCGTCCTTCCCCCCGAACCTCCAGCGGAATGGAGTGTCCCGCAGCGTCTCCTCCCGCGCCACCTTCATCTCCAGCGCCAGCCGGAAAGTCCCGGGCGGGATTCTCACGCCATCAGCAACTCCAATCTCCCTTCCGTCCGCACGCAGGGATACGGGCGTGAGCCGCCTGACCGGATAGACCTCCACCTCCGCGAACTGTGGGGAAAGCGGCACCGGACTGTCGCTCGAAAGCCGGAGGTAACGCCCGCTGAACCGCCCGCTGCCATCGCCGGCGCGCAGGATGTCCACCTCGCCCCGCAGCGGATACGACCCGTCCTCCCGGTGGATTCCCTCCCACACCGGCAGCACGCCCGCCGCCGGATCCTCGTCATATAAACGCACCTTCACCCGGCTCATCCGGTTCTCCTTCTGCAACCCGTCATTCCTGCCCCAGAGCGAAAGATGATCCAACTCATGATGCTTTCCCAAATCGATCTCGAAATGAAACGCATCCCCCAGATCCGGCTGCCGCGGGTGGGCGAATGTCGATGGCAGCCCGTCGGTCAACGCTGCCGCGGTCATCTGCCCGGCCGGCATCGTTGTCTGATAGAGCGGATGAGACGCCGTGACCGGCGCGCCGAGCGCCACGTTGGTGGAGTGGGTGATGCGCGTCGCCCGGAATTCGGTCAGGACGAAATCCCCATACATCGCCCACGCCATCACCGGCATGTCCGCCACCTCCGCCACTTCGGGCAGCAGTTGAGGCAGGCTGCGCCTCACCGGATAGACATCGATCCGGAAGCCCGTCACCACGTGGCCGGTGGTCCGCACCGTGACCTGATAGTTGTTGTCCGGGATGCGCCCGGTGGTCACGGCGACCACCTCTTCGGCCCGCAGGCGGCCGTTCGGCATGAGGGTCAGGGTTCCGGTGGTGGCGGATTGGTTGACGATCGTCAGCGGTTCCCAGCTCCCCTTCATTGACGGTTGGTCATCCGTCGTGAATGACAGCGAGAACTCCGCCATGGATCCATAAGCCCGGCCGGATTGGAAACAAAGCGTCAGCAGCACCAGGTCTTCCTTGAGCGGAGCCGCAGTCTGAAAGATGGCCGCCTGCGGCTGGTCCGTCCGACGGGCTACGCTCCAGCCCCGGCCGGAGGCATCGATGCCATCGATGGTCTTCGCCAGATCTTCCTGATCCCCCGAAAAATACGTGGCCTCCACCCTGTCGAACACCACGGGAGACGCCGACAACGTGGCCGCGCTCCAGCAAAGGAGCGATAAAACAGCACCATGGAGCAGTGAACTCATCGAGGTTCATATCATGATTAAAACTCCGCCCGAACTCCACCCCAATTTTGGGGTATGGCCCAAATCGCACAACCCGCGTTCACTGATGTCGTGAACGCATGGTGCTGTGACCACTCAAGGCAACCAAGACAAACCCATCCGCCAACCATGATCCATCCCCCGCAATACCACCGCAAACCCGGCTTCACCCTCGTTGAACTCCTGGTGACCATCACCATCATCGCCACACTCGCCTCACTGGTCTTCCTGATGGCGCGTAAAGGCATCGATTCCGCGCGAACCTCCAAGTCCGTCTCGAATCTCCATCAGATCTATACCGGCATCGGCTCGTGGGCGACGGAGAACAACATGCGGTTTCCCATCAACTTCAAATCGAACGCCTTCGGCGGCGCGTCCAAGCCGAAGGAGGAAATCGCCGCCGTCTGGTACGAGGCCGCTGGCAGGAACATCTATCTGGATTTACATCAGAAAACGAGTGCCGCCGGCCTTCCATGGATGTGGAACACCAAATATTCCACCGGCTACGAAGACACCGCCTTCCGCTCGCCAAACGCCGAGAAGGGCTACAATAAGTCTGTCGCCTCCTATGGCTACAACACCAACTTCCAGCGCGAGGACGACAGCACTGCCAACACCACGGTCATCAGCGTGGATCCTTCCAGGTTCAATGCCGGCAGGACCTGTCTCATCGCCGACAACAGCGGCAAGACCCACTCGCTGAGTCCCGACGGCGACAACGGCAACGCTTCGATCAACGCCCGCAACGGTGCATCCGGGTCGTTCAAACGCGACGGCAAGGCCGTGGTGGTTTTCCTCGACGGCCACGTCGAAACCATCTCCGCCGGCCGGGCCAAGGAACTCAATGGCGACCCAGACCACGAATTCTGGGGAATCGCACCAACACTTTGATCCATAACCCTCTCATTTCCTTACCATCTACTACCAAAAACCAACATCATGAAATCCCGTATCAATCCATTCCTCCGTATCTCAAGCCTTGCCATTATCGCAATCACCTTCGGTGCGCTCCCCGGTTTTGCCGGCACCACTTGGGACGGCACCGGCACACCTGACACCAGCATTGATCTCGCTGCCAACTGGGACCTTGACGTGTTGCCGGATTTGACAGGCCCGGCCCTTGTCACATTCACCTCTGCGAATAACACGGCCACCGTCAACGCAGCTGTGGAATTCACCAGAGTCACCTTTGGAGCTTCATTCACTCTCGCATCCGGCAGTGGCAGCCTCACCATTCGTGGAACTAACAGCGGCGCAAACTCCTCTGGTATCCTGAGCAACTCCGCAGCCTCCAATGTTCAGATCAACGAGCCTGTCCTGGTCGAAGCAGTCGCCACAGCAGCACCTCTCGGAAATCTCCTGCTCATCGGCAATAGTCATAACGTAGTCGATACCACGGCACTCAATATCAACGGCGGCATTGCTTTGGCTCCCACCAGCACGGTAGCATCATACAATATCCGATATGGGAACGGCAGTGGTGGAACGAGTGATACCCGAATCGCTGGCCCTATTTCAGGCTTGGGAGGATTATTTAACAGCAGTAATAGTTTGGCATGGGCGGGAGATCTCACGATCGCGGGAAGCCAGGCGCTTTCCAATTCCGACATTACCATTTCCTCAGCCGCAGGAGGCTTCACCAATCCTACCACAGCAGCGCGGTTGGTGCTCGGCGAGTCCGCTGCCGATACCCAGACTTGGAAAAACATCACTCTTAACAATGTGATGAATCTCGCTATCGGCGGCAATATTACAGCCGGCATCTTCTCAGGAAATACGGTAAATACGAAGATCACGGGGGCCTCTGCGACCGGTAATATCTCCTTAAACAGCGGCACCATCGGAGCCAACGTGGTCCTCGGCGGCGCGGGGACTAACGAAAACAACCTAAGTCTCATCAAGAAAACCAGCGGGACTTTAAACATCAACTCCACCACCGCCACCTACACCGGCGCAACGATTGTGGAAGCCGGAGTTCTGAACATTGCCTCCGCGCTGGCCTCACCCATCACCGTGCAAAGCGGTGGTGTTCTTGGCGGCGAAGGAAGCACCACCAACTCCCTGACATTCGGCTCGGGCAACACCACGATCAACTTCGATCCCGCCACGCAAACCGCTGCGTTCACCGCAGCTTCAGTGGATCTGTCCGCCGCCGGACTCGTTAGCGTTTCGCCCACGGCGACCCTGACCAATGGCGTTCCTTATGCCGTCCTGAAGCGCTCGTCCGGCACATTTTCCGCAGGTGACCTCGCCAAATTCGTCCCCGGCTCGCGCGGAACAGTCACCCGGACCAATTCAAACACCGAGATCACAATCACTCCCACCACCGCCGCATCCATCGTGTGGGCCGGAACTTCGGTTAACCCCACGTTCTGGGACGTTGCTACCACCCAGAATTGGACAAATGGCGGCAGCCCCGACCGCTTCTATGCGGGCGACGCCGTAACTTTCAACGACACCGCCGCCTCGTTTGTCGTCGTAGTCCAAGGCATTTCGGTAACTCCGGGTAACTTGGTTTTCGACCACAGTGCCAACGACTATAGTATCAGCGGCGGCACCATCGGTGGCAGTGGCTCTCTCACAAAATCCGGCAGCGGCACCCTTACCCTCACCCAGTCGGGAACGAACAGCTTCAGCGGCCCTTTGAACCTCGTGGCTGGAACACTCAGCATTTCAAATCTCAACCAGATCGGAGGCAGTGCGAGCACCCGGGCAATCACGCTCCAAGGTGGCACCCTGAACTTCACCGGGGCAACCCAGACCAGCGACGTGCTACCCTTGGTTCTCGACTCCGGGACCTCGACAATCAGCGTCGCAACTCCGGGAAACACCTTGCGCATCGGATCCGCCACGACTGGGAGCGGCAATCTAATCAAGAGTGGGTTGGGAATTCTCTCCCTGGGTAAAAACTCGGTCACGACACTGGGAAACACCTTCACCGGAACCATTCTGGCAACTTCCGGTGAGCTGGACATTCGCAATCCCGACTCGCTCGGAGCCACCTCTGGCGGCACCACGATCTCCAACGCGTTGCTGTCGCTTTTCACGTTCAGCCAAAATTCCGGGGTCACTTTCGACGCCGAGCCCATCACCCTTTCGAACACGAGTTTTGTGCGCAGCAAGAACGAGGACCTCGACAGTGACATCACGAATGTGCTGACCGGCCCGGTCACGCTGAGCGCATCCGCCCAAGCCGGACTCATCTCAAACAAGGCAGTCACCATCACCGGTGGAGTGATTACCTCCACTTCGCCGAATGTATCAAAGCTAGTGCTCACCGGGGGAGTCTCGACCGGAGCAGGCTCCACATTAAGGCTGGGCCAACTCCAAGTGGGTCATCAAACCGGTTTGGAGAATGTGATGCAGGAAGTTGAAGTCAATGCCGTTTCCGGTTCTGGGTCGGTCAGCTCGCATGGCTCGGCCAATTCCCTCTACACGGTCAGCACCCCGAGTTACAGCGCCAATACCACGGTAGCTGGAGGTGTCCTGAAACTTGGCGCGAACAACGCCGCCAACAACGCATCCACGGTTACGATCGCCACCAGCGGAGCGACTCTTCAGTTGGATTTCGCCGGCACCGACACCGTCGCAAAGCTCTTCATCGGTGGCGTCCAGCAGGCGGCCGGGATATACAAAGCGGTTGGAAATCCCAGCACTGGGACCGCCATCTCTCAGATCACCGGCACGGGAACACTCACCGTGACCGACAGCCCATCCAGCGGATTTGCCGCATGGGCTGCCCTGTATGCCCCAGGCCAGACGGTTGGTCAGGACCACGACTTCGACGGCGTGCCGAATGGCGCGGAATATTTCATGGGAGCGACCGGCTCGTCCTTTACCGCCAATCCCGGCATCATCTCGGGCACGGTCACCTGGCCCATGGGCGCAACCTACACCGGCGTCTATGGCACCGACTACCAGATTGAAATCTCGACCACCCTCGCTTCTTGGAGCCTTGTTCCAGCGGGGAGCGTTACCATCAGCCCGGGAACCTCGGTCTCCTACACACTTCCAGTCGGTTCTCCGAAGCTCTTCACCCGCCTCGTCGTAAATCCGAACTGATTTTAAGGGATCCCATCGCGCCCCTTCCCTTGCACGGCACCACTCGACTTTCCCATCACTGGATCATGACGAGGGTGCCGTGTCGGGCGCTTCTCACTTTTAATTTATAACCGGACTTCGTCCGCTCCTCTTTTTCTCCGCTCCGCCACCTCTGCCACCTCAATGAAACCTAAAGTCTTCAGTTCACACGCCGTCGCCCTCATTTCGATCATTACGCTTCAGCAGTCCCATGCTGGAACCATTTGGGACGGCGGCGGGAGTGCCAACACCAACATCAATTTCGCCGATAACTGGGACGGGACGTCTCCAGGTGTCGTCAACGCGCTCAATGGCACCACCGCCGCGATCTTCGGCACCGGCGGTTCGGTGGCCACGATGAACGTCGCCGGTGCCTTCACCTCCCTGACTTTCAATCGCGACGACGCAGCCGGCTTCACCGTAAATGGCACCGCCAACCTCTCCGTCTCCGCCTCGGGCAGCGGCGCCACCGCCAACCTCTCCGTCTCCAACACCGCCGGCAACGGAGTCGCCACCATAAGCGCCCCGCTTCGTGTCAACACCGACGCCGGTGGCACCCGCCTCCTCGTCATCGACAACCGCGAAACGGGCAGCATTGGCGAGAGCCTAGTCATCTCGGGCGGCATCGCAGCGACCACTCCCGCTAACGGCTACGGGCTACGTTTCGGCGGGTCGGGCAGCACCCGCATCACCGGCACCCTGTCAAATGTCGGCACGACCAACATCCAGCAAGCGTCCATAGCCGGACAGCCCTTCTCCGGCACCGTCACCATCGCGGGTAGCCAGGCGCTACCCTCAGTCAACGTGCAGATCGGCTCGACCGGCGGCAGCGTTGACGGCCAGGTCGGCTCGACCGCCCGCATTATCATGGGCGACAGCACCGCTGACGTGCAGTCGTGGGCGGGCACCTCCGTCCTCCAGGCAGCGACCGTCCAGGTCAGGTCCACCGCCACCCTCTCAGGCGGCGTCAGTATCTCCAACGGCGCCAGCAATGGCTCCAGCGGCGGCACCCTCGAGGTATCCGGAAATCTCAGTGCCACCACACTCGCCATCGGCGGCGCGGCCTACTCCGGCGTTCTCAAGGTATCGGGCAACGCGACCTTCTCCGGCGCGCTCACCTCCGGCGCGACCGTCGGCAGCAAGATCGTCGGCGGCGGCGCCTCGACTGGCACGCTCACTCTTGCCAGCGGCACCGTTGGTTCCGCAGTCGCCATCGGCGGCGGAGGCACGAACGAGAACAACATCGCGCTCGTAAAAAGCTCCACCGGCACGCTCACCGTCAGCAGCGCGGGCAACACCTACACCGGTGGCACCACTCTCGTGGACGGCGGCGCCTCGGGCTCCTTCGGCATCGCCCTCGGCGCGAACAACGCCCTCGGCACCGGCCCGCTCGCCATCGGCACCGCCGCCACGGGAGCCAATGGCGCCCGCCTCCGTATGGCCGGCTTTAACCAGACAGTCTCCACGCTCTCCAGCGGTGCGACCACCAACGCCCGCGTCATCGAAAATTTCGGCGCCGCCAACAGTGTGCTCACCGTCAACGGTTCCTCCAGCACCACCTACGCGGGCTTCCTTCGTGATCGCAGCAGCGCATCGGCCGCCGCCACCGGCAACCTTGGTCTTGTGAAGGACGGCGCAGGCACTCTGACGCTTTCCAACACGAGCAACCAATACACCGGGGCGACCGTCATCAACGGCGGCGTGCTCGAAGTCGCCCAGCTCACCAACGGCGGCGTCGTGAAGTCCGTCAACTCCACCGCCGGAAGTGGCACGGTGACGATGGCCGACACATCCGGCGTCACAGCCGGAATGACCTTCGTCGCGGCCCATCTGCCGACGGGCTTCAGCGTGAGCACGGTCGATAGCGGCACCAATCTCACTATTAACACGACCTCAGGCATCGTCAGCGGCACCAGCACCGCCCACTTCGGCGTGGCCTCCAGCCTTGGCCTTTCGACCAATGACGCATCAAACCTCGTCTTCGGCGGTGGCACTCTCCGCTACACCGGAGGCAATACCATCACCGACCGCAACTTCACGATTAACCCTGGAGTAGCAGCTAAAATCGACGTGGCAAACGTAGCTGCAACCCTGGAACTTACCGGCGGAGCCACCGCTTCTACGGGGGGGCTGACCAAACTCGGCGCGGGCACGCTTGCACTTGCAGGCAGCCAGCTCTACACGGGCGACACCACAGTCTCGGCGGGAACGCTGGTCATCAATGGTGACCTAACGGCGGCCACTGGAAATGTCTCGGTTTCGGGAACATTGGCTGGCAATGGCGGAACCGTGGGTGGCAATACCACGGTGAACAGCGGAGGCAAGCTGGCTCTGGGAAATGGCACGGCTGGCTCAATTGGATCCGAAACCTTCAAGGGCAATTTAACATTGGCGGCGGATTCGATCTTCAACTGGGACCTCACGGGTGAAAGCACCACCAGCGGTTTCGACCGGGTGATCGGAACCAGCGGTAAGACCTTTGACGCCACGACTTCGGCGTTCCGTGTGGTCACCGACCAAAGCTTCACCACCTCCTTTTGGGACGCACAGAGAGACTGGAACACCATCTTCAGCGGCTTTGGAACAATGACGGGATGGGCCGCCAACACGCCGGTGGCAGTTTATACTACACTCGGTGCGCTCCGCACCGATGTCTCCGTGGAAGGTAGCTTCACCGTCACCGGTGGGAACTTGAGCTGGTCCGCAGTCCCGGAACCTAGCAGCGCCCTCGCAGGTTTGCTCATCGGTGCGGGCTTGCTCCAGCGCCGCCGTCGTGCCTGATCAACCAAAGGTTTCCACCACCGACTTCCTTACCACAAATTGAAACTCAGCCTCACTGCATTCCTGGTCCTATGCGTGGTCGATGTCATCGCATCGGCCGAGTATGATTTCTCTCAAATGATCCAGCCCGTGCCTGCCACGGCACAGTTCGAGGACCCGGGCTATATCGTCTGGTGCGGCACAATGGTCCGGGATGATGCGGGAAAGTGTCACCTGCTTTACTCTCGCTGGCCTCGCAAGCTCGGCCACTACGCTTGGGTCACCCACTCGGAGGTCGCCCACGCCGTCGCCGACAATCCGTTCGGCCCTTACAAGTTCGTCGATGTCGCCCTGCCCGCCCGCGGCAAGGAATACTGGGATGGTCTCTGCACCCACAACCCCACCGTCGTAAAATTCGGTGGCAAGTATTATCTCTACTACATGGGCAACACCGGCGACGGCAAAGCCATGCCCACCCTCAACTGGACTCACCGCAACAACCAGCGCATCGGTGTCGCCGTGGCCGACAGCCCTAACGGACCATGGACCCGCACGGACACCCCGCTCATCTCACCCACCCCTGGGTTTCACGATGCCCTCTGCCTCGCCAATCCCTCCGTCACCCAGCGGCCCGACGGAGGCTATCTGATGGTTTACAAGGCGGTGGGCGACCATGGCAAGAAACCCTTCGGCGGCCCCGTCGTCCATGTCGTCGCCACCAGTGACACCCCCACCGGCCCGTTCAAAAAACATTCGAACCCCGTATTCACGAGCAAGGGATCCTCGTTCGCGGCAGAAGACCCGTTCATTTGGTACGGCACCGACCGCTACTGGGCCATCGTCAAGGATTTCAGTGGCAGCTTCACCCAAGCCGGCACCTCGCTCGCTCTCTTCGAGTCCGCGGACGGATTCAGTTGGAAACCCGCCGCCCACACGCTCGTCTCCACCCTCGATCTGAAATGGGTCGACGGAACCCACCAAAAACTCATGAAACTCGAGCGCCCCCAACTCCTGCTGGAAAACGGCCAGCCCACCGTGCTGTTCTGCGCCGCGGCACCCGAGGGCAAACTGAACGACAGCTTCAACGTGCAGATTCCGCTCCAGAATCCACCCGCAACCCAATCGGATCGAGAGTGAATCATTAGCCGGGCCGCAGCCGTGATCGTTTTATTGAATGCCGTCAGGGTGGTTGGATGCAGCGCGGTCCTGATACTCTCCGCCCGGGCGCTTCCAGAAAGTCCTGCCTCTATCAACCGCGCTCCATCAGGTGCTTCAGGCCTGATCGCGCTCACCTGGTCGGGAGTTTCCGGAGCCACCGTCTATCATGTCAAACGAAGCTCCTCGCCCGCTTCAAGCCTGGTCACTCTCGCCACGGTCAACACCACTTCCTACATCGACATCACCGCCGCTCCCGGCACCTTTTACTACTACACCGTCACCGCCACCGACGCCTCCGGCGAAAGCCCGCCCACCCGCGGCATCATGGCCGCTTCATCCGTCATCGTCGATGACGGCACCGCCGGCACCTCGTTCACCGGCACATGGTCGGCGTCCGCAGTCGCCGGCTTCTATGGCCCGGGAGCGCTTTTCGCAGCCCCCGTCACCGGCACCACTCCCACGGCCACCTACAGCTTCACCCCCACGCTCCCGGCCCGCGGCAACTACGACATTTACATGCGCTGGACCACTAATGCCAACCGCGCCACCAACACCCCCGTCGATCTCGTTTTCCCCGACGGCATCCGCACCGTCACCGTCAACCAGGAACTCAACAACGGCGTCTGGATGCTCCTCGCCAACATCGCCGCCGAAGCCGGCACCAGCGCCTCCGTCACCATCCGCAACAATGGTGCTAACGGAAACGTCATTGCCGACGCCGTCCAGTTCGTGCCGCGTCACTCGCCGGTCGCTCCGGATTCGGAAAACCTCTCCGAATACACGCTCCTCACCGTGGATGACCACTTCGACGGCACCTCCCTCGACACCACGAGATGGAGCACCTTCCTCGGCCGGAGCGAATACAGCGTCTCCGACGGCCGCCTCCACACCAATCTCCGCTACAAGGGTGCCGTCCCCATCTCCTCCGCCACCATCGCCGATCTGGAAAACGAGTCAAACTGGGCGGAAGGCGGGATCATCGCGAGGGAAGCTCAGAAATTCGGCTATCACGAAGCGCGCCTTCGCCTCCCCCAACTCCCCGCCCGCGGCGTGGACACCGCCTACTGGCACGCCGCCACCGACGAACTCCTCAATGGCTATGAAATCGACGCGCCGGAGTTCTTCCACAAGGACTCCAGTGGTGCCGCTAACAACTACGGCTTCGGCGTCTGGGACCACATCGACGGCGACCGCACCTGGGACTACACCCGCAACAACTCGACACTCAGAAATGTCACCCAATACCTCACCATCGGCCTCGAGTGGCGCACGGACAACACCCAAGTCGTCTATGTGAACGGCGAGAAGGTTTACACCGCGCCCACTTCCGGCATGAACGATGTCGAGTCCATCCTCCCATCCAACATCATCCTCAGTACCAAGGCGCTCGACTGGCTGCGCCCCAACGCCGCACTCGACGGCTCGGAAGCCACTTGGGACTACGCGCGCTTCTATCAAAAACCCGGGTTCCTCGGAGCCATCGACGGCGATTGGGCGAAACCCGATAACTGGGGCCCTGACGGCCTGCCACCGGCCGGATTCGCCGCCGTATTCAACATGCCCTCCGCCCCCGCAGCCATCACGCTCGGAGCCGACCAGACGCTGCAATCCATCGTGCTCGACGGAGCGACACTCCCCGCCCACACCTTCAGCGGCACCGGAGCCTTGAAACTCGGCGCGGGAAAATCCGGCGACATCTCCTCCACCCACGGCGGCATCCTCGTCAACACCAACGTCTCTAACGCTCAGACATTCAACACCCCGGTCACCGGCCTGAAAGATCTCCAGTTCGCCAATCTCAGCCGCACGCCAGGTGCCGCCCTCATCCTCAACGGTCTCATCTCGGGTGACGGGGTCGCGCCCCGCGACGTGGACTTCGTCTCGCCAATCGCCGCCATTTCCAACCTCGGTCCGATCACCCTCTCCCAGCCCCTTGGCAGCGGCATCCGCCACGTCAACCGGGCCGGTGACTGCGTTTTCAACCTCCCTCCCAACAGCCAGCACAGCGGCGAACTCCGCATCGCCCGCGGCCCGGTTTCGATCCCCTCTATCAGCGCGCTCGGCACCACGCCGGACTCCGCCGTCGTCTTCCGGCCGCGCTACAAGCACTCGGATGCCTGGCGTCCGCGCCTGACCTACACCGGCTCCGGAGAAACCAGCGCCCACATCGTCAAACTCGGCGGTTGGCAGGCCGATGGCATCCTCGAGTCCAATGGCACCGGCCCGCTCGTCTGGAGCGGAAACACCGCCATCGCCCCCTTCGCGGAGATCCCGAAACAAGTCCTCACCCGCGACATCTCCCTCACCCTCGGAGCCACCGCTTCTTCCGGCGAAAACGTCTTCTCCGGCACCCTCTCGGACGCGGGCGTCACCATCACCTATCTCAATGCCGACAACTCCCCCAACACCGGCCCCGCCATCATGCGGATCAACAAAACCGGCGCAGGCACCTGGTCCCTCACCGGAAACAACGCCTATAGCGGCACCACGTCCCTTGGAGGAGGCACCCTCACCGTCACTTCCCTCAACAGCGTCAACGGCGGCTCTCCATTGCTTCCATCCAGCAGCATCGGCACCCCGAAAACCATCGAGGCAGGCACCATCGCCATCACCTCCGGCACCCTCCGCTACTCCGGCCCCGGAGAGACCACCGACCGCGTCATCCACCTCGCAGGAAGCAGCGGCGCAACCCTCGATCACAGCGGTTCCGGCCTGCTGAAATTCACCAGCGACCTCACCTCGCACGCCGCCACCAAATCCCTCACGCTCACCGGCAGCGGAAACGGCGAGATCTCCGGCTCGATCCCCAACAACAGCTCCACGAACAAAACCAATCTATCCAAGTCCGGCACCGGAACCTGGACCTTGAGCGGTCCGAACACCTACACCGGCACCACCACCATCAGCGCCGGCTCGCTCGTCGTGACCGGTTCCATGACTAACGGCGAAAACCTCACCGTCTCCACCAGCGCCGGAAATCTATCCGGCTCGGGATCCATCGCCACACCCTCCGTCATCAACGGCACCCTCACCGCCACGCCGCTCACCTTCACCAACACGCTCACCCTCGGCAGCGCCGGAAAACTCCGCGCCACCTTCACCGGAAACAACGCCGCTGCCATCAACCCGGTCTCAGCATCCACGGTCACGATCAACACCGGTGCCAAGGTCGATGTCACGCTCAACGCCCCGGGCAGCACCACGAATTTCCTCCAAAGCTGGTGGCGCACCTCACGCACCATCCCGCTTCTAACCGCCACCACCAAAACCGGCACCCTCGCCATCGGCACGGTCACCACCGACTCTGCCGGAAATCCCGCCGCCACCTACGGCAGTTTCTCGCTCCAACAGACTGCCACCGCCGTGAACCTCGTTTGGACGCCCTTTGCCGGCTTTCCCGTCATCGATGATCCCACGCTCACGCTCGTCAGCCCCGGCGTCTCCCCTGTCGCCATCACGGACATTCTAACTTCCCTGCGTGCCGCTGTCACCGTCGGCGGTGGAGCCTCGATCAGCTGGTCCCAAGTCAGCGGTCCCGGCACCGCGACATTCGAAAACCCCAACTCGTCTGACACCGGTGCTTGGTTTTCCGCCGCAGGCACCTATGTGCTCCGCGCCACCGCCAGCAACGCCCTCGGCTCGGTGCAAACGGATTTCACAGTCCATGTGAATCCCCCCACCAGCATGACCTTCCGCCAAGGAACCAATGGTTACACCCACGACACCACCTTCATCCGCGGCGATTCCACAGGCTGGAACTCCGGGGCCAGAAGCGAGTTCCTCGTCGGCCGCAACAACGGCGGCCTGCGCGGACTGCTCGCCTTCGATCTATCAACGGTGCCCACGGGTGTTAGCATCCAAAGCGCGTCGCTCAGCCTGTGGACATCCGGTCTTGGCAGCGGCACCACGCTCGACTCGCTCGACCTCCACGAACTGCTCGTCCCCTTCACCGAAGGAACCGGCGACGGCAGCATCGCCACCAACGGCCAAGGCACCGGCGCGGATTGGACCAATCGCGCGCCGACCACCGCATGGACCACACCCGGCGCAGCGGAGGCCACCGAGTTCGCCAGCACCCCGCTCGCCAGCATTACCGGCATCAACCCCACCACCAGCGCTGCGGGAACACCCCTCGCCTTCCCATCCAACAGCGCCATCGTCGCCGCGGTCACCACCGCCATCAGCGCGGCGCAACCGGTGGACTTCATGCTGAAAATGGCCACCGACACCACCGGCACTAATCGGTTTGCCCGCATCGCCTCCGATGACAACCCGACTCAGGGATACCGCCCGCGTCTCTCGCTGACCCTCGCTTACGTCTTCGCCCCGTCAGTCAATCCCGGCACCGCGCCCACACCCACGGCCGGCATGGCCGCCGCCCTCGCCGGCTCCGTGGTCAACGCCACTTCGTCACAATGGTCCGTCGTCAGCGGCGCTGGCACCGTCGGCTTTTCAGATCCAACAGCCGCTGCCACGACCGCCGTCTTTTCCGCGCCCGGCATCTATCTGTTGAGGTTCGCCGCCGCCAGTCCCAACGGGGAAACCAGTCGCACACTTTCCATTACGGTCCTCGCGGCACTCACCCATCTGGACTCGTGGCGGCAAACCCATTTCAACACCACCGCTAACACCGGCGACGCGGCTGACTCCGCCGACCCGGACAAGGATGGCATCGCGAACCTTCTCGAATTCGCCACCGGCACAGTCCCGACCGCCGGCAACGGCTCCATCCTCCGAATTGCCATGAATGGCAACACCGCCGAAGTCACCTACCGCCGCAGTCACGCGGCCGTTGCTGACGGAGTCCGGTTCCACGTCGAATGGAGCTGCACACTCGGCGAAGACTGGAGCCGCTCGGGGGTGTCACAGTTCCAGGTCCCCTTCACCGATGATGGTGCATCCACCCAATGGACTGCCACCCTGCCCATCACCTCCTGCCAGCAAGGTTTCGCGAGACTCCTGGTCAGCAGCCCGTAGTTTTAATTCCATGCAAACCACCAAACTTCAGATTGAATCCATGTCTTCAAGTCACATTCGCAACAATCATTTCAGAAGAGTAACGGGATTACTCCTCGGGCTGAGTCTCGGTTGGGTTGCAAACGTTCCGGCACAGCTCCCAGCGCTCAACAAAGCACCCTGGCTGGGATACTTTGCAGGCTATGAGAACAAGCGCTTCACATTCGGCCTCACGGCCGCAGGTGAAATCAAGGTCACCCCGCTGAACGACAAGGGAGAGGTGTTTGGCCCCAACCACCATTTTGCCATCCTTTTTGGAATCGAAGAAGTTCTGCCCGACGGCAGGTTGGAGATGAAGAAGATCAAACCCGAAACGCTGACATCCGAACAGGCGGCCACCGACAAGCTGGAAAAGGTCGTCATCCTTGGCAATGTTTCAGCAGACGCGGCATTCGAAGCCGTGTTCGCACAAGATCGCGGAGTGATCTCCATCACCGGCCGAGTCAAAGAGACCGGCGGGTTCAAAAAGAACCCGATCCGATTCGGCGTCCAGGTGAAATTCCCGGATACCTATCCCAAGTGGATGAGGGAGGATCAATGGAAGAGCGATGAAAAGGCGATGACAGCACTGCGGAAACAGATGGAATCGGAAATCATCAGGATCACCTGGACCGATGGGGCAAAGGTGACGCAAAATTTCGAAAAACCCGTGGATGCGGCTTCCAAAACGTTGAATGGTCCGGGCATATCAAAGGCCGAGATCGAGGTCGCAACCTACAAAAACCGACGTTTCATTTTCAGCGCGTCGCCTTCATCGTTTATCACACTTTCCAACGCGGGCTCAGCCCCGCTGTCTGACGGTCTTTCCATCCATTGGGCGGCGGACGCGGAAGCCAAGTCGGCGTTCAGTTTTGAAATCAAGTGATTCCATGGGCCGGACCGAGGACCCGGCGGGAACCACTTGACGATTCCCGGATCTTGATGTCACCACACCGTCAGTCATTTTCGTGAACTCTATCAATCCCATCCTGGCAGCCTTCTGTGCGCTCTTCCAATCAGGCCATCAACCGCTGAGGGCACAGGACATCGATCCGGAAACCGGCAACGCGCAGCCCTATCCTGGCACGCCCGTCACCGGCTATAAACTCGCCTGGTCGGATGAATTCAACGGTTCCACGCTCGACACCGCCAAATGGAACTACCGAACCGACACCCGCTTCTGGAGCCTCCAACGCGCCGCCAACGTCCGCGTCTCTTCCGGTTCACTCTATCTGGATCTCAAGAAGGAAACCTTCGGCTCTACCAGCTACACCGGCGGCGGAGTGATCAGTAAGAAACTTTTCCGCTACGGCTACTACGAGGCACGCATGAAAGTCCCGCCCGGCTCGGGATGGCACTCGTCGTTCTGGATGATGAAGGCGAACCGCCCCGCCACTGACACTGTCGCCATCGAACTGGATGTCATTGAAAACGATTCCGTCACCCCTTTGAAATACGGCGTCAACACCCACCGCCACCTTCCCACTCCACACCTCACCTATGGAAACAAAAACGTGGTCACTCCGTCACTCAGTGCGAACTATCATGTCTTCGGCTGTGAGTTCACGCCCTCGCTCATCCGTTATTTCTTCGAAGGAAATGTCGTCCAAACCGTCAACGCCACCCAGTTCCCGCACAACGATCTCAACATCTGGCTCACCTCCATCGCCGCCCCGCTCGGTGGCACCACCAGCGTGGACGACACCCAACTCCCCGCCGCCGCGCTTTACGACTACGCACGCTTCTTCGCACCGCGCGCCACCGCCTCCGTGAACGTCACCGCCCCCGGCAGCGCGGGTGTCACCCTCGCTTCGACGAACCATTCCCTCCGCATCACCGCCAATGCCGCTTCCAGCGACCCCGCGCTCACCCCAAGCATCCTGTGGTCGAAGTTTTCCGGCCCGGGTGACGTGACTTTCGCGGATCCCACAAACCTCACCACCACTGCCAGCTTCTCATCCGCCGGCACCTATCTGCTGCAATGCACCGCCACCGTGGATGGAAACCCGACCAGCGCCCGCATGCCCGTCGCGGTGGACGCCCCCTTGCCCGCGATGTTCCGCCAGAGCTTCGATGGTTACACCCACACCGCCACCTTCATCCGCGGCGACAGCCCGGCATGGAACTCCGGCGCGCGCGACCAGATCATCGTGGGTCGCTGGGGCGACGAGGCCATGCGCCTGCTGTTTTCATACGACCTAACCGGCCTTCCTGCCGATTCCACGATTGAAGACGCCACCTTCGAATTGTGGACCGACAGCGGAGGAGGCACCGGCACCGTCGGTGATCCGGAGCTGCGGCCACTCATTGCAAAGCCAACCGAGGGCACCGGCACCGGCACAAATGCCGCCGACGGCGCGGGCAGCGGCACCACCTGGGTATCCCGCACCGGCGGCAGTGCCGTGCCCGGCTTATGGGCCACCGCGGGTGCCGACTTCGGTCCCGAAGTTCTTTCGACCGCCCCGGGTTTCGACGCCACGCTCCAAGGCCATCCCATCGTTTTCCCCAGTTCCACGACATTCACCACACTCGCAGAAAACGCCCGCTCCACCGCCACTCCGCTTAACCTGCTGGTTCTTGCGCCTACCACCGAGTCAGGCACCGCCAACTCGATCAGCCGCATCGTCTCGGACGACAATCTCGACGCGGATCACCGTCCACAGCTCACAGTCTATTATCGGGGTAATTACGCTCCTGCCCCTTCGACCGGTGCATCGCTTTCAGCCGTTGCGGCGCTGCCGACCGCTCTCCCCGGTTCCGCAGTTCACGCCAACTCCACCCGCTGGACCCGCCTATCAGGCCCGGCGCCCGTGACTTTTGCCAACGCGAACCTCGCCTCCACCACCGCCACGTTTCCAGTCCCCGGAGCCTATGTCCTCCAACTCACCGCCACAAACAACCTCGCGGAAACCTCCGCGCCAATCGCTGTCACCGTGGTCCCGCCGCCCACCGCTTTCGACTCATGGCTCGCCCTGCATTTCGGACCCGCACCCGATCCCGCCGACGCTGATGATCTTGCGGATCCCGATCACGACCAACTCCCGAATCTGATCGAGTTCGCCACCGGCAGCAATCCCACCGCACCCAACAAGACGCCGGTCAGCCTGACGAATCAGGAAACGGTTCTTGAACTCGTCTATCCCCAAAGCCACGCGGCCTTGGCGGACGGCACCACCTTCCAAGTTGAATGGAGCGATCTACTTGCCAGCGGATGGAGCGCCGCAGGCGTCAACCAATCCGCAATCCCGGAATCCGACACCGACGTTGCAAAGTTCTGGAAAGCGACCGTCCCGAAAGGAACCAACGGCACCCGTTTCCTCCGCCTCCGCATTCGGAAGCCCTGATAGACGCAGATCCGCATGAATCATGCGCATTTTGATGAAATTCTCCGTCTTCCAGGTCCTTATTCCTGCCAATCATGAATCACCCCAACCTTCCCATCGCCTCTGCGTTGATACTTTTCTCCTCGCTCGCCACGGTCTCTTTGGCAGCTCCCGCACCCGGATCTCTCCTTCCCGGGGGCGCCTCGAAATGGAAACTCACCTGGAGCGATGAGTTCAACGGACCCGACAGCAAACTCGAAGAGAAATGGGTATCCCAGAACGGACCCAGCGGCCACATCCTGAGCAGCCGCTGGCGTGAAAATGCGAAAGTCTCCGCCGGCACCCTTAAGCTCATCAACAAAAAGGAGAAACGCGGCGGCCAGGAATGGACCTCGGGAAACATCTGGACCAAGGAGCATTTCCAATATGGCTACTATGAATGCCGTTACCGTTACGCCGCCGCCGAAGGAACTAACAATTCATTCTGGATCATGACCATGGGCAAACAACCCTCCGGAAAAAAGGCCTTTGAAATTGATATCAACGAAGGCCACTTCCCCAACGAGGTCAACACCAACATCCACAACCATACCGACGTCACCATCGTCAATGGCAGGAAAACCCACCCCAGCTTATCCAAAAGCTTTGCCTTCGGCGTCCGCCCGGACGTCACCATCCAACTGGAAACGCCTGTCAAAACCAACCGCATCCGCCTCACCTCCAACCATCCCTCACATTTCCATATCGGCGAGTTCCGGATCTACGGAGTAAACCCCGCAGGCTATCCATCAGCCCTATCCAAGTCCACGGACAAGGACAAGCCCGGCCTTGTCAACCTGGCCAAGGACGCGCAAATCACCCCTAGCGGATCTTACAAAAACGCGCCGGACACCGCGAAGCGCCTCGTCGATGGCGACACGGCCCAAAGCTGGATCAGCCAGACCGATGGACCCAAATCCTTGGAATTCACCCTCCCCGCCGCAAGCACCATCGGCTGCATCCAGTTCATCAACGGCTGGCAGGACAAAAAGAAGTGGACCGGCATGATGGATGACTACCGCGTCGAATATCACGACGGCTCCCGGTGGATCGAAATGGCGAAGTTCGATATCAACGAAGGAAACCACAACTTCGCCCGCGACTACCAAACCTACGGGCTCGAATGGACCGAGGAGGAACTCATCTTCTATTTCAACGGCAAGGAGATCCGCCGCGAGAAGAACGCCTTCTGCCACCAACCGGCTCCCGTCTGGCTCAGCCTTGCCATCATCGGCTGGGGCGGAAAAATCACTGACGCCATCGACGGCACCTTCATGGAAGTCGATTACGTCCGAATCTATCAACCAAAGTGAGTCCAATGGAGCGGCCGCCCTCTCCATGGGAATGAAGCGCCCGTTCTTCTAGCGACAACGCGCGGGAATGGTTTCCATTTCATCCGGGTTGTCCCGCTCGCGTTCATGCGCTATGGATTCCCCATGAAACGTCGTCAATGGCTGACACTCGCAAACCGGGCGGGATGGGCACTGGCGCTCCCGGGCTGTGGCCCGTCGACTGCCGGCAACGGCATCAACCCCGCCGCCGCGGAACGCTTTGGCGGCGAGGGATATGGAATCTGGCAAGGTGGACGCTGGATCGGTGGACGTGACCCGAGCCGACGAATGCCCTCCCTCAGCATCACCAAATCCCTCGCGGCGCTGGCCGTGGTGCAGGCCGCCGGCGAAGGATGGGTCGAGCTGGACCGTCCTCTCGGGGATACGATCCCGGAGTGGCGCCCGGACCCGGAAAAACGCCGCGTGACCGTGCGCATGCTGGTCAATCAAACGGCGGGGTTTCCCTCCGGCGTCGCCGCGCTCTACCGCGGTCCGATCCGGGACAAGGGCAAGGCCGCCGTCGCCCTACCACTCGTGGATCCGCCGGGCGAGCGGTTCCGCTACGGCCCGGCATCCTCGGAAATCCTCGGCGAATTGCTGCGCCGGAAGTTGCATGAACGGGGCGCGACCACCGAAAACTTTCTGAGAAATCTCATGGCGCGGGTCGGCATTTCCAGTCCGGACTGGCGCAAGGATCTGGCAGGGAATTTCTATCTGTCCACCGGCGCGCAGTTCAGCGTGCGGGATCTTGGCAAGCTCGGACAAGTGGTGGCGCAGCTGGCAAACGGCCAGAACGCCGCCGGTCTGCGTGCCGATGTTTTCCGCGACCTCGCCGCGCCCCGCACGGCGAACCCGATGGTGGCCACCGGCATCTGGTGGAATCGCAACGCCACCAAGCCAGGCGCGTTTTCCATCGAGCCGGAGCGCAACATCGACGAGGTCCGCCCGCCGTCGTTCTGGTCGCGCGCCTGCCTCGCCACCGGACTGGACCCCGGCTGGCTCGCCATCATCGGATCCGGCGGAAAACGGGTGTATGTGCTGCCATCGCGCGATCTGGTGGTAGCCCGGTTAGGCCGCTCCGAGAGCTGGAATGACGGCGCGTTCCTGCGTGCGATCAGCGCTTGACCGCCAGCAGCAGGTTCGCGTTCGAGTAGTTCGCGTGATAGCCGGAGCCGAAACCCAGCGGGCTGCGCGGATTCGTCGCGAACGCCTGCCGCAGGTCTTCCTGCTGGTGCTCGGCGAAAAGCGGGATAGGACTCTGATAGTCACCGAAGAACCGGAACGTCCAGTTACCCTGCGCGAAATACCGGAACGGGATCCCCGAGTCGTCCTGCAGGATCGCCCGCGACTGGTTCAGGAAAAAATCGCGGGCCTGTGAGAACCGGTCGTCATGCATCAGATAGGACGCCGCCTTGAAATAGGACGCCTTGCCGCCGAGGCCGGCCACCCACTGCTGATAGCCGCCTTTGAACCCGCTGTTCGACAAATCCCCCGCCACGTAGAAGGCGGTGTGGCGCATGCCGCCCGCATCGTAGTATTGCAGCTCCACGCCGGGATTGCCACCGGCGGAAATCCCGCCTACCGATTCCACCTCGCCGCCCATCATTGCCACCGTGCTGAGCAGGATGGGTGTCACGCCGCGCAGGACGCTGCGTTCGAGATCCGAGCGCATTTCCTTGGTGACGAAGTAGCCTGCCAGCATCTGGGTTTTCACGGACTGGCGGAATGCTTCGAGCGCGGCCAGCACCTCGCCCGGCGGCAGCGACTCCAGCGGCGGCACCTCGCCCACCGGCTCCAAGCCCATCAGCACGTAGTTGCGCGCTTGGGAAAACATCGCGCTCACATGCAGCAGGTCGGGTCCGCCGAAGGGATAGTAAATCGTCCCGCCACCACCGATCACCGGAGTCACCTGCTCGCCCGACCAGGTTTGCATCAGATTGACTCGCCGGCTGACCTGCCCGCGCCAGATCTGGCCGATTTCCCGCTGGTGGGCCTGGTATTCCTCCGTCTGTTGGAGGCGGGAGAGAATCGCGCCGCGACGCACCGGCTTGCCTGCGAGGAACAAGCCGATGTCATCCGGCCCGGCCTCGCCGGCGACCACCGGAAAATTCGCGGGTGGCTGTTCGAGATATTTCGGTTGGGCCACGACCTTCTTGGAAGGAGCGCAGGCCATGAGTGCGATGGCGATTGGCAGGAGCAGAAAGGTGAGTTTCATGAGTGGCGGTCCGCAGAATGACCATTTGCCCGGGGAATGCATTTCCTAAAACACGGCCCGGGAAAAATCATTTCACCACCACCGCCCGGCGCAGCGGGAAATAACACACCCACGCCACCAGCACTGTCGCCATGCCCGCCAGGGTCGGTCCGGGCTCCGCCACCAGCGAGCGCACCATCACGAACCCGGTCATCGCCAGAAATACCAGCGGCGGAAGCGGATAGAGCGGACACCGGAACGCCCCCTCCACCGCCGGACGCCGCCGCACGATGAAAATGCCGAACACCGCGAGAAACGCGCACAAGGTCAGCGCGAACTGGGTGTAGGTGAGCAGTTGTCCGAAGTCCCCGGTCAGCACGAAGGCCAGCGCCACGCCTGATAGAATCAACGTCGCCGGCAGCGGGATGCCGTGACGGTTCCTCACCGCGAGGATCCGCAGCGCGTGGAAATCCCGCCCCATCACATGCAGCACCCGCGGACCGGCCCAGACCAGGGCGCTGACGGTGGCGATCAGGCCCACGGAAAGCAGTCCGCTGAACCAGCGCGCCGCGCCATTTCCGAACAAGGCCTCCGCCGCCACATAGCCCACTTCCGTCACCCCGGCCAGATCCGCCACGGGCGCGGCTTTGAGGAACGCGGCGTTCAACAGCACGTAAAGCCCCATCACCAGCACAGTGCCGCAGACCAGCGCGCGCGACACCGTGCGCCGCGCGTCCTGGATTTCCTCCAACATGTAAACCGCCGCGTTCCAGCCGGAGTAGGCGTAAAAAACAAATAACAGCGCCACCGCAAACGCCGGGTGGGTGATGATCGCCAGATCGGTCTGCGGCTGGATTTCCCAACGAATATCCCCCTTCCCGGTTTTCAAAAACGCTGCAATAATGAAGCCCGCCACCAGCGTGAGTTTCAGCGCGGTGGCCACCGTTTGCAGTCGGGCGCTCGTCTTGAGCGTGATCAGATGTCCTCCCGTTACCAGCATCAGGGCCACCACAGCGGCGACCGCCGGCGGCAGCTCCGGAAACGCACGGTGCGCGTAACTCCCCAGCGCCAGCGCCGCCAACGCCGTGGGCGCGGCAAATCCCACCACCGCCGAGAGCAAACCCGCCGTCCATCCCAGCGACGGATGATAAATTTTCCCGAGGAAATGATACTCGCCGCCCGACCGCGGCAGCGCCCCGGCCAGCTCTGCGTAGGAAAGCGCCCCGCACAACGCGACCAAGCCGCCCAAAACCCACACCAACAGAATCCCCGGCCCGGACGGAATGTCTCCTACCTGATAGCCCAGGCTGGTGAACACCCCCGTCCCCACCATGCTCGCCACGACCAGCGCCGCCGCGGGCAGCGCGCCGATTTTCGAAGTTGGGGAATGTTGCATCTCCGAAGATCCATATCCGGTCCTGCTTCGGGGATCGAGCGCGAACCTTGAAAGCAGTCAGCGGGTTTTCAATTTTAGCACGGTGATGGAAGTGGGCGGAAGCGTGTGGGTGAAGGTCGGCTTGAGATCCGTCAGTGTGGATTTCACCGGGGCGACCTTGGTGGGTTCGGCGAGCGAGTTGGTGGCATCCGGAGGGGCGGCGAGAGTTTCCACCTCCGCGGTGGGCGCGATTTCGCTGACTCCCTTGAGCTCGACGGTGAGCGGCTGGGCAGTTTCTAGCGGATTAACGACTTTCACGTAAAGCACGCCGCTCGCGCTGTCGCGGGTGACGGTGCCCTGGATTTCGCCGCCGGTGAATGTCGCCTTGAGAATTGAGTCGCCGACATTGCAGCTGAACAGGCGGAACGCATGGTAACTCGGTGCTCCATACGCATTGAGCCCGTCGTAACCGATGAGGTCGGGACGCCATTGGTATTCGTTCAGGTTCGCGAAAAGCGGGGCGTAACATTGCATCGAGACGAGGTCCGAGTTGCGCTCCATCGCCGCCATGAACGCGGCGTCACCGATGGCGGCCTTCATGTTAGGAGTGGCGGGCAGACCTTTCGAACGCTTGTCCCACGGCGGGAAGCTGGTCTCATGGGCGGCCCACTCGCCGACGAAAATCTCGGGCCCGTTGCGGTCGTATTTGTCGAAATGGGTGGGTGAATCCTTGAGGAAGGCTTCCGTGTTCCGATAGTAGTGCTCGTCCAGCACGTCGGGCTTGCGGCTGTGGACGCGCTTTTTCGCAGGCTGCTCGTTGCCGATGGAGGAGATGCAATTCAAGTCCGGATACCGTTTCTTGATGGCATCGGCGAACTGGGCGTAGCGGCCGTCGTAACTGCCGGATTTGTCGAACCAGTCCTCGTTGCCGATTTCCACGTAGCGGAGCTTGAACGGTTCGGGATGGCCGTCCTTCGCACGCTGCGCGCCCCATTTGCTGCTGACGGGTCCGCTGATGTATTCAATTTCATCCAAGGCGTCCTGCACGTAGGGTCCAAGGTCGGGGCCAGGTTTCACGAACGCGCCCTTGAGCGAGTAACCGGCGTAAACTCCCAGCAGCGGCTCCGCGCCCATGTCCTCGCACCAGAGAAGGAACTCCATCAACCCCATGCCGTCCGTCGAGCGGTAGCCCCAAGGGCCGGGGTGCCCGCTGCGGCCGCTGATCGGGCCGAGTGTCTTCTTCCAGTCGAAGCGCGTTTCGATGGTGTCGCCTTCCAGATAGTTTCCACCCGGGAACCGCAGGAACGCGGGCTTGAGGTCCACGAGCATCTGCATGAGGTCGGGGCGCAGGCCGTTAGGACGGTCCTTCCAAGTCGGCGGAAACAACGAGACCAGTCCGAGCCAGACGGTGCCGGGCTGGTCCAGCGTGAGCACGAGTTTGGCTTTCGTCGTGGGGGCGACCTGGCCTGTGACCAGTTCCAGATCGTAGGATTTCCACTCTGCGGATAGATCCTGGGTCGCCGCTTGTGCAAATACCGTCGCCCCGTCCTCACTCACGATGGAGACGGTGACGGGCCCCGCGAATCCAGCGGCGGTCTTGGCGTGGAAACTCGCGCGGTAGCGCGTCTCGGGCATCACCGGGATACCCCAGTAGCCGCCGTTGGAAACACCGGCCGGCGCGGTCGCGACGTCGACCTTCAAGCTGATGGGGATGGCGGTGTTGAGCGGCACACTCGGATCGAGCATGATCGAGGCACCGGGGGTCGGAGCCCAGTGCATGGGCTTCTCGGGATCATCGAGGAAAGCCCGGTTGCGGACGAGTTCGGCGTAGAGGCCGCCGTCGTAGCAATAGTTGATTTCCTCGGTCATCAGGCCGTAGTGCATCGGGCTGACCTTGCCGGTCCGCGCGGCCGCTTCGATGACGAGAGATGCGAATTCCTGTGCTTTTCCCTCGGGGATGATCGCTTGTCCGAAAAGGAATGAACTTCCCGCGAGACTGATCATTGTACGGATGGTGCTTGGGTTCATTTTTCCACTGGGTTAAACCTCGGAAGCGTCTCCGGAACCGTCGTTCCTGAAAAGAAACAAAGCGCCAGTCGCAAAAACTGCGGCGAATATCAGAGAAGCCGGGTGGATCGCAAGGCGGCCCCGATTGCGGTTTGACGAATCCGTTCCCAACCGCCAGCTTCGCCGGGATGGCTGATCTGAAGCATGTGCTCTTTGTTTGCACCGGAAACACGTGCCGCAGCCCGATGGCGGAGGGGCTGTTCCGCAAAGCAGCGGAAGGGAGGGATGATTTCGAGGTAGGTTCCGCGGGTGTCGCGGCGTCGAAAGGCACTCCCTGCAATCCGGAAACCGCCGCCCTGCTGAAAAAGCGCGACGTGAAGTTGGAGGGATTCGGCAGCCGTCAGGTTTCCGAGTCGATTCTATCCAAGGCCACCCACGTGTTCGCAATGACGCTGAGCCACCTGCAGGTTCTTGAAGCCAGATTTCCCCAGTATTCGGACAAATACTATCTCGTCTGCGAGTTCGCGGAAACCGCCGGCAACAAGGTCGGCACCGGCACCGACGTGCCCGACCCGATCGGCATGGGCCGCCGCGCCTATGAAGAGGTGGCGGACACGTTTGATGTGGCGATTCCCACGATCATCGCCTACATCGACCAGACATGGAAAGCGGAGGAGTCGCCTGAGGATTAAATCATCCCGAGTTTCATTTTTCCCTCTTCGGAAATCATTTCCTGATTCCACGCGGGGTCCCAGACCAGCTCGACGCGGGCGTCGTCGATGCCGTCGATGGTCATGATCTTGGCCTGCGCGTCCGCTGCGATGACCGGACCCATGCCGCAACCGGGCGCGGTAAGCGTCATTTTCACCGCCACGGTCTTTTTGCCATCGGCCTCCTCGATGATGCAGTCGTAAACGAGACCGAGATTGACGATGTCCACCGGGATTTCCGGGTCGAACACTCCCTTGAGCTGGTGCCAGACCTGCTCTTCCAGCGGGGCGTCCTTGAGCCGGACGACTTCGGCCTGTTTTTTGAGTTCATCCTCGGGATTCACGCCGAGCGCGTCGGCGTCCTGCGAGGAAATCCGTGCGAGCCCTTGTGAAGTAGCCACGGTGTAGGTGCCGCCGAGGCGCTGGGTGATGAATACCGCGGTGCCGGCCGGCAGTGAGAGCGAGTCTCCACTCGGGATTTGAATGGCGGCGACTTCGCGGGTGAGCTTGATTTCCTCGTGCATGCGCGGAGTTAAAACCAGCTCCCCGACAACGGCAAGGGACGAGTTTCGCCAATGACCCACCGCGGACAGACTCCTCCCGCGAATGCGCCATGCTAGTCCGCAACGTAAGGCTGGACGGAAAGGATCCGTATGGGTCAACTCTTCCCAACCTAGGAACCCAACGATCTATGAACCAAATATCCAATCCCACCCGTCGTGACTTTCTGCGCATCTCCGGTCTTGCCGCCGGTGTCATCGGATTTCCCACCATCATTCCTTCCCGCGTGCTGGGTGCCGATGCCCCTAGCAAAAAGATCAACGTGCTGCAAATCGGCTGCGGGCGCATCGGGCGGGACATGGACATGCCTGGGATTCTCCGCCAGAAGGACGCGCGGCTGGTAGCGGTTTGTGATTTGGATTCGTTGCGGCTGGAGGATGCGAAAAGCATGGTGGAGGGCCACTATCGGAAAAATGACCAGCAACTGAAGGTGGGTACCTATGGCGACTATCGCGAGGCACTCCAGCATCCGGACATCGACGCGGTTTCCATCAGCACGCCGGACCATTGGCACGCGGAACCGGTGGTGGCGGCTGCCATGATGGGCAAAGATATCTACGTGCAGAAACCGCTCGCAATGACTGTAACGGAAGGCCGAGTGGTCAGCGACATCATCGGCAAACACGGGCGGATGTTCCAAATCGGCAGCCAGCAACGCTCGTCCCCGCAATTCCGCATCGCCTGCGAAATGGTGCGCAACGGCAGGATCGGAAAAGTCCGCACCGTGAAGATCGGGCTACCAAGCGATCCCGCCGGTGGCAGCACGGTGGAAGTGCCGGTGCCGTCGAATCTCAATTACGACATGTGGCTCGGCTGCACACCTCTGGCACCTTACACGGTGGACCGGGTGCATGCCCAAGGTGCGGATACGAAAGCGCGCTTCAACGGGCGTCCCGGCTGGTTGCGCATCGAGAGTTACTGTCTCGGAATGATTACCGGTTGGGGCTCCCACCACGTGGACATCGCCCACTGGGGCATGGACACGGAACTCACCGGCCCCATCTCCGTCGAGGGGAAAGCGGAATTTCCGAAGTCCGGTCTCTGGAATGTCCACGGCCCCTATCATATCGAGATGAAATACGCCAACGGAGTCACCATCATCATTGATCACACGTTTCCGAACGGTGTCCGCTTCGAAGGCGATGATGGCTGGATCTTCGTCACCCGCGGTGCCGAGCGCATCACCGCCTCCGATCCGATTCCGAAAGGAGCCGCCGCCAAAGCGCTGCAGGCAAGTAATCCGGAAATCCTCACCGCCCCGCTCGGTGCCAACGACATCCGACTGCACGAGAGCCCTAACAACGACCACCACCTCGACTGGATCACCAGCATCAAGACCCGCAAGCCGGCGGTGACCACCGCCGAGATCGCCCACCGCTCGACGAGCGCGTGCATCCTCGGCTGGATCGCGATGAAAGAAGGACGCAAGCTCACCTGGGACCCGCAGACCGAGAAATTCTCCGGCGACGATGCGGCGAACGCCCTACTGAAACGGCCGGAACGCGCACCTTACGGGCTTTCCAGTCTGAAGATCAGCTGATCAACGGCCGGTCCATTTTTTCCAAGCCGCCTCAGCCTCCGCAGCTCCGATTTTATGGTCTGCGGCGATGAGGCGGTATTTCCGCCCGGATACGGCGGGATGGGCGTCATCGAGAGGCAGCGCCTTGTCCTGCACCGGATTGAAGTTGATGAAGGGCGCGCCGTTTTCCGCAGAAGCATTCCAAACGCGGAGCTTCTCGGGAACCGCGGCATCGCTGAGGATCAACACCGTGGCGGTGCCGGTCGGAGTCGCCCCGCTGACGAGTGCCCAGCAGCTTTCGGTGCCATTGGCGTCCTCGCGTCCCTTGCCGCCGCTGGTGAGCATGGTGCTGTTGTCCTTGTTCCACGCCGCGGTACCACGCCAGGAAAATCCGCTGTAGCGGTAGTTTTTGATCTTCACGGGCGCCCCGCCGGGTTTCTGTTGGATCTCGATATCGACGATACAGGCGTCCTTTTCGTGGAAGATGGAAACCAGGGCCCGCTCATGGATCGCCACCTGCGGAGGGGCACCCGGAGTCTTGATCATGATCTCATTGGTGAACTCCCACGCAAGTCCGCCGGGCTTGGTATCGAGCGCCTTCACGCTTTTTGCGACATGCGCTCCCTGGCCTTCCTGGAGCTCCCAGCAGTTATAGGTTTTCCCGTTCACCTCGATGAATTTCCACGGCCACCAGACCCCGAAGTGGTGTTTGTGGTCGCCCGGCTGGATCTGCGTCCATTCAAAACCGGACGGAGTGCGCAGCGGATGGAGGAACGCACTGCCGGCAAAGGCCGCCCCACCCTTTGGAGACGCCAACGGCGCGGCCTGCCAGGCGAGGAGAAGATTTCCTTCATACAAGGCCTCTAGCCGCCCGTCGCTCTCCCGCGTGCTCCACGGGGTCTCGCCAAACGCGGCCGCGGACACCACCAGACTGCCTGATGCCATACAGAGAAAATTTCGTAGATTCATCTGCGTCAATACGTATCCTGCCCTGCCGTCCTTGCAACAACGGAACGGGCCACCTATCAGACCTCCCGGACACGACGGATTTCTTCGTTGGGGAAATCCAATCGGCGGCCACTTCATCCTTGATCCGCCATCCGCATTTTCCTACCGACTCCTAAAGCGATCGGACCGCAACCCTTCCTGATACGCCCCTCATGGTCAGCTAGACCCATCACATTCATTCTTCCAAAACATTCCTTCTTCCCGATGAAATTGAAAACCTTCCTACTCGCCATCGCCGGATTTTCCGTCGCAGCCAGCCTCGCCGATCCGGTCAAGTTTCTCACTCTGGACCCCGGACATTTCCACGCCGCCTTGGTGCAGAAAACGATGTCCGACGGAGTCTCTCCCGTGGTCCACGTTTACGGGACGGCAGGGCCGGACCTGGATCGTCACCTCGCGTTGCTCAAAGGTTTCAACACCCGCTCCGAGAACCCGACCCAGTGGGAAATCAAAGTCCACACCGGACCCGGCTACCTCGAGGAAATGCTCGGCGACCGCCCTGGAAACGTGGTGGTCATTTCCGGCAACAACGCGAAAAAATCCCGCTACATCCTCGAGTGCGTGAAGGCAGGCCTGAACGTGATGGCGGACAAGCCCATGGCGATCAATCCCGAGGGATTCGCCATGATCGAGGAAGCCTACAAGATCGCCGGGGAGAAGGGCGTCCAGTTGCTCGACATCATGACCGAGCGCCACGAAATCACCACCATGCTGCAGAAGGAACTCTCGCGGTTTCCCGGCGTCTTCGGCGAGCTTGAAAAAGGATCCCCCGAGCAACCGGCGGTCACCAAGGAAAGCGTCCACCATTTCTCGAAACTGGTGAACGGGGCGCCGTTGCAACGTCCGCCTTGGTTCTTCGACCCGGCACAACAAGGCGAGGCCATCATCGACGTGACCACCCACCTGGTGGACCTGGTGCAGTGGGAGTGCTTCCCGGGCGAGGTGCTCCAGCCGTCCGACGTGAAGGTCTTGTCCGCGCGCAACTGGAAGACCGCCATCACTCCGGAGCAATTCAAAAAAGTGACCGGACTTGAGTCATGGCCGGACTACCTCAAGCCGCTTGTCGACGAAAAGGGCATTCTGCACATCCCGGCGAATGGCGAGTTCATCTACACGCTGCGCGGAGTCCACGCGAAGGTTTCGGTCCGCTGGGAATTCGAAGCTCCTGCCGGCGCCGGCGATACCCATGACTCGCTGCTGCGCGGAACCAAGACCGCGCTGCACATCCGCCAGGGCGCGGAGCAAGGCTACAAACCCGTGCTCTACGTCGTGCCCGCCAGCGCCGACGATGACTGGAAAGCGGCGCTCGATGCCGCAATCTCGAAACTCGCAGAGAAATGGCCGGGCCTCGCCGTGAAGGAACTCGGCGGAACTTGGGAAGTGCTCATCCCCGCCCAATACAAGATCGGACACGAGGCGCATTTCGGACAAGTCACGGCAGCTTACCTTGGTTATCTCCAGGGCAAACCAATCCCGGAGTGGGAAATTCCGAACACGCTGGTGAAATACCGCACCCTCATGGATGCATGGAAGCTCAGCCGCTAACGAAAATTTCGCTAGATCACGGTTTCCAAGTCGGATCCAAATCCACGGCTACCTCGCAGCTCAAGCACTAACACCGCGCCGGATGTCGTAAAAAAAGAAGCGGTCCGACTGATCATCCTCTAGGAAAAACCCATTAACCCGGAGGCATCTCAGTCGAACCGCCTTGTCTTGCGACACAGGAGAAATAGCACCGCACGTGCCAACTGTCTTGCCTTAGTTTTCGGATTTCGGTGACGATTCAGTCACCTTGGGTAGTTAGCCGTGTCTGCCGGAATGCTAGACCCGCTTTTCCCGGGAATTCCGCCGGTAGCTGGCAGGCGGCACGCCCACCGAGTCGCGGAAATTCACGGTGAGCCGCTCGTTGCTTTGATAGCCGCAGCGCTCTGCGATCAGGGCCACCGGAAGATCCGTAGTGGTGAGCAGGCTTTTTGCACGTTCGATGCGCTCGTGTTGGATCATCGCATGTGGCGAACGGTTTAGCGCCACCTGGAACCGCCGCTCAAGCACCCGGCGGGACACGCCCACCCGCACCGCCCATTCTTCCACCGATACAATCGTGGAGATCTGCTCGACCAGAAACTGCATCGCCTTTCTCACCAGCGGATCGGCCACCGCCTCGTAGGAACTCGATCCACGGGCGACGATTTCCAACGGCGGAATGAGAACCGGTCGCGTCGGCGGCTTGCCTTCCCAGATCGCCTCCAGCGCGGCGACGACCTCCGCCGCCAACTGCCGCCATGGCAGACGGATGCTGGACAGCGCCGGCCTGGCCATTTCACAGACCGTCTCGTCGTCGTTCGCCGAAATCACGCCCACGGCGAACGGCACTTCCAATCCGGCCTGGCCCGCCGCTTCCAGCACATGCCGGCCGGTCGGATCATGCGCCGTGAAGATCCCCAAGGGCGTCGGTTGCGCCGCCAGCCAGCCGACCATGTCCTCGTCCGGGTCCCGCCAGTATTCGTCGTATTGCCGCCAGTTCCGGAACTCTTCCCAGTAAACCCGCACATCGCCCACCACCGACTGGAACCCCTCCAACCGCTGTTTCGCATAATGTGCATCACTCCGACCCACAAACGCGAAATTTTTATAGCCCCGCGACACAAGGTGCTCCGCCGCCAGCCGGCCGATCGCCACATCGTCGATGTCCACGCTGTAAACTCCCGCCACCGGCTCATCCGATGGCACAAGAATCACCGGGCATCCCAATCCCACCAGCGCCTCTGTCAGTCCCGGCAGCCACTCCGTGACGATCGCGCTGGGTTGCCATTCCCGCAGGCTGGCGAGCAGCAGGTCCGGCTGCCGGTAGAGGTCGATGATCCAGAAATCGTAGCCAATCCCGGCGAAGGGCGCGAGGCCGGGCGTAAGTCGCCGCACGTTCACCGAGGATTGCACCACCGCGATGCGGCGGGAGAGATCGGAATTCAAATGTCGCATTTCATCAAGAAGCTACCGGAATTTGCGGTAGCAATGCCAGAGGATTTTCAGTTACTTTGCGTCCGGTCGTGCCCGTTGCGCGTCCGTTTGAATCAACCCAACCACCACTTGTCATGAACACATTTCCCTGTGACGCAGTCACCTACGAAGGCCCCGGCTCGAAAAACCCGCTCGCATTCAAACACTACAACGCCACCGAAACCGTCGCCGGCAAGACCATGGCCGAGTGGTTCCGCTTCGGCTGCGCCTACTGGCACACGATGCGCGGCACCGGCTCCGATCCATTCGGCGCAGGCACCGCCGCCCACCCGTGGGACGATGGTTCCGATTCCATCGCAAACGCCCAGAACCGCGCCCGCGTCTTCTTCGACTTCATCGAAAAAGTCGGCATCGACTACTACTGTTTCCATGACCGCGACGTCGCTCCGGAAATGGCCAATCTCTCAGCTTCCAACAAGGCGCTCGATGCCGTCGCCGACGTGCTCGAAGAAGAGCAAAAACGCACCGGCAAGAAACTCCTCTGGGGCACCGCCTGCCTCTTCGTCCACCCGCGCTATCAGCAAGGCGCCGCCACCAGCCCGAACGCCCAGGTCTACGCCTATGCCGCAGCGCAGGTGAAAAAAGCCATGGAAGTCACCCATCGCCTCGGCGGCGAGGGCTATACCTTCTGGGGCGGCCGCGAGGGCTACACCACCCTGCTCAACACCAACATGAAGCGCGAGCTCGACCACCTCGCCCGTTTCCTCCACATGGCAGTGGATTACAAAAAGGAAATCGGCTTCACCGGCCAGTTCTACATCGAGCCCAAGCCACAGGAACCGACCACCCACCAATACGACTCGGACTCCGCCGCCTGCCTCAACTTCCTCCGCGAATACGATCTGCTGGAACACTTCAAGCTCAACATCGAGACCAACCACGCCACTCTGGCAGGCCACACGATGGAGCACGAACTCACCGTCGCCTTCGAAGCCGGCGCGCTCGGCAGCATCGATGCGAACATGGGCACGCCCAATGTCGGCTGGGACACCGACCAGTTCCCCACCGATCTCTATCTGACCACTCACACCATGCTCGTGCTCATGAAAATGGGCGGCTTCACCACCGGTGGACTCAACTTCGACGCCAAGCGCCGCCGCGAGTCCTGGGAACCCGTCGATCTCGTGCACGCCCACGTCGTCGGCATGGACGCCTTCGCCCGCGGCCTCAAGACCGCCGCCGCCATCCGTGCGGACGGCCGCATCAGCCAGTTCATCGCCGAGCGATACAAGACCTGGGACAGCGGCGTCGGCTCCGATGTGGAAGCCGGAAAAACCACCCTCGCGGACCTCGAAAAATACGCCCTCTCCAATCCCGAGCCGATGGTCGCCAGCGGCCGTCAGGAAATGATTGAAGGTCTTCTCAACGAGTTCATCTAACCTACCTCCTCCCCTCCCCCCATGCCCCGGCTTTCGCATCCGCGAAGGTCGGGGCTTTTTCACGCCACCGCACCACCGCCATCCTTCCGTGAACCCGTAGCCCATCCGCTCAGGCAGGTCTTTGCGAAAATTCAGGTATCCCGGATGTTGGCTCGCACCTGTGCATGATTCCTGCTCACATCCCGGCAGATGAATCGGGAAAAAGAGCGACTCGCCCAGGAAAAGGCGGGAAACAAGGCATGGCGGCGGTGGGGACCCTTCCTCAGTGAGCGCCAATGGGGCACGGTTCGGGAAGATGAATCGGATCATGGAAACAGTTGGGCGGCATTTCCCCACGACCACTCGCGCCGCCGCGCCTACCGCTGGGGCGAGGACGGGTTGCAGGGCTGGTCCGACCGCCAGTGCCGGATGTGCTTCGCCCCCGCCCTCTGGAATGGCAACGACACCATCCTCAAGGAGCGCCTCTTCGGCCTCGGCGGGAACGAGGGGAACCACGGCGAGGACGTGAAGGAATGTTATTACTACCTCGATTCCACACCTACCCATTCCTACACCAAGGCGCTCTACAAATACCCGCACGCCATGTATCCCTACACGGCGATCCGCGAGAAAAACCAGGAACTCGGCCGCCATGGGCCCGAGCTGGAACTCGCCGACATGGGCCTGTTCGAAGACGGCGCCTATTTCGACGTGGTCCAGGAAGTCGCCAAGCGTACCCCGGAGGACCTCTTCTGGCGCATCACAGTGACGAACCGCGGAGCTAAGGCGGCTAACATCCACGTGCTGCCCACCCTCTGGTTCCGCAACATCTGGAGCTGGAAAAACAACCGCGAGTCGCCGCTTAAAAAACCCACCATTACAGGCGACGGCAAATCCGTCACCGCGGTGCATGAGTCGCTCGGAGAATTCCGGATGATCGTCGATTCACCGGATTTCCCGAAACGCGTGCCCTGGCTTTTCACCGAAAATGAAACCAACTTCCAGACCGTTTACGGCACCAAGAACCCGACACCCTACGTCAAGGACGCCTTCCACAGCTACCTCATCCACAACGAGAAAAACGCCGTTTCCCCCACCCCGTCCGGCACCAAGGCCGCCGCCCACCTCAAGTTCAAGATCCCCGCCGGGAAAACCATCACCGTCCGTTGCCGCCTGCACTCGCAGAAGGAATCCAACGGCATGACGGGTTTCGAGGGGTTCGACGAATTGTTCGAACAGCGCATCGCCGAGAGCGACGAGTTTTACCAGGAAGTCATCCCGGACAGCATTTCCCACGAAGAACAATTCATCTGCCGCCAAGGCTATGCCGGACTGCTTTGGACCAAACAGTTTTTCTACTACGTCGTCGAAGACTGGCTGAAGGGAGAAAACGAATTCCCGTCAGAAGCCCGGATGCGCGGCCGCAACGCGGACTGGCAGCATTTCTTCGCCCGCGACATCCTCTCGATGCCGGATAAATGGGAATACCCATGGTTCGCCGCGTGGGACACCGCGTTCCACATGATCCCCTTCTCCGCCGTCGATCCGGAGTTCTCGAAACACCAGCTGCTCCTCCTGCTCCGCGAGTGGTACATGCATCCTAACGGCCAGCTCCCCGCCTACGAATGGAACTTCTCCGACGTGAACCCCCCGGTCCACGCCTGGGCCGTCTGGCGGGTCTATAAAATCGCCGATGAAAAGGGCAACCGCGACCTGTTATTCCTCGAACGCGCCTTCCAGAAACTCCTGCTCAACTTCACCTGGTGGGTCAACCGCAAGGACGTCGCCGGCCGCCACGTCTTCGGCGGCGGCTTCCTCGGGCTCGACAATATCGGAGTCTTCGACCGCTCCCATGCACTACCCGGCGGCGGCCACCTCAATCAGGCGGACGGCACCGCCTGGATGGCCTCGTTCTGCCTGACCATGCTTGCGATGTCGCTGGAGCTTGCGCTCGAAAAACCCGCCTACGAAGACATCGCCTCAAAATTTTTCGAGCACTTCGTCAACATCTGCGACGCCATCAACTCGCTCGGCGGCACCGGCCTCTGGGACAGCAACGACGGCTTCTACTACGACCAACTCATCATCAACCACAAGGAGCCCATCCCGCTGCGCATCCGCTCGCTCGTCGGTCTGCTGCCGATGTGCGCCGTCACCGTGCTCAAACAGAAAACCATCGACGCCCTGCCGAGTTTCAAAAAGCGCATGGACTGGTTTCTCATCAATCGCCCGGACATTCTGAAATACATCACTGTCCGGCGGGTGAAGGGCGACAAAAACCCCGGCCGCTGCCTGTTAGCCATTCCCTCCGAAGCCCGCCTCCGCCAGAGCCTCGCCTACATGCTCGATCCCAAGGAGTTTCTATCCACCTTCGGCATCCGCTCGCTCAGCAAGGCCCACGCGGACAAACCCTTCGTCTTTGAGCACGGCGGCCAGCGCCACGAAGTCCCCTACACTCCCGGCGAGGCCACCACCGACATGTTCGGCGGCAACTCCAACTGGCGCGGCCCCATCTGGTTTCCCGTCAATTTCCTCATCATCGAAGCACTCGAACGCTACGACTATTTCTACGGCGACACCTTCAAGATCGAGTATCCCACCGGCTCCGGCAAGCTCTTCACCCTGCGGGAAATCGCGATCGACCTCTGCGACCGCCTCATCGCACTTTTTCTACCAGACAAGGACGGCTACCGCCCCTGTTTCGGCGATGCGAAGCGCTATACCGACGTCCCCCACTGGCAGGATCTTCTGTTATTCCACGAATACTTCCACGCGGAAACCGGGGAGGGCCTCGGCGCGTCCCACCAGACCGGCTGGACCTCGCTCGTCGTCCGCCTCGTCCGGGAGCGCCGGGAAAAACTCACTCACGCCCTCTGCAACATCCCGAATCCCAAATCGCAGCTCGCAGTCGCGATGGAAGCTCCCCTTCGCCAATAATGCCTAATGTAGCGTCGCTCAAGGCACCCGGAAGATTTTCATCGTATATGGACACTTCACCTTGGTTCCCGATGGCACGCCGCTAACGTCCACTAGCCGGTGTTCGGAGCTGAAGGGGCTGTACACAAACCCAGGCTTGCCGGCGATTTTCTCGGCGGTCGGAGCGACCGCAGCAGTCGGCAACTTTTTCGGCGTGGGTTTTGTAAGTGTTGGCTCCTGCGTTGTCGGCAAGGTTTTGGCCAACAACTCGGACTTTTTCGGTTCCGCAGGCCTTCCTAAAGCCGCAGTTCCCGCTCGACTGCGGGATGAAGGCTGCGCGGATTCCGGCATCCCGCCGCGGAGCGCAACGGGGCGGAACCCATCCTCAATCTCCTCCACCCATGCCTCATATTGACGGATGCGCGACTTGGGAAAGGTAATGTCCAGGAATGCCACATGTTGTCCCTGCATCGTGAATTTTTCGTAGAATTCCATTCCCCGCACATCCGTGCCCGAAACCACAAACCAAGTCGTCCCCCGCCGTTGATAGGTAATATCACGGTCCGCCCGACGCAGTGCGGAATTCCACTGCGCGGCTACGACTTTCGACGGGGTGTCGCTGACCATTCCACCCCACGCGGACATCACGAAGTTCCGATCTACTGATAAAAATTGGGGTTCATTCGACGCCTCCGGGTTCCCCACCGCGCTCACGCCTGGGGGAATGGGTAGTTCAAACCCGAAGCGGGGGTGGAAGAACATAGTCCACGTGCGGTAAACCCGAGGATTTCTTACTTCAAGATCCGGCGACTCATCCGACTGCCGGATTTGGCCGGAGGCGCAGGTGAGTCCGGCCGCTAAAGAAATTAGAAAAGTGAGATAAGAGTTCATTCGCGAAAAAGTCCCTCCTTCTTTTTGCAGGCATCGTGCCAACCCAAACAGTCCGCCAATAGGCGGGTTCCGGGCCCTTGGCCGCGAATTTTGAATGCATGAACGCCGAACCACGTGCAAATAGCGAAGTTAGCCCCCCCGGGGTGCGACCCGAACCGGAATTCACCGAGATGGGCGTAGCGGCTCTGCCGCCCGGAAGTTTGTCCGCCGTGAAATGAATGTAGCGTCGCACTGTGAGCGTCGATGCCAATGAATAGATCGAGAACACCCTCTCCCAATCCGACGTTGCACGGGGAAATTCCCTCCACCGGGGAATACCCAAAGTCTATCTACCTACGATCCAAAGTTCAGACGACTACGACCCAAAGCCCGTACGACTACGATCCAAAGTCCATACGACCACGACCCAAAGCCCGTACGACTACGATCCAAAGCCCATATGACCACGATCCAAAGCCCGTACGACCACGATCCAAAGCCCGTACGATTACGATCCAAAGTCCGTACGACTACGATCCAAAGTCCGTACGGCCACGATCCAAAGTCCACCTGATATCTACCCGAAGTTCGTAATTTTCCCCCAAAAAATCCGTTCAATTCGGCAGAAATCCTCTCCGAATCCATTCAATACCAACGAGTAACACATAGTCAAAATCCGCACAATTTCGTCCTTCCCTCAGATTTCAATTCCTGAGAAGTTAGCCTATCGGTTAAAAAAAACCGTCATTCAACACCATCCCACTACCTCCACACCATGGACGACAACAACATCCGCCGCTTCAACCGCGCCACCCGTGTCGATAATTACGGCGAAATTTACGCCGCTGATTTCGCCCCGGGCAGCAAGGCCACCAGCCTCTTCCGCGAACTCCGCCCCCTCGTCGCCGAACTTACGCAGGCGGCAGTCGGCCAGCTCCGCACACCCGTCGGTAAACCTGAACTCATCGCCGCGCTTTCCGCCGACTTCAAGGACATCGCCCGCACCGCCCGCGCCATCAAGATCGACGAGCCGGACTTCGATGATGCTGCCTTCCGCCACCCGGCCACCTCCGTCGAGAAACCCGTTACCACCCACGCGGATTCCTTGCTGAAACTCCTCGAAGACAACACCGCCCCCGTCGCCGATGGTGGCGACACCCCCGCCCAGCTCGCCGCCAAGGCCGCTCTCCGTGCCAAGTTCGTCGCCTACGAACTCCCCGCCGATTTCGTCGAAGACCTCCGCGCCGACCGCATCGCCCTCGACGACTGCAACACCGGCAAATACAGCGACAACTTCGAAGGCGTCGAAAGCACCTCCGCCATCGACACCCTCCTCACCAAGGCCCAAGCCATCGTCAGCCGCCTCGACGCCGCCATCCAAAACAAATACGCCCGCGACCCCGACAAGCTGGCCGCCTGGAAAAGCGCCTCCCGCACCGAGCGCGCTCCCAAGAAGGCCGCCGCCCCGGTCACCCCGGCGCCTACGGCGTAAATAAGGAGTGGGGACGCTCCTGTCCCCATGTTCCTCTCTGCAGCCACGGAAGGATGCCTCCTGCATCGCGATTTTCCGTGGCTGTTTTCGAGGCAGATCCCTAGCAAAACTCCAAGCAGTTCATCCTTCCTCTTCCCCGGCAGGTCTTTAGCCTACCCATCACCTATGAGTCCGCTCCAAAGCATCCTCACCAAATACCGCGCCACCTCCCAATCCGAGCGAGAAAAGGGCAGCTACTTCGAGGAACTCATCCGCACCTATTTCCGTTTCGAGGCTACCTACGCCGATCTCTATTCCGACGTCTGGCTCTATTCCCACTGGGCCAAGGAAATCGGCGGGCCGCAGTTCGGCATGTCAGGCAAGGACACCGGCATCGATCTCGTCGCCAAGACCCGTGGCACCGAGGAATACCACGCCATTCAGTGCAAGTGCTACGCCGAGGACTACACGGTGAAAAAGTCCGACATCGACAGCTTTTTCACCGCCTCCGGCCAAAAGCCCTTCACCCTCCGCTACATCGTCACCACCACCAACGACTGGAGCGAAAACGCCTCGAACTCCCTCCACAGCCAGCAGCCGCCGGTTTACATGATCGACCTGCTCGCCCTCGAAACCTCCCAGATCGACTGGGCGAAATACCAACCCACCGCCGCCGCCCCGACTCTCAAGCCCAAGAAGGAACTCCGCCCCCACCAGACCAGCGCCAAAGGCAAAGTCACCACCGGCCTGGAATCCGCCGACCGTGGCAAGCTCATCATGGCCTGCGGCACCGGCAAGACCTTCACCAGCCTCAAGATCGCCGAGGAAGTCGCTGGCAAAGACAAGCGCGTCCTCTTCCTCGTCCCCAGCCTGAACCTCCTTTCCCAGACCCTCACCGAGTGGACTCAGGAAAGCGCCATCCCACCGCATTCCTTCGCCGTCTGCTCCGATGTCGAAGTCGGGAAAAAGCGCAACAAAGACGAAGACATCGTCGAAACCTTCGCCCACGAGCTCCGCTACCCCGCCACCACCGATGCCAAGCGCCTCGCCGTGGAAATGGCCAAGCGCCACGACGCTCAACACATGAGCGTCGTCTTCTCCACCTATCATTCGCTCAAAGTCATCAGCGAAGCCCAGCACCTCCCCGGCCTGCCGCCCTTCGACCTTGTCATCTGCGATGAAGCGCACCGCACCACCGGGGCCAGCTTCGAGGGCGACCTGGAGAGCAACTTCGTCAAAATCCACGACAACGCCTTCATCCGCGCCGCCAAACGTCTCTACATGACCGCCACCCCGCGCATCTACGGCGACATGGCCAAGGCCACTGCCGCACAGGACAACACCGTCCTCTACGACATGAACAACGAGGCGCAGTTCGGCAAGCAACTCCACGTCATCACCTTCTCCGAGGCCGTCCAGCTCAAGTTGCTAACTGACTACAAGGTCATCGTCCTCACCAACGACGAAGCCCACGTCTCCGCCCGCATCCAGGATCTGTTAAAAGTTGATAGCAATCAGCTCAAGGTTGACGACGCCGCGCGAGTGCCGGGAAAGAAACTAAACCCCAGACAAAGGCAACGCGAACGCCGCCAGTTTCTGGCTAAGGGGCCACAAGCCGATCGTAAAACGGAGAATCCTTCCAAAACACTTTGCTACTATGCCCACGGTCTTTGATAACATCGAAACGCCGTTTTTGGATGGCGAGGACAGTAACGGCCTAAAGCACGCCCTCAAACTCGCGTTCCGCGGTGATTTCTGCGTTGGCTATTTCAACCTGCGAGGTTGGCGCTGCATCGATGATGTGGTCAACGAATGGCAGATGCCGACCGCGGCGGATGCTCCGCCACCAGCCCGGCTTCTCGTCGGCATGCAGCGCATGCCTCACGACCAACTCAGGAGCTGGCTAACGGATGATCCGGAAAAAGCCCCCGACATCAAACAACTCACAAAACTCCGCAAGGATGCCGCAGCGGAATTCCGCAAGCAACTTACCATCGGAAACCCCACAGATGCCGACGAGGCGGGACTGAAGCGCCTGCTGAAGCAGCTGAAATCAGGCCGCCTTTGTGTGAAGCTCTTCCTTAAGCACACGCTACATGCGAAGCTCTACCTCGCCCATCGCACGGACACGATCAACCCGATCATCGCCTACCTTGGCAGTAGCAATCTCACAATGTCCGGCCTCAAAGGACAGGGTGAGCTGAATATCGACGTGCTCGACAAGGATGCGGCGAAGAAACTCCATTTATGGTTCGAACACCGCTGGGACGACTCGCGGTGCCTAGACATCACCGAGGAACTTATCGCCATCATCGAGGAAAGCTGGGCGAGCGAACGATTGCTACCTCCATACCATGTCTATCTCAAGATGGCTTGGCATCTTTCGCAAGACGCCCGCGAGGGCATCAAGGAGTTCAAAGTTCCCCACGAGATCAGGCACTTTCTTCTGCCGTTCCAGGAAAAGGCGGTGCAGCTTGCCTGCCGCCATCTCAACAAGCGTGGCGGTGTCCTCGTTGGCGATGTCGTGGGACTAGGAAAAACCCGCGTTGCTTCTGCCATCGCCCGGGTCATGGCGGACGACCAAATGCTGGAAACGCTGATCTTGTGTCCCAAGAACCTCACTCCGATGTGGGAGGACTATGCGCACAAGTTCGGGCTCCGGGCTCCAAAAATCCTGTCCCAAAGTGTAGCCCAGAGGGATCTGCCGAACCTTGTCCGATACAGACTTGTCATCATCGACGAGTCTCACAATTTCCGGAACCGCGAGGGGAAAATCTACCAAGCCATTCGCGAGTATTTGGAGCGAAATGAATGCAAGGTTGTTCTTCTATCAGCCACTCCCTACAATAAGACTTACCTCGACCTTGGCGCACAGCTTCGGCTATTCCTTCCCGAGCAGAGCGACATCGGAATACGCCCCGAGGCGATGCTCCGCGAAATGGGTGAATCCGTCTTCGCTCTCAAGAATCCGAACATCCCGCTCAATTCCCTCAGCGCCTTCGAAAAAAGCGAGGAACCGGACGACTGGCGTGAGATCATGCGCCTCTTCCTCGTCCGGCGCACCCGCTCATTCATTATCAAAAATTATGCGACGGTCGATGACCGCGACGGACGGCCCTACCTCACACTGCCCACTGGAGAGCGGATGTATTTCCCGACCCGCCAGCCAGTATCCGTCAAATTCCGTTCTGATCCTGACGACACATCTGATCCCTGCGCACGACTCTTCCGCGATGAGATCGTCCAGACCATCGACCACCTGAATCTTCCGCGCTATGGCCGCAGTCTCTACAAAAAGGATGTGCTTCCAGCCGATCTAACGGCGGCGGACAAGAAAATCCTCGAAGACCTCTCCCGGGCTGGGAAGCGCATGAAAGGCTTTTGCCGGACGAACCTCTTCAAACGGCTCGAAAGCTCGGCCCATGCCTTGTTGCTATCGATTCACCGCCACATCCTCCGAAACTATCTGGAGATCCACGCGCTCGAAAATAAACTGCTTCTCCCCATCGGGCAGCAGGATTCCAATTTGCTCGATACCCGCCTCCGCGACTCCGGTGACGGAGAACTCGACCTCGATGATGGTCAAGAGCAACTCCCTCCCCTCGGGCAATGGAGCGAGAGTCACTACCGGTCCGAGGCCGCAAATCTGTACGGCGTCTTATCAGGCCCGCAGTCCAAACGCTACAAGTGGCTCCGCACTGACGTTTTCAAGAAAACACTCGTTCAAGATCTCAAAAAGGATGCCGAAGCCCTCCGCGGCATCCTCGCCGAATCCGGAGAAATCCCTCCCTCCAAGGACTTCAAGCTCCAGTCACTCATCCGGCTGGTTCATCTGGAATTCCCCAAGGAAAAATTCATCCTCTTCACCCAGTTCGCCGACACCGCCCGCTATCTATCGGACGCTCTCAACGCGGCAGGCGTCGATAGCGTGGACTGTGTCACTGGAGATTCCGAAAATCCCGCGAAACAAGCCTGGCGGTTTTCTCCAGAGTCGAACGAGAAGCTCAAGGATTTCCCACCCGGCAAACAAACCCGCGTTCTCATCGCCACCGACATCCTCTCGGAAGGGCAAAACCTGCAAGACTCCGCCCGCGTTATCAACTACGACCTCCCTTGGGCCATCATTCGTCTCATCCAGCGTGCCGGACGTGTGGACCGCATCGGTCAAAAAGCGGATACCATCCAATGCTACTCCTTCCTCCCTGCCGAGGGTGTCGAGCTGATCATCAAACTCCGCAAACGCCTCGTCCACCGACTCCGTCAGAACGAGGAAGTCGTCGGCTCCGACGAATCCTTCTTCGAGGATCAGACCCCAGCCGATGACGAAGGCTTGCGAAATCTCTACGACGAGAAATCCGGCATCCTCGATGAACCAGAGGATGACGAGGTGGACCTCACCTCCGAGGCCTTCGAAATCTGGGCACAAGCCATTAAGGATAATCCCGATCTCCGCAAAGCGGTCGAGGCGTTACCGGATGTCGTGTTCGCAACTAAGGCCCATAACCCTGATACCACCCGCCCGGAACTCACCCCGCCCGGCGTTCTTGCCTACATACGCACCCCCCAAGATCACGACGCACTCATCTGGATCGATGCCGAAGGGAAAACGGTTTCAGAGTCTCCCGTGCGTATCCTCCGCCAGGCCAAATGTACGGCCGACACCCCCGCGCTACCGCGTCGTGAGGATCATCATCGCCTCGTGACCAAGGCGACGAAGATTATCGAAGAGGAACGTGGCGACATGACACCCGGCCAACTGGGATCACGCCGTGGTGCCCGCTACCGGACCTACGAACTCTTGCAAGACTTTGTCCGCCATCGTGAGGGCGACTTGTTTCTTACCGATCAAGTCCGCGCGGCGATTCAAGCGGTATTCAATTACCCCCTCACCAGCGAGGCCGTGGACAAGCTCAACCGCCAACTCCGCTCTAAGATTACCAGCGAGGATCTGGCAGAGATGGTGACAGTCCTCCATCGCGACGACCGTCTGGTCGTAGCCAATCTCCACGACGAACCTGCCAAGGAGCCTCGCATTCTCTGCTCACTTGGCCTCGCAGACTAACACGCCATGCACCTCATCTACTTCGACGAATCTGGCAACACTGGCAATAATCTAGCCGATGACAGCCAGCCCATCTTCCTGCTCTGCGCACTGGCCGTGCCAGCCGATCGTTGGCAGGTCATTGAAAACGATCTCACCGAAGCCCGGCAGGCCATCTATCCCGACCCGATCCCCGACGACTTTGAAATGCACGGAGCGGAAATCATTAGCCCAGGGAAAGATTGCTTCTTTCGTGGCAAACCGCTGGGCGACCGTATCGCTCTCTATCAAGCTTGGATCGATGTTGCCAAGAAACACTCACTCAGGGTCTTCTCTCGTGCCATCGTCAAGAAACGTTACGCCCGCTGGCTTCATGACACATTCGGCGCGGGTGTATCGATCAATCCACACGTCGCGGCGTTTGCCCTCCTCTCACAGGTCGTGAACCAACATCTCGCCGGCCTCGATCCCCCCTCTCTGGGAATTCTGATTTCCGACGAAAACAAAGAGGTCGTCAAAGACATCGAGAAATCCATCCGCGCCCTCCGCTTTGACGACGGTGCGCTCCGCCTCGGCAATATTATCGAAAAAGGCTTTTTTATCGAGTCTCACAAAAGCCTGCTGCTCCAGCTCTGCGACCTCTGCGCTTATTCCATCCGCAAAAACGAGGAGGCCAAGCTCGGCCGCCCGATGTCAGGCCCCATGCAAACCGTCGCCGCGCTGGCCGACCCCTTGATCCATAGAGGCAATGAAGCCATGCCAGACATTCTGGCATGGCTTCAAGGACAGTATCAAAGTGGAGCGGCCAGGGGCATTGCCACGGGGACGAAGAAAGGTTCGAACCACACTAGTCGCTGAGGAATAAGTAGCCTCTTTTCACCCCTTTTCAAGACCTTATTCCCATGACCCCGCAACAACGCAAGGAAGCCGCCCGATATCTCAAGGCCTTCGACTTCTCCGGCCTTTTCGCCGATCCTTCCATCGGCTGGGACTGGCCGAGCTCAGGAAAGCCCCTCAAGGTTCCATCCGCCCAAGGCTTTCGTGAGCTCGAAGTCATCGCGGAAAAAAGAGGGGTCAAGGTCCTGCTCGTCCCTCCCTTGGCCAATGGCTCCATCATGCCCTCCGACGAGCGGAAGAAGCTCGAAGTCGCTGTCACGCCTCTCGCCGCCGAGCATCTCCTCATTTTCGTGGACAAGGCGAAAACCCGCCAGATCTGGCTTTGGACCTCCCGCCTGCCTGGCAAGCCGATCCGCCGCCGTGAGTTGAACTGGGAAAAAGGCCGCTCGAACGAACTTCTGCTCCAGAAGGTCATCTCCATCGCCTTCACCCTCGACGAGGAGGAAGCCCTCGACATCACCGGCGTGGTCCACCGACTGCATGACAATCTTGATCGTGACCGCCTCACCAAGCGCTTTTACGACGAGTTCAAGAAACACAAGGACCGCTTCCAGAAATTCATCTCCGGCCTCAGCGACCAAGGCGTCATGGCGCATTACACGTCGCTCATGCTGAACCGCCTGATGTTCTGCTATTTCCTCCAGCAGAAAGGCTTCCTCGATGGCGACCCGCATTACCTCAAGAACCGTTTCGAAAGCGTCCGCACCACCCTGGGCAAGGACAAGTTCCACTCGTTCTACATGAGCTTCCTCAAGCGGCTCTTCCATGACGGTCTCGATTCCCAAGCCCGCCCGGACGAACTCACCGCCATCATCGGCAAAAACATCCCGTATCTCAATGGCGGCATCTTCGCCGAGCACAAGATCGAGAAGGACAACCCGAAGATCCAAATCCCCGATGAGGCTTTCGAGAAAATCTTCGCCTTCTTCGATGCCTACGACTGGCATCTCGACGACCGACCGCTCGCCAATGGCAACGAGATCAACCCCGAAGTCCTCGGCTACGTCTTCGAGAAATACACCAACCAAAAGGAGATGGGGGCCTACTACACCAAGGAGGACATCACCGGGTACATTTCCAAGAACACCATCCTGCCCTTCCTGCTTCAGAAAGTCGCCGCCAAGCTCCCGCCCGGGGCATGGGATCTCCTGAAAAACGATCCCGACCTATACATTTACGAACCCGTCCGCCGTGGTGCGGGAGCCGATGAAAAGGAATGGAAAAAATCGCTGCCCAAGAACATTGCCGCCGGCCTCGACACCAAGGCCCCCGATCTACTCGAACGCCGCAAGGATTGGAACACCACCGCGCCCACCTCCCACGCCCTGCCCACCGAGATCTGGCGGGAAACCATCGCCCGCCACCAGCGCTGCCACCAGCTGCGGAAAAAGCTCCGCACCGGGGAAGTCAAGGACCCTGCCGATCTCGTCACGCTGAATCTCGACATCCGCCAATTCGTCCAGGACCTCATCGCCACCGCTCCGGCGGATCTCGCGCTGGCCATGTGGAAAGCCCTGCGCGCCATGTCCGTGCTCGATCCCACCTGCGGCTCCGGCGCCTTTCTCTTCGCCGCGCTCGAAATCCTCGAACCACTCTACGAAGGCCTGCTCGAACGCCTCCGCGCCCTGCTTGCCGATTGGCAATCCTCCGGTGAAAAGCATTCGAATTGGGAAAAGGAAATCAAAGCGATCCTCGCCGCCGTGGACCGCCACCCGAACGAGGCCTACTTCATCCACAAGACCATCATCGTCCACAATCTTTACGGCGTGGACATCATGGAAGAAGCCGTGGAAATCTGCAAACTCCGCCTCTTCCTCAAGCTCGCCGCCCAGCTCGAACCCGGCCAGGCCGTCGAACCGCTGCCCGACATCGACTTCAACGTCCGCTCCGGCAACACGCTCGTCGGGTATGCGTCCCGCGATGAAATCCGCCGGGCATTCACCGAGGCGCAAGGCGGCCGCGGCGGCGATCAAATGGCTTTGCTGGGGATTGAAAACTCCCTCGACGACTTCCGCCGTATCATGGAACAGGCCGAGGATGCTGACCGCGCCTTCCGCCGCTTCCAGGATCTTCAGGACAACATCGGCCAGTCCGCCGCCGAGTTCCGTTCCGCCAAGGAAACGCTCGAAGGGATTCTGAAATCCCTCCGCTCCCAACTAGATCGCTTCCTCGCAGGTCAATACGACCAGAAAAATCTCAAGACCGACTCGGCTCTCAAGAAATGGAAAGCATCCCACGAACCTTTTCACTGGTTCGTCGAATTCTACGGCATCATGAATTCGGGTGGCTTTGATGTCATCGTGGGGAATCCGCCTTATGTGGAAGTTTCCAAAGTCCGTTCTCAATACGGGCTTTTGGGCTATGAGACGCTAACTGCTGGCAATCTTTATGCTCTTTGCATGGAACGGTCTGATGTACTTCAGGCGGAAGACTCTTGGTTTGGCTTCATAGTGCAATCGCCAATTGTTTCCACTTCACGAATGGCCCCTGTGAGGGCTTTGTTCTCCAGAACTTCGGACAAGCTATTCGCCAGCTCATTTGATGATCGGCCAAGCAAGCTATTTGAGGGTATCAATCACGCGCGAGTAGCAATTCTTATTCGTAGAAAGGCACCTGGAACAGGAGGATGCTATGTGACCCGCTATCACAAATGGTCAAGTGTGGAGAGATCCTCGCTTTTCTCAAAGGTTCACTACCTTCCATGCGATATATCGAACGACGAGTCTCTATTGCCTAAGCTCGGCAGCACAATCGAAAGCCAACTGTATAAGCGGCTGACTTCAATGAGCCGACGTTTTATCGACCTTGTTGAACGACAGTCCAATCATCAGATATTTTACAAGATAACTGGCGTAGGTCATTGGTTTACTATCACCCATCGAGCCCCTCAGTTTTGGCGGGATGGATCGTTGTCGTCAAGCTCTCGGGAAAGCACGATTTCATTCGCCGATGAATCAACCAAATCGATAGCCCTTGGGATCCTAAATAGCAGTCTTTTTTACTGGCTCTATCAAATGAAGACCAACTGTAGAGACTTCAATCCGAGTGACTATCGCACGTTTCCAATTCCACAGAATTTGGACTTAGAACAGTTGGGGCAGCTGGGAAATAGTCTTGGAATTCAAATGGATACTACTGCTGAACGCTGCCGGGCCACCCACAGCCAGACGGGAGCAATCGAGTATGAGAAATTTCGACCGCGCGCGTGCAAGAGCATCATTGACGAGATCGACACCATCCTCGCGACCCACTACGGCTTCACGCCGGAGGAGCTCGACTTCATTATCAACTACGACATCAAATACCGGATGGGCCTGGGCGGCGGCAGCGCGGAGGAGAATGAAGAATAATCGACCATGACCCAAGAACTTACCCCCGGCAGCTCATCGCCCTTCGAATCCATCCGCCGCGTGAATGCCGCTGGCAACGAATCCTGGTCGAGCCGGGAATTTGCCAAAATGCTCGGCTACAGCGACTACCGAAATTTCGAGCGCGTGATCGAGGACGCTCGCACCGCCTGTTTCAACAGCGGCCAGCGGGTGGACGACCATTTCGTTGAGATCACCGATATGGTCCCCATCGGCAGCGGCGCGAACCGTCCGGTGAAAACCGTCATGCTCTCCCGCTACGCCTGTTATCTGGCCATCCAGAATGCCGATCCGGGAAAAGAGATCGTCGCGGCAGGGCAGACCTATTTCGCCATCCAGACTCGCCGACAGGAGCTTTCCGACGAGGAAATCGAGGAAGGTCGCAGGCTTCTGCTGCGCCAAGAGATGAAGCGGCACAACAACCAGCTTGCCGAAGCCGCTAAGGACGCAGGTGTCATCGAGCCACGCGACTATGCCATTTTCCAGAATCACGGATACATGGGGCTCTACGGCGGACTTGGAGCCCAGGATATTCACCGACGCAAAGGGTTGAAGAAAAGCCAGCAGATCCTCGATCACATGGGCAGCACCGAATTGGCCGCCAATCTTTTCCGCGCCACTCAGACGGAGGAGAAGCTCCGCCGCGAGCAGATCCAAGGGAAAGCCAAGGCTAATGCCACCCACCGCGAAGTTGGCGCTAAAGTCCGAAAAACCATCGAAGAACTCGGCGGCACCATGCCGGAAAACCTCCCCACGGCGGAGAGCATCAAGAAAATCGAGACCAAGCAAAAGCGCATCGGCAAGCGCCCCGGCAAAAACGAAGAAAAATGAGTTCCTCTTCCACATTCCAACTCCGAGCCGCATTTCCCCATGGCGTGCTGCCGGATGTCTTCGGCGTTGTCACGGCGGCGGACCCGCGAGAACTGCGCGGCGAGAACGGCCTGCCCGGTTCGATTCTTGGCGATGCGTTGCGGATCAAAGGCTGGGCTCACTTCCCCGCTGAAGTGGTCTTGCCTGGCCCCGACGAGCCACGGGTCAGCTTCGCGGTCGTGGAAAACCTTGCCAAGCTGGAGGGTTTGGCGCGGGATTTCATCCGTCCGGGGATCTTCTGGGTCCAGCGCGGTGAGGTGATTCAGATGTTTTTCGGCCAAAAACCACCCAAACCGCTCGGCCCATGGGACCGCTTCAGCGGCCGTGCGCCGGCACGCCTGCACGCGCATGGCAATCTCGCACTGCTCGATCATGCCTCGACCGCATTTCTCTGCTCCACCCAATGCCCCGGCGACAAAATCCTCGAAGCCTATGAGTGGGCGCGCCGCCAATGCGATGAGGGCGGCACGGTCATCTCCGGTTTCCACACCCCGGTGGAAAAGGACGTGCTCGCCATCCTCGCGCGGCGTCGAGCGAATATCATCTGGGTGCCCGGCCGCGATTTACCCAAGACTCTCGATGCCGTGTTCAAGACACCACTCGACGAAAACCGCCTGCTGACCCTCTCACCATTCCACTACGGCGAGCCTTCCCGCCCGACCAAGGAGAGCTGCTCTCTTCGCAACCGCTTCATCCTAGGCAGAACAGCGGACCGTTTTATTCCCCACGTCGCCGAGGGAAGCTCATTGGCGGTTGATCTTGAAAACCACCTGTTATGAATCCACCGCCTGACCAAAACGACGTCTCCACCGCCCTCGGGCTGCTCCGCGATTCGCTATCCGAAGAAGAACAACGCATCCGCAACGAGGGTGCAAAGGCCATGCAAAGCGGCGATTATGACACCGCCACTTCTGTCATCGAGTTCGCCAAACGCCTGCTCACCTTTCAAAAGAAAGTGGAAGGCCTTGTTTCCGAGTGGGATGAACTGGAAGACCTCCGTGACACCGCCACCCCGGCAGTGCAGGAAATCGTCAGCAAGCGCTTCTTCGGCAAAAAAAAGAAAGGCGAGATCACCCCGCACACCGACTTTTACCGCCCCATTCTTGAGGCCCTCGTCGAGATGGGAGGCAGCGGCAAGACCAAGCTCGTGCTCGACCGGGTGGGCGAGAAAATGAAAGGCGTGCTAAAGCCACTGGATTACGAGAACCATAAATCCAGCGACAAACAGATCCGCTGGCGGAACTCCGCCCAATGGGCACGCAACACCATGGTCAACGACGACGGGCGGATGAAGAAAAGCCGCAACGGCATCTGAGAGATTTCAGACAAGGGCCGCAAGTGGCTGGACAAGCAATCAACAGGAAAATGAATCTCACATCAAACCTCCCGCGCATACCCGCCGTGAAGACCTTTGCGGATTTCCGCGCATTCTCCCAAGCCGGGCGGGAGCTGGCGCATTGGCATTTGGAGTATGAGACCGTGGCGTGTCATCCGGGGGTGACGGTGGAAGAAGGGAAGATGGCTGACGCGGCGACCGGTGATCGCCGCTACAGGGTCACCAAGATGAATTTCGGCAAGACCAAGGACGCCAGCGGCAAGAACGTGAATGACAAGAGCACCGTCATTTACAACGAAACCATCACCCTGAAAAATATCCCGCTCGCCGCCTACGACTACGTCGTCAACGGCAAGCCCGCCCTGGAATGGGTCATGGAGCGCCAGTCCCTCACCACCCACAAAGATAGCGGCATCATCAACGACGCCAACCTCTGGGCCACCGAAACCATGAACAACCCCAAGTATCCGCTGGAGCTCTTCCTGCGGGTGGTCACGGTGAGTCTGGAGACGATGAAGATCGTGAACGGCCTGCCGAAGCTGGACAATTCGGCAGGTTAGAAATCAACCACGGATGACACGGATTGACACAGATGAAGAGAAGCAGAATCCGAATCTTAAACCATCTGAGCTCTCTGTGAAATCTGTGGTTTGAATCTTTCTCCAGCCCCACGGCATTCAAGCAGAATTTTAACCACAGATGACACAGATTGACACAGATGAAGAGGAGCAGAATCCAAATCTTAAACCATCTGTGCTCTCTGTGAAATCTGTGGTTTGAATCTTTCTCCAGCCCCACGGCATTCAATCAGAATTTTAACCACAGATGACACGGATTGACACAGATGAAGAGAAGCAGAATCCGAATCTTAAACCATCTGTGCTTTCTGTGAAATCTGTGGTTTGAATCTTTCTCCAGTCCCACGGTATTCAATCAGAATTTTAACCACAGATGACACAGATGAGCACAGATGAAGAGAAGCAGAATCCAAATCTTAAACCATCTGTGCTCTCTGTGAAATCTGCGGTTTGAATCTTTCTCCAGCCCCACGGCATTCAATCAGAATTTTAACCACAGATGACACAGATTGACACAGATGAAGAGGAGCAGAATCCGAATCTTAAAACATCTGTGCTCTCTGTGAAATCTGTGGTTTGAATCTTTCTCCAGCCCCACGGCATTCAATCAGGTTTTTAACCACAGATGACACGGATTGCCACAGATGAAGAGGAGCAGAATCCAAATCTTAAAACATCTGTGCTCTCTGTGAAATCTGTGGTTTGAATCTTTCTCCAGTCCCACGGTATTCAAGCAGAATTTTTAACCACAGATGACACAGATTGACACAGATGATGAGAAGCAGGATCCAAATCTTGAATCATCTGTGCTTTCTGTGAAATCTGTGGTTTGAATCTTTCTCCAGTCCCACGGTATTCAATCAGAATTTTAAACATAGATGACACAGATGAGCACAGATGAAGAAAACAAGGACCCATTTTCCAACGCGGATCTCACCCAGATCGTGATCGGCGCGGCGATGAGAGAGATGAACACGCTGCGTCCGGGTCTGGATGAGAAACTCTACGAACGGGCGCTGGTGATCCAGCTGACCAAACAGGGCATCCGCTGCGACCAGCAGAAGGAGCATGAAGTCCGCTACGACGGACAACTCATCGGCACATTGATCCCGGATTTGACCGTGGAAGACTGCCTCATCGTAGATCCCAAGGTGGTCACCGGTTTCAAGGATAGCCACATCGCCCAGATGCTGGGCTACCTGAACATCACAGGCCTCAAAACCGCATTGCTCCTCAATTTCAAATATGCCCAGCTCGGCATCAAACGCGTTTCAAATTGACACGAAGAAGAGATGGAGAGGAGAAGAATCGACCTCTTAATCCATCTGTGCCTTCCGTGAAATCTGTGGTTCCATCTTCTTCAAACATCGTCGATACTCACCCAGAATTTTCACCACAGATGGCACGGATTTACACAGATAAAGAGGAGAAGAATCCCCATCCAACCATCATCATCGCCGGCCCGAATGGCGCGGGCAAAACGACGTTTGCCGGGGACTTTCCGCCACCGGAGGCAACCCTATAAGACTTTACCTGGTATTCCGGACGGCTGCTTTTCGAGGGCGTCTTAAACCGACCACCGATGTCGTCTGGAGCAACAGGAAATACGGGGTTTTGCAAATGATCAGCCAGTCCCGCCACGGCGTTAGCCGCTCGGCGTAATCGCCATCCATTCTAACCATGTCGCCGAAAGTTGTGGAATCCGTCCTATTGACCTGCCAGTGACCGGTCAGTCCGGGCGGCAAGGTAAAACGCTGGAGTTGATTGAAGTGATAGAGATCGAATTCCTGGGTCAGGCAGGGCCGTGGTCCAACCATACTCATTTCACCGCGCAGAATATTGAAAAACTGGGGTATTTCATCGAGCCCCGAAGTGCGCAAAAGCCTGCCTCCTCTGATCACCCGGGGATCCCCATGGACGTCCAACTTGACCATTGGCTGGCCGGAAATGACCAGATTTTCGACATGCGCCTTGTGGAGGCCGGTATCCGAGCCTTGATGCATGCTACGGAATTTATAGAGCGTAAAGCGCCGACCACCCCGGCCCACGCGAGTCTGCCGGAACAGGACGGGGCCCGGTGAAACCGCTTTGATCCAACAATAAACGATCAAGGCAAGCAACACGACAACCGGCAGTGCCAGCAAGATGACAGTTAGATCCGTAAGGCGCTTCCATGCAGGAATCGGTGCGTGATGAAGCGGATCCGCCGGTTGATCCTTGGAGAACTCTTCCGCAGAGGCGGAAGCTCCGGACGACCGGCACCCGCTTGCCCGGCCTCTTCTACCGCCAGGTAACAGGGGTAGCGGAATCAGTGGTGAGCGGTGCCGGGGACGTCTGTTTGTGAGATTCAATGTGGTGGGGGGAGTGGAATTTGCATCCGAGGACCGCATTTGCAGCAAAACCGCTTGGAACATTCGGACCGGCGAGTAGCCGGAGTTTTTGTAAGGGGTGAGGGACTCTTCCGGGATGGTCGAACATTCCCGATCACCATTTCCTCAGAACTCGGCGGACACCGCCCAAGCCAAGGGCACTCAAACCCAAAATTACCAGACTATTCCCGCTATCGGGAACCGGTTGGGAGGGCCCGCTGGTTGCGGTAACCTGAAGGAGGGATACCGGCGTGACGGGAACCTCTACTAGATTCGGAGGAACTCCGTGAAGTCCGTGCCCCCCTGGGAATTTATCTTTTGCGAGCCTTGGAAATTCAGTGGGAACATCGGATGAAACTTCTTGTGAGGTCACCATCGAACGCCAGCGAGGGTGGTTCAAACGCCATGAGGGACCGGAGTGACTTTTTTTCTGATAGCCCGCGGTAGGCCGAGAATCGTGATCGGCCCACGGTGATCTGGGACCCCACTCGCTGCCCTTCTGGTTCGCATTCACGACGTATTCCAGGTTGCCGAAGCCCACGGGGAGGCCTTCGTGCGGGCCAGTTTTAATGGATCCCTTGAGCGAGGCTGCGGGGGCGGCACTCGCAACTATAAGAAGACTGGCAAGGGCGATATGGAGCGTTTTCATCGTAGGGGGAAAAAATCTGGGGGGTAAGCGCGGGAGGGAGAGATGTCTGATGGCGGGATTATGGTTACCTTCATCTCTTTGCAGCTTTCACGCCACTTTAGAAACCTTGGATTTATCAAGAAAACCAAACGCTCGCGCGGGAGCTCGGGTTGCAAAATGCCATTGCCCGTTGCAGAAAAAAAGCGCTTTCTGTGTGGCAAGGTGTCCCCGCGCGGAACTACGAACTTTTAAACCAAAAGCCCACGGCTGTACGATCCACTGGCTACGCGACCGGTTTTGAATGATGTGAAGGTTTTGTCTTGAAAATCAACTTACCCACGGAACTTCCGAATTACACCCGACTTCATGGATTGTTGGAAACGGCGATCCGATAGAAGGCCTGCGGAGCACCGCCCGGGGAGACGGGGATGGTGATGATCCCGGTGCCGGCTGGCACTTGGGAATGGGTCGTCCAGCCGCTGGCAAGGTTCGTGGAGGTCTCGATCCGGTAGCTGCGGCCTGCCACACGATGGAATGAAATCGCGTTGGGGGTGATGGTGGCGGTGAGTCGGGAAGCTGGGTCGTTGGGGAGCGTGCCGGAGATCCATTCGTTTTCATTGGACCAGCCATCGCCATCGGAATCCCTGTCGGATCCGGCGATGAGCGGGTCGTTCCAAGAACTTCCAAAGTTTTCGTATTGCCACACTTGGAATGGTGGGGCGGGTGTCCACACCAGATTCACCCCGGCCGCGGATGGGACGAGACTGAATCCGCCGAAGGGTTGCGAGGGCTTGCCAAGGGAATCTACGGTGCTGGCACCCAGGGAAAATGCGCCGCTGAGTGAGGAGGCTGCGAGGACAGGCCATTGGCGGGCCACGCGCCAGAACGGCTGGAGGAAATCCACGGCGGTGGCGATGGGATCAATGCGCGCACCGGTGGTGATGGTGACACCCGCGGCTTGGATCGTGTCGGCGGTGAGTGACTGGCCGGCGAGCTCCATCCGGATGCTGGAAGTGCTCGCATAGGTGAGCGGGCCGGTGATCGACTGGGTTCCGACCCCGTCGCCAGGTGAGTGGATGCCGGCGATGGACACTTCACCTCCCAGCGCGCCGGATCCTGATAGAGTCGCACCTGTGGCAACCGTCACGTCCTGGGCGGGCAGGGCGGTCGTAATTTTCAGAGTGCCTTGCTGGTGGCTGACAGGACCGGTGAAGGAATGGCTTCCTGCCAGAGTCCAAGTCCCGGATCCGATCTTGATCAAGCCGACGATACCGCTGCCGTCGGAAATAGCGCCGGTCATGCTGCCGTCGCCGGTGCCCCGGAGCGTGAAGTTTCGGCTACCGGTGGCGGCGGACGTTAGACTTCCCGACAGAGTGAGCACGCCGGTGGTGCTGCTGAACGCGAAGATACTGCCCCCGGTGCCTAAGGAGATGTTCCCGCCGAAGGTGTTGTTGCCGGACAGGCTGGTGATGGCGTCGGTATTGCTGGTGCGGGAATTGATCGAGACGGCTTTGCCCGCGAGCACGGCAATGCCGCCTGTCAGTTCGAGTCGGCCGGTGGAAGTGTTCGCCGCAGTGATCGAAAGGCCGCCCGCGCCGAGGGCCGCACTATGGGAAACCCGCAGCACTCCGCTGCTGGAGATCGTGGTCGCGGACTGGGTGCCGGCCCCGGTTTTGATGAGTTCTCCGGCGCTGACGGAAAGCGGCCCGATGAAGGAATCGGCACCGAGGAGCTCGAGTCGTCCGGTGCCGGATTTGTTGATCGCTCCAAATCCGCCGACGCCCTGCGCGACCCGCACGAGGCGGTTGGTCGCGATGTTCCACGCGGCCGACTCATCGACATGGACGAATGCATCGAGAAACAGGCTGCGGGTGGAAGTCGATAGATCGACGCCCGCAGTGCCGAGGGTGAGTCGGGCAGTGCCGGCGATGGTCACGTCTCCGCCGGGATTGGCGAGACGAAGTCCTCCGACGTCGAGATTGGTGCCGACGTTGACCGGGTTCGGACCAGTGACGGTGGCGTCCCACACGGCTTGGTCGGTGATGCCTGGCGCCGCCGGGCCTTGCCAACTGTTGGTGAGTTCGAGGTTCAACTGGTTGTTCGCCTTGACGACGGGCAGCACGGTGGTGCGCTCGACGGTGAGGGTGAAGGTTTTCGTGACGCTCACGTTGCCGTCGCTTGCGGTGACGGAAATGGTGGCGGTGCCCCATTTACCGATGGCGGGGGCCACCCTGATCCAGCGCTGGACTCCGCTTTGCCCGAAGATGATGTTGGCATTGGGAACCAGCAGCGTGTCCGAGGAGGCGGCGGTAACGGTTAGAGCCGGAGAGAGGGTTTCCGCATTGCCGCAGGTGAACCAGAGCGGCCCGAAGGGAAGCGCCTCGCGGGTGATCTGGGGGATCGTGTTGAGGGCGAGCGTGGGCGGGGTGTTGCCGACGGTGCCGGACTCGAAGGAAATGACGTCCAGCGCGTGATCGACCCCGGCGTGAGGCAGGGCTTCGATGATGAGCTTGAGTGGGCCGGGCGTTCCGCTAGGTGTGATGGTGACGGAGATTTCGTGCTGGCTCCCGGGCATCCAGCGGTCCGCTCCGACGAAAAGCCGCCCACCGGAGGATAGCATGGCGGTGGTGATGTCCTGGCCGCCCTTGGCGAAGGTGATCGTCCACCCTTGGAGACCCCCTTGGGTGCGGCAGCGCAACACGCCTGCATAGTCCAGCCATGGGCTGGTGTTGTTCATGCGCAGCGTGTAGGTGCGGCTGGCGGTGGTGGAAAGCGGGATGACTTGGGCAACATCCGAGAGCGTGGGATTCATCACTCCGGCAGCCGAAGTGATGCCGCTGCGGATCGCGCTGAGGTCGAGCGTGCCGGGTTCGCCATCGCGGTGTTTGAGCAGCCAGTAGGCGAGGCCGGTGATGGTGGTGGCAGCTTGGTCGACTCCATTCACGGTGACTTTTTCGGGGGTGAGATCCACCGGGCGCTCGCCATAGAGCACCACGCCATAAACGTCCGGTTCGTGCCCGGTGTCCTCCATGGCACGCACGGTGGCCTGGGTGTCGGCGAGCAGGGCGGCGTTGTAACTATTGTTGGGAGAAATCAGGTAGTTGAATTTTTTGCCGTTGCCCACCGTCCAGTCGCGCATGTCGTAGATGCTCTGGCGGTAGGCGTTTCCCTGGTTGACGAAGAGATTGACGGGCGCATCCACGCCGCTGCCGACGCAGCCTGCGACTCCCATGTTGGACCGGGCATAGTTCCAGATCGGGTCATTCCAGCCGAGCGCGGTGTCATCCAAGCGATGGGGAGCAAGCATCTCATAGGTCGGCGCACCCTGGGCGGCGTTGTTGCGGACGAGCTGTTTCCAAGTGGCCAGATTTGGGGACGGACGGTTGACAAACGCGGCCACCGGGGTGAGGCCGTAGCTCGTCATGAGTTGTAAACTCGCGACGTCGCCGGTGGTCGAGCCGCTGCCCATGTCGCCCTCGACCATGGCGAAGCGGTTGGTGAAATGGTTGGTGTAGGTGGTCTCCTGCGCGACGTCCAGGTCGTTGAATCCAACGGGATGGTGATAGATTCCGTTGCTTTGGTCCGCGACGAAGGACCATTGCGAGCGGTCGAGCATCTGGGTGAGGTAGAAGGCGGATCCGGGATAGACCTCGTAATTGGTGGCCGCTGATTTCTGGGAAACTGCAAGAGACGCCACGAACCACGCTAACGCTGCGGTGGCCCTCGGCACGCTGGACATGGGTTTTTCGATGTGGACCATCACTCGTGAAAATGGCACGCCGCGCAGATCCGGGCAAAACCGCATTTACGGGATGCGTTCAGATCAAGCCCTGCCGCATGGCCTTGGCGACGGCTCCGGATAGGTTGTGGACCTGGAGCTTGCTGTAGATGTTGCGGACGTGGGTGTCCACCGTGTGATAGGAGACGCCGAGTTGATCGGCGATTTCCTTTTTGATGAAACCTTTCACCAGCAGCGACAGCGTCTCGCGCTCACGGTCGGTTAGTTCGGTTTCCGGAGTTGTCGGGGTGACGGCGTTGAAGGTGGTGAGGATCATCCGTGCGATGTGGCTGTTGAGCGGAGCGCCGCCAGCGAGCACTTCGTCGATGCCGCGCAGAATGGTGTCGATGTGGTCCGCCTTGAGAAGGTATCCGCTGGCCCCGGCCGCGAGGGCCTGGAGTACCACCGGCTTGTGGTCATACACCGTGATGACGAGGATCTTAGCGTTGGGGAAACGTTCCAGAAGCGTGGGAATGCCGGTGACACCGTGCATGCCGGGCAAGCCGAGATCCAGCAGGACGACATCCACCTGCGCCGATGGGAGCACCTGATCCAGGCAGGCTTCGATCGAGGAAAACGCAAGCTCGCAGGTGAGGTGGCCGCTTTGCTGAATGGCCAGTTGAAGGACCCGACGGTAGTCCTGGTGATCCTCGATGAGGCAGATACATGGTTTGGTAGAAGACATCTTTATCGGGGTGTGCGGAGCCTGAAACGAAGGGTCAGCGTGGTGCCATGACCTGGCTCCGATTCGACCGCGAGGGAACCATGAAGCGACTCGGCGCGTTGTTCAAGGGCGCGCAGGCGCGGCTTCCCGCCGAGCGGCGGCGGAGGCAGTCCGCAGCCGTCATCCGCGATGCGGAGAGTCACTTGGGCATCGTCCGCATCGAAGTGGATGGTCACGTGCCGGGCCGATGCGTGCCGGGAGATGTTGTGCAGGACCTCCTTGATGAAAAATACCAGGTTACGCCGTTGCTCGGGGTCGAGGCTGGGGGACGCATCGCCGATGAATTTCCAATCATGCTCCTTGAGCATCAGGTTGGCGATTTCCCGCAGCCGTTCCGGCAGGGGCTTGCGCGCGCGGTTAGGCGTGATCGTGAGATCGACAATTTCGCGGAGCGAGAGCGACGACTCGCGGGCCATCCGGCTGATGTCGCTGAACCGCTCGGAGGGATCCTGCGGCGGCGCCACCTCGGCTAACAGCGCGATGGTGGCCAGATTCGAACCGACCTCATCGTGAAGGTCGCTGGAAATCCGGTGGCGCAGCGCTTTTACCTGGCGACGTCCGGCGAGGCGAAGGCGGATCTGCCAGAAAACCAGTCCGATAATCACCACCGAGAGCAGCGAAAAAATGGCGGAAAGCCCCCACATCCGGGCGTGTTCGAGAATGGTGGCCCGCTCGGCCAACAAGGCGCGTCGCTCCAGTGCCAGATCGAAGTGACGGGACAGGTCGGAAGCCCAGCGGCGCAGCGGAATCAGCCGCCCGGTGGATGAATGCCCGTCGGTGAGGCCTTCCACGCTCCAGACCCGGACACCGTCGTGCGGGCGCGATGCGGTCCGATCCGGCGTGGCCACCGGTTTGTCGAGAGCCAGATTGGTGAGCCCGTCGAGGACCTGGATTTCCGATAGAAGCACGCGCGGGGCAGTGAGCAGGTCGGGTTGATGCTGCCGGGAAATCACCAGTTTGACATGCCTCGCCTTGACTGGCGGGAAACGCAGTGTGACGGGATTGTAGCCAGGGTTGGGAAAATCCTCCGCGCCGCTGGTCCACACGGTTTCCCATTTGGCAAGGTCTCCGCCTCCCTTGACTTCGATTTGAAAACCCACCGGAAACCCGAAACCCGGTCCCTTCACCGGCGAGTCGCCCCTGGCCGCCACGATGTTCACGGAATCAAAACGGAGTTCCTCCCCGAGGTCGATCGCCGCCCAGGTGGGTGTGCTGCCGGTTTCCGCTAGATCCGTGTGCCAACCGAGGCTGCGACTCGGCGGCTTCAGTTCGGGTGGGCCGAGGGGGGACTGCCCGTCGACCAGATAGCGGAGATTCCAGCCGAATTCCGCGTCGATGCTGAAGGGGGCGGAGAGCACTCCATCCGGAGCAATGTTGCGATCGCCTTGAAACACCATCAACTCCGACACCGAGAAAAAGCGAACCTGCTTGCCGGGGAGTTTGGGCAGATCGATGGGAATGAAGCGCAGCGAGAGCACCTCGGTCGGCGGGATTTTGAAAAACACCGGATCTCCGCTGCGGAAATGAAGATGACTGTCCGCGAGTTCGGCGAGCACAATGGGATCCGGTGCGCCCGGCACCACCGCCTCTACCCGCAGCGCGTTGGGAAAACCGTAGTTCGAGGTCTCACCGCTCTGGGTGGTCAGCCGGGTGGGTAGCAGGGCGATGCCATCGATGGTCTGCGGCGCGGCCCACGCGATCGAAAACCAGTTTCCCTCGGAGCCGGAGGTGAAATTCGAATGAAAACCGTGGGTCCCGAGCGAGTCCAGATCGGGGAGAACCGGTAGGTCTTTCACCTCGCTGGCGATTTCGGCCAGCCTTTGCTCGACCACCGGCAGGCGGGAACTGAGCCGCTTTGCGAGCCAATGATCGAATGCATTTCCCTCAGCGGCGGAGGTGACGGCCATCGCCACCGCACACACCCGGCAAACGATGGAAAACCGCTCCGCCCACCCGGTGGATCGGATCCGGACATTGGAAATCCCATGCATGATTGAAAAGCTGAACCATTCCCATCAGGCGGGCAATCATGCATTCCTTGCATCCCGTATTCACGGGAGCGACTGCCGCATCACCGGATCGGCCCGCGGTGAATGATCTCGTCCCACGAGCGGATACCGATAGTCTTCAAATAAGGTTCGGCAATACGGTCCTCATCGGGAGTGCCGAGCGCCTTGTAGAGGTGCCAGATGGGTTTGGGGCCGGCGGGATCACCGGGTTCGTCGGGAAATTTCCGCAGGCCGATGCGCAGGCCGCCCTCGCCGCGGTTGTCGATCCAGTTGTGGTATTGCCACGATTCGATCGATGACAATCCGGCGATCTTCTTCCAGGCCAGCGCCATCCCTGCGGCCTGGTCTTCCAGTTGTTTCGGCGAGTAATCCTTCGAGTTGAATCCGTTTTCCGAGAGGTGCACCGGGCGGACCTTCCCCCGATGGAGCAGCGCGGGCTGTTTCATGTAGGCGTCGAGCACTTCGAGGTTTTTCGGGGTGATCTTCGCGGTATTGAAATCAAAGGTCGCCTGCTCGTCTTCCCAGGTACGGGGATTGAAAAGGTTCTGCGGATACGGATGATAGGCGAGTGCCCACGGGAAGTCCCCCTCGGCGCGGGTGAATTCCAACAAAAGTTCTAGCAGGCTCTTGGAGCCATACCAGTTCTTGTTTCCCGCTTCCGCCCAATGGTGGGTGAGGGTGATGAAGGAACGGGCGTGCGGATCGTATTGCCGCGTGATGAGGTCCATCAGGCGCATCGACCGCTGATAGAGATCCATGTAAACGATGGCCGGTTTTTCCCCGGCATTCGTCCACACCCAGCCGGCGTCAACTTCATTGTGGATGATCCAGTGGTGGACGCGCCCGTATTTCCCGTCGGGCCGCGACCAGCGCTCTGCGATGAGATTGAGGATGGCGCCGTAGAGCGAAATCCCCTCGGCGGAGGTGACGTTGGGCATGGCGAAGACTCCCTCTTTCACCGCATCCGGATGACCCAGAAGGCGGACCAGCGGTTCCGCGCTCTTCGCGGGATTTGGCACCAGCAGGATCGCGGAAACCATGGCACCGTGTTTTTGCGCGGCGATGAACTTCGCATCAAAAGCGGCGAGGGCGTCCTTCCGCGCGTGATAGGTCCGGCCTTGCCATTGGAAAGGTTCGGTGCCTTGGGCAGGCTTCAGTGAGACGAGCGTATGAAGCATCATGTTCACCGTGACCGCGGAGATGCCTAGATCCTGAATTTCATTGGGAAAGCGTGAAAGATTCCAGCCGGCAAGGCCTTTTTTGTGGGCAGGCCGCAAGGCGGGCGGTGCGGGTGCGCGGGATTCGACATTGGTGGCGAAGCGGGCGTGGGACAGAGGTTCGTATTCCCCGCCCGATTGGCGCACGAGCTGCCAGCGGGATGTTAGTCGGTCGTAATCGCGCCCTTCGCGGTTGCGACGACGCGGCACGTCGATGAGGAACGCGCCCTTCGCATCCGGCGTCACCGCGACCAGCGATTGCCAACTGCGCGGATCATCGAGCAGCACATCCATCGGGATGTCTGCCAGATAAACCCCACTGCGCGGCGCAGCCACCGTTCCCTTGATGCGGACGAAATCCTTGCTCACTGAAACGTCCGTGATCACCGAAGGGAAGGCTCGGTCGAGGTAAGTTCGGAGGGCCTCCTGGGTGGCAGATGCCGAGGCCTTGGCCGCAATGGCATCAAACTCGCCCGGTCGCTCCGCCCTAAGCCGGACGTTGCGAAGCTGGAGCACACGGTCGGCCGGGAGCGGCAGGTCGAAACGAAGGTGCGTCCAGCCGGACGGCAGGGGTTTCCCAGTCGGGGCAATGCGGGTGGCGTAAGACGTCCAAGCCTCGCTGTGACCGAGCGGCGGGAACCAGCGTGCGGTCGCAGCGGAGAATGGAGGGCCTGGAAGCGCCGCAAACGATGGAACACCGCCGGCACAGAAATAATCGAACTCGAGGACCGTTTCGTCCTCTGCAGGTGCGGTGGCAGGGATCGCAAGGACCGACATGGGCCCCTTGATTTCCACCACGCCGGCTGCCTGGGTGAAAGCGGATGAAGGGCCGTCGAAGCGTTCGAGGCGCAGTGCGACGGCTCCGGCGCGGGTTGATGGGATCAAGACCAACAGGAAGCTCAGCAGGCCGGCAAATCTCATGGGTTTTCCAGGTTAGAACGATCCCGTGAAATGATAGATGCCGGATCCAACCACGAGTGTCTTGCCCTTGACGGACTGGATGCCGGGGCGTCCGCTTGCCGGGGATCCGCCTTCTTCGATCGCACCTTTCACCGGCAGAATCACCTCTGCCGTCGTGTTCGGCGGGACCGTGACTTCGGCGGAAAACTTCCCGCCTTCGATCTTCCATGCGCAGGCGAGTTTGCCATGGCGGGTCTCCATGGAGCCTGCTGCATGCGTGATGGTGCCGGTCGGCCGCGGGGCGATCTTGATGCGATCGAATCCAGGAGCGGCTCGGTCGATCCCGGCGAGTTCGCCCATCATCCACTCGCAGACGGCACCGAAGGCATAGTGGGAGAAAGAGTTCATGGAAGGTTCGTGGACGCCCTTGCCCTTGATGTAGGAGTTCCAGCGTTCCCAGATGGTAGTGGCGCCGTTGTCGACCTCATAGCCCCAGCTCGGGTATTCGCGCTGCTGCATGAGGATGCCGGCAAGGTCATGATGACCGGTGGCGGATAGAGCGGGAAGCAAGGGCCGCGTCCCGAGGAAGCCGGTGGTCATCTTGTTGCCGTTTGCCCTCACCAGCGCGGCGAGATGACCGGCGGCGGCGGCGCGCTGATCGACCGGAATGAGATCGAAGAACAGAGCCATGGCGTAGGCAGTCTGATTGTGGATGGAGAGCTTGCCGTCCGCTTTCAGATAGGCCTTTTGAAATGCGCCGTTCACCTTAGCGGCATGCGCCGTATATTTTGCGGTGTCCGCGGCATCACCGATCGCGGCGGCCATTTCCGCCATCAGCCTTGCATCGTAGGCGTGGTAGGCGAGGTCGATGAAAGGAATGGGCGTCTTGACATCTCCAACAGAAAGCCAGTCGCCGAAGCCGCAGTCGTCCACCGCGCCCTTGAACTCAGGATCGCGGGTGATGCGCCAGTCCATGAAATCATTCATTTTCCGCCAGTGCTCGCTGATGACGCGGGTGTCGCCATAGACCTGCCAGATCGTCCACGGGCAGATCACGCCGGCGTCCATCCAGCCGGCGGCGTGGTGTTCGTTAGGCCGGGCAAGCGGCCGCGGCGCGTAGGCGGCGTAAGCACCGTAGTCCCAGGCGTCGTCATTGAGATCCCGCAGCCATTTGGTGTAGAACGAGGCGATGTCCGCATTGAAGGTGGCGGCGCGCACGTAGATCTGGGCGTCTCCGGTCCAGCCCATGCGCTCGTCGCGCTGCGGGCAGTCGGTGGGCATTTCGAAGAAATTCGCACGCTGCGTCCAGACCATGTTCTGATAGAGCTTGTTGAGCATCGGGTCGGAGGCTTCGAAGGAGCCGTGCATCGGGGTGTCCGAGTGGATGACGATGCCGGTGACGGCTTCAAGGCCGGGAGTGCCGGGGAAACCGGTGAGCTCGATGTATTGGAACCCGTGATAGGTGAACTCGGGCGTCCAAATTTCTCCGGCGGGATCGCCCTTGAGGATGTAAGTGTCCACGGCGCGGGCGCAGCGGAGGTTCTCGGTGCTGAGGCGGCCGTCGTTGTGAAGCATTTCCGCGTAACGGATGGTGACCTTATCCCCGGCCTTGCCTTTGACTTTGAGGCGGATGACGCCGGAGATGTTCTGGCCTAGGTCGTAAATGAAGACGCCTGGTTGGTGCTCGCGCACGGTCTTCGCCGCCATTTCCTCAATGGGCCTGACCGGCACGCCGGGGTGTGGCTCGACCTTGGCGTTCGATCCGGTTTTACTAACGGCAGACTCCCATTTTGAATCATCGTAGCCGACAGTGGTCCAGCCGGTGAGTTCCCTGCGGGCGTCATAGGACTCGCCCATCAGGATGTCACTCTCGGTGATGGGGCCGAGCGAGGTCTTCCAGCTGGGATCCGTGATGATCGTCTGGCGGCTGCCGTCCGACAGCTCAAGCTCCAACTGAACGCGAACGGCGGGCGAGATGCCGTAACAATAACGGCCGTTGATTCCAGGGACGAGGCCTTCCTGCCCGGTGAGCAGCCCGTAGGCGACATAACCGGAATACCAACCGTCGGCGAGCGTCGCGCCGATGGCATTTTCACCCTCGCGAACCAGTTGGGTGACGTCGTAGGTCTGCGAGTGGATGCGCCGCTGATAGGCCGACCAACCGGGGGCGAGCCGCTCGTCGGAGACACGCTTACCGTTCACTTCCAGCGTGTAAACCCCGAGCGCCGTGGCGTGGATGGTGGCCCGGACGATGGCCGGAGCTTCGAACTCCTTGCGGAAGTATTTCGCCGGAGTGACCGTGATTTGCCCCTTTTCTGGATCACCCACAAAATTCTGAATGTTCTCCTTGGTAACGAACGAGTGGTCGTGCTTCGAGCTGATCCACAACGCGCTCCAATCCTCCGGAGCTAAAAAGCCGACACCGAACGAAGCGGGTTCACTCCACGATGAGGCCTCGCCGCCAGCACCCCACACACGGACGCGCCACTGCGCGCGGTCGCGGGAAGCCAGCAGGGTGCCCGCATACTCAATCTGGTCGGTGGCGGCGGACTCGACTTTTCCGGACGACCAAAGCGCCTTTCCATCGAACCCCTCCCCTGCCCCGGCAACCTGGATTTCATACGCCGACTGGCGGAGCCCGCGGGCGGCGGGGTCGGTGGCAGCCAGTTTCCAGGAGAACCGCGGCTTGTTCGTCCCGACGGCCAGCGGGCTGGCATGATACTCGCAGCGTAGTTCATGGGCACGGGGAACAGCGGATAGCATGGGAACGGTGAGGCTAAACAGAAGGAGCAGTGACTTCATGGTTGGGTGAGTGACAGACGAAAGATTGGGAAGGAACTCGGGCGAAGTTTCCAACCGAAACGAATGTGAAAATCCTCTGCCGCAAATAGATTCCGGACAATAACCCCTAGGGATGATTTTTCGACAGGAATCCCGACACAAGAATCCCTCACCTCATCGGTCTACGGAAGCGGCGGATTTCAACGGCGTCCAACATAGGCGACATGTGCTAGCCTTTCTAGTAAAGCAGTGCAGCTGCGTGGGGCCATGAGGGCTAGAAGTCCAGATGGTTTTTCGACCAACGGATCAACTTCACGAGGGCCATGAGGTTGCGGGTCAGGCACAGCATCCGGGCCTTCCTGATCACTGCGGAACGGTTGGTCAGAACGCCGCGGCGATGTCGATGAGGTGCAACTGCCGTCCGCTGCCCCCGTGCGCTGAGTCGATGCACACCAGATTCCCGTCGGGACTGAAGCGCGGATGCGTGTCGCACCGCCACTCGCCTGAATACTCCTTCGGCAAGGGGAAACGCCCCAAGTCGATACGCCGGTGGGTCGGGATGTGGAATAGGTAGGGCGTCTGCAAGCGGGCGTTCGTCTGCGGATAGGTGTCGCAAAGAATCCAATCGCGGCCGTTGCCTTTCGGCAGGTAGGTCTGGTGCCCGTTCTCCAGCATCCTGCCCTCGCCGACCCGCTCGGAATTTCCCGTCTTGTCCTCAAGGACATAAAACCCAAACGGCTTCCCGGCCGGGCGCGTGTAAGCGGTGATGTGCGACGGGTCGCGCCAGATGAAATGGGACGTCTCCCCGGACGCGTCGATGCAATACAGGTCCGATCCGTCGGCGTTCGCGGTGAACATCCGCGTCACGAACCCGCGCGTCGCCATCTCCTGACGGTCCCCGCGCGCCGCCCGCCACCGGTTGAGGAATGTGAAACGCGTGCCATCGGTGTTCACCAGCAAATGGTTGAACCAATGGAAATTGTCCACCACCGACTTCCCCCGGTGCGGTATTCCCGCGATGTCGGCCAAGGAAAACAACTGCGCAGCGCTTCCTGTCGCAAGATCCAGCCGATACAGCCCCACGTCCTTCGGCACCTTCACGTTCTCATGGGGATCCGCCACACCCGCATAGCCGTATCCGGGTCGCAGGTTCTGGATGCGGGAGAACTCGGTGCCAATCGCCCAGGCACCGTCAGGACTCAGCGCATACACCGCCTTGGACAGCGTGCGCTTCTTCCCGGTCTTCACGTTCAGCACATGCGCGACAAACTGCCCGTCCTGCCGGTCGTTCCAAACGATCTCCTCGGTGGATCCCGGCACCCACTGGAGCATGCATCCCTGCTGCCAGCCCCAAGCGCAACTGGACCCCAGATCGATCCACTTGTCCCCGTCCTTCACGTCCACCATACCGATGCGGATTTCGTCGCTGGCCATGGGCGAGCGGTGCTCAAACCCTACCTCCATCCCCAGCACATATCGCTGCGTGGGGTCAAACTGCAGCTTGTCGTAATACCCAAACCAATGGTGTTTGGGTCCACGCGTGATGGTCCGCACGGGGAACGCGGCGGTCTCCCCCGCCCGGACCGACCCCGGCCACAGCGCACCCGCTCCCGAAGCGATGAGTTTAACAGCATCCCGGCGGGTCATAGGGCGAGAGTTCATGGGGAAGGATATCGGGCGGATTTCCGACAAGGTCGATTGGGCGAGTGCTCTTTCGCAAATGAGATCCGGACAATAACCCCTAAGGATGAATTTTTCGACAGGAATTCCTCACCCGTTGGTTACACGGTAGCGACAGAAATCGGGACACTGATGCGGTCGGCCCATGTGGCTGCAAAAGGACCGGACTGGGTGTCGTTCTCAGAATCCGAGTCGAGGAAATTTTACAAGCCGTTCGCATCCGCGTCGCCAGCCGGTTCGTCGCCGTCGAATTTCCGGTCACCTTCAGTCTCGGTCGACGAACTCGACTTCAGCACGCCGCCGCTGGCTGAGAATCCCGCCATGCCCGCTGGTGATCCAGCTTACGGTTCCGCGGTCGAAGTCCCAGCGCTGGGTTCCCGAAGCAGGAAGCATGAAAACCAGTAGAGTCCCCAGCATGGCCGGCGCGGATTTTCTTGGAGTTTCCTTCCAAGTGAATTCGTGGACTCCTGATCCTAGCGTTTTGAGAGATAGAAGGGAACTCCCTTGATTCCTGATATTTCCCGCCGCTGCCGGAAGGATCACATCCGCAGTGCTATTGGGCGGCACCACGAGCCGCATGGCGACATTCCCCCCTTTGCGTTCCCATCGGTTGGAAACCGTGCCATAGGGTGACTCGAAACTACCTGCAGCCCAGGCAAGTTCCGGGATGATGGTTGGCTCGACGCGGATGGACTTGAAACCTGGAGAATCGTTTTTCAGGCCGACGAGGTAGCCCATCATCCACTCGCCGCACCCGCCGAAAGTGTAGTGGTTGAAGGAGTTCATCTTGGCGGATGGAAAGGAGCCGTCCGCGTTCTTTCCATCCCAATGCTCCCAGATGGTGGTGGCTCCACGTTTCACCATGCAACCCCAGCCCGGGAATTTCTCACTCAGAATGGTGGTCGCGGCATCTTCGTCCAGGCCGATGCTGGAGAGCCCTTGCAGCAGATTTCCAGTGCCGTGGAAACCGGTGCGGACACCGTGTTTGTCCGCTAACATCCGCTGCTGGAATTTTCCGCGGATGAGACTCTCCTGAGCGGGATCGTAGAGCCCGTAGCGGGTGATGTAAGCGTAGGCCGCCTGGGTATCGCCGGTGACGGTGCCGTCGGCAGCGATGTGTTTGCGTATGATTTCAGTGCGGAAACGAGCGGCGAGGTCGTTGAAATTGCGGACGTCTTCAGGTTTGCCGGCGATTTCCGCGAAGGCGGCCATTTGTTGGCTGAGCACATGCCCGAGGACCCGGCCAATGAACTCCTTGCTGGTACCTTTTTCGATGGATATCGTAACCGATCCAGTCCGCTTTCAGTTCCCCGTCGGCATTCAGGAGTCCGCTCACCCAGCGGGATGTCGCGCTCCATGGTGAAATCACGCCCGCCTCATTCTCGATCCGCACCCGTCAGAAATAGGGTGTGCTGGAAACGAGGGGCGGCCCCGCGTAGGCGACCAGGCGGCTTTGATCCGTGACCATCCAACCGGAATCCCAGACGGGCGGTGATCCGGCATCGCCCGTCCGCGCCACTTCGATCTGATAGGCTGTTTGGCGCAGGCCGTTCTTGCCGCCTTCCAGCTGCCAGGAAAACCGCGGCTTCAGCGCGTCGATTCCGACAGGTGAGACCCGGTGCTCGACGAGCGGATGGGTGATGGAATCTGCCTGTGCGAGTGGCAGCGTGGCGTGGGCGATGATGGAAAAAAGGAGCGCTCGGGAGAATTTCATGATCCAGGTTTCCCCTTGGGACCGTCGTAATCGTATTTGAACCCGTCCACGTCGATGTGGCCTTTTTCCTCCGTGTTCATGCTGTAGAAACCCACCATGTTGGGGGTAAAGCCGGAGAACAACAATTGGACTTCACCACCGAGCCTGACGAATTTTTCACCGTCCAAGCTGTAGAAGAAGGTGGCCAGGCCATTCTCAACGCGTGCCTGCAGCCAAACATCCGGTTGATGGATTGCATCTCCCTGCGCCACCAATACCTTTTTGTTCACTCCGGCATCACACCTGAAGAGAATGTGCATCCCGCCCGCATCGTCCATTCTAACTCCGATGGTATGGTGATCTCCGGCGGAAACATGAAGCCCGCCCTCCTGACCTTTGGCCATACCGCTCAAGTCGAACTTGGCGGTCATCACATTTTCCCGCCGGCCCATCAGGCGCTGACCAATCAGATTCGGAAGTGTTTTGATATCCTCCTTGTCAGCAGGCGGCAACGGCACACACGCCTTCAGCCGCAGATAGCCGGGCCGTTCAGTTAGCGACCAACGATCCATTTTCGGATTGAACCTCCAGTTCCATTGCAGGCCGAGCTCGGATTTGTTGAAATCGTCATCGGTTGCCGGTGCTGTCACCGGGAATCCATCAATCGGTTTCTGATGCTCCCAGACGACTTCGCCGATTCCGTTGCCGTTCGTATCCACCCCGATCAGGGGCCAACCATCCTTCCAGGTGACCGGTTCCAGAAACTGCGGACGCCCATTGTATCTTTCATCAGGATTCCCGCGCGCCAATTGGTGGATGAACCACCAGGATCCATCCTTCAAGCGCAGCAGCGTGCCTTGTGAAGGACATCGCTCCGTGCCATTGCCGTTTTCAAGAACCACTTTGCTCTCCCACGGACCCTCCATGGCTTTTGCCCGGCTGATCACTTGCTCCCGGGTGTTCTTCCCGTGGGCGTAGGTATTCATTGCATAATACATGCCGTCAAACTTGTAGAGTTTAGCCGATTCGCCGCGCAGGGTTCTGGTGACCACGATCCCTTCATTTTCATTCTGCAACAATGTAGCGCCGTCCCAGGACATCTGGTAGATCTCGCCGCCGCCACAGGCCAGCCAGGCCTTGCGGGTTTCCATATCCCACATCACTCCCGGGTCGGTGCTGTCAATGGACTTTCCATTCGCCAATGTGATCTCCTTTGGTTCGCTCCACGGGCCTTCCATGCTCGCGGCCTTGGAATAGACAATCTTGTAGGTTCCTTTGCCTTTTGGCATCTTCTTGTTATGACACCAATAGGCGAAATAGGACTCACCATTATATCCGAACGAGCCGGCCCATGTGGCACGGTTTTCCATGAAGCCACTCCGGCCCAGGTCGAAATCCTTATCGAAGGTGATGGGAGCGGGCATGATGTTGGTTGAAAACTCCCAATTCACCAAGTCCTTGGACTTGATGATCATCATGCCCGGCGTGAAGTGGTTCGTGGACGTCATCATGTGGAACGTGTCGCCCACCTGAATCACATCGTTGTCAGGGTAGTTGGATTCCAGAACGGGGTTTTTATAATTCCCGTTTCCCTGATCGCCCCAACTGCCGGTCTGCTGCGCGGAAGCGAACGGGATCGTCAGGAGCAATGCCGCCAACGTGGTACTTTGGTGTTTCATTCTGGTGTGAAGTATTTCCGGAGCTCTCAAATGAGGCTGCGGATGTTCTGCGGAAACGATGAGATCAGGACGCTTCCGGCTCCCGGATTGATCGTTGCCTCAAGTAGTGGAGGAATGCGCATCAACTGTTATTTTTTCCCGCGGGGGGCTTTGGCTGTGGAAAGGTTGTAGGATGGATTGAGCACCGGCACCACGGCCTGGGTTTCAGTGAGGAATCCGGTGATGAGACTATTGAGCTCGGCGACGATTTCCGGCATTTCATTGGCAAGGTCTTTGCCTTCGCCGATGTCATCCTTCAGGTTGTAGAGCTCGAGTTTGTCGCTGCCGTCTTCGTTGAGCGCGTAGAGGCGAATGAGCTTCCAATCGCCGCGGCGCACGCTGGTGCCGGGTTTCTGACCGCTGGCGGGAGTATCGTGAGGAAAGTGGCAGAAGATCGCGTTCCGCTTCAAGGGGCCGCCCTTGAGCGCAGGGACGATGCTGATGCCGTCGGGTTTGATCTCCCCGGGTAGCGGTATGCCGGCCATTTCCAACAGGGTCGGCATCCAGTCGATGCTTTGGATGACGGTATCGTTGACGGATCCGGGTTGGGTGATGCCTGGCCAGACGACGAGGCAGGGTTCGCGCACGCCGCCTTCGTAGAGGCTGGCCTTGCCATTGCGCAAGGGCAGGTTGCTGGTAGGTGGTGAGGTCATGTCCGCCTGGAAGCGCGTGCTTTTTTGCGGGGCGCCATCCTTGCCTCCCCAACTCACACCGCCGTTGTCGGAGAAGAAAACGATGATGGTGTTGTCTGCGAGGCCACATTCTTCGATGGCGGCCAGCACGCGGCCCACACCGTCGTCGAGGCTTTCGACCATGGCGGCGTAAACGGGATTGCGCTGGGGATTCTTTGGGTCCGCGAGTTTGCGGTATTTGGCGACGAGGTCGTCCTTGGCGTCATAGGGAGCGTGGACGCTGAACTGCCAGTAGTTGATGAAAAAGGGCTGGCTCTTGTTTTGGTGGATGAATTTCACGACCTCGCCTGACAGCGTCTCCTCGATGTGCTCGCCGGGCTTGCCCTCGACCTTGAGCGCGGGCGGAAATTTCCACGGCGCGACATAACTCCCGGCCGGGCCGGGACCCGGCCAATGCGGCCAATCAACGGCAAAGCCTTGTTGCAGCGGCGAGTATGGATCAGCACCAAGGTGCCATTTTCCGAAATGTCCGGTTTTGTAACCCGCGTCTCGCAGAACTTCCGGAAGCGTGATGTATTTCGTATCGAGGCGGGTCACGCTTTCGGCGATCCGCACACGCTGGTTCGGATTCGCTTTGGTGAGGCCCTTTTCGAGGATCACCTTGGGCAGGTGGCAGACCGGGGCGGTGATGCCGGTGCGGGCGGGCCAAAGCCCTGTGAGCACGCTGCTGCGGGTAGGCGAGCACAGCGGATTGGCGGCATAGGCCTGGGTGAAGCGCACGGCGCGCGTGGCCAGTTTGTCGATATTCGGCGTCTGGTGGAAGGTGCTGCCGTAGCAACCCAGATCGCGCCAGCCGAAGTCATCGGCCATGATGAAGACGATGTTCGGGCGGGCGGCGGGGGACGCTGCCTGCGATGAAAGGCCGGGAAAGAAGGTGAGGAAAATCAGAGCGAAAGATCCACCGAGAGTGATAGGAATTGGCATGATCATGTGGTGGTGAAGGAATCTTCAGTGTGAATTCGGATGACCCGACTGACAGGCTTCAAGGGGTTGTTTTGGCAAGTTCCTTGATTCGCCAATTACGCCAGCGCACTTCCTCGCCAGGGGCTTTTTTGGATTTCCCGATACTGTGCACCTGCAATCCGATGATTCCCTTCAGTGTCCTACCGTTGAAGAGGTCCGTCCATTGCTTATCTGCCGCGGAGGCAGGCAAGGCGGGCAGGAATCCCAGGATTCCGAGAACGAAAGTATGGCGAAGGCGGGCAGGTGCGTTTGTTTTCATGGGTTATGCCATTTCTAAAAAATAATGTGACTTTCCTGTTCGATGAATAAAGAAAAAGATTTACCGCAAAGCCGCAGAGGTCGCGAAGGGACGCAAAGTGATATTAAAGAATAGGATTCCTGATCTTCTCTGCGTCCCTTCGCGACCTTTGC
>JANPKJ010000103.1:0-4265 GCA_031425955.1 Akkermansiaceae bacterium | reverse complement strand
GGAAGATCCCATCGACATCCTCGACGTGGACAACACCGCCGTCCGCCTCTCGCAGATCGAGCGGTTGAAAAAACTCCGCGCCGAGCGCGACGAGGCCAAGTGCAAAGCCACCCTCACTGCGCTAACCGATTGTGCCGGTGGCGGTGAAGGCAACCTGCTCGCCCTCGCCATTGAGTGTGCCGCCGCCCGTGCGACGCTTGGTGAAATTTCGGACGCGATGGAAGTCCACTTCGGTCGCTACAAGGCCGTCATTCGCTCCATTTCCGGCGTTTACGGCAAGGAGTTCAACCACCAGGGCGACATGAAAGACATCCCCGACCTCATCCAACAATTCGAAGCCGCCGAAGGCCGCCGTCCGCGTCTGATGGTCGCCAAGATGGGTCAGGACGGCCACGACCGCGGTGCCAAGGTCGTTTCCACGGCTTACGCCGACATGGGATTCGACGTCGACATCGGCCCGCTTTTCCAAACTCCCGCGGAGACCGCCAAGCAAGCGGTGGAGAACGACGTCCACATCGTCGCCATGAGTTCCCTAGCAGCTGGTCACAAAACCCTTTTGCCCCAACTCATGGCCGAGCTCAAATCGTTAGGCCGCGAAGACATCATGGTCGTCTGCGGCGGCGTCATCCCCGCGCAGGACTACGATTTCCTCTATCAAAACGGAGCAGCCGCCATCTTCGGCCCCGGCACGGTCATTCCGGATTCTGCGAGGAGGATTCTGAAGCTGTTGCTAGAGCAGATGGAAGATTGAACTTGAGCGCGGAATTCATTCCGCCAGTGTTAGCATTGCGCCCGAATTTCCCACCCCCTGGTTGGGAGTTCGAGAAGTCAGTCACCGCCCGCGGACAGGAAAGGATCGCCAATATACTCCACGATCCCTGAATTCTCGAATTCACCGGTTTGTCCGAACGGCACCACTTTAATCGGGACGAATTCCAAGTCTTGTCAAGCATCGGTGGACTCGATAGAAGCATTTATGGCATCCAGAGCGAGCAAACAATTTGATGGCAAGGCGGTTCGAGTTGGGCTCACATTCAAACCAGCGACTGAGAAAGATGTACGATTTTGGATTTTTAGAGGTCACACAGGCGAGGTCGTCCGCGTGGCGATGCCGACGAATGGGCTATTTGCGATTACTAGCAGTCTTGATGGAACTGTGCGTAGGTGGAATCTTGAGGACACCGACGCCGGCTCTGAAGTAATTTGCTTGTCGAAGAAATTTTGCGGTCTCGCGCTAACCGCGGACGGCAAGTGTGCTGCGGCTGGAGATTCAAATGGAACCGTCTATGTGATCGATGTTCCTTCGGGCCAAATAATTCAAACGTGGCAAGGACAACGCAGTGGGATGGTGGATACCCTTGCCTTCACATCAGATGGGCACGATCTGCTGAGTGTTGCGGAAAGGCGCTATTTGCGACAATGGGATTTGAAAACCGGAAAACGTGTCTCGCAATTGAGCTTGAGTAATAGTGGCCGTGGCGGAATTGCTGTGTCATCGGATGGCAAAATTCTCGTGTGTGCTGATGGTGGGGGGAATTTGGCTGTTTGGTCGGATCGTGTTCCAAAGAGGATAGCTGGACTTGATGAGGAGCCAGTCACCTTGGCGGACTTAATTGCGCAGAATCTCGACGATGATGATTATGTCCGAGATCGATATCATCGATCTCTCGTCAGCATGTCAGCCTCGGGGCAATTCGCATTTGTTGGTACCCATGGAAGGGTGTCTCAGTGGGATCTAGTTGAGGGGCGAAGGGTTGCCTCTTTCGAAGGGCACAGTGGGAACGTGCTCGCAATTGTTGTAACACCCGACGGTCGCTTTTGTGTTTCGGGTGGCGAGGACAAGTCCGTCCGCCTATGGGCTGCGGAGACTGGTGAATGCCTTGCTATACTCCGTGGGCACGTGGGTTGGATTAACTGTGTTACCGTTACTCCCGATGCCCGCCGCATATGCTCGGCTTCTTATGACGGCACGCTCCGGGTTTGGGATATTCCCGAACACATCCTCGCACGTGCTGCAACTTCGCAGAAGCGGGGATATGTGAATGCCAAAGTCGTCCTGCTAGGCGATTCGGGTGTGGGCAAGTCTGGGTTGGCGCTGCGGTTGTGGCACGACCGCTGGGAGAAGACCGAGTCTTCCCACGGGATGGAGATCCAAAGGCTGGAAATTTCGAATAGTGCCAGCGACGACGGCGTGGAGCGTGAAGTTTGGCTATGGGATCTCGCCGGTCAACCGGACTACCGCCTCACGCATCAACTCTTCATGGAGCAGACTTCCCTGGCTCTGCTGGTCTTTGATCCACAGGGGGAGAATCTTTTCGAAACGGTGGGCTACTGGCAGAATGCGCTGCGCAAGGTGGCTCGTGCTGATCATATGGCGGGGATCCTAGTTGCTGCCCGCTGCGACCGACCCGGGCTGAGGGTCACGCTGCATGAAGTGAGTGGCTGGGCTACTTCACGTGGTTTGCATGGTCCTATTCTAACTGCTGCGAAATTGAAAACGCACCAAGGCGTTGCTGAGCTTCGCGATTTGATCGCGAAACTGTTGCCTTGGGAAAAGATGGAGTTCCGCAGCACCATGGAGAACTTTCCACCACTGAAGGATGCAATCCTTGTATTGCGCGATAAAAAGGGCTCCGGAGGCGTTGTTGTGAAGCCTGTCGAACTAGAATCCCGCGTGCGCAAGACTGCGCCACGTCTCGAATTCACTGCTGAGGATCTCCGGGCTGTGACTGGCTTGCTCGCGGGTGAGGGCGTTCTTCATAAGTTGCCCTACGGCGACCTCGTGGTACTTCAACCGAGTTGGGTAAACTGCTACGCTTCCACGCTGGTGAAGCTGGCGGGGGAGGCGGAAAACCAGCTTGGTCACGTTCCGTTGGCGACCATTCAACCCGGGCAATTATCAGAGGATGGCACGCCGCGCCTTTCTCTTGAGGATGAGGTGCAACTCCTGCCCGCGCTGATAGCTCTCTTTCTTGAACGGGCTCTCGCGTGGAAGCAGAGCACGGACAAGGGCGAGATACTCGTGTTTCCGAACTACGTTCGCCTCCCTCGTCCGGAGCCTCCACCTCGTCCCGGACGCACCGTGCTCTACCGGTTTTCCGGACCGCTGGAGGAAATCTACTGCACGCTCGTGGTGCGACTCCATCACAGCGGACTCTTTGCCAAAACGAAACTCTATCGACAGGGCGTCGATTTTCAAACTGCCACTGGCAAGCTTGCCGCATTGACGATGAAAGAGGAAGGTGAACGGGGCGAATTGGAGCTCTACTTTGGGACGGGACTCGATGTCGACGTGCAGGCTCCGTTCCAGAGATTTGTCCACGACCATTTGCAGGCAAAGTCAACCGACCTTGAACGTTTGAGGAATTTCTTCTGCCCGAAGTGCAAGGAGGAGGTGACGGACCGGAAGGTGATCGACGCGGCACTTAATAAAAAGCGGAACAAAATCCTCTGCGCTTACTGTGATCCCGATGATCCCGGCATGATCGACTTGAACGATGTTCTGGAACGCCAATTTGCCAGTAGAGCAGGAGAGGCAGGTGCGAACAGAGCCGGGCGCAAGGCGGGCGAGGAGATTTCCACTGCTTCGATGGAGCAGGTGATGATTGGCGAAGTGATGACACTTGTTGCATCCGTGAACCAAGCCTTCATCCCCAGATTCGTCAGGGACGAAGGCACGGATGGTGAGATCGAGTTCTTCACCAAATCCGGCAAATCTACCGGCATGGCATTCCGCGTCCAACTTAAGTCCGGCGACTCTCATTTGAAGAAACTTAAGAACGGGACCGAGAAGTTCCCAATGAAACGGCACTACGAGCGCTATTGGGCAGGAAGAGGAACCGTTCCCGTAATCCTTATCATTCGGACCAATGATAGGCGACTCCGATATATCAACGCTACCGAAGCTATTCGTGCCGAGCAGAGATCGAAGCCCGGAATACCGGTGAAGCAGATTAATTTTAAAGGCGAGGATTTCAATGCAGATGCAGTGCTTCTCCTGCGCGACGAACGGATGAAATAATACGACCTGCAGAAAGAGGGGTCAGTGTAAACGGATTTGCATTTCACTCCTCTCCAAAACAATCCAAGCAGCACCCGCCTACGCCCTCACATAATGCGCCCCGCGGCCTTGGCCTTTGGGGATGAGATAGCCTTTTTCGACAAGCTCCTTGAGGCGAAGTTTGAGCGTGCTGGGTTTTCCGCTGGTGAGTTGGACGAGTTGCCCGAGGGTGAGGATTTCGTGATCGGGAAGCAGGGCGACGATT
>JANPKJ010000102.1:0-3695 GCA_031425955.1 Akkermansiaceae bacterium | reverse complement strand
TTCCATCCGCTCGCAGATCAAGTCTCCCATCCAATACCTCGTTTCGCTTCTCAAGCAGCTCGAAATCGACAACCCGCCAGCCGGATTCCCGATCTCCGCGGAATTGCAGCTAGGGCAGGTGCTCTTCATGCCGCCGAACGTGGCCGGCTGGGACTGGGGCCAGGCGTGGATCAATACGAACACCCTGCTCACCCGCTACAACCTCGCCGGATTCCTCACCAAGGGTGCCGGCGAGGCGGAAAAACCGATGGGCGGAGAAGCCATGAATAAAAACGACATGAGCCCTGTCTCGCAGCGGATGGGCCGCGGCTGGAAGGGCCCGGACTACGACAAGATCGCCCCCAGAGCGCTCCGCCAGAACCCCTCCGACCTCGTTGACTCGTTGCTCTTCCGTTTTTTCCAAAGCCCGCTTCCCGACAAGGCCCGCGGTTCGTTCATCGAATACGCCACCACCAAAAAAGGCGTCGTGTTCACCAACAAGGAAACCGCCGAGCTCTGCCACCTGATGCTCAGCACACCCTACTATCAACTCACCTGAAACCATGAAAACCCGCCGCGACTTCCTCCGCTCCACCGTCCTTGGCGCTTCCGCCACCTGGACCGTCCCGATGTTCATCGAGCGCACCTTCGGCCAGCTCCATGAAGGGGCCCGCGACCTCGCCATCCAGCCGGTCACCGGCAAGGACGACACCATCCTCGTCGTGCTCCAACTCGCCGGCGGCAACGACGGGCTCAACACGCTCGTCCCATTCGGCGACGACGCCTATCACAAGGCACGCCCGCGCCTCGCGAAAAAGGAAAAGGAAATCATCCGGCTGGACGACCACGTCGGCCTGAACGCCGCCATGCCCTTCCTCGGCTCCCTGTTCAAGGAAGGCGACCTCGGCATCGTGCAGGGCGTCGGCTATCCGAATCCCAACCGCTCCCACTTCGTCTCCACCTCCATTTGGGAGACCGGCGACACCAACAACCGCTCGGCCACCGGCTGGCTGGGCCGTTACTTCGACAACGCCTGCCCCGGCGCGGATCCCACCGTGGGCATCAGCTTCAACAAGACCCAGCCCGAAGCCTTCGGCGCGGTGAAAAATCCCGGAGTCTGCCTGAACTCTCCCGAGCTCTACCGCTGGATCCACGGCGGCGGCGAAAAGGCCCAGGCCGAGGAGTTTTTCGCCGACCTGAACAAGCCCGACACCGGCGACCAGGATGAAGACACGCCCAGCGACGGCGGCTCCATCGCCATGGCCGCGGGCGGCAAGACCGGCGGCATCACCGGGGAGGGAAATCTCGCGTTTCTCGAACGCGTCGCACTCGACGCCCGTGTGAGTTCTAAAAAGATCCTCGAGCTCGCCGCCAAACACAAGACCAGCGTCCGCTACGATGGCACCCCGCTTGCCCGCAACCTCAACCTCGTCTCCCGCATGATCGCCGGCGGCATGCCTACCCGCGTCTACTATGTCAGCCACGGCGGCTTCGACACGCACAACCAGCAGGTGAATTCCCACGACCGCCTGCTAGGCCAGCTCGACAGCGCGTTGAAATCCTTCTTTGCCGACCTCAAGGAGCAGGGCAACGACAAGCGCGTCGTGCTCATGACCTTCTCCGAGTTCGGCCGCCGCGTCGCGGAAAACGCCAGCGCCGGCACCGACCACGGCAAGGCGTCCTGCCTCTTCGTCGCCGGAGCGGGCGTGAAGGGCGGACTGCATGGCTCGCACCCGAGCCTCACCGACCTGGCGGAAGGCGACATCCAGCACACCGTGGATTTCCGCAGCGTTTACGGCTCCGTTCTATCCGACTGGCTCAAGGCTCCGAACCTGAAGCCCATCCTCGGAGGGAACTATCCGAAGATGGGCCTCATCGGATGAGTGTCTCTTAGTATTTCACGCCGCAGCCATAAGGCTTGTTCATGGCGCCGGAGACCTGCTTGCCTGCTAGAACCGCGTCGAGTGCGTTGGCGAAGAGCTTGTCGGCGGTCGCGACGTCCGCGGCTTCGGTGGTTGCCTTGGAATCGATGGCGCCGTTGTAAACGAGCATGCCTTCCTTATCGATGATATACATGTGGGGCGTGACCTTAGCATCGTAGGCTTTGCCGATGATGCCGTCCGTATCCATGATGAAGTGGGCGGCCTTGTTTCCCTGCTTGTCGGCGAGAGCGGTCATTTCCGAGGATTCCGCGTAGCCTTGTTTGCCTTTGGCGGAGGAGTTCACGGTGATCCAGACGACGCCCTTCGCCTCGTAGTCGGCTTGGAGCTTCGGCAGGTTTCCGCTGGAGTAATGTTTCTTCACGAAGGGGCAGCTGAAGTTGACCCACTCGAGGACGACCGTCTTACCGCGGAGATCGGCGAGTGAGACGGACTCACCCTTGAGATCCTTGGCGGCGAACTGCGGAGCGGGCTTGCCGACTTCCTTGGCGTTGACGGAGGCCAGCGCGAAGGCACCGGCGATAGTTGCGAGGACGATGGTTTTCATAGGAGTATGGTTTGAGAATTCAGCGTGGAACCTTGCCCATCAGGCGGATTTCTCAACTGACTTTTACTCCGTCTTCCATTTCAGCGATATCGGTGGTTGTCCGGATTTCCCGGCGAGGACGAGCGTGAGCTCCTTCGGCGGCTTCGTTAGATACTCGCATTTAGGAACTTCCGCGGTCCATGCGGTGGCGCTGCGGGTAAACCGGATGACTGCTGCAGGATCAAGGGTCTGGGGAGTGGCGGGGAAAATTTCGTAATCGCCTGGATCCAGCGGCTGGTCCGGCTGGGTTTCGATCCAGAGGGAAAGGGCGTCCGGTTTTTCCGTGACTTGGAGCCGCACCTCCTGAAGTTGCGGCACTTTTGCCAGCGCTTCTCGAATGAGCTTTGTCTCCAGCGTCTCAGCGGCTGGTCCGGAACTGAATGCAAGTTCCAGCTCCGCCTCGCCCGGGATACACTGGTCGTCATTGCAGGTGAGCCATGAGATTTTTCCCTTCAGTTTCGCCACCCCGGTGAATCCTGCCGGTGCGGTGAATTTTACGGGGAAGAGCACGGTTCCTTCGTAGCCGAATCCCACAAGCCCGCCTGTCTCGAACCGTACCGGCACCGGATGCTCGATCTCCCCGGCAGTCCAACCGGCCGGCAGCTCCCATTTCGCGGAAATTTTCATTCCGCCTTCGCCTGGATTTTCCCAATACGTGTGCCAACCCGGATCCAGTATTAACCGCACCGCAGTCTGCACCGGCTTTCCGGGTTCGTAAGTCGATGACGCGCTGACCCAGTCCGCTTCCGTCTTGCCCGACCGGACGGCGGCGGCGGAGAGAGTGCAAAGGGCGGCGAATGTCAGTGCGATCCGAAGGTTCATGAACAGTGGAATCTATGGGGAAACTCCGTCCGGTCCAGAGTTCTTTCGCTCGACAAATCGCGGTTCGAGTGTCGATTTAGTCACCATGTCCGCCCGCTTTTTCGGCCTTTGCCTCATCACCGCCGCGATGGCTTCCGCTCAGGAGCCCGCTCCACCCATGTCGGCCGACGACATGCGCGCGCTGCTTCAGGATTCTAACGGCGACTTATCCCGCCTCGCCCAGGGAGTGGTCGGCAAAAACGGCGGCAACCAGCTTTTCTACTTCCCCACCCGCGACGAGCCGTCCACCCCGGCGGCGTGGGGGCTGAAGTTCGAGCGCATCGACTTCAAATCCGGCGACGGCACGCCGCTGCACGGCTGGTTCATCC
>JANPKJ010000101.1:0-94443 GCA_031425955.1 Akkermansiaceae bacterium | reverse complement strand
TTTTCGCCGCCGCAGCGGAAAGATTCTCCCGAATCCCGCCTTGCCATCCCGGGAAAAACCGTGCATAGCCCGCCCCCCTTCTCGCGGAGGCCGTCCATTATCCAATCGTTCCCATGTCTCTGAAAATTCGAAATCTCGCCATCATTGCCCACGTTGACCATGGGAAAACCACCCTCGTCGACCAACTCCTGCAAGCGGGCGGCACCTACCGTGAAAACCAAGCCACCACCGAGCGTGCCATGGACTCCATGGACCTCGAACGCGAAAAGGGCATCACCATCAAGGCGAAAAACACCGCCATTCTCTGGGAAGGCTACACCATCAACATCGTCGACACCCCGGGCCACGCCGACTTCGGCGCCGAAGTGGAACGCGTCATGAAAATGGTCGATGGCGTGCTGCTCGTCGTCGACGCTTCCGGCGGCCCGCAGGCACAAACCCGCTTCGTGCTCCGCAAGGCGATGCAGGAAGGCCTCAAGCCCATCGTCGTCATCAACAAGATCGACCGCCCGCTCGCCACTCCGGAAAAGGTCCACGACCAAGTCCTCGAACTTTTCCTCGACCTCGACGCCGACGAGGAACAATTCAACGCTCCCTTCGTCTACGGCTCCGCCCGCGACGGCTATTTCATGGATCATCCCGGCGACGAGCGGAAGGATTGCATCCCGCTTCTCAAGAAAATCATCGAGTTCATCCCCGAGCCCGTCGCCGATCCCGAGGCACCGTTCCTCATGCTCGTTTCCAACATCGAGTGGGATGAATACGTCGGCCGCGTCGCCGTCGGCAAGGTTCTCGGTGGCAGCGTGAAAAAGGGTGATACCATCTATCTCATGCGTCAGGACGGCACGAAAGTTCAGTCCAAGGTCATGAAGACCTTCACCTACTCCGGCCTCGCCACCGCCGACTCCGACGGTTGCGGCGCAGGCGGCATCGTTGGCATCGCCGCCGGGATTGAAAACATCGACATTGGCGAAACCATCGCCGGCAGTGCCGATCAGGAGCCGCTTCCGTTCGTCGCCATCGACCCACCGACCGTGTCGATGCAGTTCTCCATCAACGATGGCCCGCTCGCCGGCAAGGAAGGCAAACACGTCACCTCCCGCGCCATCCGTGAGCGCCTGATGCGTGAGTTGAAGACAAACATTTCCATTCAGGTCGAAGACACCGACACCTCCGGCGTCTTCAATGTCTCCGCCCGCGGAGCCATGCAGATCGCCGTGCTCGTCGAGCAGATGCGCCGCGAAGGATTCGAAGTCCTCGTTTCCCGCCCGGTCGTAATTTTCCGCCGCGACGATGCCGGAAAACTCCTCGAACCTTACGAAACACTCTACGTCGAAGCTCCGGGCGACTACACGCAAGGCATCCTGAAAATCCTCATGAACCGCAAGGGCCTGATGGAGCACATGGACACCGAGGCATCCGGCCGCGTCTTCATCCAAGCCACCATCCCGACCCGCGGCCTGATCGGCTTCGAGACCGAACTCGTCAACCTGACTTCCGGCCACGGCATCATGTCCCACTTGTTCAAGGAATACGCCCCGCACGCCGGTGACATCCAGAACCGCACCACGGGCACGCTCGTTTCCATGGATTCCGGCACCGCCACTCCGTTCTCCCTGCAAACGCTCGAAGAACGCGGCATCCTCTTCGTCGCCCCCGGCGATGCGGTTTACGGCGGCATGTTGGTCGGAGAAAACCCGCGCGTCGGCGACCTCCCGGTCAATCCCGTGAAGGAAAAGCACCTCGACAACATGCGTTCGTCCGGCAAGGACAAGACCTCCAAGTTGACTCCCGCCCTGCGATTCTCCCTGGAGCGCGCCATCGAATACATCGATGCCGACGAGCTCGTCGAAGCCACCCCGCAGAACATCCGTCTCCGCAAGCGCATCCTCGACGCCAACGTCCGCAAACGTTCGCAAAAGACTGCCTCCGGAGGCGAAGACCGCGGCAACCGATAATTAAAAAGTAGCCCAGGACTTCAGTCCGTTCTTCCGTCTCCCTAAATGCCTCTCGTCCCAACGAGAGGCATTTTTTTTCATACTTGGTTCAACGGGAGATCTCTAGCGGCTTCTCGATCACGTACCATCCCTCTGCGTTCTTCACCAGCTTCCACGAGGGGATGCCACGGCAGCGGTGCAGCGCGTAGGTGAGTAATGCCAACCCATTGCCATCGGTGTCATAGTAGTTTTTCGGAAGATGGTCTTGCAGGAGTGATGTGGGTCGGGGGCGCGCTGCGAATTCCTCCAATATGGGTGCGAATTTCTCCGAGCCGATGAAACCCATCGCGGAAATCGCCCCCGGAACCCTCCGGCCATTCCGCATGTCGTCGATGAGGAGGCTTTCCGTTGCCGTCGGATCAAACTGATGCATGACCCTTGCCAACACCGCCATCGCCCACACGTTCGCACCCTTCAGATAGGAATCCCTCAGAAACGGCCATTGAGTCTGGGCGTTCGTCGCCGCGATGCCTTTGACCGCTTCGTAAAAGTTGATGTGCATACCAGAATTCGTATCGCTTAAGTTCGCCGTGATCGTCTCACGCATCTTCTCCACAGGCCCCCGCATGGTTTCGATCCGAGTCCACATGTACTCCGGGTCATACCCGCCACTACCGGTGACGGGAATCCCGCCACGATTGTAGGGATTCCCACCCCGCAAGAGTTTCCCGATCGTCTCCCTGGCTTGCTGGGAATCATTTCGGTTCAACGCCGCCAGCATCGGATCGAGCAGCTCGAAGTGACCGGCATACCAGATGTTCTCCGCGCACATCTCGTCCACATTTTTGTCCCCCAACGCGAGCAAACGGAGGAAATCCTCCGCCGGATATCCCCTGATGATGATCTTCTGCTGTTCACCCAGCTTATAGTCCTCCAACGCCAGTGCGAACAACTCCAGCCGCTTTTTCCAAATCACCACCGACTTCACAGTCCCGGCCACGTCGCTACTGCCTTGGGTGATCAAGCGTGCCACCATCGCATCGCCCGTTGCCGATCGTTGGGCAAGCAGACCGGCGGCGGTTACATCCTCCACGGTCCCGCCTGCCTCCAAGCGGTCGGAAAGCGCGCGCAGTTCCGAAACCAGCGGGGGATCTCCGTCGAAACCACCCTCCACGTAATCCAGCACCGACACCCAATCCTCCTGATGACGCACGAGGCCCAGCAGTTCCCCTAGCAGAATCATCTTGCGGTATTGCTCGATCCTTTCCTCGGATTCTTCGACCATGTTCCGTTGGCCAGTTCTCGGTGGCCTAACAAGAGGAAGCTCCCGCCCGATCAATTGGCACGAACGCGCGGCCAGCTGCTTGTCACCGACCCTTTCAAAAGCCCTGAACGCACCCGACACCAATTCATTCCGGCTCCTCACCTCCGAACGTCCGGATAGATTGCAGCCAACCGACCCTGCGCGGTCCCGGCAGAAACCCATTCTTGCGAATTCATGCTCGCAAGTCTTCCCATGGATCTGCTCGTAAATCGTCTGTCTTCCTTGCGAAAACTGCGCGGGGCGAGGCTCTTCCGCCGTGGCGTAACGAAACCTTATCGCCTGATGCTTGTCCTCATAGGGAATACCAAGAATCGATCGCTCCACTCCCGATCGGGTTGCCAGGCAGGACGTGCAGACAGAAGAATAGGAGAGCGTCAGCTTCGTGGACATCACGACCAGCCCCACGACCGCAGCCAAGCCGCCCCACACGAAAACCCGCAGCGTCATTCTACACCACTGTTTCATCGGTTTATTGTTACTCTCTTTCGGTCACATGCACAGAGGATTCCAGAGACTCGTCTTCGAGTAACGAGATTCCCTTATCATGAGCACGTTTCCGGAAGGCCTTTGGATTTAATCCAGCCCTCCTCTCTCAAGCAACTCCGCCGACCGCAGGATCGCCTCCTGTTCCAGCGGCGCGTCCGGATAACCGAACTCGATGCACTCGGTGAAATAGCCACGTAGAAATCCCGCGATTTCGCCGTGGCGTTCATATTGGCCGGTATGGACGCATTCGTGGGCGATGAGGTGGCGGTTTCCCCAATATTTCGAGCGGATGTAGATGCCGTATCGCAGCGACAAGCCGACGGTATTGCACGAAACCGCGGGCATGATCCGTGACAGCAATTTTACGAACCAACCGTTGAGCCACGGAATCCGGTCCACTTTCATCAGCTGGATTTTCTCCGGATGGGCGACTCCCATGAGCGCCGCGTCCTGCAACCCGGCGGGCGACAGGGGGACGCCATGACGCAGAATCCTGCGCTCATGAAGCGCCACCCACCACGCGGCGAGTGGCAGCAGTCCGGGCAGCAAACCCAGCGTGAGGTTTCGCATCACTTGAGAACCGCCTGCAATTCGTGGGTCTGCTTTTTACGCGTCACCGACGGGCCGTTGTAGCCGAACAAGCGGTATCCCGTGGCGGTGAGTTTTTTCTCCGCCAACACCGCGTCGATTTCCGCGCGAGCCTTGGCGACCTCCGCATCGCCGCGTGGGCCTTGCCAGGTGTAGCCGAGCACGCTCAGCGCGGGAACGTCGCGGACATCGACGGTTTCGCCATCCGCGCCGGTTTTTCCGACTTTGGGGGATTGATAGAGGAAACCCATCTGCTGCATCTCCATCCCGTCGTCTTCGTCCTTCATGGTCATTTCCACGGGCGAGGTCATCGGGATGCCGCTGCGCTTGATGTGTTTGAAAAGCGTCCAGAAGCCGCCGTTCGGGCTGGAACTGGTGGTGAACGCCGCGCGATAGGCGGGGTATTTTTTCCGGGTCACCTGGTTGAACGGTCCGGGAGCTGGCCAGCCCTCGGGCAAGGCGGACTCGCTGATGTAAACGGGTTCCGGTGTGGGAGCGGCAGGTTTCGAGTCGGGCTCGGCACAGGAGGGAAGAATGCCCGCGACGCACAGCGAGGCGAGGGTTGTCAGGTTTTTCATATCCAACACCTTAGTTCGTTTGGTTGGGGCACAACGAAAAATTGATCCGCTCCGGGAAATTCCGTTGACAGCTACCTTGTGATGCAAGATACATGTTTGTAATGAGCCAAGCGGATTCAGAGCGGGAAACATCGGCAGCCCAGTTTGAGAATTGGACCGTGCAGATGCGCAAGGGCGTGCTGGATCTCTGCATCCTGATGGCCCTGTCGGCCTCGGAGTGGTATGGCTACGCGCTGGTGAAAGCGCTGGTGGCGGTGCCCGGAGTGGGCGTGGCGGAAGGGTCGATTTACCCGCTGCTGGCGCGGTTGAAACGGCAGGGACTGGTGACGACGCGCTTGGAGGAATCGTCGGAGGGGCCGGCCCGGAAGTATTATTCCGCGACGGCGGAGGGCAGGGCGCTGGCCTTGGAAATGGAGCTTCATTTCTCCGAAATGCGGCGCGGTGTGGCGGCATTTCAGGCAAGCGTGGATTTCACCGGCATTTCATCAAAACCTCACATGGCTTATGAAAATCAGGAACCGGAGTAACCCAACAGAACCTTCATTATGAAAACGTGGACGACACAGACTGAACAGCGATTGGCGGAATATCTCCGGGAGCGAACAGCTCGCGAGGGTTTCACCGGGCAGGACGCACTGGACCTGAAGGATGACCTGCGGCGGCACATTCATGAAGAGGCAGAGAAACTGGACGCGGAGGTGATCGGAGTGATGCATCTGGAAAACATCCTCGGCCGCCTGGACGCGGGCTACAGGCCGGCAGGAAACCGGGTGGCGGCGGTTCCGACCCCGCGGGAGCAGGGAGGATTTCTGAAATGGACTTTCGGGGTGGTTTTACCGCTCGGCGTCTTGTTGTTCGAGCTGGTTTCATCGTTTTGCGGCGGCGTGTTTTTCAGCCCGGTGCCGACGTGGTGGCACACCGCGTGGATCGCGCTGGTGCCAGCCCTGAACGCCTGGCTCCTGCGCGGAAACGGCGAGGAGTCCACGCGGGGAGCGGCGGCGGGATTCACGCTGGTGACGGCGATGTTTTACGGGTTGTTGTTTCTGCCGATCATCCATTTTTCGATCATCGGACTGATCTTTTTCGGGCTGGGAATGGTTTCGCTGGCACCCATTTTCGCAGCTGTTGCTTCTTGGGCGATCGGCCGACAAGCCCGTGCGGAATCGCCGAAACCCGCGCGATTCAAGGTGGGCTGGCGAATGGGTGCCATGGCGGGTCTGCTGGTCCTGGCCTCGCTTGAAGGCTCGTCGCTGTGGACGCGGGCGAATCTCGCCACGGCGATGGCGGGAGGTGAAGATTCTCCGGCGGCGGTCTCGCGGTTGCGGGCGTTCCACTCGGACCGCACGTTGCTCAAAACCTGCTACGAGGGCGGTCGCGGGATGTCGCTGGCGACGGATATTTCCGGTTGGCTGCTGAGCAGTTGGCGGATCCCGGTGTCGATGGTCGGTGGTCCGGGTTTCGCACCGCTGAACTCGGAAAAGGCGCGGGACGTGTTTTTCCGGGTGACTGGCAAGCCGTTCAATTCAGTGAAACCGCCGGATGGCTCGACGGGAGGCTGGTTGGGGAGAAGAAACACGCTCAACGATTTCGAATTCGACGACCACCTCGGCGGTGACGAAGTGGCGGTGCGTTTGAAAAACCTGGATTTGAGCGAATCCCGTTTCGACGGCCACGTGGATGCCGCCTCGCGGATCGGTTATGGCGAGTGGACGATGGTTTTCAAGAACACCTCCAACCAGGTCAAGGAAGCGCGCTGCCAAGTGAAACTGCCGGTCGGTGGCCGCGTTTCCCGGCTAACTCTATGGGTGAACGGCGAGCCGCGGGAAGCGGCGTTCAGCTCGGTTTCCAAGGTGAAGGCGGCCTACAAGGCGGTGGCCGTGGTGCAGCGGCGGGACCCGGTGCTGGTGAATGTCGTGGGACCGGACACCATCATGGTGCAGTGTTTCCCGGTCCCTGCTAACGGGCAGATGAAAATCCGCTTCGGCGTGAGCGCACCGCTGGTGGGCGGACGTTGGGAACTGCCGCATGTGGTGGAGCGGAATTTCGGGCTCGCGGAAAATCTGGAGAACGCGGTCTGGCTGCAGGGGAACTGTGAGTTCGGTCTATCCGAATCCGGGAAGCCGCAGGATTCGATCGCCGATGGCACGGGCCGCTCGCTGTCGGCCACTCTCGGCAAGTCGGGCCTGATGTCGCCGGGAACCGCCTTGTGCACGGCATCCCTGCCTGAAACGCCGCCCGTCGTGTGGTGCGAGGACCGCTTCGCCAAGCCGGAGGAACGGTTCCTGGTCCGCGAGCCGACCACCGCGCCTTGTCCGGCCGCGAACAAGATCGTGGTGATCATCGATGGCTCCGCCGCACTGTCGCAGGCCAGGGACTGGATCGTCAGCGCCCTTGGCAAACAATCCGGCGACGGTCTGATGCTGTTACTTGCCGACGACCACGCGCGACGGGTGACGCTGGAGGAACTCGCGGCCTATCCGTTCAGCGGCGGCCGGGACAACGAGCCCGCACTGCGCGAAGGCATCCGCCTGGCACGCGAGTCCGGCGCGCCGATCGTCTGGATCCACGGGCCGCAGGCGGTCGGCTTGTCGCAGCCGGAAGCGCTGCTCCAACAGATCGAACGTGGCAGCATCCGCCCGGTGATTCATGAAATCGAGGCCGTCGCCGGACCCAACCGTTTGGCGGAAGCGATTTACCGGACCGGAACCATCAAGCGCGGCCCGCTGTTGTTAGCGCCGGAGCGGGATTTCTCACAGTTTATCAGGAACCTGCAGACGGAACATCAGGAATCCGGCTGGACGTGGAAACGCTCCGCCACTTTGGAAAACCTTCCGGGCACCAAGGTTTGGGATCACCTCGCCCGCCTCTGGGCGGCCTCCGCAGCGGAGACCGCTGGCAGCCCGCTGGCGGACGCCGCCCGCTCGGAACTCGCCTCACGCTATCAGCTTGTCACGCTTTTCTCCGGAGCGGTCGTTCTCGAAACGCAGCAGCAATACGCCGAGCACGGGCTCACTCCGGCGGATGGCAGCGCGACGCCGCAAGTGCCGAACGTGCCGGAACCTTCTACCAGCCTGCTAGTCATCCTCGCCACCGCCGCCGCGATGTTGCGGAGAAAGCGGGCTGCTTAAATCATCGTTTCCCTTTGATGCTAACGATGAACGGAATCTTTTTCATCCCCTCGCTGTTCGTCATCGCGGTGGCGTTCGGCTATCGATATGTCATTCGCAGAAAACCACTGGGGATTCGGGGATGGCTCGTTTCTGTGTCGCTCGTCCTTTTTCTCAGTTTGTTCCTTCCTTTGGTGTATGGAGTCTGGCTGCCGGATGTTTTCGGAAAGCAGCACACACTCTGTTCCGCTACGACTTCGACAGGCTATCAGATCAGCATCGTGCAATATTGGAACCACGTGGATTTCTACACGACCGAGGCGCGGATCACACCGCCCGATGGCGTGACTTCGATTCACGTTCTGGATGGCGACGCCAGCAAGACCTGGGGCGCAATACTTGAAGTCGATTTGTCGGAGAAGAGCGCGACCTTCAAACTTCCCAACGGACGAAGCGGCCCTATCACCTGGTAGGCACGAAAAAGCCGACCCGGAGAGATTCCGGATCGGCTTTTGAAATGGCTCATTCATGCCAGCGCCTGCAGCTTCGCCTTGAGCTGGTCCTTGGTCACGCTTGCGCCGACGATCTGGTCCTTGACCTCGCCGTTCTTGAAGAACAACAGCAGCGGGATGGAACGCACGTTGTATTTCACGGCGAGCTCGCGGGCGTCGTCCACGTTGACCTTGCCGACTTTGGCCACGCCTTCCAGATCGGTGGCGACCTGATCGATCACGGGGCCGATCATTTTGCAGGGGCCGCACCATTCCGCCCAGAAGTCCACGAGGACGGGCAGGTCGGAGTCGATTACTTCAGATTGAAAATTTGCGTCGGTAAGTTTCAGAGCCATGGGCGGACCTTGCATGCGGAACCCCGATACGTCAAGAGCCGCCCTGCGGATCGCGGGGCGGCTCTTGGTGGAATGGTTGCTGAAGCCGACGGCTCCAGTCGGCTGCGGTCACTTCCCGTTACAGGGAAAAGAAGATGACTGCTGCTGCAAAGATGATGCTGAGGACGGGCCAAGCCATAAAATCAGTTATTTGGTAGTTTGATTGATTCAAAAACCCAGCTCAATCAGAGCGGGGACAACTGGGTCCAGTCGCCGGGAGTTTGGTTATCCGGAGCGCTGATCCACAGATTGGCGGTCATCAGTTGGAACGCGAGAACGATCAGGGCTGCGGCCAGACCCACGCCGGAAAGGATGTTGGCGAGGCCTTCGTTGCCGCCTTCTTCCTCATCGTCATCGGACTGCATTGTCGCCATTTGGGAAGGCGAGGAAAACGAGGTTCCCAGTGGTTGGGTCGGCGCTTGGAGTTGGACGGTCGCCTTGGGAAGCGCCATGGTCGGAGCGCCGCCGGCGGGCCGGACTGCTCCCGTGGGAGCTGCGGTGGTCGCCAGACGGATGGTCGGTGCCGGCGACATGGCGGGAGCGCCTGCTGGACGAAGTGGAATGGTCGGTGCCGGAGCGGACGGACGTGGAGGACCCCCGGTCGGTGTGGGAGGAGCGGTCGGGACCGGCGGCCTCACCGGCGGTGCCATCGGCACAGTGGCCGAGGGAACGGCCGGCGGTGCGTCTGCCGCTTTCAGGGTGATGCGGACGGTTTCCTTTTTAAGGGGCACACTCGACGTCTGCTTGGACGGAGCTGGTGGTTGGTTTTCGTTTTCGCTCATGCGCACACAGGGTTTTATATCCTTGCGACTGACTAAGCCAACTTGTTCCCCCCCTGTCAAACCCCCAACTCGGGATTTTTTAGAAATTTTCCCGCGCTCCGAACTCGGAGCCGGAGATAAATTTTTAATGCTCTTTCTGCCGCTCCGTGATTCCTATCTGTGCAGCCACCATGTCCGCCGAAAAGACCGCCATCACCCCGACCCGTGCCCAGGATTTCCCCGAGTGGTACCAGCAAGTCATCAAAGCCGCCGACATGGCGGAAAACTCGGAAACCCGCGGCTGCATGGTCATCAAGCCATGGGGCTACGGCATCTGGGAGCTCATCCAGCAGCAGCTCGACCGCCGCTTCAAGGCGACCGGTCACCAGAACGCCTATTTCCCGCTGCTCATCCCCCTCGCCTATTTGGAAAAAGAGGCGGAACACGCGGAGGGATTCGCCACCGAGTGCGCCGTGGTCACCCACCACCGGCTCGAGGTAGTGAAAGATCCGGTCACCGGAAAAACGAAAATGATCCCCGCCGGCGAACTCGCTGAGCCCTACGTCATCCGGCCGACCTCGGAAACCATCATCGGCGCGGCCTTCGCTCGCTGGGTGGAATCTTACCGCGACCTGCCTCTGCTCATCAACCAGTGGGCCAACGTCATGCGCTGGGAAATGCGCCCGCGGCTTTTCCTCCGCACCGCCGAGTTCCTCTGGCAGGAAGGGCACACCGCCCACGAGACGCAGGGCGAGGCCATCGCCGAAACCCGCTTGATGCACGGTCAATACGAAGAGTTCCTCCGCGATCACCTCGCCATCCCGGTCGTGCCCGGTGAGAAAACCGAAAACGAGCGGTTCCCAGGTGCCGACATGACGCTCACGGTGGAAGCGATGGTTCAGGACTGCAAAGCCATCCAAGCCGGCACCTCCCACTACCTCGGCCAGAATTTCTCCAAGGCACAGAACATTTCCTTCACTGGACGCGATGGCACGGTGCAGCACGCGCACACCACGTCTTGGGGCGTTTCCACCCGCATGATCGGCACGCTCATCATGGCCCACGCCGATGACGACGGGCTGGTCCTCCCGCCGCGGGTCGCCACCCAGCAGATCGTCATTTTGCCGATCACTCCCAAGGAGGACAGCCGTCAAGCGGTGCTGGATGCCTGCCAAGCGCTTGCCGAAACCCTGCGCCACCAGAATTTCCGCGGCGACCCGCTGCGCGTCCATGTCGACAGCCGCGACCTGAGCGGCGGGGTAAAAAAGTGGGAGTGGATCAAAAAAGGCGTGCCCATCCGCATCGAGATCGGCCCGCGCGACATCGAAACCCGCAAGATCTGCGTGCAGCGCCGCGACCAGCCGATTTCCGAAAAGGACTTCTCCGACAAGGAAGCCTTCCTCCAGCGCGCCACTGACATTCTGGGAGAAATCCACGACTCCCTGCTCGCCCGCGCCACTGCATTTCGCAACGCGAACATCACCTTCTGCACCCGCCTCGACGTCTTCCACGCCCACTGGACCACGGAAAATCCGGGCTGGCTCTACACCCCGTGGGCCGGCACCGCCGAGCAGGAGGACGAGCTCTCCAAGCAGCATAAAATCACCATCCGCTGCATCCCCATCGCGGAAGCCAAGCTGCCGGACTCCCTTCGCGCCGGCAGCGGAAAATGCATTCTGACTGGGGTGGAGACCACCACCTTCGCACTCTGGGGTCGGAGTTATTGACGGCTCATTCCCCGGATCCGCGCCGGCAGCAGCATCGCGGAGGCCAGCATGAAAAGAATGAACGCCACCACGCCGACCCACTCCCAGAACGCGAGCTGCCAGACCACCGTCGGTTTGAGCTGAAGCCGCAGCTCCATCGCCCACTCCATTTTCGCCTTGCGGCAGATTTTCAGAATTCCCGCGAGGATCCCGAAGACGAATGGAAACGCGGTGAGCGAAGTCCACGTCACGACCATCGCGCGGCTGAGCGTTTGCTCTCCGCGGAACCGGTCTTTCAAGCCGCACAGGCAGCAGCAAATCATCCCGCCGATGATGGCCACCGCCGCTGTCCTCGCCAGCGCTTCGTGCACCCAGTGGACGGCAGGCGGCATCGAGTCCACATTGAATGGCAGCGGCACCGTCACCATCAGGAAAATCCCCAGTCCCAGCCCCATACCCGCCCACCGCGATAATTTCGGCGCGACTCCGTGTAGCCGCTGCTCGATATAGCCCGCCACCGGGAGGCACAGCAAGGCAGCCACCGCCAGCCCGATCGATGGCAGCAGATATCCCTCCGGATTGTGACGCGGCGAAATGAGGTGGGAAATCACCCGCCGACGCCAGTCATACTCCTCCGGGAACTGCTGCGCCGCAATGAAGAGCGTGCTGAAAAGCGTGATGAAACTCAACGGCAGCAACCGCGTGAGCAGCGTGCTTTTTGAGACGTTCCCCGCGGCGTATTGCTGCAGCGAGCGGGGCAGAAACGCCAGCCGATCCTCCATCGGGGATGTCATGGAAAGGATGATCGGCTCCTCAGACTGGCTCATTTTCCGGACGCTAGTCAGGCGGCATTCAAGGTCAAGCCGACTTTGGAAATCGCGACTCGGCAGGAGCCGGATCATGCCCGATAGTCTCCGCCGAGTCCCCAAGACCGCCATCCATGAATTCCGTCATTCTCGAAATTTCCTTCGTTCTCATCCTGCTCGTCGCCAACGGCCTCTTCGCCATGACGGAAATCGCCATCGTCTCCTCCCGCAAGGGCCGCTTGCAGGGCATGGCCGACAAGGGCAACACCGGCGCTGCGCGGGCATTGATCCTCTCGGAATCGCCGAACCGCTTTCTTTCCACCGTGCAAATCGGCATCACCCTGGTCGGCATCGTCGCCGGCGCGATCGGCAGCGGAAACGTGGCCACCCAACTGGCGGAAGTCGTCGCCCCACTGCCGGTCGTCGGCCAATACGCCAGACCGCTTTCCCTCGCCGTCGTGATCGGCATCCTCACTTACCTCTCGCTCGTCGTCGGCGAGTTGGTCCCCAAGCGCCTCGCGATGAAATTCCCGGAAACCATCGCCAGCCGCATGGCCAGACCCATGGCCGCCATTTCCACCATGGCCTCCCCCGCCGTCAGTCTGCTGTCGTGGTCCACCGCCGCGATCCTCAAAATTTTCGGGGTCCGCGAGAGCGATGAGGACGTCATTTCCCGCGAGGAACTCACCGTCCTGGTCCGCCAGGGCATGGTCACCGGATCGATCAACCGAGTGGAATCCAGGATGATGGAAGGCGTCATCGGGTTCGAAAAACTCGTCACCTACGACCTCATGATCCCGCGCATCCGGATCGTCTGGATCGAGCAATCCGCCGATCACCGGAGCGTCTGGCCCCAGGTCATCGCCAGCACCCAGGACGTTTTCCCCATCTACGACGGGCGGCGGGACAACCTGGTCGGCGTCGTGTCGATCAAGGATATCTACGGACAGCTCGCCGCCGGAAAACCCGTCAATTTCAGCGAGATCATGCTTGCGCCGCTGTTTGTCCCGGAAATGCAGCCAGCCAGCGTGCTGTTGGAAAATTTCCGCAAGACCGGCCAGCGCGCCGCCTTCGTGCTCGACGAGTTCGGCAGCGTCATGGGCATGGTCACCCTCATCGACCTGATGGAAGCCGTCGTCGGCGACGTGCCGTCCCGCGAGGAGCAGCTCGCCATGCCGATCCAACAGCGCGCCGACGGCACCTGGTTGATCGACGGGCACTTCGAGATCGAAAAACTCCCCGGCTACCTCGATGCGTTTGATATCCCCGCCGGCGGTGGCGACGAATACCAGACCCTGTCCGGCTGGTTCATGAAAGAGCTCGGCCGCATGCCCGCCGAAACGGATAGCATCTCATCCGGAGAGTGGAATTTCGAAGTCATCGACATCGACGGCACCCGCGTGGACAAGGTGCTCGCAACCCGCTTGCCGCCTTCGCTGACGCAGGAGTAAAGCGCCACTTCCCACCAGGCCGCGGATTCTGGTGGTTAGAAATATCATAAAACGCGCCAACTTACATGCTCGGTGCGAAGCGGGTGCGCAATCCTCATGTCAATCTGTCGCCGTGAATCCCACCCTTGGCACCCACTCCCCGGCGGTTCCCGCTTGATCATGTCCCGCAAAACCAAATTTATCTGCACGCTCGGCCCGGCCACGGAATCCGAGGAAATGATCGGCAAACTCATGGATGCCGGAACCGACGTGTTCCGCATCAACATGAGCCATGCCAAACACTCATGGGCCGCGGATCTGGTGAAAAAAGTCCGTCGCCAGGCCGAACAACGCAACGCCTACATCGCCGTTCTGTTCGACCTCACAGGACCCTCCATCCGCACCGGAGACCTGCCGGAGCCCATTTCGCTGGCGGAAGGAGACATCGTCGAATTCCGCAAAGAGGGCACCCAGGCGACCGTCGGGAAATCCACCACCGTCAACTACGACGGATTGATGGGAGACGTGACCGTGGGCAATACCCTGGTGGTGGACAACGGCGCGCTGCTCATGCGCATCGACGCCGTCGAGGCCGACCGCATCCTCTGCAATGTCAGGACGCCCGGCACGATGGGCTCCCGCCGCCATATCAATCTTCCCGGAGTGCGGCTGAACCTCCCCGCACTGACCGCCAAGGACCACCTCGATCTCGCGCTCGCCGTCGAGTGCGAGGCCGACTACATCGCCGGCTCGTTTGTCAGGGATGGCGAGCACGTGCGGGAACTCCGTGAGGCCATGAAAGCGCTCAAGGGCGACTCCCAGCTCATCGCGAAAATCGAAGACCAGGAGGCGCTCCGAAACCTCGACGCCATCATCGGCGAGGCGGATGTCATCATGATCGCCCGCGGGGATCTCGGCAGCGAAGTTGAGTTCGAAGAGCTCCCACTTCTCCAACGTCGCATCGTCAAACGTTGCCACGAACTCGCCACCCGCGTGATCGTCGCCACCCAACTGCTGGAATCGATGATTTACAACCCCACGCCCACCCGGGCCGAGGTGACGGACGCGATGAACGCCGCCTACGAGGAAGCAGACGCGCTCATGCTTTCCGGCGAAACCTCCGTCGGCCGCTACCCCGAGCGCTGCGTCGAGGCCCTGGTCCGGATTTCCACCCGCATCGAGCGCTCCGGTGGCCAGGGATTCGGCCAGGGAGTCCTGCTGCGTGACGAACGCCAGAAGATCGCCCGCGCTGCTGTCAATCTCGCGGATTCCCTGCCGGACGCCCTGCTCGTCGTCCTCACCCGGCGCGGGGTGCTTGCCAACCAGGTGGCCATGCTCCGTCCCGAGACTACCGGTTTCTTCGCATTCTCGCCCAAGGAAAGTGTCTGCCGCAAGCTGGCACTCACCCGCGGGGTCCGCGCCATCAAACTGTCGTTTCCCTCCGGCATTGAGGAAACGATCCAGCATGTCGCCCGCGAGCTGCTCAACCAAGGACTCGTCTCCACCGGCACTCCCATCGTCATCGTGTCGGACATCATCTCCGACCACTTCGCGGCCAACTCCATTCTCCTTCACCACGTGTAGTTCCTCACCATTCGTCTTCCTCCGCCACCGGGCACGCATCCTCTGACATCATAAAATGCGCTTGAAAACATGGCATCTGCGAGGCACTTCTCGTAAATACCACCCATCCTTCCCTTGTGAATCCCACCATGACACCAATCCGCTTCAATAACACCGCCCTGAGAGATGGCCACCAATCGCTCGCTGCGACGCGAATGACCACGGCCCAGATGCTCCCGGTGGCACCACTGCTCGACCGCGCCGGTTTCGCCGGACTGGAAACCTGGGGCGGAGCCACCATCGACTCCTGTCTGCGCTTTCTAGGCGAAAACCCTTTCGACCGCCTCCGCGCCCTGAAACAGGCCGCCCCGAAAACGCCGCAACTCATGCTGCTCCGCGGTCAGAACATCGTGCAATACACCGCGTTCCCCGATGACATCGTCGAGGCTTTCATCAAGTGCACCTCGGACGCCGGATGCGATATCTTCCGGATTTTCGATGCCCTCAACGATCCGGAAAACCTCCGCACCGCGACCCGCTGCGTGATTGCCAGCGGCCGCCATGCGCGGGGGGAAATCTGCTACACGCAGAGCCCGGTCCACACCCTCGAGAAGTTCATCGCCTTCGGTCGCGAGCTAGCGGACATGGGTTGTCATTCCCTTGCCATCAAAGACATGTCCGGCGTCCTTCCGCCGGTGGTGGCCGCCAAACTGGTGAGTGGATTGATCAAGGCGACCGGCCTCGGCGTCACCGTCCACAGCCACGACACGGCGGGTTTGGCTGCGACCACCTATCTGGCCGCCATCGACGCCGGAGCGGATGCGGTGGAGACCTCCATCGCGCCCTTCGCTAACGGGACCGCCCAACCTGATACCGCCCGCATGCTGGCATTGCTCGCCGACCACCCGCGCTGCCCGGATCATTTCGATCCCGAGCTGCTGATGGAAATCCGCGAATACCTCGAAGGCGTGTATGCCGAACTCAGCGAGTTCACCAGCGCCGCCAACGAGCGCACGGACGCCGACATCTTGGTCTATCAAGTCCCCGGCGGCATGCTCAGCAACTTCCGCAACCAGCTCAAGGACCTCAACATGTCCGACCGCGTCGGCGATGTGATGAAGGAAATCCACTACGTCCGCGAAGCACTTGGCTGGATCCCGCTGGTGACCCCGACTTCCCAAATCGTCGGCATGCAGGCCATGATGAACGTGAAATTCGGGCGCTGGAAAAATTTCGCCCCCGCGGCCATGGACATCGCCCTCGGAAAGTTCGGCCGCAATCCCGGCCCCGTCGACCCGGAGGTCCTCAAACTCGCCTCCAAGCTCTCCAATCAAGAGCCCGTCACCGGCAATACCAGCAGCTTGCTGCCACCCGGGATGCCGGCACTGCGTGAAAAAGTCGCGGAAGCCGGACTCCCGGTCACCGATGAATGCTGCGTGCTCTACGCCATGTTTCCCCAGCAGACGACCGCTTGGTATCGTGGCGAAAGACCGGCACCCAAGGCAGCACCCGCCACACCCGCTCCCACCACTCCGCCCGCCGATGCGGTCCGCAGTGTCCGCCACATGACGGTCACCATCGGAGGCATCACCCGCGACGCCACTGTGGAAACACTGTCATGAACACGACCCCATCACCCATCAGCGCGGAAGACCGCATGGCGGCGCTCGAAGCCCGCATCGCCGAGCTCGAGCAACTGTGCGAAGCGGCGCAGTTGACCATCCCATGGCATGTCATCTGTGCCACGGTCGCCGCCGTCATGCCGGATGTTAGGATCATCCGGGTGGCGCGTGCTTCGGGGACCCGGGGCACCTGGCAGACCAGCGCCTTGCTGCGAAACTTCAATTCCCATCAGATTCGGTAATCCAGTTTCGGAGGGCCCGCCTCATGAACAACGAAACGCACGTCATCTGCAAAGCCCTGCCCTTCCCGGTTCCATCCGAGGTCGCCGAGCTGCTGGATGCCGCGCTCTCCGTCACGGTGGCCACCACCACCAGTGAACTCGTGGAGTTATCCGTCCGCGACGCCGTCGACGGCTGGCATGAAGTAGCCTACGAGATTCCGGGCAAGGGCCGCGTGGTGGAAGCCCGTGTCTGCCGCGTCCGCAACGGCATCAACGCCAACTATCCGGAAGCCTACATGCGCCGCCGCGATCCGGACTGCATGGTCATCGGCGATCAACTCCCCACCGATAAGCCGACCTATCAGGAACGCTTCGGCGAGGATTTCGCCACGGTTCGGCAGGAAACCTTCGAGTGGTTGAAAGGCCAGGATCTGGCGGTATTCCCGTTCCATGCCGGTATGGAGGGAAAAGGCACCGACGCACTGGTCATCGCTCCGGCCAACGCCGGTTTCTTCGCCCTCGGGCTCTCAATGCTGCAAGGCATCCTCACTCCCGATGAGATTCCGGAAGGTTTCGCTCCGCATGCGGTGATCTACGTCGCCCCACCCTTTCGCCACACCCATTTCGAAGGCCAACAGGTGGTCGTCCACAACCGCCTGGAATCCGCTCACGAGCTTTTCAGTTACAACCTCTATCCGGGACCCAGCGCGAAAAAAGGCATCTACGGCGTCTTGCTCAACATCGGTGAGGCAGAACACTGGGTCACCATGCACTGCTCCACCGTGCAGGTCACCACTCCCTACGACAACAAGATCATCATCTCCCACGAAGGTGCAAGTGGCGGCGGCAAGAGCGAGATGCTAGAGCACGCCCACCGTGAGGCCGATGGCTCTCTCCTGATCGGGCGAAACATCATCAGTGGCGAGAACCGCCTGCTCACCCTGCCACGGACTTGCGACCTAAGACCCGTCACTGACGACATGGCGCTGTGCCATCCGACTCTCGAAAAAGGCTGCGGCAAGCTCAGCCTCATGGATGCGGAAAACGCGTGGTTCGTCCGCATCAATCACATCAACCAATACGGCATCGATCCCTATCTGGAAAAACTCACCATCCATCCGCCCGAGCCGTTGTTGTTCCTCAACGTTCAGGGACATCCGGGTGCCACCACGTTGATTTGGGAACACACCGAGGACTCACCCGGCGCGCCCTGCCCCAATCCCCGTGTGATCATTCCCCGCAGAATCGTCCCTGGCGTGGTCAAAGGTGCCGTGGATGTGGACATCCGCAGCATGGGCGTGCGTACCCCGCCCTGCACCGCGGACTCTCCCAGCTACGGCATCATCGGCATGTTCCACAAGCTGCCCCCGGCACTGGCCTGGCTGTGGCGGCTCGTCGCACCGCGGGGTCATGCCAACCCGAGCATCGTCGCCACGGAAGGCATGTCGTCGGAAGGCGTCGGCTCCTATTGGCCCTTCGCCACCGGCCGCCGCGTGGATCAGGCGAATCTGCTGCTCAACCAGATCATCGAGACCCCGGAAGTCCGCTACATCCTCACGCCGAACCAGCATGTCGGCGCTTGGGAGGTCGGATTCATGCCGCAATGGATCACCCGCGAGTTCCTCGCCCTGCGCGGAGGTGCGCGTTTCACCGAGAAACAAATGAAGCCGTCCCGCTGCCCGTTGTTAGGATTTACTCCCAGCACGATCGTAATGGAGGGACGGACGCTCGGCGTGTGGTTTTTCGAGGTGGACCAGCAACCGGAAGTCGGAACCGCCGCCTACGACCGCGGCGCGGAAATGCTCGAGGAGTTCTTCCATCAGGAATTGACCCAGTTCCTCGTCCCCGACCTGCTGCCCACCGGCCGCAGGATCATCGAGTGCTGTCTCTCCGGCGGCACCCTCTCCGATTACGAAAACCTGCTCGGCATACCCACTCTGGAACCCGCCTGAGACGGCAATCAGGCAAAACCATGGAAGGATTTGACCTAACACTCGGGAGAGGGCGCAAACCGCTTTTCGACCATGCCCCCGCCCGTTTTCACAAGCGGATTTCCGGGGTGGACTACCTTCATCTCAAGGGCCGCCAGACCGGAGATCTATTCGTCACCCGCGACGGTTGGCCGGTTGCGGCCAGCATCCTGCCGGAACGCTGGTTCTCCGGAGCCCAGTTCAGCAAACCCGGCCAAGCCCTCGCTGGCGCGACCGGAGCCGTCTACCGGGTGCCCGTCGCCCACCCGGTCCGCAGCCAGTTCGCGGTGGTCGTGAAATTCAGCCGCTTCGGGCAGGATGTCGGGCTCACCGTGGTCGGCAGTGGACTGACTCAGGATCCGGACTTCATGGCACGCGTCGATCATGCCGAATTTCTCCCACCCTTTGAAGAATTCGGCAATCTCATGCGACTTCGCGAGCAATGCCGGGGACGCTTCGTGACTCAAGCGCCGCTCGCCATCTACTCGCCTCCCACCCGCCACCACGCCTGGCAGCTTGGCCGCAAAAGCCACCTCGAGTCCACCTATGCCCACCGGCTTCTGACAAGCCAGGAACCATCCGAGGGAATTGACAGAGTGGCATATGATTGGGAGAGAATCTACATCCTGCTCTATCGTTGGATGGATGGCGTCGACGCCGAACAGGCATTCGGAGCGGGGCTCATCCCCGAATCGCGGATGACGGAGTGGACCTTGGAGGTTGCCGCCGTCCTGCGGCGGCTGGGCTGGGTGGTGCTCGATCACAAGCCACGCCACCTGATCCTGCGCCAACAGAAAAAAGTGAGAAGCCCGCTCATGCGGAAGGGGGCTCCCGTGCTCGGTCTCATCGACTACGAATTGTTGTTCCCCACCACTTGAATCCAAACATCATCCGCCGGTGATCCTGTCAGACCACTTCCGTCAAGGTCACGCGATCCGTGGCAGGCGGGCGGATGTGGCTCCGTTTGATTCAGCGAGTTCAGGAAATCTTCGTATTGCACGAGTTCCATCCGTCCGTCGGCATGCTCGATGATGGCGGTGAGGCTTTCCACCCAGTCGCCGGAGTTGAGGTAGTGGATCCCGCCCACCTGCTTGTCCTCCGGCGTGTGGATGTGGCCGCAGATGATGCCGTCGCATTTCTTGTGGCGGGCAAGGCCCTGGAGCAGTTCCTCATACTTGTCCACGAAACTAACGGCCGACTTCACCCGGGCTTTCACCCGCTTGCTGAGGGAGAAATACTCCTTGCCGCGCCACGAGCGGTAGAGGTTGTAGACGCGGTTCACCTTGAGCAGGAAATCGTAGCCGACCGCGCCGAGTGACGCGATCCACTTGTGGTTGGTGGAGACGCTGTCGAAGCCGTCGCCGTGGACGACGAGATAGCGCATGCCGGTTCGAGTCGTGTGCACGTGCTCCTTGGTGAAGCGGAGCTTGCCGAAAGCCAGCGGCAGGAACCTTTCGAGGATATCATCATGGTTTCCCCGAAGATAGATGACCTCTGTGCCGTCGCGCTCCATCATCTTGAGAATCTTGCGGATCACGCGGCTGTGGCGCCCGCTCCATTTTCCGCCGCGCTTGAGCGCCCAGCCGTCGATGATGTCGCCGTTGAGCACCAGTTTCTCACAGGTGATGTGTTTGAGGAAATCCACCACTTCGTTCGCCTTACTGCTAGGCGTTCCGAGATGGATGTCAGATAGAAAGACGGTCCGGCATGCATGCTTCCGGCGTTTCGCGAGCTTGCGGGAAGCGGCAGCCGGCTTGATTCCTGCGATCGACTCCAGCCGGTGCTCGAACTCGCCTATGACCTGGTCCCAGCCGAGTCCTTCCGCCGACTCGCGGGCGGCGACCCGGAGATCGTGATGGGGACGGATGGCGAGCGCATCGACCGAGTGTTTCAGGAATCCGGCGGAGTCTCCCTTTTCAGCCTTGAGTCCGTTTTCACCGCTCCGCACGTGCAGCGCGGCGGCGGCGTAGTCGTAGCTCACGGTCACGAGGCCGCTTGCCATGGACTCCAACAGAACATTGCCGAAGGTTTCAGTCTCGCTGGGAAACAAGAGCACGTCCGCCGAAGCGTAATGTCTGGCGAGATCCTCGCCGAGTTGGACGCCAGCGAAGTGAACCCAGCGGTGTTTTTCCGCCAGCTTCTCGCGCAACGGTCCGTCTCCCACCACGATGCAGCGAACATCGGGGACGGCCTGCCGCATTTGCTCGAAGGCGGCCATGGCGAGGTCGAAGTTTTTCTCCGCCGCCACCCGTCCCACCATCACGGCGACCGGTGATCCGGGACTCGCGCCCCATTGCGCGCGCAGCGTTTCACAGCGTTTTCCCGGAGCATACAACTCCGTGTCCACGCCGCGGCCTAGCAGGTGGACATTCTGGAATCCTTCCGCCAGAAGCTTGTCCACCACGTCCTGCGAAGGTGTGAGCGTGCAGTCCGCGCGCTGGTGGAAGCGCCGCAGCCAGGCCATCGCCACCGGTTGCAGGCCGCCCATGCGGTATTGCTCCATGTATTGATGGAAATTCGTGTGAAATCCGGTGGCCACCGGGATGCCCAGCGCGTTGGCCGCCTTAAGCGCGGATTTCCCGAGCGGGCTTTCCGTGGCGACGTAGATGGCGTCCGGGCGTTTTTTCGTCCAGCGGGCGCGGAGCTTGAACGGCTCTGGCAGACCGACGCGCACCTCGCGGTAGCCGGGAAGCGGGATCGACGGGGAGCACGTTTCACCCACCTTGGCAATTTCGCCGGTGTGGATGACATGCACGCGGTGGCCTCGGCGTTTGAGTCCGTCTGTCAGGCGGCCGAGGGTCATCGCCACGCCGTTCACATCCGGCGCGAAAGTATCCGTCACGATGTCGATTTTCATGAGTGGCCGCGGTTCTTGAAACCGCAGGGAAACTCAACACATCCGAATGATTCCAGCGGCTGGGAATCGGTGACTATTTCGTCACAAGGACCGGTGATTCACAACGCTTCGACGAATGCCTCAAGCGTGATTCCCGCTTGTTCGATGAGTCCCTTCAAAGTTCCCGGTTTGATCGGTTTGTGCATGGGAATGACAACCGTGCGAGACCCCATTCGAAGAATGCGATGTGATCCCGTCTGTCGCAGTTCGATGGCACCGATCCGGCAAAGCGCTTTGACCGCTTCCGCTCCCGTGACGTCCCGGGGAATTCTCATGCCACCGCCAGTTCCGGGTCTTCCGTGAAGTGAAGACGGACGCGGGGTATGGCGGATTCGCCACAAAAGTAACCGATCACGGCATCACGAACCATCGATTCCAGTTCGGTAATCGTATCACCCTGAGTGGTGATTCCCCCGCCCTTGGGATCATCCCAACGGGCGATGAATCCGCCGGTCTCCGGGCATGAAGCAATGTCGAAGGTGATCGTCTCCATGCGGCAACGATCCCGGAAAACGGCGGAATTGCAAGCCCGCACTTCCGCACGCAAGCGCCTCAGGGATAAATCACCTTTTCCAGATAGAGTCCGTCGGCCGGGGCGCAGAGCGGGGATTTCCCCAGAGGAAGTCCCGGCGGCTGGTCTAGCAGCGCGGCGAGGTCGTCGAGTCGGATGCGGCCTTGCGCGGCGTGGACGGCACCGCCGGTGAGGAGGCGGACCATTTTGTAGAGGAAGCCGTCACCTTTGTAAGTGATCTGATAGCCGTCCTGCAGGGTGGTGAGTTCCACGGACTCGATGGTCCGGCACCAGTCGATGTCCGGCGTCTCGTTGCCGCGGTAGGCGGCGAAGGCGTGGAAGTCGTGACGGCCGATGAAGAGAGCGAGTGCGTCCCACAGGACGTCCGCGTCGAGCTGGCGCGGGATGTGCCAGGCGAGTCCGGCCTTGAGTGGCGGCAGGATGGGATCGGTGCACAGGTCGAAGTGATAGACCTTGCCGATGGCGGAGAAGCGACTGTGGAAATCCGGCGCGACTTCCTCGCAGGCCATGATGCGGATGGTGGCGGGCAGCTTGCAGTTGAGCGCGGGCACCCAGTTGTAAGGATTCATCGAAAGCTCCGGCGGCGCGTCGAAATGGGCGATTTGTCCAAGCGCGTGCACGCCGGTATCGGTGCGACCGGAGCCGTGGAGGCGGACCGGTTGTTTCGCGACCTCCGCCATCGCGACCTGGACGATGTCCTGCACGGTGTTTCCGCAGACCTGTGACTGCCAGCCGTTGTAGGGACGGCCGTCGTAGGCGATGGTGAGCTTCAAACGCATGGGCCGGCGCGGGAATCAGGACGCGGCGGTCAGTTGCCGGGCTTCTCGAACGGCTTCTTGACCACGTAGCCGGATTTGATCTTCTTGCCGTCCTTGGTGACGGTACGGTGGGTGACGCAGCCGCTGGAAAGCGCGACCAGAGCGACGGCGAGCAGACACTTGGATGAAGATGGGAATTTCATGGGCGGACCTGAAGAAACGGGAGTTCCGCCCCGCCAGCAAGCGGAATCCGGGCTACTCCGATACATCCTGGAGAGGGCTGGTTACCGTCTTGTATCCCGATTCCTGAACCTCTCCGTTGACGGTGACGGTCTCCTTGACGATGCAGCCGGTGGAAAGAGCGGCGACGGCGGTGGTGAAAAGGCAGAGCAGGGCAAGTTGTGTTTTCATGGATCGATGGTCATGTTGGTTAGGAATTCGTTTCGCCCATCCACAGGTTGAGGATCTCGACGGCGGCGGCCTGATCGATGATGGATTTTTGCTGGCGGGCATTGCGGCCGGCCTCACGGAGTTTCGCCGCAGCGGTGGAGGTGGTTAGAGTTTCATCGATGAAGACCAGCGGCAGCGTCGGAATGCGTTCGTGGAGCAGATCGGCGAAGGCGCGGACCTTGGCGGCGGAGCTACCTTCGCTGCCGTCCATGCGCACGGGCAGGCCGACGACGAGGGTGTGGATCTGGCGGACTTCCGCCAGGCGGGCGATGCGCTCGATGGCGTCGCCCTTGCTCTGGTCGATGGTTTCCACCGGATGCGCGAGGATGCCGAAGTCATCGGTCGCGGCCACACCGATGCGGGCGTCGCCGTAGTCGATGCCGAGCGCGGGGTGCGGGGATGTTGAGAGTCGAGAGTTGATGGGTGGAAATGAATGGATGAATGAAAGCCGGGATGAATTCCGCGGTCCCTGTTGCTAGAGCAGCTCCACCGGCAAGATGTCGGAGAGTTTTTTGATCGAGTCCGCCTGGTGGCGGTTGGCAACGAGCAGGGCGTCGGGCGTTTGCACGATGATCAGGTCGTCCACGCCGAGCAGGGCGATGCGGCTACCGGGGCGGGCGTTGAAGATGATGTTGTTCTGGGAGTCGAGTTCGCTGACCGGTTCATTCGCTCGGTTTTCCCGACCATATTTCTCGAGATACTTGGCGATGGAGATCCATGAGCCGACGTCATCCCAGTCGAAAGTCGCCTCGATGTTGAAGACGCGGTCGGCGCTTTCCATGAGAGCGTAGTCGATGGAAATGGGCGTGAGTTGCGGGAACTTCGAGTCGACGGTGGCGAGAATGTCCTTGGAATCGCGGAGTTCGGAAATGAAGTCGCCGAGTTCCGGGGCGTGGGTGGCCAACTGCTGGATCACCGTGGGCAACGACCAGACGAACATGCCGGCGTTCCAGGAAAACCCGCCTTGGGCAAGGAACTGTTCGGCGAGTTCCGAACTGGGTTTTTCCCGGAATCGTTTCACCTCGCAGGGTGGGTGCGCGCATTCGAGGCCGGGGATGGTGGCGGCGGCACCACGCTCGATGTAGCCGTAAGACGGGCAGGCCCAGGTCGGGCGCAGGCCGATGGTGACGAGACCGTCGGAAATTTCCGCGGTGGCGAGGGCGTCTCGCATGACGGCGTGGTAGGCGGCGGTGTCCTGGATCAACTGGTCGGAGGGCAGCACCATCATCACGGCGTTGGGATTGCGGGCGGCGATGAGGCCGATTCCCAAAGCCACGGCGGGAGCGGTGTCGCGCTTGGCGGGCTCGGCAAAGATGTTTTCCGCAGGCAGCATCGGAGCGAGTTCCCGGACGGCGTCGACTTGCAGGGAATTGGTGAGGATAAGGATATTTTCGGAGGGAACGAGACCCTCCAGACGTTTGATCGTCTGTTCGAGGAGCGTGCCGGTGCCGAAGAGATCGAGTAGCTGCTTGGGCTTGTTGTTCCGGCTGAGAGGCCAAAAGCGAGTGCCGGAGCCTCCGGCGAGAATCAAGGCGTAGATGTTTTCAAGTGCTAGCATTGCGCACACAGCCTTGCCCAAAGGATTCGGGAGGAAAAGCGAATTTAAGGACACCCGGATGAAGCGCGGCCGCCTCATCCGGCCGAGGCAGGCGGCTACTTGCCCAGGACTTCGTCGACTTTTTCACCCGCCTTTTCGACAGGACCTTTCGGATCGACAGCGTCTTTCACGTCTTCGACCGCCTTGTCCATGCTTTCACCGACCTTTTCGGCCGGGCCTTTTTCACGACAGGAAACAACGGTGGCGACGAGTGGGAACAGGCACAATGACAGGAACAATGTTGGTTTCATGATTTGAATGTTTTGGCTGGATGACTGCGAGCGGGACGATGTCCGGCGGCGGCACTGGGTACTAATCACACGCTAGTCCTGTATGGCCAGCCTCATTTTCGCAGAAAGTTTGGGCCGCCCTTGCGTAGGATCAATGACGGTAGCGTCCGCCCCCGTAATAGCCGCCACGCCGGTAGTGGTGGTGGTTGCGATTGTCATTGTCGTTTCCAGCCGCGTAGCCGATCAGGCCTGCGGCGGCGACGCCTGCGACGGCGAGTCCGGGATCCACGGATTGCACAGGGCGACCGTATGAGTCATAGGTAGTCATGCAACTGACTCCTGAGCCGGCACTGGCAACCAGTGCGACGCCCGCGATGAGGCGCATGATGATTTGTTTGGTTTTCATGTTATAACAAGAACGTCGCGGATCGAAGGTGAAGCAACCCGCATTTGAATAAATCCAATCTCGCCCGCTCAGTAGCAGGGAGCATAAACTCGCCGGTGGTAGCCACCACCGTAGTATCCGCGGCTGCGATAGTGGTGGTTGTCGTTGTTGTTGTTCGCAATCGCGTAACCGACCAATCCGGCCGCGGCGACGCCGGCCAAAGCCAGCCCGGGATCCACCGTCTGCACTTGGCGGCCATAAGTATCGTATGTGGTCACGCAGCTCACGCTGGATGCGATGAAGACGGCCAGCAGTGATACAGCCGACCAACGGAGGAAGGAGGATTTGTTTTTCACACCGGGACAGACGTGAAAAGTCCGGGGAAATTCAAACGATCTGCGAAAAAATTTGGCCATCGGCGCCGCGGGTTCAAACGCGCCGGACTTTTCCGTTTTGCGTCAGCGGCAGTTGGTCCACGAACCTCACTCTAACCGGCACCTTGTAGGTAGAGAGCGTCTGGCGGCACCGGCGGATCAATTCCCGGGCGGTCAGACTGGCCCCGGGATGCAATACGACCTCAGCGACAGGGACGGTGCCCAGCACGGCATGCGGCAATCCGACCACCCTGCAGCGCCGCACGGCAGGCAGGCTTTCGATCAAGGTCTCCACTTCCTCCGGAAAAACCTTCATTCCATTCACATTGAGCACGCTTTTTTTGCGGCCGCGATGGTAGAAGCGGCCCGCCGCGTCGGTCTCCGCGAGATCGCCGGTGGCGAACCAACCGTCCGCGCAGACTTCGTCAACGGGCTGCCAGGGCGAGAGATAGGCGTCGAACATTCCTGGTCCTTTGATCCAGAGCTCACCGATCAGGCCGGTGGCCATCGGACGGCCCTCGTCATCGCGCAGCTCCACATCGAACGCAGGTAGGGGTCGCCCCACCGCGGTCGGGCAATCCCGCGCCCCGCCGGTGTTGAGCAGCGGCAAACCGATTTCAATGATTCCGAGCCCTTGGACCAACGGTTTCCCGAAGCGAGCGCGAAAATCCCACGCGACTTCCGCCGCAAGTGGGGCCGCAGTACTTACTGCCAGCCGGAGATCCGGCCATGCGAAATCGCCCGGATCCACCGCGAGTTGGGCGAAATGGAAGGGCGCGCCGTAAATCACCGTGGCCCGCGTGGCCTTGGCGCGTTCAAGAATGTTTTCCGCCAGGTGCGAGGTGCCGATCACGGTGCAGGCACCGTGGTAAAGATACAGCATGATGGAGACCGCGAAGTGATGGGCCATCGGCAGCATCCACAGAATCCGGTCGCCGGGACCGATTTCGAGCGCCGCATTCGCCGCGATGATCCGTTCCCGCAGCTTGCGGTGGCTCAGGACGACTCCCTTGCTCTTGCCGGTGGTGCCGGAACTGAAGCGGATGAACGCCGGGTGCAGCGCGAAAAACTCCACTTCGTGATCCAGGCTCCGCGACGGCAGCGCAAGCCACTCCGCGCCGGTGGATTCTTCGATTTCATGGGCCGGCTGACGTCCGCCGGCACCGCAACCGAAAATGATGCCGCACAATCCGGTGCGCTCGATGATTTCGCGACGTTCCGGTTCGGTAAGTTCATCCGCCAGGGGCACCAGACAGCCGCCGGCTTTGAGAATCGCAAGAGCGAGGACGATGTAATCGACGCCATTTCCGCAGGCCAGACCTACCCGCGAGGCGCCATCCCGGCGGAACCCGCGACAGCGGTCCAGCCAGGCAGCAACATTCGCGACGCGCTCCAGCAATTCGCCGAAACTGAGCGTGATCCCGTCACTCATCAGCGCGGGACGCTCCGCCGATGCCCGCAGGGCGATTTGATCCACAATGTTCACGTCACACGTTCATAGTGAATGAATCGCCACGCGACAAGAGTTTCAAACTCCACCCGGCGGCGGGTTTCTGAAAATCGCCAGATGTCGGTCCACCGACTTGCCCGGGGCGTCGGGAAGCGGACGCGAGGCGGGGTGGCGCACATCCCAGAGGATTTCGGCACCACGGGTTTTCAGCGCGGCCTTGAGCAGCTCGTGTTCGCGGTCGAAATAGGATGTGCACGCAAGCAGCCCGCCCGGCGCCAAGGCGGCGAAAGCGTTTGATAGAAGCCGGTCCCAGGTGGGCGGATCGTCCCAGTAATTCTGGTGGCGGATGAAAATGAAATCGAATGGCGGAAGCGATTTCATCCGGTGGATCGACGATGCGTCACCACAGCGGAACTCGATGTGCCCGCCCGGCAGATGCCAGCGGCGGGTCGCTTCGACGATGGTTTCCCGGCGCAAGTCTATCCCCAGATAGAATCTCATTTCCGCAGGAGCGAGAGCGGCAGCGAGAGCCCCGGACTCGTCAGCCCGTCCACAGGCGAGGTTGAGCACGGCGATTTTTCCGGCGCGCTGGATACCGATGCCGCTGATCGCTCCGCGCAGCAGTGCTTGCAACCGGACAACATCGGCGTCGGTCGCAGGATGGTGGAAGGGAAGGCGCTGGATCATGCTTCAGGGCTTCTTGTTTTTCCTAACCGACCTCAACCGCTCGGTGATCGCGATGATTGCAGGATGGGTGAAACGCCGTTCCGCCGTGATCGCGTAAAACTGCGTCTGCACCTCCTTCGTCCGACCGATCGGCACGAACCCGTATCTCTCGACCGCCTCGGAGGCTACCACCGCAGGTACCGCGATGAATCCCTGCCCGCTGGTCGCCACGATTTTCGTGAGAGCCGCGTCTTCGAACTCCGCGACCACCTGCGGCTCCACGCCGGCGCTGCGGAACCACTTTTCCAAGTCGCGCCTGAGGTTGCAATTCTGCGTCGGCAGCAGCGCCGGTGCCCCATCGAGATTGCGCGGGAAGCGGCCCTTGAGTTTCTTTGCCAGTGCCGGAGTGGCGCAGAACGTGATTTCGGAAGATCCTAGCAGATGATTGAAGACCTTGCCCGTGATCCCGGGCGAGGCGGGTTCGTCGGACAGCACCACGTCGATGCGGTGGGTGTTGAGCTGGGAAACGAGGTCCGCGAGTTTTCCCTCGTGGCAGGTGAGTTTCACCGGCGGCTGGTGTTCCAGCACGGGGCGCAGGATATCATAGCTCATCAGCTTGGGGAACGAATCCACGATCCCCACATGCAGCCGCAGCGAGCGGATGCCCGGTGCCTGTTTGGTGGCGCGGAGGACCTCGCCGCCCAGCGCGAAAATTTCCTCAGCATATCCATGGATCACCTGCCCGAACTCGGTCAGCACCAGCGAGCGACCGCTCGGCCGGAACAGCGCCTCGCCGAGGCTCGCTTCCAACAGCTTGATCTGCGTGCACATCGACGGTTGCGAGATCTTCAGCTTTTCCGATGCACGGCGAAGACTGCCCTCCGTGGCAACCGTCCAGAAATAGCGGAGATGGTGGTAATTGAGAAATTCAGCTCCGGGTGACAATTCCATTTTTTGGAACGTTTAGTGTCATTTTACGTATTATGCAAATGGTTTTCCATGGATCACTGTCTGCCCGTCAACCAACTACAGCACTCATGAAACTCACTCTCAGCCACCGCAACCACGCTCCATCAAAGTCCATCGTCGAGATGATCCAGAACGAACTGCAGGCCCTTAAACCCGACCTTCAGATTGATGAGGCGCGCGTCCGCCTGGAGCGCAGCCTCACCGACAGCCCGCCGTTCAGCGTTTCCTTCCACCTCGTGACACCGGGACCGGACGTCATCGTGAAATCCTCAGACCACACGCTGCGCGCCGCCATCCTGAAAGCCTTCGACCGGATCGCCGGAAAAATCGGCCATCGCAAGGTGAAACGCTCCCGCCGCCGTGAGAAAGCTCCCGCCATTGAGCTCACGCGCCGCCGTCCCGCGGGTCTCCACAACTATTGACCCGGATATCGCACGGGGCGCTCCGAGCGAACCAAGCAAGCGCGAACAAAAATTCCGTAACGTATAACTCCCAATACCCACCGATCGCTCCCTGAATCAAAATGACCATCCTCTCACTACTCGCAACCACCGCGACAACCGCCGATCCGGCAAGCATGAAGATGTGGGCCTATATTGGCTTCATCGCGCTTGTGATGATCTTCCTCGCCCTCGATCTCGGCGTCTTCCATCGCGAGGCTCATGAAGTCAGCATGAAGGAGTCCATCACCTGGTCTTGCATCTGGCTCGCTTGCGGAGTCTCCTTCACCACATTCATTTACTATGCCTATCAGTATCATTGGCTGGGTTTGGGATTGGAAACCCCGGTCTATGTGGGAGGCACGATTGTGCTGGGGGAGGTCACGGGTGCCACCGCGGCGATCCAGTATCTGACCGGATACATCGTCGAGAAGTCTCTTGCGATGGATAACATCTTCGTCATCGCGATGATCTTCGGCTACTTCGCGATCCCCGCGAAATACCAGCATCGCGTGCTCTTCTGGGGAATCATCGGCGCACTCATCATGCGCGGTGGCATGATCTTTCTCGGAGGGGAACTGATCATGCGTTACACTTGGATCCTCATTGTCTTCGGTTTGTTCCTGATTTTCACGGCGGTGAAGATGGCTCTCATCACAAGCCACAGCGACCCGGGAAACAATCCTGTCGTGAAGCTCGCAAAACGCTTCTTCCGCACGGTGAGTTTCTATGACGGTCAGAAGTTCTTCACTCGCCGCACGGTGGGTCCCACTTCCATCAAGGATCCGAAAACCGGAAAGGATGTCTACGCTCCCGCCGAACCGGGGACGCTCTCCACGCGTTGGGCCATCACCCCGCTCTTTCTCGCGCTGATCATGGTGGAAATCACCGACCTGGTGTTTGCGGTTGATTCGATTCCCGCGATCTTCGCGATCACTCCGGATCCATTCATCGTATTTACCAGCAACATTTTCGCGATCCTTGGCCTGCGCGCCCTGTATTTCTGTCTGGCCGCCCTGATTGCGAAATTCCGCTTCCTCAAGCCCGCCCTGATACTGATCCTCGCCTTCATCGGCATCAAGCTGCTGTTACTCGCCGCACCGCCGTACTTCAATGATTTCGGCCTCAGTGCCGATGAATTCAAGAGCATCAAGATCGATCCGCTGGTTTCGCTGGTCATCGTCCTCGGCACGCTCTTTGCGGCAACGGTGATGTCCATCCTGATCCCCAACAAGGAAGATCAAAATCCGATCTGAAGCCCGAACCGCCGATTCTCTCACAGTTTAAGATGCCAATTCCCGTCATCAGCAATTTCCCAGAAGTTGCGAAGCGTCTCGTGCAGGACTCCTGGTTCCACCGCTTCGTCATTTTGACGATCCTTCTCGCCGGCGTCCTGGCCGGAATCGAGACAGATGCGGCCGCGGTGGCCAACCATGGTCCCCTGCTGCGGACGCTGGACGCCATCGTGCTGGGAATCTTCATCGTCGAAGCGGCCATGAAGCTAGCAGCACACTGTCCGCGTCCCTGGGACTACTTCCGCGATGGCTGGAATGTCTTCGATTTCACGGTGATCGTGCTCTGTTTGTTGCCGATGGATTCGCAGTTCGCAGTCGTGCTGCGCCTCGGGCGGACGTTGCGCTTGTTGCGTCTTGTCTCCGCCCTGCCGAAACTCCAGCTCCTGGTCGGCGCGCTGATCAAAAGTTTCAGTTCGATGGGTTATGTGGGCCTGCTGCTCAGTATCATGTTCTACATTTATGCCATAGCCGGAGTGCATCTCTTCGGTGCCCACGACAAAGAACACTTCGGAAGCTTGTCCAAGGCATTCCTCACGCTCTTCCAGACGATCACGCTCGACGATTGGAAATTCCTGTTCGTCAGTGCGCAAGGATCGGCCCCCGCAATCGCCGCGATCTACTTCATCAGCTTCATCCTGCTGGGAACCATGATCATGCTCAACCTCTTCATCGGCATCATCATGAACAGCATGGAGGAAATGCACGCCGAGCTGGATGAATACAACGCGGCAAAACGCGAAGCTGCCGAAAGAGGCGGCGTCCTCGCCGACCTTACGGCGCTCGACCAGCAGCTCGCCTCGTTGAAAACCAGTCTCGCCGGACTACGTGCCAAAATGCAGAAGGACGCCTGATCCAAGGACACCGCCAGCGACGATCCCGGCGACCTAGACCGGATCCACTTTCACCAGCGTCATCACGCACTCCAAGTGGCGGGTGTGCGGGAAGAGGTCGAACGGCTGCACATCCGCCAGCTGATAGCCGCCGTCTCCCAACAGCTTGAGATCGCGCACCTGGGTGGCGGGATCGCAGGAAACATAGACGACGCGCGCGGGGCCGAATTTCAGGAGCTGGTCGATGAACTCCGGCGTGCAGCCCTTGCGCGGCGGGTCGATAACGACGGCCGTTTCCGCGGCGGGGAAGCTGATCTGGTCGAAGATGGCCTCGGCGGACGCGGTGAGGAATTTCGCGTTGGTGATGGAGTTCGCGGCGGCGTTCTTGCGCGCCCACTCGCAGGACGTTTCAGAGACTTCGACGCCGGCGACCTGCTCGAAGTCTTTTGCCAGAGTTAGGGAAAACAGTCCGGAGCCGCAGTAGGCATCTACCAGTAATCTTGCGCCACCGGCGGCAGCTTGTTTCGCGACGTAGCCGGTGAAGGCGGGCAGGATGAAGGGGTTGTTCTGGAAGAAGTCACCTGCCAGAAACTGGAATTTCAAATCCCCGACATGCTCGGTCGCAACGGCGCGGAAGTCGGTTTCCACGCGGTTCTCGGTGGCGCGAAGCAGAACGGTGGCACCGCGCTTGAAGCTGCTCGCCCGCTTGCGGAGTCCCTCCCGGATGCCGGGCAGCTCGCGGTTGATCGTATCCATGGCGATCGGGCATTGCGGGACATCGATGAGCGACGAGCGACGGCCGAAGGCGAGAAAACCGATGGGCCCCAGATCGCCGTCTTTCGCCTTTTCAAAATGCGGGGTGATTTTCGAGCGGTAGTTCCAGATTTGTGCCGAGGACAGGCAGTCGTTCACGGGAAAAGTGATGGCGGCCATGTGCTTCATCAACTCGCCGACCTGGCGGGTCTTCCACGCGAGCTGCTTGTCGTAGGAAAGATGCTGATACTGGCAGCCGCCACACTCGCCGAAGAGCGGGCAGCCCGGGGCGATGCGGTCGGGGGAAGCGACGAGAACCTCGATGAGATCGGCGTGGGAGCAATTCTTGTCGTTGCGGAAGACACGGGCTTTCACGACCTCGCCCGGCAGGGAAAACGGCACGAAAACCACCCAGCCGTTGATCCGACCGACACCGGCGCCGAGATTGGTCAGGGCGTCGATGGTGAGCTCGATTTCCTGATGATACTCGAACGGCGTGGGAACAAACTTCTTCGGAGGGCGTGGAAACATGGCGGCCCGGAAGCTTGTGCGACGGAGTCCCGGCGGGCAATCGATTTCGGCGAGGGCCCGGCAGACCATGCATCGTGATGCGCAGTAAACGCATTGCCGAACCGGTCCGGACGCCACAATATCCGCCCGTGATTGAATATCTGCAGCGCATCAAGGAAATCTCGCCGCACGCCGAACCGATCCTTGTCATTTCCCTGACGGCGATCCTCGGGCTTCTCCTCGGAAGCATTCGAATCGGCGGTATGAAACTCGGTGTCGCGGGCATGCTTTTCAGCGGGCTGCTTCTCGGCCATTTCGGCTTCACTCTGGATCCTCACCTAATGGCATTCCTGAAGGAATTCGGGCTGGTGCTCTTCGTTTTCACCGTCGGCCTGCAGCTTGGCCCGGGGTTTTTCAACTCCCTGAAAAGCGAGGGATTGAAGTTGAATTCCATCGCCGTCGCCGTGGTCCTCTCCGGCGCGGGCATCGCCTTCGGCATGGGGCATTTTCTCAACTGGGACCTCGGTGTGATGGCCGGAACGCTGTCCGGAGCCACCACCAACACCCCCTCCCTCGGCGCCGCCCAACAGACAATTGCGAACGTGGCGGACGGGGCCCGGCAATCCAACCTCGCCGCGATGGCCTACGCGGTGTGTTATCCGTTCGGCGTGCTCGGAATCATCCTCGCCATGGTGATCATTCGCCTGATTTTCCGCATCGATCCGAAAAAGGAACTCGTCCTGCTCCAACAGAAAATGGCGGAAGGCGTGAGCGAGGTCCGGCGCGCGACCTTCATCATTGAAAACGCCAATCTTGCCGGCGAGTCCATCAAGAATATCCCCGGGCTCGGCGACGACTGCATCGTAGTCTCCCGGATCCGCAGGAAGTCGGACGAGCAGACGCAGGTGGCCACCCGCGACACGGTGGTGGAGCTCGGCGACCGGGTGCTTGCCGTGGGTTCGCCGGAGCAACTCCACCGTGCCGAACTCAGTGTGGGCCGCGAGGTGGATGAGGATCTGCGGACCAATCCGGGCACCATCACCGCCAAGCGCGTGGTCGTCACCCACAAGGACATGGTCGGCAAGACCATCGCAGCGACGCAGATCACGCAGCGCTTCGGCGTGACCGTCAGCCGCGTCAGCCGCCAGGACATGATCCTGACCGCCGTGCCTAACATGCGCCTGAACTTCGGCGACATGCTCAATCTGGTCGGCGAGGAGGCGGCCATCGACCAGGCGGCCAAGGTGCTCGGGAACTCGGTCCGGCAGCTCAACGAGACGAGCTTCGCTTCGATTTTCCTGGGCATCACGGTGGGGATTTTCTTCGGACTCTATCCGTGGAGCCTGCCGGGTCTGCCGGTGCCGCTGCGCCTCGGACTGGCGGGCGGCCCGCTCATCATCGCGATCCTGATGGGCCGGCTTGGAAAAATCGGCCCGCTGGTGATTTACATGCCCATCAACGCGAACACCGCCTTCCGCGAGCTCGGCATCATCTTCTTCCTCGCCTGCGTCGGCCTCGGTGCGGGCGGAAAATTCGTGGAAACCGCCTTCTCCGCCACCGGCTTGCAATGGATGGCGCTGGGCGCGGCGGTCACCACCATTCCCTTGCTGGTCATCGGCGTAATCGCCCGCAAGTGGCTCAAGGTCAACTACCTCACCCTCTCCGGCGTCCTCGCCGGCAGCATGACCGACCCACCAGCCCTCGCCTTCGCCAACAAGCTGGCGAACTCCGACTATCCGTCACTGTCCTACGCCAACGTCTATCCGCTCACCATGCTGCTGCGCATCCTCGTCGCCCAGATGGCGGTGCTTTGGCTTAGTTAATCAGAGCATCGGCAGCGGAAACGCCGGTCTTGTGGCATCCTGCTCCAAACTGTCTGCGAAGCGTCCCTCTCCCCATAAAACGGCACATCCCCCACCAGTTCCCTCGCCTCCCTGGCAACCCTCTCCGCCTCCACCTTCAACCTTCCTCCGGGTTGAGTTCCCATTTCCCCTCCAGCGTCGACCCCTTGGAATCGCATTCACGATCCTTCCCCGAGGACAGACAGCAGCCGACTGATGAAAATATTGCCCCAATTTGTTGACATGTGAAACCCGACCCCATTGAGGCCAAACGCGAACTCACGGGGGAGTCGGATTTTGATCTGCAGCAAGCAATGCTAGAAGACAGATGGTAAAGAAAATGGCCTTGGAGAGAGCCAACTTATAGGGTCCTGTCCAGTGGAGGAATTCTGCCAAATGGCCGCCAAAATAGGGTTTCACCCCATAGCTCTCCGTCGAAAAAATGGTATTCTTGGTCTGGCTCGGTAATTCCATGAAAACTTTAGTATTTCATCAACCGGGTAAGGTCTCTGTGGACAACGTTCTGGATTCAAAAATCAGGCATCCTTAGGACATCATTTTGCGAGTCACCGCCACCGCGATTTGTGGCTCGAACTCGCACGTCCATAACAGTTTCATACCGCGGAAAGGGCCGACGGTGATGGGTTATGAATTCATAGGATTCGTCGAGGAAACAGGTAGCGGCTTCACTGGCCTGAAGCCGGGAGACCGCGTTGAAATCTCTCTTCTCCTACCATCTTCAAATATCCCGTATCGAAGGCGGGACGACATTTCATATATTCGTTCAACCGGCTGTCCAAGATTCTGCAACCGACCCAAGCGGAAATTCTGGCGATGCGCCTGGTCGCGTATGACAAAAAGAATTTCTCGGGAAATGCAACTCCGAGCGGGATTGAAATGAACGGTCTGGATCCAGTCTCCGAATTCCAATCCGCACGACCAACATCACAACCAAGGAGCTGGAGTGGTCCGTGGGACATGAAATTCGAGCAGACCCCACAGAGGTAGGGTAAGTCCCCATGGTAATCGCTTCCGAGCTTTCTAGGTTATCGACGTTAATCCTAAAAAAACGACTGTTCGAAAACACAAAAGAATAAAATATTATAAAACCACATTGATATCCTCTTTGATCGCCTTGGGAATCGGCATTCTTGGAGCAGGCGCCCTCTCCAGTTGCGGAGAAATGGGAGGCCATTCCTCCAACGGAAATAAGAACATGCACCATCCAAAAAGCCAATCATCGATGCCTGATAAGCAAATGACCAATCACAACTAATCCTTGTTCCTGAACAATCTACTTCCCGCTACCTATCCAATGAAAACACTTCCCACTCTATTGGTAACCTCCGCCTTCTCATCCACCTCGCTAATGGCGCAAGTCGCCGAACCGGCCAAACCAAATCCCCAAATGCAAACCGTCCTGGATAAACTTGCTACCTTGGGAGGGAAGCCCATTACAAGCCTCTCGCCCGTGGAGGCGAGAAAGCAGCCAAGTCCGGCCGATGCCGTGATGGCCATCCTCAAGGAAAGGAAAATGGATGCTCCGGAGAAAGTCGGCAAGATTGAGGATGTCACGATTGAACTCAGCAGCGGCGACCTAAAGGGCCGCATTTATCGGCCCGAAGGAGACGGACCCTTTCCCATAATTCTCTATATCCACGGTGGCGGCTGGGTGATCGCGGACCTCGATACCTACGATTCATCGCCAAGAGCCTTGGCGAACGGTGCGGATGCAATTGTGGTCTCCATGCACTATCGCCAGGCACCGGAAGACAGGTTCCCCGCCGCCCATGAAGATGCCTATGGTGCCTATCAATGGGTTTTGAAAAATGGCCAACGTTGGGGTGGCAACACCAAGAATGTGGCGGTGGTGGGTGAAAGCGCCGGCGGCAACTTGGCGGCGGCAGTATGCATCATGGCGCAGGCCGAAGGCATTCAGGCCCCTGTCCATCAGGTGCTGATCTATCCGATCGCAAACACAAAATTGGACACTCCGTCTTATATCGAGAATGCAGATGCGAAACCATTGAATGCGGCGATGATGAAATGGTTCCTCGACTACACCTTCGCCAAAAAGGAAGACGCCACCGATCCCAAGGTGGCTCTGCTCCAGGCCATTACCTTGAAAGGCCTTCCGTCTGCCACGATCATCACCGCCCAGATTGATCCGCTGCGTTCGGAAGGCGAGGCCCTTGCCAAGAAACTTAAGGACGATGGTGTGGAGGTCGCCTATAAAAACTACGACGGGGTCACACACGAGTTCTTTGGCATGGGCGGGGTCGTGGATGAAGCGAAAGACGCCAATAAATTCGTAGCGGACAACCTGAAGGCGGCATTCGCCAAATTTCGGGGCAAATAGCCCCTTTAGCTTTGTCGGTGCATTTTGCCCACGATCCCCCCTCAAACAAACCTTTCCATTCTCAAATCGTGAATACATGTCTAGAGAAGGTCAATGACTTGAAACTCTTCCAAAGGACAGCAGATGGAGATCACGCGGCTTTCACGGAGTTGTATTTCCGCCACTCCGCAGTGGTGTTTTCAGTCGCCCTGAAAATCCTCGCAGACCACGAGGAAGCGCGAGATGTGTCGCAGCAGGTCTTTTTAAAGCTACTGCATAAAGCCCCGCTTTTCCTACAGCAGAAAGGCAAGCCCGCCGCTTGGCTGGTGGCACTGACACGTAACCAATCGCTTGATCGACTTCGGCATTTCAAGTGTAGACGATTGTTGGAGGAGAAGCTCTATCATAATGCGGCTACTTTGGGAGGTTCGGGATATCAAATTCTCGGGTATACGTACTTTTCGGATGAGGTGCTGCAGTTGCATGGTGCCCTGGCCGAATTGCGGACCGATGAAATCCATGTAATACACCTCGCTTACTTCTGCGGGCTCAGTCACGCGAAAATTGCAGCCCAATTGTCTCAGCCCCTCGGCAGCATCAAAGCTCGGATCCGCCGCGCCCTTTCCAAGCTCAGAACTTCTCTTGAAAAGACGGCCGAGCAGCAGGCAGATGCCGCATAGAGATCGCTGATTTCGGAATTTAATATTTATCATCGGCAACATATAACAAGAAAATTGCTAGCGTATTTCCGGAATATTGCAAATATATATTCATCCCATTTAATGCCACAATCTTTGGCACTAAAACCAAACAAAAAAACAAACAAGTATATGAAAACTATGACACTACAACTGCAGAAGAAATCCAGCCTGACGTTCGCCATTACGGCATTGATCACGATCACCAGCTTCACTGGAATTGCCAGCGCTGAGAATCCGGCAAAATACGGTGCAGCCGACAAACCCGGGACCACCGAGACGAATGCAAAAACTGGGGACATCGTAGCCGTCGCCATGGCTTCGGGTAAGTTCAAAACGCTCTCTGCGGCGTTGAAGGCTGCAGGGCTGGTTGAGACACTGCAAGGCACGGGGCCGTTCACGGTCTTTGCCCCTACGGATGAGGCCTTCGCCAAGCTGCCAAAAGACACGCTGGACGAACTGCTAATGCCTGAGAACAAGAAGAAGCTCGCTGCCATCCTCACCTACCACGTGCTTGCCGGCAAAGTAATGGCTGCAGACGTGAAGACGATGAAGGCCAAGACCGTCAATGGCCAAAGCTTGGACGTAAAGGTTGAAGACGGTAAAGTCACCGTGGATAAAGCCAAGGTCATCATGGCCGACGTGCCCGCCAGCAATGGCGTCATCCACGCCATCGATGCCGTGCTTATGCCTAACTAATGCCGTAAAACGGACTGCGCGGGTGAATGGCATCAAGCCGTTCACCCGTCCTAATTTGCCATCCGAGTTCGATAAAATAAAACCGTAAACAACATCATGAAAACAATCGAAAAGTCTATCAACGTCAATGTCCCATTGAGCCAGGCCTATAACCAATGGACCCAGTTTGAGGAGTTCCCGCACTTCTTGGAAGGCGTCAAAGAAGTAAAACAACTGGATGACAAGTCACTCCATTGGAAGGCGGAAATCGCTGGCAAATCCGAAGAATGGATTGCTGAGATCACGGAGCAAATTCCTGACCAGCGCATCGCATGGCGGAGCACTCAAGGGGCCAAAAACTCGGGCGCGGTCAATTTTTCCGCACAGGGCACGGATCAGACGGAAGTAACTCTAAAAGTGGATTACCAGCCGGAAGGAATGCTTGAAAATCTCGGTGACCTATTGGGTCTGGTGTCTGCACGTGTCTCCGGCGACCTCACTCGCTTTAAGGACTTTATTGAAACCCGACACTCCGCAACTGGCGGCTGGCGCGGCGAGATTCCCACGCCGGCAGAACCAGTTGTCGCAAACCTCTAAGACGAAAACTCGATGAACGAAAACCAATTGGAAAAGATCTACGGGCTGCTCAGGGATTTCAGCACCGTCATTCTTGCCACGATGGGCGGGCCGACGTGCTGCCACGCTCGGCCCATGGCCGTGGCGCAGGTGGACGAAAACACTGATCTCTGGCTCTTTACTTCCGGTGACTCGGAAAAAGTGCGTCAGATCGAGGCAGATTCACGAGTGCAAGTGCATGCTCAGGACGGCTATACAAGTTGTGTGATTGTCGCTGGCCGCGCCACGGTAGTGGAGGATCGCGCCAAGATTCGTGAAATCTGGAGGCCGTCCTTTAAGGTGTGGTTTCCAGAGGGCGCTGAGGACCCGAACATCGTTTTGCTGCACATCAAAGGTGAGGAGGCCGAATACTGGGACAGCAGCGGAGTCAATCGCTTCCGGTATTTATATCAGTCGATCAAAGCAATCGTGACTGGAACCACTCCGGAAATCAAAGAAGGCGAGCAGCACGCCAATGTGGAACTGTAGGCTGGATAGTGAATGCGAGGGGCAAATACAAACGGGAGAACTACTAATATGCCTTCAGGAGACAAATCCAGTTACACCGACAAGCAAATTCGGCAGGCGAACCACATCGAGGAGAGCTACGGGAAAAAGAGCGTCCCGAAAGAAGAGGCGGAGGCACGGGCTTGGGCCACCGTCAATAAGCTCTCGGGCGGCGGTAAAAAAAGCGGCTCCGGCCGAAAGAAAGGCCCTGCATGAAATCGAATTCGCCTCAGTCCAACCAAACCAAGGCGCGGATCAGGTTCAACCATGAGCCTTATCCAAACCTCCATAACTCATTCAAACAAGAATCAACCCTTGAACCACACTAAAAAAATCTCCCGCGACGAACTTACCTTTCAACTCGCGGAAATCCCCGCGACGGTAATCATCGACGTGCTGCCCGAGGTGGAATTTAAAGTCGCGCATTTGCCGGGTGCGCAGAATGCTTGCGTCTTTGACATGATCTTTGTCGAGTTCGTGAAAAAGCTCGTGCCAGATCCGGCCACGCCGCTGGTGCTCTATGGCTCCAGTGTGCGCAATCTCGCATCCCAGACGGCAGCGGAAAAGCTCGCCGCAGCTGGCTACACGCACTTGGCCGACTACCGCGGCGGACTTGAGGATTGGCGAGAAGCGGGGCACGCGGTGCAGCGCGATGCCGATGCCGCAGCGCCTGAATCCAAACCACGTGATGGGACGCATCAGATCGACGTGGAACAGAGCAAGGTCGAATGGACCGGGCGCAATGTCACCGGCGCACACTCCGGCGCGATCAAGCTGCGCGAAGGGAGCATTCAGATCGAAAGCGGAAGGGCCGTGCGAGGCTCTTTTACGCTCGAGATGCGGCACATCAAATGTGCGGACCTCAAGGACGGAAAGATGCGCGAAATGCTGGAGGAACATCTTAAGTCGGAAGACTTCTTTGATGTTACGAGCTTTCCAGAGGCGGCATTTCTATTATCGAAAATCACGCCGCTGCCCGACGCGCCACCCGGCAACCCAAACTGCGAAATCTCCGGCGATCTCACTCTGAAAGGTGTGACCCGCGACGTGAGTTTTCGCGCGATCCTAGCGCCGACGCCCGACGGCCTGCTCGCCGCTGACGCGCATTTCGACATCGACCGCACGCACTGGAACGTCCTCTACGGATCGGGCAAATTTTACGAAAAACTCGGCAAGCACCTCGTCAACGACGAGATCAGCATTGCCCTGAAGCTGGTCACTCGCCCTACGACCTAGCCTGCGGGCGTGTTCTCCTCATCCTATCCCTCAACCTCATGGCCACCAAAAAATCAGCGACATCAAAGAAGCCCGGACTCTATGCGAACATCCATGCAAAGAAAAAACGCATCAAGGGAGGTAGCGGTGAGACCATGCGCAAAAAAGACACGGAGGGTGCACCTGAAGACGATGCTTTTCGCAAAGCCGCTAAGACCGAGACGAAAAAGTAACCTCACCTTTTTCCCAACTAACAATGAATTCCAAGTCAAACCACACTGAACGCGCCGCAGGCTGCATCGTCGGCGCTTTCATCGGCGATGCGCTCGGTCTCGGGCCGCATTGGTATTACGATCTAGACGAACTGCGGGGCGACTTCGGCCCGTGGATTGATGGCTACACCACTCCGTTAGCGAGTAGGAAATACTACGCTGGGATGAAAGCTGGCGAGCTTTCACAGACCGGCATCATCATGCAAATGCTACTACGGTCTGTGTCGGAGTGCGGCACTTACCATGAAGCTGATTTCACACGCCGACTCGATGAGGAACTGCTTCCAAAGCTCAGCGCCGATCCATTCAGTGGGCCGGGCGGCTATACGAATCACTCCTTCCGCCAAGTCTGGCAGGCGCGCGTGATCGACAAGAAAGCGTGGGCCGAGGCAGGTGGAAATGCCGACACCTCCGAGGCGGCCGAGCGTGTCAGCATCCTCGCCGCAGCGTTTGCTGCCGACCCCTATCTCGCCGCGAAAAACGCGCTCGATTGCTGCCGTCTCACGCAGACCGATCCGCTCGTCGCCCAGCAAAGCGTGGGCTTCGCATGTGTGCTTGCCGCGTTGGTGAGGGGCGAGGCGCTTGATAGGAATCTTTCAGACAAACTGATGGAACTCGTCGGCAACGGGACGCTGCCCTTTGTCGTGAAAACCTCAATTGCTGCCGCAGAAAAAAACGCCAAGCCATCATTCGGTTTCCCCTCGCCCGATGCGCTGCTGCTCCCCTCGTGGATCGCACAGGCCGCGCAAGATCCCGACATCCGCATCAAACCCGCGTGGAAGGTTTCGCTCGTCCACGGCATGTCATGCGCGATCAATTTCGTGCTCCCCGCCGCATACTATCTGGCGGCGCGTTTCCACGGCGACTTCGAAAGCGCGGTGCTCCACGCCATCAACGGCGGCGGCCAAAACATGTCGCGCGCCTGTCTCACCGGCGCACTCGTCGGCGCACAGGTCGGACTCAGCGGCATTCCCGAGCGGTTGATCGACGGCTTGGCAGACGGGCAAGAGATCGTCGCGCTGGCACAAAAGGTCGCGGCGTCCGCCAGCCGCAATAACAACTAGATTCAATCAACATGAACATCAAATCACCCATTGTCCGCACTGGCCAAGGTTCAACAAAACTATCACGCCCGGAGTTCGAGCGCCGCTACCGGACGCAGTTCGTGGATCCGGCATTCGAAGCGGCGAAGCCAGAAATCGAGCGGCTAACGGCCATCGCGTGGGAGGCCTACACCGATGGTCGCAAAAGCCCTCACACGCGGAAGGCCGGGCCTGGGTTTGCCGATCCCGAGCACGAACTCTCGCTCGAATGGCTGGAGACGCGCGCGGCTATTCAGGATGCCCAAAGGCGCTTTGAAGATCAAGATGGCAAGTCGCGTATCCTTCTCATTTCCGCCTCACCACGCACGGATGAAACATGTCCCAGCGAGATGGCGAAAACGTTCCGTGTCACGACCGAGGCGCGCACTTGCATCGAGAAGAACAGCGACTTCGAGGTGGATTTCCTCGATCTCAGCCAGATCAATTCCGAATACGGTCGCCAGATCCATCCGTGCAAAGCGTGCGTCTCCACCGCCATGCCGCTCTGCCACTGGCCCTGCTCGTGCTACCCAAATCACTACATGGGCCAGATCCATGACTGGATGAATGAGCTGTATCCGCGCTGGGTCGCCGCGCATGGGGTGATGATCGTGACGCCGGTCCATTGGTATCAGGCGCCGAGCGTATTGAAGCTGATGATGGACCGCCTTGTCTGCGCGGACGGTGGAAATCCCGATCCCACCAGCACTCACGGCAAGGAGGCGGCCGAAGCAAAGGCGATCGAACTCCAAGGCTGGGATTACCCGCGGCATCTCAAAGGACGCGTCTTTTCAATCATCACCCACGGTGACTCCACGGGTATCGAAAGCCTTCGCCGCAACCTCCACGATTGGCTAACCGACATGGAACTCGTACCTGCCGGAGCTGCCGCAGTCTTTGATCGCTATATCGGCTACTATGAACCCTATGCCACCAGCCATGAGGCGCTGGATCGCGATACGGCTTTCATGGAGGAAGCAAAAAACGCTGCGCACACGCTGATGGACGCCGTGACAGAAATGCGCAATGGCCGCCAGCCACCCGGCAACGATCTGGAGTCACCTCGTCAGAAGTGATCCTCAAGATCATCGATCATATAAATCCATGAACACATGAATCATTCCACCAACTCCAATGTCATCATCGGCTCGAAACTCACCTTGGCGACGCTCACGGCAATCATGCCTCCTGTCCTCCGCTCCCTGATGGCTCAATTCCAGAGACGCTGGAATAGTAGGGTTTCACCCCATAGCCACCGCATGGATTTGAGGTAGTTAATAGATGATCGTCGACGTAGGCGAACGGACTTATGTGCGCTTTCTCAACAGTCTTCGATGGATGTCCTGTAGTGTGAATGCCGGATTGCTGTCCTTTGCCATATTCCACCCCTGACGAACTCCTGACCACCATGCAAAACGATGATGATCCCCCAATCTATCCCGCCCGTTGCGGGGAAGCGCCGGATTCGCTTTCGGCGGATGAAAAGGCCCTCCTCTCGGGTCTAGCAATCCGTGGCATTCCACGCCGGGAATTTCTCAAGCTCGTGTCGAGTACCGGCGCGGGGGTCTTCGGGATGCAAATCCTCACCGAGCAGCGGACCTACGCGGAAGCGGCCACGTTAACAGCCACGGTCGCTCCGGCAACTGGCATCCCCGTAAGTTTCACGATCAACGGGGTGTCGAAATCACTAAAGCTCGATCCACGGGTGACCTTGCTTGACGCGCTCCGTGAATCGCTCGCTTTAACCGGAACCAAGAAGGGCTGCGACCACGGTCAATGCGGTGCCTGCACGGTGATAGTCGATGGCAGGCGCGTGCTTTCCTGCCTCACGCTCGCGGCGCAGGTGGATGGCGCCAAGGTCACCAGCGTGGAAGGACTGGAAACAGATGAAGGGCTGCACCCGATGCAGGAGGCCTTCATCGAACACGATGGATTCCAATGCGGCTACTGCACCCCAGGTCAACTTTGCTCCGCGGTTTCTCTGCTTGAGGAGACGAAACGAGGCGAACTGAGTTTCGTCACGCCCGACCTGAACGCACCGCCCACCGAACTTTCCGACGATGAGATCCGCGAGCGGATGAGCGGCAACATTTGTCGCTGCGCCGCTTACCCGCAGATCCTGGCAGCCATCCGCGACGTGCATTCCAGCAAGAAGTCCGCCCGCACCTGGGGCTTCGCGACCGACGAGGAACTGGCCCTGATTAGAAAGGAATTCGTCCATGAAATCATTTGAATACACCCGCGCAAAGACCGCTGCGGAGGCGGTGAGTTTTTTGAAATCTTATCCTGAAGGGCGATTTCTAGCAGGAGGCACCAACCTGCTGGACCTCATGAAGGACGAGATCATGAGTGCGACCGACTTGGTCGATCTCACCCGTCTCGACCTCACTGAAATTCGCGAAACGGAGACCGGCATCTCTCTCGGCGCCCTCGTGAAAAACGCAGACACCGCGAACCACCACCTCGTCCGGAAAAACTATCCGCTGCTCTCGCGGGCGATCCTCTCCGCCGCCACCGTCCAGATCCGCAACATGGCGACCAATGGTGGCAATCTCCTCCAACGCACGCGATGCCCGTATTTCTACGACACCGCGATGCCTTGCAACAAGCGCGATCCCGGCTCCGGCTGCGGCGCACGCGAGGGGCTGAACCGCACTCAGGCGATCTTCGGCTGGAGCGAGAAATGTGTGGCCGTGCATCCGTCCGACATGGCGGTCGCGCTCGCCGCACTGGACGCGAGTGTCCGCGTTCAAGGTCCGGGCGGTGAGCGTGTCATTCCGTTTGCGGATTTCCACCGCCTGCCGGGCGACGAACCCGAGCGCGATACGAATCTCAAAAGCGGTGAACTGATCGTCGCCATCGAGCTTCCGAAGCAAGGCTTCGCTTCTAGCCATTACTATCTGAAAGTCCGCGATCGAGCGAGTTATGCCTTCGCCCTCGTTTCCGTCGCCATCGGTTTGGAGCTGGATGGGGACACGATCAAGGAGGCGAGAATCGCCATGGGCGGAGTGGCCCACAAGCCATGGCGCGCTGCGAAGGCTGAGAAATTTCTCACCGGGAAACCCGCCACTGCCGCGAATTTCGAAGCCGCCGCAGACGCGGAAATGGCTGCCGCTAAACCGCTGGAACACAACGCTTACAAAGTCGAACTCGGTCGCCAAGCCATGGTCCGGGCACTCCAACAAGCCGCCAAACTTGGCTAAAACTTCCAACCCTTCATCACCATGCGATACATCGGAAAAGAAATGCGGCGGGTCGAGGGCCTGGCCAAAGTCACCGGCCGCGCGAAATACGCGACCGAATATGAGTTGCCTAACATTGCTTACGGCTACCTCCATCTCGGTGCCATCGCTAAGGGAACCATCCGTAAGCTCGACGTCTCGAAAGCGGAGAAAGCACCGGGAGTGCTCAAGGTATTTTCTCACCTCAACGTCCCCGCACTGCTGACACTGCCCCCGGAGAGCCGGAGCCCGGATATTTCCGATTTTTTTGCCTTTCGAGATGCCAAGATCCTCTTCAACGGGCAGCCAGTCGCGCTGGTTGTCGCTGAGACTTTCGAGCAGGCAAGATCTGCCTCGCACCTGATCGAGGTGGAATATCAGGAGGAGAAATGCGCCAGCGATTTGGTGGACCACTTGGATGCCGCAAAAGACACCGCAAAGCAGAAGGAGGCCAAGGAGCGGGGAAATTTCAAAGATGGATTCGCGGCCGCGCCGGTCAAAATCGAGGCGGAGTATAGGATCCCCATCGAGCATCACAATCCGATCGAGCTCCACGGAGCGACGGCGTTTTGGAAAGACGGCAAGCTCACGATTTTCGACAAAACACAGAACGTCTATCAGCTCCGGGATCTGCTCGCGGAGCTTTTCAAGGTGAAGCCTGAAATGGTGGAGGTGATCGCGCACTTTGTCGGTGGCGCGTTCGGATCATGCCTCGCCGTGCATTACTATGCGCCACTGGTCGCGCTCGCCGCGCGGGAGGTCAAGCGTCCGGTTAGGCTATCCTACACGCGTCGGCAGACGTTCACCGGTCACGGTTATCGGCCGGACACCTGGCAGAAAATTTCATTGGCAGCGGAAAAGGACGGTAAGCTGACCGCACTTTCCCAACACTTGGTGGTGAATACTTCTTCCTACAAGGACTATTCCGAGGATTTTCTGTTGGTTGCGCGAATGATTTACACCTGTCCGAATTTAACGACAAAGTTCCAAAGCGTGGCCACCGACCTGCCGACTCCCGCAGCGATGCGTGCGCCCGGAGCGGTCTCCCAGATGTTCGGCCTTGAGTGTGCGATGGACGAGCTTTCCTACGCTTTGAAAATCGATCCGCTGGAACTCCGGCTCATCAACTACTCGGAGAAGGATCCTGAGAGCGGCAAACCGTTCTCCAGCAAGGCGCTGCGAGAATGCTACCGCCTGGGCGCGGAGAAATTTGGCTGGAAGGACCGCAAGCCAGAGCCGCGCTCGATGCGCGACGGCGATTTGTTAGTCGGTTGGGGCACCGCCACCGGGATCTGGCCAGCCATGCAAATGAAGGCCAGCGCGCAGGTGACTTTGCGCGCCGACGGCACTGCCAGCGTGACCAGCGCCACCGTCGATATCGGGCCGGGCACCTACACCGTCATGACCATCATCGCCGCCGAACACCTCGGAATCGCGGCGGATAAGGTTAAGTTCGAGCTGGGCGATTCCCGTTTTCCCAAAGCACCCGCGCAAGGAGGCTCTTGGACGACCGCCAGCGTCGGCACCGCGATTCACGGCGGCGCGCAGGAGATCAAGGCAAAGCTGTTGGAACTCGCCAAGAGGATGAAGGACTCCCCGTTCGCCAGCGCGAAGGCCGACGACGTCTCGATGTTAGATGGCATACTCCAGCTCAAGTCCGGAGAAAAATTACCCATCGCCGTCCTGATGGAAACCAACGGACTCACCGAAATCAGCGTCACCCACGTAGCGGAACCCTCGCCAGAGCGGGAAAAGTATTCGATGTCCGCCCATGGCGCGCAGTTCGTGGAAGTGAAGGTCGATCCCGCCTTGGGCATCGTCCGCGTCACCCGCGTCATCGAGGTATCTGCTTGTGGAAAAATCATGAACCCGAAGACCTCACACAGTCAGGAAATCGGCGGTGTCATTTGGGGCATCGGCATGGCCTTGCAAGAGGCCACGGAAGTCGATCACCGCTACGGCAGGATGATGAATGCTTCGTTAGAGAGTTATCACGTTCCCGTCCACGCGGACGTCCATCACATCGAAACGATCTTCGTCGAGGAGGATGACAAGATCGTGAACCCACTCGGTGTGAAAGGTATGGGCGAGCTAGGTCTCGTCGGCATCCCGGCCGCCATCGCCAATGCCGTCTATCACGCCACCGGCATCCGCGTGCGGGATCTACCGATCACGCCGGACAAACTTATTTCCCGCAAGGCCTGATGAAATCGCTGGAGCGCATCCTCGCCGCTGCCTGCCGTGAGCGGGATCATCCGTGGGCGTTGGCCACACTTGTTAGGACGGTGGGTTCCACCTACCGCAGACCCGGCGCACGCCTCCTCGTCTCACCGGACGGCACCACGACCGGGGTCTTGAGCGGCGGTTGTCTGGAGGAGGAAATCGCGCGAATCGGCCTCGAGGTCATGGCGGAAAAATCTCCGAGGCTCGTGCCTTTCGACACGCAGCGCCTCTACGGTTGCGATGGCAAGCTGGCGATCTTCATCGAGCGGATCGAGCCAGCTGGTGACACCGGGAATTTCCTCACCGCAGTCGCCGCACGGATCAGGTGCCGGGAAATCTGCCGGACCCGCATCAGCTACAACGAACCGGACTCCTGCTCCGAACTGCTGCCGGACCACACGCTCATGATCGAACGCGAGGATTGCTTCGTGGAAACGCATCCATTGCCGGTTCGTCTCTTGCTGTTTGGCGATGGTCCCGAAATCGCCCCCATCCGCCTCTTCGCGGCGGGCCTTGGCTGGTGTGTCAGCGCTTACCACCATCCCAGCGAACTGCCTGCGGATTTCGTAGCCGACAGTCAATCCGCTGCCGTGGTGATGACCCACAACTTCGGCCGCGACTTCGCCGCGCTCGATCAGCTTCTACCGTTAGGGCTACCTTATCTCGGCTTGCTCGGGCCGAAGCGCCGTCATTTGGACCTGATCGCGCGGCTCCAGGAAATCCGCGAGCTGGAGCCTGCCTGGCTCGAGAATTTGTTCTCGCCCGCCGGATTGGACATCGGCAGTGAGGCTCCAGAGGAAATCGCGCTTGCCATTGTTTCCGAAGCCGCAGCCGTTCTAGCAGACCGTCGCGGGGGATTTCTCCGCGACCGCCTCGCCGGGATCCACTCCGTCAGTGCGAAGGAAGCATGACCGCCGGTGCCTATGCAGCATGTTACCACGGTGCCTTGGTCAATGCTGCCAAGAAGCTCGGCACTCCGATCCAAGGTTCCACGGTGCGTGCCATGGTGGGTCTAGTCGAGGATGAGAACGGTGGTTATGGCCTTTCCGTCGAGCTTCATGCGCTGCTCCCCGAAATGGATCCTGATCAAGCACCGCAAATCATGGAACAAGCTCATCAAACATGTCACTGCTCCAAGGCATTGCTTGGTGAAGCCGCCGTCGCACTCATTGTTACGAAATTAATCAGTGACGAGCCAGCTGGACCGACTGCAGCCATTTGAGAAAACCAATCACAATCATGATGACAACAAGACAACACAAAACAAAAAGCGGCAAGATCGGATGGGCCTTGTTATGGCTAATCGGCGTGCCCGTCCCCTTGCTGGTGATTTTCTTTTTGCTGCGGGGCTGTACGTGAAGGACCGTTGTTTTTCCCGAATCGGGAGACAAAGCGATCCATTTATTTTCTTGTTGGGAGGTCCGTTGTTCCGCTAAAGATTCAACGATGGGCGGATTGTGATGATCACTCGCTAATCCACTTGACTTCAACCGACTCGATTCGTGGCCGATCACACTCTACCCATTCCCTCGACTGGCAGAGCCGGTCTCGATGAGATCGCCGTGGAGGCGCGAGGTGGCCGCGTCGATTTCCCAACGATTCTGAAGCGCCTTCGCAGCGAAACGAGCGAGCGTCATGCCGATCTGGAGCAAAAGCTACCTCTGGTGGACCCGCACCTTTCACGGGATGGCTATCGCGCGATTTTGGAGGGATTTTTCGGCTACTATGTGCCTCTTGAAGCGCAGTTGGGTGGGTCAGCGGTATGGGGTGGGTTGGATTTTGATTTCTCCGCGCGGCGGAAGGTGCCGCAGTTGGAAAAGGATCTTGGGGTGCTGGGGAGGACAACGGAGGATTTACCGCAGTGCGCGGAGTTGCCGGAGCTGGTCACGATTTCGCAGGTGCTGGGCTGTCTTTATGTGATCGAGGGCGCGACGCTGGGCGGGCAGATCATTACCCGGCATTTGCAGGCGAATCTGGGGATCACGCCGGAGACGGGCGGGGCGTTTTTTGCCGGCTACGGGGTGGAGAACGGCGCGCGGTGGCAGGCGTTTGGGGCCATGATCACGGCGGCGGCGGCGCAGTTTGGCGGGGAGGATGAAATCGTGGCGAGCGCGAACCGCACCTTCGAGACGCTGGAACTCTGGCTTTTTCCCCAAACATCCCGCTAACCGGACACTTGCCATTTTCATGACCTCTACTCCCACTACTCCTCCACTCCCATGGGCCGACGGGGCCTACAGCATCAAGCGTCACGGCGTTTCGCTCACGAATTGCGATAGCGAGCCGATCCAGATGCCGGGGTGCAGCCAGGCGCATGGGGTGGTTCTCGTCTTGCGCGTGAGTGATCTCACCATTTTGCAAGTGAGTGAAAATGCGGCCACGCATCTCGGGCTGGGGCCGGACGAGTTGCTGGGGAAATCGATCTATGCGGTGGTGGCGGCGGACGGCGAGCGGCGGTTGCGCGAGTGCCTGGAAAATGAACCCATCGAGCGGAATCCACTTTACGTTTACACCCTGCCAGCGCGTGAGGGCGCGGCGGCACTGGATCTTTCGCTGCACACCATCGATGGGCTCGCGGTGCTGGAGTGCGAGCCGACGGCGCACGATGCGGCGGCGGCACCGGACTACTATGCACTGGTGAAAAAATCCGTCGCGCGGATGCATGCGGCGCAGACCTTGCCTGATTTTTGCCAAATCGTGGCGGACGAAGTGCGCTCACTCACCGGGCTGGATCGCGTGATGATCTATCGCTTTCACGCGGACTTCCATGGCGAGGTCGTCGGCGAGAGCAAGCGCGCGGATCTGGACCCCTGGCTGGGCCTTCACTATCCGGCGGAGGACATCCCACGGCCCGCACGGGAGATTTTCAAAAAAATCTGGGTGCGCCCGCTGCCGGATGCGGCTGCACCGGTGATGGAACTTGTCCCGCTCATCAATCCCGATACACGCCGTGCGCTCACCATGACCCACTGCGCGCTGCGTGGCGCTTCCATCATGTATAGTGAGTATTTGCAAAACATGGGAGTCGCCGCGTCGCTCACGCTCTCGCTGCTGGTCGATGGGGAATTGTGGGGCCTCGTGGCTTGCCATCATTACACGCCCACGGAGTTTCCCTATCAGGTGCGTGCGGCGTGCGAATTCGTGGCACAGGTGGCGTCGCTGCAATTGCGCGCGGTCGAGCAGCGCGAGTCGCTGGCCTACCGGCTGCGGCTGGAGGAAACGCACAATCGGCTCGTTGGCCAGGCGGCGCAGGATGCCGGACTTGCGCCGATGACGGTGAGCAAGCCCGATCTGCTGGATGCCATGGACGCGACGGGAGCCACGATCTTCCACACCGATCGCTGGTGGTCGGTGGGTGACACGCCTTCGGATGCGCAGCTTGATGATTTAAAGTCGTGGCTCGACGCGCGGCCGGAGTTTCAATCGTCAACGCGGCCCGTCTTCGCCACCGATTCCCTGGTGCGCGATTATCCCGGCGGCGCGGCTTTTTCCCGGATCGCGAGCGGGATGCTGGCACTGCCGCTGGCGCGGAAAAAGGGCAGCGCGATCCTGTGGTTCCGCCCGGAGACGATCCAGACGGTGAACTGGGGCGGCAATCCGCAAGAAAAGCCGATGGTCACTGGTCCGCACGGCCCGCGACTCACGCCGCGGAAGTCGTTCGAGCTTTTCACCGAGTCGGTGAAACAACGCGCGCTGCCGTGGAAAAGCGTGGAGATCGAGTCTGCCCTGCGATTGCGCGTGCTCATCATGGAGCTGGTCGTGAGCCGCGCGGATCAGCTCGCGGAGTTAAACGTGGATCTCACGCGCAGCAACGAGGAACTCGACGCCTTTGCCTACGTGGCCAGCCACGATCTGAAGGAACCGTTGCGTGGCATTTCCAAATACACGCACCAGCTTCTGGAAAGCGCCGCAAGCGCCGATGGCGAAACGCGCCAACGGCTCGAAGGGCTGATGCGGCTCACCGTGCGCATGGATTCGCTGCTTGATTCGCTGCTGCACTTTTCACGCGTGGGCCGGGCGACGCTGCAATTCCAGCCGGTCGATCTGAATGAGGTGCTGGAAGAGGCGCTGGAGATGGTGGCTGCGCGGCGCCAGGAAGTGCCTACGGAAATCCGCATCCCACAGCCGCTTCCCACCGTGAAATGCGACCGGATGCGAGTGCGGGAAATTTTCATGAACCTGCTCGCGAATGCCATGAAGTATAACGACCGGGAGCAGCGCGAAATCGAGATCGGCTGGAGCGCGGATGAGACGCGCGGCCCGGTGTTTTTTGTGCGCGACAATGGCATCGGCATCGAGCCACGGCACTTCGACACGGTCTTTAAAATGTTCAGGCGCCTGCACGGTCGCGACGCCTTCGGTGGCGGCTCTGGCGCGGGTCTCACCATCGTGCAAAAACTCGTCGAGCAGCACCACGGCAGCGTCTGGCTGGAATCGACGCCAGGCGTGGGCAGCACGTTCCATTTCACCCTCAGCGAACCCTTTGAGTCATGAACATCGCCCCACTTCCCGGCTACATCATGGTGGTGGAAGATTCCGATGAAGACTTCGAGACCGTGCTCGAAGCCGCGCGTTCCCTAGGCCTGCGGCACGAGATTCGCCGCGCCACTTCGGGTGAAGAATGCCTGCGCCTGTTAGGAGAAAACGAACGCGAGCGCCGCAAGAATCCCAGCCTGGTCCTGCTCGATCTCAACACGCCGCTGAGCGACGGCCGCGACGCCCTGCGCAGCATCCGCCAAAACGAACGCCTGCGCGCCTTGCCGCTCGTCGTCCTCAGCACTTCGAGCAACCCGCGCGACGTCGAGTTTTGCTACACCGCGGGCGTGAATGCGTATCACACCAAGCCCGTCAGTTATCCCGCGCACTTGCAAACCCTGAGGGCAATTTTCGACTACTGGCTGACCAGCGTCGTGCTGCCCTCCTCACCCTGATCTGCCATGGAAATCACCGCGCCTTTCCACGTCCTACTCATCGAGGACTCCCCTGATGACCGCGCCAATATCCGGCAGATGCTGCTGTGCGGCTCGCTGCGGCATTACAAATTTACCGAAACGGAAACGGGATCCGAGGGCGTGCGTGCGGTGCTTGATCACTTGGATAGCCCGCCGGATTGCGTGCTGCTGGATTTCCATCTACCGGACATGGATGCCATCGAGGTGATCGCCGCACTCCGCCCCGCTGGCGAGTTGGCCGCCTGCCCCATCGTCGTCCTCACTGGCTCCGATGCCGATTCCGGACCCGCAGTCCTCCGCGCCGGGGCGCAGGACTACATCGGCAAAAGCTGGACCACGCCCGAGAGCCTCACCCGGACTCTCGAAAATGCCGTCGAACGCTACACGCTCAGCCGCGAGCGCTTGCTGACCAATGAGAAGCTGAGCGAGAGCGAGGAATTCAGCCGCACCGTCCTTCAAAGCAGCCCCGACTGTCTGAAGGTGATCGATGCCGAAGGCGTATTGCTGCTGGTCAATGAACCGGGCCGCTGCCTGCTAGAGCTGGATGACCCAGCGGCGATCCTTGGCAAGAAATGGTGGGAACTGTGGCCCGAGGAAACCCAGGCACAAGTCCGAGACGCCGCCGAGCGGGCACGCGGCGGAGAAGTGGTGGGGTTCGAGGGCTTTTGTCCGACCCTGAAAGGCACGCCAAAGTGGTGGGACGTGCGAGTCTCACCCGTGGTAAGCGAAGATGGCTCGATCCACCGCCTCGTCGCCGTCTCGCGCGATATGACGGAACACAAGCGCACTGAGCATGCTCTGATCGAAAGCACGGAACTGCGTGCCAAGGCCGCAGCCCTCGCCACGCAGAACGCAGAGATGGAGGATGCGCGGCGGGCACTCGAGGAAAAGGCGAAGGAACTGGCGCTCATCTCGCGCTACAAATCAGAGTTTCTGGCGAACATGAGCCATGAGCTGCGCACGCCGCTCAACTCCGTGCTCATCTTCAGCCAGCTCCTCAAGGAAAACACAGCGGGCAATCTGACGGCCAAGCAGGTGGAGTTTTCCCAGCACATCCACTCCTCCGGCAGCGACCTGCTTCGGCTCATCACGGATACCCTCGATCTCACGAAAATCGAGTCCGGCACGGTGACCCTCACCCTGGAGACCATCCCCTTCGCCGAGCTGCGCGGAACCATCGAGCGGAACTTCCGGCACGATGCGGAAGCGAAGATGCTGCCGCTGCGCGTGACCTTCGCCGAGAGTCTGCCGGACTCCATGCACAGCGATCCCCACCGCTTCCAGCAGATCCTCAGGAACTTGGTTTCAAATGCGGTGAAATTCACCACGCGCGGGCATGTCGAGGTGCGGGTAGAGATGGCCACGGCGGGCTGGAGTGCGGATCACCCGGTACTCGGCAAGGCCGGGCCGGTCGTGGCCTTCGCCGTGGAGGACACCGGCATCGGCATCGCGGCGGACAAGCAGCACTTGGTCTTCGAGTCCTTCCAGCAAGCGGACGCGGGCACCTCGCGCACCTACGGCGGCACCGGCCTGGGCCTCACCATCAGCCGCGAGCTGGCCGCGCTGCTCGGCGGAGAAATCAAGCTCACCAGCGTCCCCGGCCAAGGCAGTACCTTCACCCTCTTTCTGCCGCTCCATCACTCCGGCCCGGTCCAAGTACGCGCCGCCGCGCTGGCAAAAGTGCCACTCGCCGAGCGCGGGACCGCTTTGAAATCAACGGGAGCACTATCACCGCGCCCACCCGACGATGTGCTGCGAGGCCGCAAAGTCCTCGTGGTGGACGACGACGCCCGTAACATTTTCGCCCTCACCGCACTGCTGGAGAATTACGAAATGGAAGTCATCAGCACGAACCACAGCCGCAGTGCGATTGAGTTGATCCAGCACACGCCCGACCTCAGCCTCGTGCTCATGGACATCATGATGCCAGAGATGGACGGCTACGAAACGATGCGCGAGATCCGCAGCCTCGCCGGCTTCCGCACCCTGCCGATCCTGGCGCTCACCGCAAAGGCCATGAAAGGCGACCGCGAGAAATGCCTGGATGCAGGTGCGAGCGACTACATCGCCAAGCCGGTGGATAGGGATCAGATTCTGTCGCTCATGAGGGCGTGGCTTTGCCGCTGAAAAACAACCAACCACCAGCCATCCACCATGAACCAACCCATCAACATCCTCATTGTGGACGATGAGCCCAAGAACCTCATCGTTCTTGAGAGTGTCCTAACCGATCCCAGCTACCGGCTCGTGCGGGCGGAATCGGCCGACCAAGCCTTGCTTGCACTCTTGGTCGAGGAGTTCGCCCTGCTGATCCTGGACATCCGCATGCCCGGCATGACCGGCATCGAGCTGGCGCAAATGATCAAGCAGCGCAAAAAAACCGCCCGCTTGCCGATCATTTTTCTCACCGCCTACTACAACGAAGACCAGCACGTGCTCGAAGGCTACGACAGCGGCGCGGTGGACTATCTCCACAAGCCCGTGAACACGGCCATCCTGCGCTCCAAGGTCGCCATCTTCGCCGAGCTGCACCGCAAGACCCGCGGCCTCGAGCAGGCGAACCTCGCGCTGCTCGCGGAAGTGGCCGAGCGCCGCCGGGCGGAGGAGCAGTTGCGCGCCCTAACACACCGCGTGGTACAGGCCCAGGAAACCGAGCGCGAGAGCGTGGCCCTGGATTTGCACGACAATCTCACCCAGCTCCTCTGCGCCCTCAGCATCCGCAGCCAGATCCTGGCGGAAAAAATTCCGGATCACGACGACGCACTCCCGAAAAGTGAAGTCCTCCAACTCCGCGAAATGTTAGGCCATGCCGCCAGTGAAGTGGAGCGCATCACGCGCAACCTGCGGCCGGGGTTGCTAGAGATTCTGGGTCTCGAGGCAGTCCTGCGGGCCACCAGCACCGAGTTCGCAGAGCGGACTGGGCTGGCCGTCACGCTGGACAGCGTGGAGCTGCCACAGCGGCTGCCCATCCGCACCGAGGTGGCGCTTTTCCGCATTCTCCAAGAAGTCTTGAACAACGTGAATCAGCACGCCCAAGCCCGTCATGTTACCCTTACTTTGACTCAGCCCGACGACGTGGTGCAGTTGACGATTAAAGACGACGGCATCGGCTTCGATCCGGATCTCCATTCTACCAAAAAGAACGGGAAAAGCAGCCTCGGCCTGCTCGCCATGATCGAGCGGGCGACTTCTTTAGGCGGCGACCTCCGGATCGCATCCACCCCTGGCACCGGCACGGAAATCAACGTGCGTTTTCCCCTGCATCCACCCGCCAAGGTGGCTGAGCTTTAATCACAAATCGCTCGTCGCACGGAGGACGTGGACGGAGCGCCGAATTCAATCGTTGAGTTTCAGGAATAGTGACTCGCCGAATCAATTCAGCGATACCGTAGGGAAATACCTTATTGTTGTCTGGGGCTTGAGGTAGCCGGGATACTTGCCATCAGACTCGCGCCAGTAGGTGACCTTCGCTTTCATGGTGAATAAAACGGCGGAGAGAGCCAAGAGCCACGGCGGAATTCACCTGCGGTCAGCTTGTGAATGGATCGGTTTTTCTCGCGGAATCAGTTTCGCGCTCCAGTTGAAGCATCATTGAAAATCGACGGGAACGGGCAAACCCCTCACGCCACCCGCGCGGCCGCCTGATAGTAGGTGAGATCCGCCCGCATTTTCACGTGGGTGATGCCGTGGAGCTCGATTTCCTCCAGCGGTTCCCAATGCAGGCGTTGGAAAAACCGGGCGTTCTGGTGCTGCACAGTGGCAAGGAACTCGTGGCAACCCAATGCGTTCGCGGTGGAGACGGCTTTGTAAATCAACCCGGCTCCCAGCGCGCCGAGTCCGTGGTAGCAGGGCTGCAGGTTCCGCACCGCCACGCCGGGGCTGAAGTGGCGGATTCGCCGGAAATCCTTCGCCACGCCGAGCCGCGAGCCATACCAGACGCCGGGCTTGCGTTCGTCGATGCGCACCACTCCGGCCACGCTGTCCTCCATGCCGGCGATCAGCGTTTTGCAAATGATGGGGATCATCGACTCGTCGAACAGGTCCCGGTCGTCTGCGACGAAGATTCCCTGCTCCTCGCAGAAAATGTCCCGGCGGACGGAGAAGAAGCCGTTCAGATCCTCCTTCGATTTCGCGATTTTGAAAACGAAATCGTGCGGGCTGTAGGTGGGGAAATTTTCGAGGATCATGGGAAGACGATTTTCACTGCCCTGAGTTCGCGCTTTAGCGTGCTCTTCATTAAGACAAGCTGAGGCTTGAACTCCGGACAGCGCAGTTAGGTATTCACGGGTTCTGGAATGCTGGCTCTGATCTTTTCGGCAATGTAGTCCGCATCTTCGGCGATGCCGGAAAAGCGCGCGGAGCCCCAGGTGTGCTGCCATGGCAGACCGAGAAAATAGAGGCCGGGGATTTCAGTGACCCCGCGGTCGGTCTCGGGGAAGCCGCGCATGTTGAAGACCGGGAGTTTGATGAATTTGAAGTCCGGGTGGAAGCCGATGCACCAGACGATGCTGGTGAGGTTGTTCTCTGCGAAGTGGAGTTCGGTCGGCTCGGTTTCGGGAACCCAGACCGGCGTGTAGTGAGGTTCCTCGGGAGCATCGATGCCGGCTTCCGCGATGTAGTCGTCGATGCGCTGGCAGATCCCGTTGTAGGATCGATCCGCGCTGTCGAGTTTGTCGGCAAGGTCCTGCCGGATGGTGAATTTTTCGAAATCGATGGCCTCGACAAAGCCGTAGAGCTTCACGCCTTCGAGCGCGAACTTGCGGAGGTCGATCTCATGCCCGCCGTCGCGACCCGTTAGGTAATGGTTGGTGCCGTTGATGGCTTTCGCCTTGTCCGGATGCTCGGCGATGGTGGTTTTATAATAGCCCATTTCCTCGAGCCAGGTTACCGCGTCCTTTCCCCGGTAGCGGCGCGGCGAGCGCGGTGCGTTGCCAAGGCAGAGATGGACTTTGCGCCCTTCGAGATGGAGGTCTTCCATGATCTGCACGCCGGATTGGCCGGAGCCGACGATGAGGGTTTCGCCTTCGGGAATCTGCGACGGGCGTTTGTAATAGACCGAGTGAATCTGTTTGATGGAGTCGGGAATCCGCTCGGAACCGGACGGGACAAAGGGAATGTGGAAGCCGCCGATGGCGATGATCACATCGTCGCAATACCAGGTGCCTTGGTTAGTGGTGACGTAGAAATAGCCGTCGCGCTTGGTAACAGAGGTGACGGTGACGCCTTCGAGAACGGGCGGGCGGAATTTTTTCGCGTAGCGCTCGATGTAGTCCACGATTTCATCCTTCACCATGAAGCCTTCGGGATCGTCGCCGTCGTAATGATGGCCGGGCAGACGGCATTGGTGGTTGGGCGTGACAAGGCAGAAGCTGTCCCAGCGCTCTGACCGCCACGAGTGGCCGATGCGGTGTTTTTCGAAAATGATGTGGTCGTCCACGCCGCGCTGGCGGAGGCAGTAGCTGGCGGAAAGCCCCGCCTGGCCGCCACCGATGATGATGACGGAGATGTATTCGGTTTCGGCGAAAGGCATTTTCTAACTGACGTGAAGAATGGTTAATGGAGTGTCCGGAGGAAGCGCTCCGGCCCATCGCTCGATGTCGCGGAGCGACGCGGAGGCGGCGGTGCAGGAGAATCCGAATTTCTGGCGGACGCGTTCGGAGGCTTCGGTCAGGGCGGTGCGGGAGAGTTCGATGAACTCACTCGCGGGAATGACCTGGCCGGGTTTGAAATAGTTTTTCACCACCGACGATGGCGAATAGCAGGGCTGGAAAGTTCCGTCAGGAAGCTCGGCGGTGAAAGTGGTTTCAGGCATGGGAGCAAGTGGTTTTCTCGAATGAGGAAAGCGAGCTGCAGGCTCCGCATTTCGCGCATCCGGCTTTGACGGTATCAGATGTCATGCCAGCTTCGGTGAGCATTGCGCCGAGCGGAGCGAGCACGGCTTTCATGAATTCCGCGGTCGGCGGCGCGTGGCCGGCCAGTGGCGTGCCGGTGACCGGGACGAAGGGCACGACGAACGGGTAAACGCCCAGGGAAATGAGCTGGCGGCTGCATTCGAGCAGGCTTTCCACGCTGTCGCCGAGTCCAGCGAGCAGGTAGGTGCTGACCTGCCCGCGGCCGAAGACTTTCACGGCGGCGGCGAAGGCTTCCATGTAATAACTCATCGGGACTTCGGCTTTCCCCGGCATGATCCGGTGGCGGACGGATTCGTCCCACGCTTCGAGGTGCATGCCGAGCGAATCGACGCCGTTGGCCCGGAGTTTGACGAACCAATGGAAATCATCGGGCGGCTCGCATTGGGCTTGGATGGGTAAATTTGTCGCCTGCTTGATCGCATACGCGGCGGCGGCGAGCACGGCGGCTCCGCGGTCGGAGGTCGGCGGGGTGCCGGTGGTCATTACGACGTTGTCGATGCAGTCTAACTTCTGAGCGGCGGCGGCGACTTCCGCGAGTTGTGCGGGGGATTTTTCCTTGATGGTGCGACCCGCTTTGAGCGACTCGCCGATGGCGCAGAACTGGCAACGCGTGCTGGAATTTCCATAGCGGATGCAGGTTTGCAGCAACGTGGTGGCGAGGACGCGCTCCGAGTGGAGCTGCGCGATTTTCCAATACGGGATGCCGTCCGCCGTGCTGAGTCCGTAGAATTTCGGCTCCGGCGGAAACTGGATGTTCGCGATTTGATCGCCCTCGCAAAACAACGCGGCTTGGCCGTTTTCTCCAACCGGCCCGGTGGAAAACGGTGACGACGCGGCACCACGGGTGTGGATCGGCACCATGATCGTCGTTCCTAACACCCTGACCGCCTTGTGATCCGTCGGCCCTGCGCCGCCGCTGCGCGAGGGCGCGGTGGCATCGGCCTGACCGACGCGAAGCCCGGCGGACTGGAGCTCAGAGAGCAGCCATTGCTTCTTCGAGAACAGGGCGTTCGGAAAATCGAGTGTCTGCATCTGGGGAAATTTCGGTGAGCGCGGGGCGCGCGGTTTTGTCCACACGGAGGTCGAAAAGATCCGGCCGGCTGTAGTGGCCGACGGAGTCCATCATGCGTTTCCGCTTGGTGATGAGGTCGAAGTCGAGATCAGCAATCGCCATGCCTTCTCCTTCGGTGACGGGCTCGCACAAATGCGAACCGTCCGGCGCGATGATCGCGGAGAAACATCCTCCCCGCAGCGCCTTCTGCTTGGCCGGGTCCGGCGTGATTTCCGCGATCTGCTCATCGGTGAGCCAGCCGGTGGAATTCACCACGAAGCAACCTGCCTCCAGCGCGTGATGGCGGATGGTGACTTCGATTTGATCGGCGAAAATCTGCCCGACCATCGAACCGGGAAACTGCGCGCAGTGGATTTCCTCGCGGTCGGCCATCAGCGTGTAGCGGGCTAACGGATTGTAGTGCTCCCAGCAAGCGAGGGCCCCGACCCGCCCGACCGTAGTGTCGACGGCGCGCAGGCCGGAGCCGTCGCCCTGACCCCAGATCATCCGCTCGTGAAACGTCGGAGTGATTTTACGGCGTTTCAAAAGCAGATCACCGTTGGAGTCGTAGATGAGCTGAGTGTTGTAAAGCGATCCGCCGTCCAGCTCATTCACGCCGGCGACGAGCACCATCCGGTGACTCGCCGCCGCGCGGGAAAGCCGCTGGGCCAGTGGACCGGGAACCTCCACGGCCTCGCGATACAGTTTCTGGTGCGCTTTTCCCGAGGCGAACGGCGGCTCGACGAAGGAAAAGTAAGGATAATACGGCACGAACGTCTCCGGGAAAACGGCCAGCTTCACGCCCGCGTCCGCCGCTTCGACGATGGCTTGGACCATGCGGTCGATGGTGCCGTTCGCGCCGTTGAGGTCGGGGGCGATCTGGATGGCCGCTGCTCGGATTTTTTTCATGATGTTAGACCGTCCAGGAATCCATGATCACCGCATTCGCCTTCTTGTGCAGAAGGATGCAGTCCAGCACGTCGAGCGGGTTGATCGGAATGATCCCCGGGATGAACGCCTTCTCGGTCTGCCCGTAGAGCGCCTGGGTCGAGAAACGGCAGGCATACACCTTGCCGCCTTCTTCCATAAATTTCGCCAACCGCTGGTTCACGAACAAGTGACCCGGGAAAGCTTCATCACCGAGGGTCGGGAAACCGCGCTGGAAGCCCATCGTCACGCCCGGTCCGTAAAGCAGGATCGAGGTTTCATACCCCTTCCGCAGCAAGCGCGTGGCGGACAGCGTGTTCACGATCGAGATCGAGCCCTCGAAGGCGACAGTGTGGAAGGTCACGAGCGCCTTCTCGCCTGGCTCGGCCTTGAAATCCTCGAACACCTTCTCTTCGTAATCGACGAGGAAGTCTCCGTTCTTGTGCATCTCTTTTTCTACTTTCGGCATGGTGGTGTGTGGTTGGGGAGTTGAAGGTCCAGACGTTGGACTGAGGCAATCAAAGCACCGGGCGAGCCAGCCGATCTTCCACAGATGAAATCGCGGGGCGTATTTCATGCACATCGTTGCGCACGGAAACTGCTTGGAGGAAACCATGGACGAACGCGTCACCATGGCCTCGCTGGCCAAAGCGCTCGGGCTTTCGGAATCCACCATTTCGAGGGCCTTGAAGGGCGATCCGCGCATCAGCCGGGACACCCGCGACCGCGTCGATCAACTCGCGCGAAAACTCGGCTACCGCCCGAACCCGCTCGTCAGCGCGCTCATGTCCGTCCGCAGAAAGCGCGGTGGCAGCGAGGTTGGCACGGTCGCGCTCGTCACCGATTACCACGGCGAAGGCGGCTGGAAATCCAAGGACGTCTGCCAATGGGAATACGCGGGCATCTGCCGCCGCGCCGACGAACTCGGCTACCGCGTGGAGGAATTCCCCATGTGCGACTACGGCTACGACGCGGCGAAACTGGAAAAAGCCCTGCTCACCCGCGGCATCCGCGGCGTCTTGTTAGGATTCTCGCGCGACCGCACCGAGCGGGCCGGCATCGCCATCGGGAAATTTACCATCGCCGGACTCAGCACCTATTTTCGCGAGGTTCCGGTGGACCGCGCGAACTTCCACGGCTTCTTCAATGTCCAGCTCGCGCTCGGCCAAATGCGCGCCGCCGGCTACCGCCGCACCGGCCTGGTCGTCCCCGAATTCAACAACCGAATCTCAGGCTACCTCTGGTCCGGCGGCGCGCTCGATTGGCAGACGCGCCAAGCCGAGTCCGACCGCTGCGTACCTTTCATCCCGAACGCCGGCAACGAGGAAAAGCAGTTCACCAGCTGGCTGAAACGCGAGAAACCCGACTCCTTGTTAGTCTACAAGTTTCCCGTCAAAAGCTGGCTCTCCAAATCCGGCCTGCGCGTCCCCGAAGACCTCGGCCTCGCTTATCTCTATCGGACGAAAGACGAGATGGAAACCTGGCCCGGCATCGACGGCAACCTCCAAGCGGTCGGCGCCGCCGCCTTCGACCTTGTCGTAGAAGGCCTCCAAACCAACCGGTTTGGCGCACCGATCGATCCCAAGGAGGTGCTCATCAAAGGCAATTGGAGCCCCAATTCCTAACGCTCCACATCCACCATCAACTTCGAAACCGCCAGATCCGAGGGCGCGACGACCTTCTCATCCAACGGAACCTTTTCCATTCCGCCGAATCGCTGCTCAATGAGCTTCTTCACGCTGGGCTTTGCCAAATCATAATCCCGGAAACGTCGCGGCGCGCACAGCTCGACTCCGGCGCGTTGGTAGATTTTCCAGACGAGTTCGGAGCAATAGAGGTTTCCATCATCCCACAGGAACCGGCCGTCGTAGTTTTTTCCGATCTGCGCCTCGGCCCAAACGCGGGCACTCTGATAGTCGGCGGGGGCGAGCGGAGTTTTGAGCCGCCGCGCGAGGAACGAGCCGGGCTTACTTCTAGATTTGAATTCCTCCAGCGGCACCACACCCACCGGTTGCACGGCCTCGAGCACCATCAGTTTTCCCTTGTACCGGAAAACGATTCCGCAATGGGTGTATTTCGAGCTGGTCGCGGCGATGATCGCCTCACCCTGCCCCTGTTCGGATCCGGTGAAGACGATATCACCTTCCTGAAGTAACACCTCCGCGGAAGCCATCGAACCCAGCGCGAGGAAAACCAAAATAGCACACTTCATGAGTGGAACATCCACGGGTTTCCGCATGAATTCAAGCGATGAACCAGCGGATCGGGAACTCCTTGGGCTTCATCGCGGATTCCGACAAGAACCCTCGTTCTCAAATTCCGTCTTCAAGATTTCGATTGCTCTCGTGGCGGAGGTCGCGGGCCACTTCGAGAAACACCGCATCCTCGCCGATGTTCACCGCAAGGTCGCCGACGCGTTCGAGCGAGCGCGTCACGAGGATCAAGTGAAGGTAGTCCTGGCTGCGCCCGTTGCACTGCTCGATGCGCGAGCCGAATGTCGCCGTGGCGGCATTGTGCAGCCGGTCGAGCTCCTTGTCGCGGACGTGAAGGGAAGCTCCCAAGGTCGCATTCCGATCGCTGTAAGCGGAAATCGCGTCGCGCAGGAGGTGGTCGGCCAGCGTGTAGAGCGGTTCGATCAAGGTGGAGTCCGGCAGCTCCTGGCTGGCACTGATTTTCTTGGCGCGCTTCGCGATGTTCGTCGCGTGATCCGAGATGCGCTCCAAGTTCATCGAGATTTTCATCGACGAGACCACCAGCCGCAGGTCGGTGGCGACAGGATGGAAACGGACGAGGATGTCCATGCCGAGCTGGTCGATTTTCCGCTCACAATCATCCACCTCGTCGTCGTCCGCGATGACGGCGTTGGCGAGTTCCACATTCCGTTCTAGCAGCGCGCGGATCCCGTGCTCCAGATTGTGGCGGGCCTTGGCGGCCATTGATAGAACTTCATTGCGCAGGGCGCCGATGGCTTGGTCGAAATCGCGGAGGATGTGGGAGGTGTGCATGGAAACAGGGGGTTGTGAATGATTCAGCCGAAGCGACCGGAGATATAATCTTCGGTCCGCCGCTTGGCGGGATTGGTGAAAATCTTGGAGGTGAAATCATATTCCACCAACTCGCCGAGATAGAAAAAAGCGGTGCGGTCGGAAACGCGCGATGCCTGCTGCATGTTGTGAGTCACGATCACAATCGTATAGTTCTCCTTCAACTCTAGGATAAGTTCCTCGACCTTGCCGGTGGCGATCGGATCGAGCGCCGAGCACGGCTCGTCCATCAGGATGATCGCCGGATCCACCGCCGTGGTGCGGGCGATGCAGAGCCGCTGTTGCTGGCCGCCGGATAATCCGTAAGCACTCTCGTGCAGCCGGTCCTTCACCTCGTCCCACAAGGCCGCGCCACGCAGGGATTTCTCGACGATGCCGTTCAGCACGTCCTTGCGTTTTTCCCCGAGGATCCGCGGGCCGTAGGCGACGTTTTCGTAGATCGTCCGCGGGAAGGGATTGGACTTCTGGAACACCATGCCGATGCGCCGGCGGAGCTCCACACCGTCCACTTGCGGACTGTGGATTTCGATGCCGCCGATCCAGATGCTACCGCGCACCACCTTGGCACCGGGGATGAAATCGTTCATCCGGTTGAAGCAGCGCAGCAGCGTGGACTTGCCGCAACCGGACGGCCCGATGAAGGCGGTCACCTCGTTGCGCTGGATGTCCATTTTGATGTCCTTCAACGCAGTGGACTTGCCATAGTTGAAATCCATGTTCTTCACCTCGATGGCAGGAGCTCCGGGAGTGGTGGCGGATGAAGTCATATCAACTGAAGCGTCCGGAGATATAGGCTTCTGTCTCCGGATTCACGGGGTTTTCGAAAATCTGCATCGTCTCGCCATACTCGACAAGACGGCCCATGTATAGAAACGCGGTGCGGTCCGAGCAGCGGGTCGCCTGCTCCATGTTGTGGGTGACGATGACGATGGTGAACTGTTTCTTGAGGTCGAGAATGAGGTCCTCGATTTTCAAGGTCGCGAGCGGATCGAGAGCGGCGCACGGCTCGTCCATCAGCAGGATTTCCGGCTGGTTGGCGATGGCGCGGGCGATGCACAGCCGTTGCTGCTGACCACCGGACAGACCGAACGCGGACTCATGCAACCGGTCCTTCACCTCGTCCCACAGCGCGGCGCATTTGAGCGCCCACTCGACAGTCGCATCGAGCTCGGAGCGCCTCGAACGCCCTGCCACCCGCAGGCTGAAGATCACGTTTTCGTAAATCGTCTTCGCAAACGGATTGTATTTCTGGAACACCATGCCCACCCGCTTGCGCAGCGAAATCACCTGCACGGACGGATCGTAAAGACTGGTCCCGGCGATGCGGATGTCGCCCTCGTGACGGACTCCTTCGATGAGGTCGTTCATCCGGTTCAGGTTGCGCAGCAAGGTGGATTTGCCGCAGCCGGACGGCCCGATCAGCGCGGTCACCTGGTGCTCGGGGATGGCCATGTCGATGCCGAAAATCGCCTGCTTCTCACCGTAGTGGAAACTGAAATTGTCCACTTGGATGAAGTCCGGGCGCGCTGGTAGGGACTCGCTCATGCGTTAAAAGCTGCTCACGGCGAAGCGTTTCTTGAGGCGGTTGCGGATCAGGATGGCGGTGAGGTTCAGGCTCACGACCACGACGATGAGCAGCAGCGCCGTCGCGTAAACAATCGGTTTGGCCGCCTCGGCGTCGGGGGACTGGAATCCCAGATCATAGATGTGGAAGCCGAGGTGCATGAACTTCCGCTCCGGGTGGATGAACGGCGCGATGTCGTCGATCGGTAGCGATGGCGCGAGTTTCACCACGCCCACCAGCATCAGCGGCGCGACCTCGCCGGCACCGCGGGCCATGGCGAGGATTACGCCGGTTAGAATGCCAGGCAGCGAAGCGGGAAGCACCACCCGCTGGATCGTCTGCCACTTGGAGGCCCCGCAGGCGAGCGCCGCCTCGCGCACGCCGCGCGGCACGGCGGAGAGCGCTTCTTCGGTGGCGACGATGACGACCGGCAGCGTGAGCAGGGCGAGCGTGAGAGAAGCCCACAAGATGCCGGGCGTGCCGTAAGTCGGCGTCGGCAGCTTGTCGGAGAACAACCATCGGTCCACGCCACCGCCGACGAAATAGACGAAGAATGCCAGACCGAAAACGCCGAAGACGATGGAAGGCACACCTGCCAGATTGTTGACGCTGATGCGCACCATGCGGACGAAAATCCCCTGCTTGGCATATTCCCGCAGATAGATCGCGGCGATCACGCCGAAGGGTGTCACGAAGACACTCATCACCAGCGTCATTACCACCGTGCCGAAAATCGCCGGGAAGACGCCGCCCTCCGTATTCGCCTCGCGGGGATCCTCCGTGAGGAATTTCCCCATGCGGTGGAACATTTCCCCCACCCGCGAGAAAAAGCCCGCGCGGTTCGAGGGGAACGCATGAAGCAGGTTTCCTGCCGGATAGTTGACTTCCCTGCCGTCGGCAGTGACACCGAGAAAACTCGATTCCGCCAGCGTCTTGCGGATCTCTGCGGCCTGGGCCTGGAGTCTTTCGAAATCCGCCTGCAACTCGGCGCGCCGGGCGGTGGCGACCTCCGCATTCACGCCGTTGGATTTTTCCGCACGAGTCAGAGCGTCGAGCTCGCGGCTGATGGCACCGATTTTCTTGCGCTCGATCACCAGCAACTCGGTGCGGGCGGTTTGGCCCTGTTTGAGGATCTTTTCCAGCGCCGCATTGAATCCGCCGGAGTTCGCTTCGATGCGGCCGCCGGGTGTTTGCAAGGCCACTGCATTGACGATGGCGGGACCGTATTCCAAGCGCTCGACTAACAATAACGACTCGGGGCGAGAGGTGGCTTTGATCTCGGAGCGGTCGATGTATTTGAACGCCTCACCGTTCAAATCCTTGTTGCCGCGGAAAACCTGGATCTCCTTGTGCAGCCCCCCTGCAGCGTCGCGGCGCTCGGTTTCCTGGGTGATGTAGCCCGCGACTTTCTCGATGGCCGCGCCATTGGAAACTTCCATCAGATCGATGCGTCGCGGCCAGAACGAGGACGTGCCCTTCACCAGGATGAGCAGGAACAGACCGAGCGCCATGAGCACGCCGAGTGTGAGCCCGGCGGCAGTCAGCCAGACCCACGGCTCTCCCTTGCGGGAGCGGCCGGTGGTGGCGAAGGTCTTGGCGTCGGGCGGCATAGGTTAGACAATCTTGTTCCGTTCGCGCAGGCGTTGGCGGAGGACTTCCGCGAGGGTGTTCATGATGAAAGTCATTCCAAAAAGCACCACTGCGCCGAGGAACAAGGTCCGGTAGTGGGTGGAGCCGACCGGCGCTTCCGGCAGCTCCACCGCGATGTTGGCGGAGAGCGTGCGCATGCCGTTGAAAATGTTCCAATCCATGACCGGCGTGTTGCCGGTGGCCATCACCATGATCATGGTCTCGCCCACCGCGCGGCCGAAGCCGATCATCAGCGCGGAGAAAATCCCGGAAGACGCGACCGGCAGCATCACCGTCCACACCACCTGCCAGCGGTTCGCACCCAGGGCGGAAGCGGCGGCGGTTAGGTTTTTCGGCACATTGGAAAGCGCGTCCTCGGCGATGGTGAAGATCACCGGGATCACCGCGAAGCCCATCATGAAACCAAGCACCATCGAGTTCCGTTGCTCGAAGGAATTTCCAGTCGCCTGCGGCCACCACAGGCGGAAGTCCGCGATTTCACGGCCTGTGGCGGGATCCTTGTATATGAAAAACCAGCTCTCGATCACCGGTCCGAGATGCCAGCCGAGCCAGCACGCCAGTGCGAGAAAAGGTAACACCACCAACCACTCACCGCCGCCCTCGAAGCGGTTGCGGATGGAAATCGGCAGGCGGCACCAGCAGTAACCTATCAACAGCGCGGTGAGCGGGATCGCCAGACTCATCACCACGACGGAAGGCACGCGCGTTTCCAGAATCGGTGCCAGCCACAGTCCCGCGAGGAATCCGAGCACCACGGACGGCAGCGACGACATGATTTCCATCACTGGCTTGACGACGCGCTTCACACTCAGTGGAAGAAATGCCGCGGAAAAAAGCGCCGCCAGCAAGGCGATGGGGATGGAAAACAACAGCGCGTAAGCCGTACCCTTGAGCGATCCGAAGATCAGCGGAACCAGCGAGAGCTTCGGCTCGAAATCATCGGTGCCGCCAGTGGACTGCCATTGAAAAACCGGTTTTCCGCCGCCCTCGTACCAGACCTTTCCGAAGAACGCCCGCCAGCTTGCGTCCGGATGCGGATCGTGCACCGCGTATCGGCGGGCGTCGCCGGTAGCAGCTGCGGCGATGAAATGCTCGCCCTTGGCGTCGAGCACGGCGATGACCGGATCGATGTCGAGCACGCCTGTCCAGCGGACGGCGCCGGAGGTGCTGTGGCGGATCGACAGATCGCGGCCGGTGCCGGTGAGGAAGGTGCGGTTCCGCTGACTCGCGGCGAAGATCACGTTTCCTTCGCCGAGTTTTGGGAACACTTGTGTCTGTCCGAAAAGCCGCTCTCCGGCTTCGTCCGGGCGGAACAAACTCCATTGCTCCTGCTGGCCGTCCGCGCCGGTGATGACCACGGAAACGCCGCCGAAAAGGAAATCCAGCTGCCGCGGGGCCACACCGTCGAAGGGCTTGAAGGCCTGGCGCTTGGTCACGCCTTCCGCATCTGCGAGGAAATAATCCACCTCGCCGTTCGCGCAGCCGACGAGCACCATCGCCCCGTTCGGGGATGCTTTCACCAGAATCGCCTCGGCGGTGAGCATCGAGGTGACATCCACCTCTTGGACGAGCGAGAGTTTCCCCTTGCCCACGAGGCCTTTTTTCATTGCGAGACGCAGCACGGAAATCGAGGAGGCGCTCCCCTCGCCTCGTTTCGCCACGATCACCCGCCCCGCGCCGGAGTCTCCGTAGCTGACTGCGGTCACCGGGCCCACGCCATTGGTCAGGACAAACCATGGTTCCTCGACGAGTGACGGCACGACCTGCGATTTCCCGTCCGGCGTGAAATTCCGTTCGTAATTCACCAGGAAGGACCCCACGCGGCCGTCGTCCAGCCCGAGCGCGACCCGCCGGTGGACCGTGTCGTAGGCGAGCGCCGTGATTTTCAATCCAGCGAGGCCGGGCAACGCCAGCTCCTTGCGTTCGCCGTTTTCCACGGCCACGAACACAACCTGGTCGCCGCCCGCATAGAAAAACGGCATTTCGCCCCATTCATCCACGCCGAGCACCGCGGGCGCTGACGCCGTGGCGACCTGCCCGGCAGGTTTCACGGCCGCCGATTTAAACAACGGCACCACTTCCTTGCCGATGAAGTAGAAAATCCCGAAAACCGCGATGATCACGCTGATTCCCCCGAACCGGATCGCCCCGCCCATGAAGTGGTCGAACCACAAAGTGGACCGCGAAACGTCGAAACGTTTCGGGTCCGGGGATTTGAAATGGTCCGACATCAGCGGGGGATCTGGATCTGGCGCGGAAGAAGGAAGTTAAATGCGAATCACTTGGCAAGAGATTCGACAACTTCTGCCGCGACTTCCGCTGGCAACGGATAATAGCCGTCCTTTTCGACGATCGTCTGGCCTTCTTTGCCCATCACGAACTTGAGGAACTCCAAGGTGAGCGTGTCCAGCGGCTGGCCGGGCTTCTTGTTCACGTAAACCACGAGGAAGCGGGCGAGCGGATAGTTTCCGTCGAGCGCGTTGGTGTAGTTGGCCTCGTAGAAAGTGCCGTCATCTCCGGCGATCGGGAGGGCTCGGACACCCGAGGTTTTGTAGCCGATGCCCGAGTAACCGATGGCATAAGGATCTGCGCCGATGCCTTGCACGACGGCGGACGAGCCAGGCTGCTCCTTGACGGTGGGCTTGAAATCACCCTTGGAGAGCGCGTGTTCCTGGAAGAATCCGTAGGTGCCGGAAGCGGAATTTCGTCCGAAAAGGGAAATCGCACGGCCCTTCCAGGCGTCGAGTCCAAGTTGACCCCAATCGGTGATGTCCTCGCCGCCCTTTTTGCGGGTTTTGGAGAAAATCGAGTCTACCTGCTTCATCGACGCGCCTTTGAGCGGATTGTCTTTCTGCACGAAAACGGCGAGCGCGTCGATGGCCACCTTCACTTCGGTCGGTTTGTAGCCGTATTTTTTCTCAAACGCGTCGATTTCCTCGGCCTTCATCAGGCGGCTCATTGGTCCGAGCTGGGCGGTGCCCTCGATCAGGGCCGGTGGCGCGGTGGAGGAGCCCTTGCCCTCGATTTGCACGTTCACGTTCGGATACGCCTTTTTGAAACCTTCCGCCCAGAGAGTCATCAGATTGTTGAGGGTGTCGGAACCCATGGAATTCAGGTTTCCAGAAACGCCGCTGACCGCCTTGTAAGTAGGCAGGGCCGGGTCGATGTGGGACTCTTCGGCGAGGGCGGGAAACACGCTGAGTAGAGCGCTGGTCAAGTAGATGGCTGTGTTTTTCATAAGGATCATGGTAGGATTTGCGGGAGATGACCCGCAGCCCTCCGCACTAACCCCGAATTCATTCCGACCATCAAAGAATGCTTTGTGACATGATTGTCACATTCGGGCGGTGGTCAGTAATCCGGGCGGGGTATCAGCTTAATCGGAGGCCATTAGGGTGGCGAAATTTCAACAGCGCGGCATTGTGTGACGAATCCGTCACACAAAACCACTTCGAATGTGACGTTTCCGCCACTTACCCATTTGACGTTTCCGTCACATAAACACCAATGCAAATGCACATCAAACAGCAACTCCCGCTCGCCCTCGGCTTAGCCCTCGGACTCCACATCCCGCTCATCGCCGGTGAGGAAGCCGCACCCGTTCAAGCAGCACCGTCGAGCCCCGGAAACTGGTGCGACTGGCTTCAAAACAAGCCCGGCACTCTCTACAAGAACAAAGAAAACCCTTTCCTTCAAGAGTTCCAGCTTGAAGGCCGCTTCCAATACCAAGCCGCCTATCTCGACGGCAGCGATGTCGATGGCAGCGATTTCAGCGAAACCTACGACGAATACCGACGCTTCCGCATTGGGGCAAAGGGCAAGTTCCTCCAATACTTCGGCTTTAAATTCCAAGCCAATCTCGTGGACGACTCCCGCAATGTCAGCGGCGGCGGCGATCTGGACTGGGGCTACCAGGACATCGATGAAGCTTACCTTTCCTTCGATCTCGGCAAGGTCCTCGGCGAAAATGTTTTCGACAGCCTCATGCTCACCTACGGCCGCCAGAAATTTCTGCTCAGCCAGGAAGCCCATTTGTCCTCCACCAAGCTCTTGACCGTCGAGCGCTCCGCCATTGCCAACAAAGTCTACGACAGTGCCCGCCCCACCGGCCTGAGCGTGGACGCGACCAAGGGCGACTGGCGGTTCAACACTTCCACTTACAGTTCCACCACGGACGGCCAGGACAACGAGGCTTTTAACGGCTGGCAGGACAGCGTGATCTATTACGCCAATGCCGCCTACAAGGTGACCGACGAACTCAGCGTCGGCGCGGACTTCGTTTACAACGCCGCGGACGCCGTTTCCGAGGATTCCGTCCTCCCCTACCGCTGGGCCACCTCGCTCTTCGCTGAATATAACGCCGGCCCTTGGGGCGTCGCCGGCGATCTCATCCTCGGCGACAACGGCGGCTCGGACATGACCAGCAACCCCGACCGCGAAGGCATGTTCGGAGGCGTGGTCGTCACGCCCTATTACTGGATCATGGAGGACAAACTCCAACTCGTCGGCCAGTACCAATACCAAGCAGCTTCCAAAGCCGAAGGAGTCCGCGTCAACAGCCGCTATGGCCGTGCCGATGGCATTTCGAACATCAACAGCGGCCGGGGGGATTCGCATCATTCCCTCTACGGCGGCCTGAATTATTACATCTGCAGCCACAACATTAAGATCCAGGGCGGGATCGAATACCAGACGATGGACACCCCGGACGGTGACTTCGACACGCTCACCTACCTGATCGCACTGCGCACCTACTTCTGATTTCCTGTCAGCTTGTTTCAGTTGATGGCAGCCGCTCCGCGAGGGACGGCTGCTTTGTTAGGCTCAAACTTGGCCGAGCCATTGCTTGAAACCATCCTTTCCGGGCCTTATACTCTCCCATCAGGTCCACCCCCCCCCCTCCCCGACCTTCCGACTCCGCCTACCCACCGATGAACCAGCCACACATCTTCCGCGAGTTCGACAAGGCGATGGACGCACTGAAAGCCGATGTCCTCATGATGGCCAGTCTCGCCCGGCAGAATCTCGAGAGCGCCATGCACGCCTTGCTGGAGCGTGACATCGACCTCGCCCGCGCCGTCATCGCCGACGACTCGGACGTGGATGAATTCGAACGCAAAATCGACCAAGGCGGCATGAGCATCCTCGTCCGGTTCCAACCGGTCGCGTCCGACCTGCGGCTCGTGATCACCTCGATGAAAATGGCCCACAACCTCGAGCGCATTTCGGACCATGCCGTGAGCATCGCCAAGCGCGCCAAAAAAATCTGCAAGGCCGCCCCACTTGACGAAGCCGCTCTCGCCGAGCCGCTCTACTCCATCGCCGACAAGCTGCTGCGCGACGCCGTCATGTCCTTCACCGACTCAAACGCCGAACTCGGCGAAAGCCTCAAGGCCCGTGACAAGGAGCTCGACCGTCTGCACAAACAAATGATTGCCACCCTCAGCGGCCGCCTCGAAAACTCCGATGGCCGTGCGGAACACCTGCTCCACCTCGTCTTCGTCGCCCGTTCCATCGAGCGCATCGGAGACCTCGCGGTCAACATGGGCGAGGATGCCGTTTTCCTCGGCGACGCGCGCGCCATCCGCCACGACCATCGGAAAAACGCCGCCACCGCTCCGCCGCAAGGCTAACCACGGCTGGCATGGACTCCGGGATCCTCCAAACTGCGCGATCACACCCGAGGCACCTCCAGCTCTGCTGGAAGTGGTCTCGCAGGTAGTTCCGCTTTCAAGCGGTCTTCGCTTCCGCTCAAGTCCGCCTGAAGACGGGTCTACCTGCGAGGTGGCCTCTTGTGTTTATTTCTTCTCGGGTGAAAACGGTAGGGACGATTTGTGGACGATCAGGCGGAGTTTGCCGTCAGCGCCTTTCTTAAAGACGAAGGTTTTGTCCACCATCACTTCCGTGCCATCCGCGGCGGTGACCCAGACGTTGCCCATGGTGATGGCGATATCACCGTGGATCTGGATGCCTTCATCACCGTCTCCCAGATTGTCATAACGGGCCTTGACCCAGGGCTTGAGGGCGAATCCCTTGTCTTCGGGAAAATTCGGATCGCCCCCGACAAAGTAGGCGAGCGCTCCGGCCTTGGTCGGGCGGAAGGTGTTCGCACCGAAGGCGAGGGTAGGCTTGAAGAATACCTTACCTTTGTCGTAGTCGTATGCTTCAGTGAGCACCTTGGTTGCAAGCGCCTTGGCGTCTCCTCCTTCTGTGTGGGTCTTGCCGATGGCAACCAATGCGTCGCACCAGGCTTGCTGGGCCGCATTCACCTCCGTCTTGGTGATGGTGGATGCCTCAATGTCTTTGGCGGAAAGAGTAAACGCCGTCGCAATGCCTAATGTGGCGATGGCAAGAGAATGGATCAATTTGGATTTCATGGTGGTTTGGAATGATGTTGGTTACCGGATTGCAAAGCGCGTATTCGCCTTGTTCCGGAATGATCAATCCCCGCTAACGGGAATTTTGCCATTGGAAATTTCCACGGGATTTCTACCGCCCTGAGCCCCCCGGACCATTGCCACTCCGTCACGGACAGATCATTTTCAGCGGGTCTTGAGATGCCTGTCGGCGAAATCGAGATATTGCTGCCAGTCGAAATCCATGACGTCGTGTTTCCCCGAACGCACATGATAGCCGATGCCGCCCTGCACCGAGGTATCCACCGCGGGCCATGACTCCGCGGGCAGTCCCCGGGCACCTAGCAGCAGGAATACGGGCTCCGCGGCCTTGGCTCCGGCGAACTCGCCTTCGGGGTCGGAATGCTTGTCCTCGAAGGCGCTCGCCACATAAACCGACCGAGGAGCGACCAGTGAAATCACCTGATGCTGGTCGAACGGCAACTCCTTGTCCTTGCCCATGTATTTCCGAAAATTCCGCGCGAACCAGTGCGGAAACTTCGTGTTCAACCGTGCGATGTCCTCCCCCACCCCGCGACGGAAGAGCTTCGCACCGCCGGCGCCGGACTCATTGCTGATGACCATCGTAAATCGTTCGTCATTCGCTCCCGCCCACAACGCCGCCTTGCCAAGACGGGAGAATCCGAAAACTGCCACGCGGTTCGCATCGATCGCCGGTTCCACTTCCAATACGTCGAGCCCCCGGCTCAGGCTCCACGCCCACGCGGCGATGCAGCCGAAGTTATCATCCCCCTGCTGGAGCTCCGGGAAAAGCGGGTGCACACCGCTTTCAAAATACGGTTCGCGGTCCGCGCAGACGTCTTCCCGATAGATCGTCGCCAGCGCGTAGCCTCTGGATAGAATCTTTTCCACCGGCCACTGCTTCGCATTGATTCCCCGGCTCGCTTCGGTCGCCCGGCTGTCCCTCACCGTTGATAGATCGACATAAGGCTGATGTCCGGCCTCCACCCAGCTCTCGGTGATCCGGATGCCCGGATCGGGATGGATCGCGTGGTTGCCCCAAAAGTTTAGCCCGAGAATCGCAGGAACCGGGCCTGCCACCGCATTCGGCAGATAAACCAGCAGATCCATCCGCGGCCCCGGTTTGCCCCCCGGATAGATCGCGATCTGGATGCGCGTGGCCTTGCCGTCGAGAGCCCGCAGGTCCCGATCAAACACCTCGGAAACCATCTTCTCCGGCCGTCCCGGGGAGCGGCCGTATACCTCGCGGGTGAAAAACTCCAACAGCTCGGGCCGACGTTTTTCCGTCCACCCGGCGGCGTTCGTGATCTTCGATCCATCAGCGGCGACCAGCGGATCGGGGAACGCCTCCGCCGGGGCTAGCAGAATGGCGGCAAGCATGAGCAATCGGGTTTTCATGACCCGCCCAGCGTATTTCCCGGATGGAAAATGTCTAGGACTCGCGTGCCTGAATCGCCGTGATGGCGATGGTGTAAACGATGTCCTCCACCAGCGAGCCCCGGGAAAGGTCGTTGACCGGACGCCTCAGGCCTTGCAGGACAGGGCCGATGCTGATCACGTTCGCGCTGCGTTGCACGGCCTTGTAAGTGGTGTTACCGGTGTTGAGATCCGGGAAGATGAAGACCGTCGCGCGTCCGCCCAGCGGGCTGTCCGGTGCCTTGGTGGCGGCGACCTCCGCGATGGCGGCGGCGTCGTATTGCAGCGGCCCGTCGAGCAGGAGGTCCGGCCGCTTCAGGCGGGCGAGGCGGGTGGCTTCGCGGACTTTTTCCACGTCCGCACCTTGACCGGACTCGCCGGTGGAGTAGCTGATCATCGCGACGCGGGCGGGAATCCCCAGCTTCATCGCGGAGTCCGCGCTTTGCAGGGCGATGTCGGCGAGCATCTCGGCATCGGGATCCGGATTCACTGCGCAATCGCCGTAAACGAGCACCTGGTCAGGCAGGCACATGAAGAAGATCGAGGAAACGACGCGCACACCCGGTTTGGTTTTGATGATCTGAAGCGCCGGCCGAATGGTGTTCGCCGAGGTGTGGAGCGCGCCCGAGACGAGCCCGTCAACTTCGCCCAAGGCCAGCATCACGGTGCCGAGCCAGACATTGTCTTCGAGGAAATCCGCGGCATCCAGCGGCGTGAGCCCCTTATGCCGGCGCATTTCCACCAGCGGAGCGACGTAACCCGCGCGCACCTCGGCGGGATCGATGATCTCCACCGTGTCCGGCAGGTGGATTTCCAGACCGTTCGCCACGCGCAGGATCTCCTTGCGATTTCCTAACAAAACGCACCGCGCGATGCCGCGCTGGGCACAAAGCGCGGCCGCCCGGATCGTCCGCGGCTCGCTGCCTTCCGGCAGGACGATCCGCTTGCGGGCGTGTTTCGCCAACTCGACGATGCGGTGGCAGAACGCCGCGGGCGACATCCGCGCCTCCACCGGCGCCGAGGATTTTTCAGCGAGCCAGACCGTGTCGATGTGGGTGGCGACGAAATCCATCGAGCGGCGGACACGCTCGATGTCATCCGCCGGGACCTCCTTGCTCATGCCGCTCAGATGGGTGGCGGTGTGCCAGCTGTTCGTCTCCACCTTGAGGATGGGCAGTCCGGTATCCAGCGCGGGACGACACAGTTCGATCATCCCGGGAGGCAGGTCGGTGTCGCCGGTTAGAATAATGCCGGCGAAGTTGATCTTGTTCACCGCCGCCATCGCCACGGCCACGAAGACGTCCGCGCGATCGGCCGGTGTGATCAGGATGTTTCCCGGAGTGAAGGCGCTGAGCATGTTAGGAACGGTGCGGGCGAGCAGGGTGAATTTTTTCGCCCGCCGTGTTTCGATCTCCCATTCGTGGATCAAGGTCGCGCCCAGGTGGCGCGCGATGTCCACCGTCCGCGGGGCGGATAGATCGGGATTCTCGGGGATGGCACCGATGATGGGAAAACTCGTGCGCTTGAAAAGCGGGCAATGCCGCTGGACTGTCTCGCGGATTTCCGCCAGCGAGTTCCCGACGGACGCAGGCGAATGATTGACAAAACAACCGATCACGTTGCTGCCCTTGGACCCACCGAACTCGCGGATGGAGAGCTCCATGCGCGACTCGAAGTCAGCGAAATCCTCCGGCGTGTCACCCGGCAGCGAGCCCGCGAGAATCACATTCGCGCTGAGCGTCTGGGCCAACCTGAGGTTCATGCCCGCCGCGCTCGGCCACGCCTGCGTGTGGACGATGCCCTCCACCACCACCACGTCCGCGTCCGCGCAGGACTCATGAAACATGGCGACCACGCGCTCCATCAGTTGCTCCTCCTCACCGGAGGAAATCAGCCGGGCGGCTTCTTCCTGGGGAATCGGAGCGGCGGGCGTGAGCTGGGTGGTGGAGCGGATGAAATGGGTGGAGCGCTCCGGACCGTTGTCGTGGTGGAACGACTGGCCGATCGGTTTGCAGAATGCGACGCGGACGCCACGCACATCCAGCGCGCGGACCAGGCCTAGCGTCATCGTGGTTAGGCCGACATCGCTGCCACTGGGTGCCAGAAACAAGGTGTAGGGGTTGTGCCCGTTCATGGTGAGGTCGTTAGGGTCGCAGGGTTGAGAAAGCGCGCCGCCTCGCGGGCGATCACCAACTCCTCGTTGGTGGGCACGACCATGACAAGCAGGCCGGAGTCTGTGGCGGTGATCCTGCCATGACTGTGATGCCCGTGGTTTTCGTTGAGATCCGCAGCTAGAACGGTCCCGAGAATTTTCAAATGGGATAGAGTCTTTTCGCGGACGACGGCACTGTGCTCGCCGATGCCGCCGGTGAAAACCAGCGCGTCGAGGCGATCAAGCCCGGCGGTGAGTCCCAGGATTCCCTTTGCAAGCCGGTAGCAGAACACCTCGATGGCGATACGTGAACGGACGTGCCCTCCGGCCGCCGCGGCGACCAGCGTCCGCATGTCGTTGCTGAGTCCGGAAAGCCCTAGCAGCCCGCTCTCGCGGTTGAGGATGGCGGCGATCTCCGCCGGTGTACTCGCCAGCGATTTTGATAGAAATTCGAGCGCGTTCGCATCGATGTCCCCGCAGCGCGTCCCCATGACCAGGCCTTCCAGCGGGGTGAAGCCCATCGTGGTGTCAACGCTGAGCCCGCCCTTGACGGCACAGGCGCTGCAGCCGTTGCCAAGGTGCGCGGTGACCAACTGGATGTCAGCCAGATCCTTGCCAAGAAGTCGCGCCGCCTCGCCGGCCACGAAGCGGTGACTCGTCCCGTGAAAGCCGTAACGGCGGATGCGGAATTTTTCGTAATACTCGTAAGGGATGGCATAGAGATACGCCTGCTCCGGCATGGTCTGATGGAATGCCGTGTCAAAAACCGCGACATGCGGCAGCAAGGGTAAATAGCTCCGGGCGGCCTCGATTCCCACCAGGCTGGCGGGATTGTGGAGCGGTGCCAGCGGGAAGCACTCGCGGATCGTATCGACCACGCTTTCGTCGATCCTGGCGCTGTGCGAAAACGCCTCTCCGCCATGAACGACGCGATGACCGACAACGCCGATCCGGGATTTATCGATCCGCTCCATGGCTGCCGCGATCGCCACGGCATGATCGGCCCCCGGCAGCGCGAGACTTTCGTCGGATTTTCCCGGACTTGAAATGTGCAGAACCCCTTCCTCGCCGGTCAATGCCTCTGCGAGTCCCCGGACGAGGATGTCCTCACTGACGGAATCGATCAGTGAGAATTTCAACGACGAGCTCCCGCTGTTGATCACCTACACGGCGCTTCGGGAATCAACAGGTCCGGCGTAGGATGGGTGGGTCATGGAAAAGCGACTTCAGTCCACGGACCATGCGGACTCAAAACCACCTTGCCAACGCATTAACTGCTTTAAAGAAAGCGGAATTGGCGGTCCCGGAACGCCAGTGACCCACCAAGAATGGTCGGGCTGGCGGGATTCGAACCCACGACCCCCTGCCCCCCAGGCAGGTGCGCTACCAGACTGCGCTACAGCCCGTTCCGCGAACGGATGCCGAAAGAAACAGGCGAAATGCGGATTGGCAAGCACGGAAAATCATGACATTCCCCCCGCATGAATCGCATCAAGACCGCCATTGTCGGAGCCAGCGGCTACACCGGGATGGAATTGCTCCGCCTGCTGCTTGTCCACCCGGGCGTGGAGCTTGTCGCTGTCACATCGCGTGCGGAAGCCGGGAAAACGCTGGGTTCGGTGTTCCCGCGATTTCATAAAGCACCCGGTGCGGAACTGACATTCATGGAGCCGGATCCGGACGCCATCGCGGCGACGGGGGCGAAGGTCGCATTCCTCGCGCTGCCCCATGGAGTTGCCGCGGAAATCGCCCGCGCGCTGCTAGAGCGTGGTTTGAAGGTCATCGACCTCAGCGCGGATTTCCGCCTGCGCGATGCGGCGGTTTATGAGGAGTTTTACGGTCACCCACATCCCGCGCCGGATTTGCTGGGCGAGGCGGTTTACGGGCTGCCGGAGATCCGCACGCCGGAAATCCAGGCCGCGCGTTTGATCGCCGCGCCGGGTTGTTATCCGACGAGCATCCTGCTGCCACTTCATCCGCTCTTGGGCGAAAATCTCATCGATCCCTCCACCATCGTTGCCAATTCCATGAGCGGCGTCAGCGGTGCCGGGCGCAAAGCGGACATCCCGTATCTTTTCTGTGAGTGCAATGAAAGCGCCCGCGCTTACGGCGTGCCCAAACACCGCCACCTATCAGAAATCGAGCAGGAACTCAGTCTTGCCGCCGGGGATAAAGTCACCATCACCTTCATCCCCCACCTCATTCCGGTGAACTCCGGTATCGTCACCACCACCACCGCGAAGATCCGCAGCGGCGTGACGCCTGATGCCATCGGCGCCGCCTTGGATGACGCCTATTCCAGCGCAAGTTTCGTCCGCCTCCTCGGTCGCGGCGGCTGCGCGGACACCAAGAACGTCACCCGCACCAACTTCATCGACATCGGCTGGCAGCACGATCCCCGCACCGGCCGCGTGATCCTGATGAGCGCCGAGGACAACCTCGGAAAAGGTGCCGGAGGGCAGGCGGTGCAATGTTTCAACCTGATCTTCGGATTGGGCGGCACTGATGGGTTGCAAAATTTCTAAGGGGTGGCCAATCTGCGCCGCTGTCCCCTTACACTTGCCATGGAGATCCCATTTACCCGAATCAAAGGCGGCGTCGGCGCGCCTCAAGGATTCCTTACCAGCGCCGTTAGCTGCGGCATTAAAAACCCCGACGCCAAGCGCCTCGACCTCGCGCTGATCTATTCGGAAAAGCCATGCACCTCGGCCGGCACCTTCACCACGAACCGGGTCAAAGCCGCGCCCGTCCGCGTCTCCCAGACCCATCTCCGCAAGGGCAATCTCCGCGCCATCATCGCCAACTCCGGCAACGCGAACGCCTGTACCGGTGTTCAGGGCATCCGCGATGCCAACTCAATGTGCGACGCCGTCGCCAAGCCACTCAAACTCAAGCGCTCGGAAATCGGCGTCGCCTCCACCGGCGTCATCGGACTGCCCATGCCGATGGTCCGTTTCGAGCCGAAGTACGACGAACTCATCGACTGCCTCGGCCCGAAAAACGGCTCCAATGTCGCCGCCGCCATCATCACCAGCGACACCCACGCCAAGGAAATCGCCATTTCCTTCGACCTCGGCGAGCACCGCGTCCGTCTTGGCGGCTGCGTCAAAGGTGCAGGCATGATTTCTCCCAGCATGGCCACCATGCTCTGCTTCATCACCACCGACGCGAACATCCCGGCGGAAAACCTCCGCAAAACCGTGCTGGAATGCGTCGAGGACAGCTTCAACCGCATCACCATCGACGGTGACATGTCCACCAACGACACCGTCATCGTGCTTGCTAACGGTGCCTCCCGGATGCCGTCGATCCGCCGCAACAGCACCAACTGCAAACTGTTCCGCAAAGCGCTGCACTGGCTGATGCTGGAACTCGCCAAGGCCGTCGTCCGCGACGGCGAGCGCGTGACCAAGTTCGTCACCGTCAAAGTCGAAGGCGCGCGCACCTATCTGGATGCGAAAAAAGTCGCCGAAGCCGTCTGCAAGTCCGCCCTCGTCAAAGCGTCCTGGAACGGCGGCGATCCTAATTGGGGCCGCATCATCCACGCAGTCGGCTACTCCCGGGCCCGTATCCGCGAGGAGCTCGTGGACATCCACATCGGTGGGAAAGCCGCCTGCCTCGGCGGCCTCCAGGCGGAGACCCCGATGGACGAACTTCGCGAAGTCGTCGCCCACCCCGAGTTTGAAATCGTCATCAACCTCAACCAGGGCGAGGCCGATTACACCATGTATTCCAGCGATCTCTCGCCCGAATACATCGACTTCAACCGCTCGGAATACGCGTATTGGAAACAAGCGCGCAAGGACGGGTTGGTGTGACGCCCTCCAGGAGGAGCAGGGAAGGCCTTGGGGGTGTCAAAGGGAGCGCACCTTCGGGACTTTGGCCGTGTCCCATTATTTAGTGACATGACAAGATAGAGGGAATCGTGCATTTTTACTTTGTCGAGGGGAGAGGTCCCCGGTTTCAATTTCATGACACAGCTTTGGAGGCCGCACGAGTGTGCGGCCTCTTTTGTTTTTGAGGGGTGACACTGGGCTTTGCGGTTGGAAACTGCTGCCACGGATATTGAGGATTGCAGATCGTGGATTGGGGCTTAGAAAACGGCTGAGGCTGTTGAGGCCTTTTTCAAATCGAGCCATCAATCCCAATCCGCATTTCACCCATGTCATCCGCATCCGCCACTCCGCCCTCCGCCGTCGTTATTGGCGGGACCATCGCCATCGACCACGTGAAGACTCCGGAAGCGGAGGGCGCGAACTTGCTGGGCGGTTCCGCGGCTTATGCGGCGCTGGCGGCTTCCTTTTTCATCCGGCCAGTGGCGTTGATCGGGATCATCGGGCATGATTTCCCGAAGGAGCATCTGGCGATGCTGGAGGCGCGAGGCATCTCGCTGGACGGGATGGAGCGCTCGGAGAACGAGTCATTCACCTGGTCCGGGGAATACCATGCGAACATGAACGAGCGGACGACTCACCGGGTGGGGCTCAATGTGCTGGAAAACTGGCAGGTCAAGGTGCCGGCGGACTCGGCGGCCGCACCGATCGTGGTGCTGGCGAACATGTCTCCGGACAACCAGTTGGAAATGCTTTCCCAATGCGGATTTGAGAATGCGGAATCCGGAACGGACGAGCGGTTCGTGATCGCGGATACGATGGATCTTTGGATCGAGATCGCGAACGAGCGTCTGCACGAGGTGCTGCCGCACTTGGATTTGTTCGTGCTGAACGAAGGTGAGGCGCGGGAGCTGGCCGGGACGTCGAACCTGATCAAGGCGGGCCGACTGCTGCTGGAGAAGGGTCCGCGGCATGTGGTGATCAAGTTGGGAGAGTTCGGGGCTATTTTGTTTTCAGCCGGCGAGGATTCCGGGGTGGAGTTGTTCCGGGCTTCCGCGTGGCCGCTGGAGGCGGTGGCGGATCCGACGGGTGCCGGGGATACCTTCCTGGGAGCGATGGCCGGCTATCTGGCGGCGCAGGGAGCACCGCCGTATGCACCGGCGACGCTGCGGCAGGCAATCGTTCAGGGGTCGATGTTGGCTTCGTTCACGTGCGAGGCGTTTTCGACGCGGCGGCTGGAAGAACTTTCAGCGGACGATCTGACAGAGCGACTGGCGTTGTTCCGGGCAGCGACGCATTGGTGAGAAGAAACGCGGAATGGAAGAGGAAGAAGATGAATGAATCAAAGCCGGGATGAATCCCGCGGTCCGGGGGGCTGAGGGCGGCGCTCCGGTTTTTGGGCGAAGCTCAGGCGGGCGGGACGATTTCGCGCGAAATAAATTCCGCGCTCCAATTGGTGGCGGCTTGGATGTCGGGGGCGGTGAGGAGGTCGGAGACGATGACGACGCGGCAGGCACCAGCGGTGAGAACCGCGGGGAGGGTTTGGCGGGTGATGCCGCCGATGCAGAAGGCGGGGATTTTTGAGCCGACTTCGCGCTCCATGGCGGCGATTTCTTCGAGTCCGATGGCGGGGCGGCCGGCCTTGGTGGGCGTGGGGAAAAGTGGGCCGAAGCCGATGTAGTCGAAGCCCTCCGCGAGGGCGGTGCGGGCTTGTTCGAAAGAGTGGGTGGAGCGACCGATGATGAAGGGTCGGGGCGGAGAGATCGGGGATTGGGGATCGGAGATCGGGGATGAAGAGGATGAATGAATGAATGAATGAAGGCCGGAATGAATTCCGCGGTCCTGGGCGGGATGAATCCCGCGCTCCGCGGGGAGCGGGCCGTCGTCTTGGCCGAGGTGGACGCCGTCGGTGCCGAGTTCCAGGGCGAGTTCGAAATAGTCGTTGAGGATGAAGGGGACTCCGGCGGCGCGGCAGAGCGGGAGGAGCTTTTCGGCGACGCGGCGGATGGTGGCGAGGTCGTGGCCTTTGGCGCGAAGTTGGAGGAGATCGGCTCCGCCAGCGAGGAGGGATTGGGTGACTTGCTCGGCGTTTTCCTCGGAGACGTAGCCGAGGTCGAGGATGCAGTAGAGGCGGGCGTCATTCATAGGTCGTATAGGTCATATAGGACCTATTTTTCTCACTTCACGCGCTCTTCCAAATACCGGGCGACCCAGCCGATGTCGTAGGTGCCGGCGGCGAAATCCGGGTGGGCGATGATTTCCTGCTGGAAGGGGATGGTGGTCTTAATGCCGCGGATCATGAACTCGGCGAGGGCGCGCTTCATGCGGGCGATGGCGATCTCGCGGGTGGCTCCGGTGACGATGAGCTTGGCGATCATGGAGTCGTAATGCGGCGGGACGGTGTAGCCGGAGTAGACGTGGGTATCGACGCGGACGCCTTTTCCGCCGGGGGCATACCAGAGCTCGATGGTGCCAGGGCTGGGAGTGAAGTTGTTGAAGGGGTCCTCGGCATTGATGCGGCACTCGATGGAATGGCCGCGGGGGGTGGCTTCGAGGACGTGGTGGGAGAGCGGCTCGCCGGCGGCGACGCGGATCTGCTCCTTGATGAGTTCGCAACCCATGACCTCCTCGGTGACCGGGTGCTCGACCTGGATCCGAGTGTTCATTTCCATGAAATAGAAGTTCTCGGCGGCTGCATCGACGAGGTATTCGATGGTGCCTGCGTTCTGATAGCCGATGTTTTTGATGAGCTTGACGGATGCCTCACCCATGCGGGCGCGGAGCTCGGGGGTGAGCAGGGGCGACGGGCATTCCTCGATGATTTTCTGGTTCCGGCGCTGCATCGAGCAGTCGCGCTCGCCGAGGTGGATGTAGTTCCCGTGGGAATCGCCGATGACCTGGAACTCGATGTGGTGGGGGTTGAGGACGAGTTTTTCGAGGTAACAATCGCCGTTGCCGAAGCAGGCGACGGCTTCATTCGACGCGGCTTGGAAGAGGCTGATGAATTCTTCTTCCTTGAAACAAGGACGCATTCCGCGGCCGCCACCGCCGGCGGTGGCTTTGATCATGACGGGGAGGCCGATTTTCCGAGCCTCGATGAGGGCGGCTTCCGCGTCGGCCATGATGCCGGAGCCGGGGGTGATCGGGACGCCGTTGGCGATGGCGGTGGCACGGGCGGTGGCCTTGTCGCCCATCATGGAGATGACCTGGGCGGACGGGCCGATGAAGGTGATGCCGGAGCTGGCGCAAATTTCCGCGAAGCGGGCGTTTTCCGAGAGGAATCCGTAGCCGGGGTGGATGGCATCCGCGCCAGTGATCTCGGCAGCGGCGATGATGCGGTCGATCTTGAGGTAGGATTCCTTGCTGGAGGCGGGGCCGATGCAGACGGATTCGTCGGCGAGCTGGACATGCATGGAGTCGACGTCAGCCTCGGAGTAGACGGCGACGGATTCCACATCGAGCTCGCGGCAGGCGCGGATGATGCGGAGGGCGATTTCGCCACGATTGGCGACCAGGACGCGTTTGAACATGAAGAGGATCTTGGATTGGGGATCGTGGATCGGAGATCCTTACTTGATGCGGAATAGCACGTCGCCGTATTGGACGGGGGTGCAGTCTTCGGCGACGAGGGCACAGATGGTGCCGGATTTCTCGGCTTTGATCTCGTTCATGACCTTCATGGCCTCGATGATGCAGAGCGTCTGGCCGATGGAGACGGTGGAGCCGATTTCGACAAAATTCGGGGCGTCGGGCGCGGGCTTGGTGTAGAAGGTGCCGACCATGGGCGAGGTGATGTCCACGCCATCGGCGACGGGAGCGGCGGGAGCGGGAATGGCGGCGGCCGGGGCGGCTGGCGCAGGCGCATAGGACGGGGCCTGGCCGGAGGGCATGGCGGCGAGCAGGCTGCGGAGATCGTCGAGGTCGGCGCCTTTTTTCAGCTTGAGGTGAAAGTCCTTCTTGGTGAGGTCGAAGTGGGTGAGCCCGTGCTCATTCATGAGTTCGACGATTCGACGGATTTCCTGGAGGTCCACGTGTAGAAAAGGTTGGGAGTTGGATGAATGAGGGGATGTCCGGCGGGACGCGTCTCGTGCGGGCTAGCTAGAAGGAGCGGGGAAAGAGCGTCAAGCGGGAACGGGGGCGGGGGGATTTTGAATTTTGGATTTTGAATTTTGAATTGGGGACTCAAGGTGCGCCGGTGATTGCGACGCAGCCTTTCAATGTTCTTCCGCGGCCGGCAATGGCGGGGGAACTCGTGCCGGAGGATTATTTCCGGAAACTCGGACGGGATGAGATTTGCCGGGGCGGGAGGCCGCTGGAGGTGGATCTCGGGTGCGGAGACGGCTCGTTCCTGACGGAGATGGCGCGGGAGTTTCCGGAGCGGGATTTTCTGGGAGTCGAGCGGCTGCTAGGTCGGGTGCGGAAGGTTTGCAAAAAGCTGACGCGGCGGCGCTTGGAAAACGCGCGGGTGCTGCGGCTCGACAGCCGGTATGTGGTCGAGTGGCTGCTGCCGGAGGCGGAAATTTCGCGGATTCACCTACTGTGCCCGGACCCGTGGCCGAAGCTGCGGCACAACCGGCGCAGGACGATGCAACTGGAGTTTCTGGAAGCGACGCGGAAGGCCTTGGTGCCGGGCGGGGAATTCCTGTTCATGACCGACCATGAGGAGTATTTCCAATGGGCGGTGGCGAAGGTGGCGGAGTTTGGGCAATTCGAGCGGCTGGAGTGGGAGGAGGATACGTTCTTCTATCCGAAAACGGATTTCCAAGTGCAATGGGAGGCGGAGGGGAAATCGATGTTCCGGCTGAGGTGTCGGAAGCCGCTCAACGCGGCTGGAGGGTGATCACCGACTTGTCGACGAAGCCTTCCAAGCAGAGATTTCCGGATTCGTCCACGCGCACGGTGACGGCGCCGGTTTCGCCTTGATGGATCACTTGGATGCCGCGGGATTGCCAGTAGCTGACGGATTTCGGGTTCAGTTTTTCCGCGACCGGAAATTCCGAGTGCGAGGCGACGATCACCTGCGGGTTGACCGCGTGGAGGAACGGATCGGTGAGTGAGAGATCGGTGCGGTGGCGGCCGGCGATGATCACGTCGGCGGAGACGTCCGTCGCGGCATCCAGCAGCTCGAACTCGGTGCTCATGCCGGCGTCGCTGGCGAAAAGGATTTTCCAGCCGCGCCAGTGGAGACGGAAGATCGCGACTCGGTCATCGGCGGTGGCGTTCTGCGAGTGGGGGTCCGGGGCGAGCAGCATTTCGAGGCGAGCCCCATCGGGCATGAGGAGTTCCCGGAATTCCGCCGCTTGGAGGACTTTGATTCCTGCCGGCGGAGCCTCGTCCCGCCAGGCGCGGAACGCCGGGCTGCGGGATTGCTCGACCGGCAGGACAACCTGATGGATCGGAAAAGTCCGCCACACGGCGGGCCCGCCGCCAAGGTGGTTGCCGTCGGGATGGCTTAGGACCACGGAGTCCGGGCGGATTCCCTGCCGCCGCAGCGAGGGGGCGAGCCGACGCTTGAAACTGTAGGGGTCCGCGCAGTCGAAAAGCACCGCACCGCTGCCGCCGCCGGAAAAACAAGCAGCTCCGGCCCCGCGCCCGAGGTCGTAGATTAACAAAAACGGCCGATGATCCTGCCTGAGCTGGAAGTGCCCGCCGGGGACGGCGGCGAATCCCTCCGCCGTCAGCGTGCAGCCTTTCGCCACGTAGGCATTCAGCTGATTTACCAGGCTGGCGGCGGGGGTGGAAACCGAGTTGAGCGCCACCGCGAGCAAGGCCGCGCAGAGCAAGACAAACACCAAGGGGATCAGCACGATCCCGGCGAGCACCGAGATCGGCGTGACCAGGCCGAAGTGCAGCGCGGTCAACGGCGTGGAGCCGAGCCCGGCCGCCAGCGAGACGCCGAGCGATTGCGCGAAGTTCCGGCGGATTCCCAGCCAGCCTTTTTGCCAGCGGTTCATCATCACCAGCGGCAGATAGAGCTCCGGTTTCTCCATCCAGCCAAACAACCTTGACGCCCAACCTGCGCCGACCGCGATGACGGCCACCACGCCGTAGGAAAGCTGCACGCCCGGTTGGAAAAGCAGGCGCCCGTCCCACAACATCGCCACCAGCAGCACCGCTCCGAGCGCATTGAGCAAATCCGGCCGCCTGCGGAAAACAAACGCACCGAGAAACACCGCCGCCATCCACGCCGAGCGCTCCGCCGGGGGGCTGTTTCCGGTGAGCCACGAGTAGCCGAAAATCAACGGCAGCAGGAGCAACACCGCCCACCGCCGGGGCATTCCAGCGAGCCGGAGCAACAGCCAACCGATGCTGCCCACCATCGCCACGTGCAACCCACTCACGGAAAACGCGTGCAAGGTCCCGCTGTTCCGGAACGCGGCCACCAGCTCGTCCGCGTCCGGCGGTTGCTCGCCGATGACCACCGCGCGGATCACGACGGCTTCCTGAGATTCCTCCGGCAGCCCCACGGTGACCGCGTTGCGGAACCAGCGCCGGATCCTCGCTCCAAGGGCGGCCCACTCGCCGGTGACGACCTCTCCCCTCACCCAGGTGGCATGAAAAACCGCCGCCACGCCTTGGCCGCGGAGCCAGGTCGCTTGATCGAACTCGCCCGGATTCCGCATCTCCGGCAGCGGCCGGAAATTCCCCTGCGCCCGCACCCACGAGCCCGCGACCGGCACCTCTCCCCTGCCCTCCCACCAGATTTTCGCACCCGTGTGCGGACCGTTTCTCAGGACGACCGGAGCGACCCACAACTCCCCTCCCCCCTTGCCGTCCTTAATGACCCGGCCCCACATTTTCCCACCTGCTGAGCTCAGCAAGCCCCGCTCCTCCGCCTCCCGCGCGTCATTCCGCCATGCGAAAACTCCGGCGGCGACTCCCCCGCACAACACCCAGGCCAGCGCGACACGCCAGTTTTTCAGGTAACAGCCCGCCAGCCCGAAAAACCCCGCCGCTCCAAGCCCTGCCGCCAGCTTCCAATCCGCCGCCAGTACGCAGCCCACCGTAACCATGGCCGCGACAAACAACGGATGCCGGTCGCAAAACGCCGCCAACTTCCCGCGCCATCGGTGGTGGGTTCGCCACATCGCGCAGGGGGGCTGGAAACCAACCGGTTAGGAATGCCCGCCCGCAGCCGCGGCGGCATCCGCCACTTCCCATTCGTGCAGCTTGTTGCGCGCGTTCGCCGAGTGGCGGGTTTCGGGAAATTGTTCGATCACCTGGTTCATGATGGCGACGGCGGAGGCGCGGTTGCCCTCTACCTCGTCGTAGAGCTCGGCAAGGCGGAACAGGAAATACGCGGCGTCGTTGATCTCCCACGCCTGGCTTTCCAAGGCATGGCGGATGGTCGCAATGGCTGCGGCGGGGTCCTCGAGATTGGTTTTCTGAATCTTGGCGATTTCCACCCACGGCAGGCGGTTGAGCGGATCCGCGGCGGCGGCTTGTTTGAAGGCGGCGATCGCCCCTTCGTAATCGCCCTGCGCCATCAGCGAGCGGGCGTCATGCATGACGTCCTTCTCGACCATTTCCGCGCTATCATAGACGGCGTGGGTGACGCGCTGCGCGAAAAACGGCAGCAGATAGACGACGAAGAAAATGCCAACCAGTCCGGCGCTTAGGAAAGTGAGCAGGATGCCGTTGAAGGTTTTCTCACCCTCCATCGATTGCAGGTCGGTCCTGAGTTTCGAGACTTCCTCCTCGGCGGTGCCGGTGTTTTCGAGCGTGTCGATTTTCGTCGTCAGCTCGGCCATCTCCTTTGTCTTGTTGGAATACATCATCCAACTTCCGGCGACGAGCCCCGCGAGCACCAACAGCATGATCCATTTCATCATTCCGCAGGATGGCCCATGGCAGGCCGGGACTGGAAGCAAAATCTAATGAAACTTTACAGTCGGCGGGCGTTGCGTCCTTCGTCGATGAGATTCCAGAAGTGTTTGGAATTCGCCAGCGCCTCGTCCTCGGCCAGCGGCATCTTCGAGCGGAAAAGGAAATCCGAAAACGTGCCTTTGTGCAGCACCCGGTGGACGATTACCGCGCCGTCCTTCACCTCGAAGTAAAACCGATAGTCCTTCGCCCGGAACCGGTAAAGCACGGTGCCGTCGCGGTCGATCCTGCCGAACCGCTCGCCGGTGAGATTGGCCAGGTCCTCCTTGCCGACCTTGAATTCGTCGATCAATTCGAGCTGCTCGAGCGTATCCAAGGCGGAAAGTTCCGCGGCGCTGATTTCGTTGAAAACAATCTGAAACACCCCGCCACGCTAGTCATGGGCGGGCGGTTTGCCAGCGCCAAGTGCGGATGGCGATTTCGCGCCAATTTGGGTTTGGGAATCTCCCGGTCGGACTCTAGGGTCGTGCCGTGGCGGGTGCGGATCACGAGGGACGATGGCGGACGGACGGGAAATTTTTCCGCTCCGGGAGCCAGCGCGTGCGGATGAGCGCGGTCACCTACGGGCCGTTTCCCGGCGGCTGGCCGGAGTCGTTCGCGCCGGATTTTTCGCGGATAGTTGAGGCGGGTTTCAATGCGCTGCGCCTTTACGACCTGCCGGACCGGCGGTTGCTCGATGCGGCCACGAGCCACGGGCTGAAGGTCTTCGGCGGCTTGAAATGGGGCCAGAGCGCGGATTTTTTCCGCAGCCCGGGGATCTACTCGGCGGCGGTCATTTCGCTGGCGGAGGGGCTGAAGGAAATCGGCGGTCATCCGGCGCTGGCGGGAATTTACGTCGGCAACGAGGTGCCGGCCGACCTGGCGCGGTGGATGGGTCCGGTGAAGGTGCGCGAGGCGGTCGAGCAGCTGATTGCCCTCGGCCGGGAACTCGCGCCGGAGCTGCTTTTCGCCTACGCGAACTACCCGAGCACCGAATACCTGGAGCCGGAAAACGCGGATTTCACCGCCTTCAATGTCTACCTGGAAGACGAAGCGGCGTTCCGGAGCTATGTGAAACGACTCCACCACGTCGCCGGCGACCGGCCGCTGGTGATCTCGGAATTCGGCCTCGACTCCCGCCGCAACGGCCTCGATCGCCAGGCGGAAATCCTCGGCTGGGCCACCCATGCCGCGCTCGACCTGGAATGCGCCGGATTGACCGTCTACGCTTGGAGTGACCGCTGGCAGAACGCAGGCGCGGAGGTGCTCGACTGGGACTTTGGCCTCACCGACCGCGCAGGAAACGCAAAACCCGCGCTGCAAAGTCTTTCTCTCAACTCTCAACCCTCAACTCTCAACTCTCCTTCTTTCAGCATCATCGTCTGCACTCGCAACGGAAATTCCCGCATCGGCGACTGCCTGACCGCCATCGGCAAACTCACCGGCGGGGAATTCGAAACCATCGTCGTGGATGATGGATCTTCTGACGGCACCGGGAATTTCGTGGAGAAAAATTTCCCGTGGGTCCGCTTGCTGCGGCTGGAACCCTGCGGCCTGAGCAACGCCCGCAATGCCGGTGCACAGCTCGCGCAAGGCGATGTGCTCGCCTTCACCGACGACGACTGCGAACCGGATCGCGAGTGGATCACCCGCTTGCGCAGGATTTTCCAACAAGGAAAATTCTCCGCCGCCGGTGGGCCGAATCTGTCGCCCAAACCGACATCCTGGGAACAAGCGGTCGTCTGCGCCGCGCCCGGTGCGCCCAGCCACGTGATGCTCGACGACGAGGAGGCCGAGCACCTTCCCGGCTGCAATCTATCCGTCACCCGCACCGCCTTTGACGCCATCGGCGGCTTCGACCCGCAGTTCCACACCGCGGGCGACGACGTGGATTTCTGCTGGCGCCTGCGCGACGCGGGTTTCCGCCTCGGCCTCGTCCCCGGAGCCTTCGTCTGGCACCGGCGGCGACCGACGATCACCGCCTTCCTCCGCCAACAACTCGGCTACGGCCGCGCGGAGCATCTTTTGTTAGCCAAACACCCCTCCCGCTTCTCAAAACGGGGGGACGCGAAATGGCAGGGCTTCATCTACGGCGGTGGCCCCGTCCGCGTGATGGCGGACTCCATCATCTATCACGGCCCGATGGGTGCCGCCGGCTATCAGGCGATCACCAACCGCATGCTGCCGCTGCGGGAGCTTGCGGAGAATTTCGACTCGTGGAAATCCCGACTGGCGCTGCAGGCCGTGAAACTCATCCAACCCCGGCTCAGGGCCTGGGCGCGGAACCGCACACTGGGCATCACCTGGAACCGGCCTGCCAGAACCACTGACCTCGGACCCTTTGAGGAATTCACCGTATTTTCGCCCGAGGGTCACGACCGCGAGCACGTCATCGGAATTCTCCAAAAACACTTATGGAAACCCGCCGGAGCCACCGACGCGTGGGACCTCGAAAAATACGGCAACCGCCTCCTGCTCGCCACCGAGCGCGGCGACGGCATCGCCAAACGCACACTCGTCCGCTTCTGGGGCAACCGCAAGACAGTCACCCTTCCGAGTGATTTCAAGTGAACGGCACCTGATCTGAAAAGACCCGGACCAGCCTCCCGTAAGGCGTCTCAGATTTTGCAGCCACTTGAAAAAAGCGCCTGCGCACTGACACTCCAATCATGAAACCCGCATCGCTCTATCTATCGCTCGGCCTCGCCCTGTCCGCCCTGCCGCTCCACGCCGAACCGCAGTGGATCTGGACGACCAAGGCCGCGAAGGACGGCGAAAAGGCCACCTTCCGCAAGACCTTCAACGTCTCCGGCGAGGTCAGATCCGCCCGCCTCGACTTCACCTGCGACAACGGCGCCACCGCCTTCATCAACGGAAACAAGGTCGGCGAAAACTCCGATTGGACCGAGCCGACCCGGGCGAAACTCGCCAGTTTCCTTAAACCCGGTGAAAACGAAATCCGCATCGACGCCCGGAACAGCGGCCCGATCGCCGGCCTCGTCGCCGTTCTCACCCTCCGCACGGCCGGCGGCGGCGAGGAAATCCAAATCGAAACCGGTCCGGATTGGCTCGCATCCGCCACCGGCAGCACCGATTCCAAACCCGCGGTCGTCGTGGCCAAATACGGCGACGAACCTTGGGGAAAAGCACTTGTCCCGAAAACGAAGGACAGTGATTCCCTGCCCGACACCACGCAGATCCAGGTTCCGCCGGGTTTCAAGGCAGAGCGCCTCTATAGCGTTCCTAAGGAAAAGGAAGGCTCGTGGGTGGCCCTCACCGAGGACCCGAAAGGCCGCCTGCTCGCCGCGGATCAATACGGCGGCGTCTTTCGGGTGACCGTTCCCGCCATCGGCTCCGAAGACCCTGTCAAGGTCGAGCCCCTGACCCTGCCGCAGGGTCCTAACGGCCAAATCGTCGGCGGCGCGCACGGCCTGCTTTACGCCTTCGACAGTCTCTATCTGATGAACAACGAACTCAAGGGCAAGGGCATCTGGCGCTTCAAGGACACCGACGGCGACGACCAGTTCGACAAGGCGGAGCACCTCGTCCCGCTCGACGGCGGCGGCGAGCACGGCGTCCACAGCCTCGTTCTATCACCTGACGGAAAATCCATCTTCTTCGTCAGCGGCAACCACACCGACGTGCCGAAAAACCTCGCCGACAACCGCATGGTCGCCACCGGCGAGGACCACCTCACCCCACGCATGTGGGATCCTAACGGCCACGCCAAGGGCATCCTCGCCCCCGGCGGCTTCATCTGCAAAACCGATCCCGAAGGGAAAAAAATCCAGCTCTTCGCCGGCGGCTTCCGCAACCAGTATGACGCGTCCTTCGATGCGAACGGCGAGCTCTTCTCTTACGACTCCGACATGGAGTGGGACATGGGCACCCCTTGGTACATGCCCACCCGCATCAACCACGTCGTCAGCGGCGGCGACTACGGTTGGCGCTCCGGATCCGGCCGCTGGCCCGCTTATTACGCCGATTCGCTGCCAGCCTCCGTCGACGTCGGCCCCGGCTCTCCCTCCGGATCGGTCTTCGGCACGGGCGCGAAATTCCCGGCGAAATATCAACACGCCTTCTTCGCCCTCGACTGGACCTTCGGCACCATGTGGGCCATCCACAACGAGCCGGACGGCGCCAGTTTCAAATCCGTGAAGGAGGAGTTCGTCGCCGGCAAGCCGATGCCCTTCACCGACGTCATCATCGCCAAAAAAGACGGCGCCATGTATTTCACCACCGGTGGCCGCCGCAGCCAGGCTGCTCTCTATCGAGTCACCTACACCGGCAGCGAACCGACCGCCCCGGTCCGCCCCGCACCACCCACCGCCGAGGCTAAACTCCGGCATTTGCTAGAGTCCGATCGTCCGGAGGCGCTCGCCCAGGCGTGGTCGAACCTGTCCAGCAAGGACCGGTTCCTGCGCTTCGCCGCCCGCACCGCCATCGAGCGGCAGCCGGTCGCGAAATGGCAGGAAAATGCCCTCGCCGAGACCGATCCGCAGGCGTCCGTCGAGGCGCTCATCGCCCTCGCCCGCGTCGGAGACAAGTCGCTCCAACCGAAAATCATCGCCGCCCTCGGCCGGCTCGATTTTTCGAAGCTTCCGAAAAACCTCCATCTCCCATACATCCGCGCCTGGCAGCTTGTCTTCACCCGCATGGGCAAGCCCGCCCCGGAAGTCTGTGAGAAAATCGCCGCGCGCCTGGATCCGCTGTTCCCGAACGCCGACTCCTTCGTGAACCGCGAGCTCGCCTCCCTGTTGGTTTCCGTCGACTCATCCACCATCGTTGGAAAAGTCGTCCCGCTGCTCGCCACCGCGAGGGATTCCGACATCACCGTCGCCACCGATGCGGTGCTCGCCCGCAATGACCGGTATTCCAAAGCCGTCGCCGGCATGCAGGGCAGCCGTCCTAACCGCCAGGCGATCGCCTACGCCAACGCCCTTCGCGAGGCCCGCGCCGGCTGGACTCCCGAACTCCGCAAAACCTACTTCGGCCGGTTTTCCACCACCGCCTCGTGGCACGGCGGCAATAGTTTCCGCAAGTTCCTCGATACCATCCGCGACCTCGCCCTCACCAACTGCGTTCCCGACGCGACCGAGCGCGCCGCCCTCAAAACGCTCGCCACCACCGTCGCGCCCGTCGCCACCACTCCCGTCGTCTCACCGAAAGGCCCCGGCAAAAACTACACCACCGACGAGATTGTCGCACTCGCCGAGACCGGCCTGAAGAAGCGCAACTTCGAACAGGGAAAAGCCATGTTCTCCTCCGTGCTCTGCAGCAACTGCCACCTCTTCGGCGGCCAGGGCGGCAACACCGGCCCGGACCTAACCGGATCCGGCAACCGCTACACCATCCGCGACCTCACCGAGAACATCACCGAGCCGTCCAAGGTCATCAGCGACCAATACCCGAGCGAACTCATCACCTTGAAAAACGGCCAGACCCTCGTCGGCCGCGTGGTGGTGGAGGAAAACAACACGCTCTTCGTCATGACCAGCGCCTTCGCCCCGAACGCTCTAACCACCCTCGCCGATGCCGACATCGTCGACCGCAAGCCGCACGACATCTCGATGATGCCGCCCGGCCTGCTCAACGCCCTCAACCCGGATGAGCTGCTAGATCTATACGCCTACATCCTCTCCGGAGGGAACCCGGAAGACCCGCGGTTCAAGTAACGCTGTCCGGAGTTCACGCTTGAGCGTGCCTATCAGCTCCCCCAGCTCCACCGCTCGGGGTGCCACAGGTAGCCGTTTCCGACGGGCACGATCTGCCCGAGTCCGGGCCACGGGAGATGGAAGCCATAACAACGCGTCCGCTCCACCGCCGCACGGGCGAAGATTTTTTTCCGGGTCTCCACCGACTGCACCGGGTCGTGGTCGAACTCGATGGTCC
>JANPKJ010000100.1:0-1829 GCA_031425955.1 Akkermansiaceae bacterium | reverse complement strand
TCGACGAACGGGGCGGCACCGTCTCGATGGAAGGCAACGGTGCCCGCACCCACTGGCGGAATTTGCACGGCGTGGTTCCTAACATGAACCTCGGGTTGGCTCTCGATTTCGGCGGCAAATGGATGACCGGCGAGGAAAAGGACATAATGCGCCGGATTATCGCGAAGTCGACTTACGGCCGCAGGAGTTACGGACAGGACGCACCAGTTAGGTTTCGGGACGTCAATTGGGTGACCTGGGATCTGCCCCATTTCCTGGCGGTCGCAGCCATCGAAGGTCTGCCGGGATTTGATCCCGAAGCCTACGCGTCCGGCGCTGAAACCGTCAGGGCGTTCTGTGATTGGGGCATCGACCCGTCCGGCGTGATTTATGAAAGCAACGGGAAATCCCCAGGAGGAAACCAATTCCAGTTTCTCTCGATGATCACGTTGGCCCGGCGCGGTGAAAACCTGTTCGGTCATCCTCATTTCCGCAAATTGCTCCCGGCCCAAATCCAATCCACTTCTCCGAGCGGGCGGGTCATCGTCAACAGCGGCACCCAGTATGGTCCCTTCAGCCCGGAACGTCTCAATCCGGGCTACGTCCGCCAATTGAAGAGCTTCTTCCCCGAGGAACGTTATTCGGACCATCTGCTTACGCTCACTGGCGAAGCGCAGGAATCACAGGAGGCCTTCGATGAAGCCGCTTATCGTTCGCAGGTGAAGGATATGAAAAGGCTCCGACTGCCAAGTGTCACCTATCCAGGCATGACGCGAAACATGCTCTACGATTCGGACAGCCGTCCCACCAAGCGGACGGACCTCGGGCTTCCGTTGGATTTCAATGCGCCTGTGCACGGAGTGTTCGCCAGTGCCAGCGACGCGACGCCGGACGCGGCATGGATGCACATGTTGGTGAGGCCCGATCACTACTTTGGAGCCGGCCATCACCACGCGGATGCCGGGATGTTCCATTTCTCCGGCCTCGGAGTGGATTGGTTCACGGAATCCCCATTCAGTCAGAACTACGCCGGCGACTATCACAATCTCGTTCTGGTGGACGGGAAGTCGCAGCCTAGATCGTTCAACAACCGGCCTCTGGGCTGGCAGGGTGCAGCCACTTACCTCGGGGCCGCTTCGCAGCCATCGGGAGCCACAGCCTCGGCGGATATGACCTATTCCTATTCGTGGCGGTGGCTGGCGCAGCCCCAGCAAACATGGGAACCCGAGTGGGCCGATCTAGGGTGGGAAGTCGAGCCTTCGGAAAACAATCTGAAAATCTTCGCCGGCACCGCGCGCTACAAATTCCGCCCTTGGTGGCCCACCTACAACTATACGAACTATTTGCCTAACTGCCGGTCGCCTTACAATCCGATGAAGCATGTTTACCGCAAAGTCGGGTTGGTCCGCGGAGAATGCGTCTATGGCTTCGTGTTGGATGATCTTCAGAAAGACGAACAAACCCGTCTCTATCAATGGACGGCCATGTTGAACCGCGGTGTCTGGAAAGCGAATATTCCGGGACTTCCCGGCAACGCCCTCGCACTCGCGGCATCCTCCCCGGAAACCGCGATGGGCTCAGTTCAACCTGCGCCGACCCTTCAACCTGCCAAAGGAGATCCGTTGTTATTGGTGTATGCGTTGGGCATGGACTCCGGCGATTCATCGCTTCCATTGCTAAATGTGGAACGCAGCGAAGGACCCGCCGACCGCGCGGGAAAACCACAATTCTACGACCGCCTGGTGATTCAGCGCAAAGACGTTAGTGCCAGCTTCAAGGTTCTGCTCGTTCCGATCCGTTCGGGCGACCCACTGCCTCAAGTGTCCGGCAGTGATGGCGCGCAGGCGGAA
>JANPKJ010000099.1:0-23982 GCA_031425955.1 Akkermansiaceae bacterium | reverse complement strand
TGATATTCCCAATGGCGGGAATCGGCTGATGCTGCGCGCTGAGAGTGATCGCAAGGTGGTGTGGTTATCAAGGACGCTGGTGATTCGCGAGGAAGATGGCGCGCGCATCGCGGTGCTCACTCCGGGGCGGCATGAGATCGTGGCGCGAGAAAATGGCGGTGCGGAGGCGCGGACGTTTGTGGTCGTGGTGCAGGAGTGAGGACGGCAGTGTTGGTGCCGGCGTGCAAACGAAAAAGTGCTCACTTTCAAGGTGGACTGAGCACTGAGAACTTCGCGCTGAGCACTTTTTGCGGTGTGATTTCACACTCTTGCGAGCGCGGCTTCGAGTGCGACTCTCCGCGATGGATGAAACTTATCAGGCGCGCTTTGGCGGCATCGGGAGGCTCTACGGCGCGAGGGCGCTGGAGAAATTGAGCCGCGTGCATGTGGCGGTGGTGGGTGTGGGCGGCGTGGGATCGTGGGTGGTGGAGGCGCTGGCGCGCAGCGGCGTTGGCGCGCTGACGATGATCGACATGGACGATGTGTGTGTGACGAACACGAACCGCCAGCTTCCGGCTCTGAACAACACGATCGGCCTGCCGAAAGTGGACGTGTTGCGCGAGCGTGTGCTCGCGATCAATCCGGAGTGCGACGTCAAGGCTTTGCCCGAGTTTTTGACGGAGGTGACTGCGGCGCGCTTGCTGGAGCCGCGCTATGATTTTGTGATCGACGCGGTGGACAGGATGTCGATCAAAGCGCTGATCATCGGCGAGTGCTGTCGCAGGAAAACTCCTGTGATGACCATCGGCGCAGCGGGCGGGCGGCGTGATCCGACGCTGATCAGAGTCACCGACCTGGGTTTCTCGGGAAACGATCTGCTGCTGCAGCAAGTGCGGCGCAAGTTGCGGCGCGACGCGGGTTTTCCGAAGAGCGACGATGGCAAAGCGATCGCGATGGGCGTGCCGTGTGTGTTCTCGACGGAGAAGCCATTTTATCCGCAGCGGGACGGAACCTGCTCGACGCAGGAGCCGCTGGATGCGGAGAAGAGTTTGCGGCTCGATTGCGCAGCGGGCTTTGGCGCGGCGACATTTGTCACCGGAGCATTTGGTTTCGCGGCGGCGGCGGAGGCTGTCAGGAGGCTCGTCTGAAAACTCAGCGGGCTAAAAGAATACGAAGATCAAACGCCATGAACAGCGCATGGCAGTGGCTGCTGCCAAAGCATGGGGATGCCGGCGACTCGTCGGCGTTCCATGTTAGAGCAGTGACTCGCCGTAGGCGCGGCCGCCTTTGCCGTCGCAGTAGTTGATGTAGGCGCGGTTGACCATTTCGTAGCCACCGGGGGTGGGGTAGTCGCCGCTGAAGTACCAGTCGCCGCATTCGGAGCCGAGGGCTTTGCGGAGGCTGGGGATGGTCTGGTAAATGATGCGCACCTCGCCTTTCCAGACCGCTGGCTCGGGGTTCACGATCTCGGCGATCTTGGCGGAGATTTCCTCGTCTGTGAATGGGGCGTAAATGTCCTTCACGGCGTTGCGCATGTCGGCCGGGTCTTTTTTCAGCTCGGCCTTCGCGGCTGCATAGGTGTCGTCCATGCGGCGCCACATGCCGCGCTCTTTGAGAAGCTGGATGGCGGCGTCGAAGGCGATGAATTTGCCGATCTCCGCCATGTCGATGCCGTAGCAGTCGGGGTAGCGGATCTGCGGCGCGGTGGAGACGATGATGATGCGCTTGGGATTGGTGCGCGCGAGGATGCGCAGGAGGGAGGTGCGCAGCGTGGTGCCGCGCACGATGGAGTCGTCGATGACGACGAGATTATCCTTCGGCTCAACTACGCCGTAGGTGATGTCATAGACCATGCCGGCCATCATGTCGCGGCTGCCTTCCTGGGAGATAAAGGTGCGCATCTTGATGTCCTTGTGCGCGACTTTTTCGCCCTTGGGCCAGTTGCGGAGGATCAAGTCGTCGACCAAATCCGGAGTGAGCGTGCCGTCGGCGGATGCCTGGAGGATGGAGGAGCGCACTTCCTGGCGGCGATAGAGGCGGAGCCCGTCCATCAGGCCGTAGTAGGCGGTTTCCGCCGTGTTCGGGATGAAGGAGAAGATGGTTTTGTCGAACTTGCCCTCGATGGATTCGACCACTTGGGAGACCAGCGAAGCACCCATGGCCTTGCGTTCCCGATAGATCTGAGGGTCGTTTCCGCGGGAGAAGTAGATTTTTTCAAACGAACACGGCGTATAGCGGCGCGGCGGCACGAAGGCGGAGTCCGACATGGAGCCGTCCGACTTGATGGTGATCATCGATCCGGGGTCGACGGCTTTCACCTGATCTGCGTCCACCTCGAAAACCGTCATCAGCGGCACCCGCTCGGAGGCGAAGGCGATGACATCGTCAGTCACTAACATGTGACAGGGCCGGATGCCGTGGGGGTCGCGCATGACGAACATGTCGCCGTTTCCGATGACGCCGCAGATGGAGTAGCCGCCGTCCCAGGCGGCGGCGGATTCGGAGACGAGTTTCGGCACGTCCAACGCGGCGGAGATTCGGGCGGGGATTTCCGCGCCGGGCACTCCGGCATCGCGCAGGGAGCGATAGAGGTCGGTGTGGGCCTCATCGAGGTGATAGCCGATTTCCTCCAACACGGTCTGCGTGTCGGTTCCGAAAACCGGGTGTTGGCCGCGGCTGATGAGCACTTCGTTGAGTGCCGCGGCGTTGGTCATGTTGAAGTTCCCCATGACCATCAGCGTGCGGGTTGGCCAATTGCTGCGCCGTAGGTAGGGGTGGCAGCAGCCGGAATCGAAATCGCCGGAAGTGCCATAGCGCAGGTGACCGATGAGGATTTCGCCGCCGAACTCGAAGTGTTTTTTAACGCTTTCCGGATCCTTGTGGTCCATCACGCCCTTGCGGGACATTTTGTAAAAATCCCGGATTTCCTTCCGGAAAATTTCGGCTAGCGCGTCTTTTTCGATGCCCCGGCGCCGGTGGACGTAGGGTTGGCCCATCGGCATGTCGATTTTCACACAGCCGATCCCGGTGCCGTCCTGGCCGCGGTTGTGTTGCTTCTCCATCAACAGGAAAAGCTTGTTCAGTCCCCAGAGGCAGGTGCCGTAGCGATCATAGTAATAGGCCAGCGGTTTGCGGAGCCGGACTGCGGCGATCCCGCATTCGTGGGTGAGGAAGTCGCTCATTCGTTGGGGAAATCTAGTGTCACTCGCCGATAACGCAAACGCGGACCCCCTCTTCGGGCACCATGCGGCCGAGGACCGTGCCGCCGTCGCCGGCCTTAAGCGCGGCATCGACATCAGCCTCGGCGACGATCGCCACCCAGCCGATGCCCATGTTAAAGGTGTGGAAACGGTCCTCGGCATCCACGTGGGAAAGGAGTTTTTCGATTCCCGGCAACTCCCAGCGCGGGATTTCCAAATCGGCACCCATGCCGCGGAACAGGCGCTCGAGGTTTTCCGGGAGGCCGCCGCCGGTGATGTGGGACATCGCCTTGGGTTTGACTCCGGATTTTTTCAAATCCCGGGTGACGTCGTGGTAAAGGCGGGTTGGTTTGAGCCAGGCGTGGAGTTCCTCGTCGGTGACCTCGCCGGGAAATTCGTTGAGCACGCGGCGGACGAGCGACCAGCCGTTGGCATGGATGCTGTCGGACGCGTATCCGATGAGCACGTCGCCGATGGCGACGGTGGTGGGATCGATGAGGTCGGGTTTTTCCGCGCAACCGATGCAGAATCCGGAAAGCTCGATGACGTCGACGGGGACGATTCCGGGCATTTCCGCGGTCTCACCGCCGGCCAGGATGCAGTCGCAGGCTTCCAGATAGTCGGCCATGCCGGAAATCAGGCGAGTGATTTTCTCCTCATGCAACGCGGCAATGCCGATGTAATCGAGGAAAAGCAGTGGATCGCCGCCGGTGGTCAGGATGTCATTCACGCTCATGGCGACGAGGTCCTTGCCCGCCGTTTCAAGCAAATCGTGCTCCAAAAGCAGTTCCAGCTTGGTCCCGACGCCGTCGCAACCGGTCATCATGACGGGCTCCTTGTAGCTACTGAGATCGTAGCAGGCCGCGAAAAGCCCAAAAGCCCCCCACAGTTTGCGTGTCTGCTGGGTTCTGCGCACGTGAGCGCCGATGTCGCCTACCAGGGCGGCCGCTTTGCGCGTGTCCACTCCTGCTTGTTGATAAGTCAATTTGCCCGCCATAATTCCGCTGCGGGAGTTCTACAAGCCAGCCTCTTCGCGTCACGAAGAAAAAAATCGGGTTTTTTTATAGCCTCGGGGAAATGGGAAATTCCTTGATTTTACAGGGTTTTCTAGCTGGCAGAATTAAAAATTCTAAAAACATGACACATAATTGTGGATAATGTTCAAAAAAAGATTGCCAACATCGGACGATTGTTTTATTCGTCGGAAAGGTTAGCGAAGCAGACATTTAAGACAACTTGACAATCTGCCGAATTTACTTAGAACCGCAACGAATCGAAAATAAAACGATGATCCCTCAAGCCCCATCCATCCATCTCGACCCCGGTCTGGAAATTGGCTACGGCAGTCCTCTCGCCCGTTTCGGGCAGGAAGTCGAGCTCACCGGCGGCACCCATTTCCTCCTTGCCCGCAACGGTCGGGGGAAGACCACACTCCTTCGCACGCTGGCCGGCAGCCTGAAGCCGGTCGCCGGAAAATTCCGCGCCGAGGGGTTTCTCCAATACCTTCCTGAAGATCTTCGCTTCGATCCCGAAATCACCCCGGCCATGGTTTTCCGGATGCTGCTTCCGAAAGCCCGTTTTCATCAAGCCATCCAACTGGCCGACCGCATCGAGCTGGACGTGAAAAAGCCCTACGGCCGCCTCTCCACCGGCAACCGCCGTAAGACCAGCCTGATCATGGCCGAGTTCTCCGTGAAGCCTGACCGGGGAAATATCCTGCTCCTCGACGAGCCGTTCAGCGGACTTGACGCCTTCGCCCGCCAAGCCTTCGAGGAAATCTGGAAGGAATCCACTTCCAACGTGCTGCGCCTCGTGAGCTGCCACCCGGACTACGATGCCATGGCCATGCCAAGTGCATTGATGATCGAAGGCCAATCTGCCCGCCACCTTCAAGATGAGGGTCAGACCTGGAGCTCCCTGAAAGCCTTGTTGAACTAAATTGACCACAACTATTCCGACTTAAAGCCATGAGACTGTTCCGACTCACATTTGCCACGATTTTCCAGCGTAAAGCCTGGGCGATCTGCGCTTTTGCGGTTGCCGCTCTGCCTTTCGCCCTGCCGATGATTTCCAGCGCCACCGAGAAGCCGATTCTCGTGCAACCCGCCCGGATTCTGGCGGCTTGGGGCACACTCTGGGTTTGCACGCTTCTCTGGGGACTCTTCACCGCCGCCAAGGAAGGCGAAACCAACGCCAAATCCGGTGTCGGCGAGTATTTCCAGACCACCGGCATCTCCGCCACCCGCCAACTTTTTGAAATCTGGCTCGCCGTGGTCTGCTTCATCGCACCGCTCGCCATCATCACCGGCTTGGTTTCCCAATTCGGAGCCGCCCCAGCCGACCCGGCGGAACGCTCGATGTGGTGGGTGCTGAACCTGCAATATACCACGCTCTTCATTCTGGTGACGGCTCCCCTGCTCGCCTTGGCGACTGCGATCGCCTCCCGTTTCGGCGGCATCACCGGCTTCGCCGTCACTTTATTCATCGCTGTCTACGGCCTTTACGGGGTCGGCTACATCGAACACATGCTGAAACTGGAGGAAAATCCGATTCTCCGCGGCCTATGGGTTTACTCGCCTCACTACAGTTTCGCAGATCTTACCCAGCGCCTGCTCTTCAAGCGCGGTTCCCTGCCGGCCGACGCCTTCTGGAACATGACCCTCTATTTCGCCGGAATCCTCGGAGTCTACCTGGGCCTCTCCCGCCTCACCTTCCGCACCAAGGTCTCCGCCTGAATTTTAAACTTTCTGATTTCAACTTTCCACTTTTCTTCCCATGTCACGCCACTCTACCACCGCAATATCCCTCTGCCTCATCGGCACGGGCATGTTCGCCTGGGCGTTTGCCGGTCGCCCGCTGGTCGCGAACTCTGACTTGAAGGTGCCACTCAACCCGATGGGAATCAATGGCAGCCCCTACGGCGAGGTATTCGCCATGGCCATGCAAGGCCCGGTCGACACCTTCTTCCACGGAGCCATGGGCACCGGCGTCCACCGCCACGTGAATGGCGAGAGCTGCGCATCCTGCAAAGGCACTCCAGCGCTGGATCCGAACAAACCTAAAATTTTCCGTATCCCTCAGCCTGAAACCACAACCGATTCGGAAAAATCCTCACTCGCTGAATCAAAACTCCCGCTGGGCCAACGGTTCGAGAAGTTCCTCGCCTCATTGAACAAGGTGGAAACGATCAGCACCAATCCCAAGGCCACCAGTGACGCCCACAAGCTCTATCTCCGCCGCCAGACCGAGGACAAACTCCGCTTCGCCTACAAACTCGATCCTTCCCACTACGGAAATTACAACTCGCTCAATCTGTTCCTCTCCGAAGGCATCGGCACCCGCCCTGAGTTGAACGAATCCGTCGCGAAACTCGCGGAGGAAACCATTCAATACTGCCTCAAGCAGGTGCACGACCCACGCCCGGCTCTCACAGCGGCCGCTGCGTCGACGAATATCCTGCAATTCATGTTCGCCGACCAACATGAGGAAAAGCCGAAGTTCAACACCACCCAGATGCGGCATTTCCTGGGGCTGCTCGACTACAGCCTCGCCCGCTACAACGCCCTCGCCAAGGAGTGGGACGAATCGAGGCACTGGGACCTGATTTCCGAACAACGCATCACCGAGTGCGAAGACCGCTACACTTTCATCTGCAAGATCCGCGAAGCCTGCGAAAAAACCATCCTCCGTCTCGAAGGCCACCACCAGCCCCAAGCGTCGAACGGAGGAGTTGAAGAAGTGATCAGTGATCAGTGATCAGAAAAGAAGTACCACCCAACGAATTTTTCACCCTTCTCTCTACAACAGCTCAACCAACCACTCCTGCTCACCTCTCCCTCTTCTCTGATCACTGATCACTTCCCCACTTCCCCACTTCCCCACTTCTTCCATCCCATGTCCGTCTACTCCGCCACCATCGAACCACCGCCACTTCCGGGTTATGCCCCGGCAGCCGCGCCGGTGCGTTTCATGCAGGGCATGCGGGGCACGGACCTGTTGGGAATCATCTTCCGCGTTTGTCGCGAGCTCCGTGTTTCCGACATCCAGATGCGCGCCGACCGGCCGGTTTACATCCATACCAACAAGGGCATGGAGAAACTCGATTTCCTCGGCATCCTCTCCGCCGCCCACATGGACGAGATCCTTAAGGAACTCATCACCAACCGGGAAAGCGGCAGCCACGGCTTCGGCCAGGACCAAGGCATGGAAATGCGGGTCGATGAAAAAATCCGCCTCGCCATCAAGACGTTCGCGGAAACCCGGGTCGCGGATTTCTCCTGCGATGGCATCCCCATGGGCAACGACGGCGAGCGCTCCGGCCGCCTGCGGATCCAGGCTCACCTCAGCTCTTCCGGTCTCGGCGTCACCTGCCGGATTCTCAACGACTTCATCCCCGAGCTTGAGTCACTCGGCATCGATCCGGACACCACCGACACTCTCCGTCACGGCGTTCTCAAGCGCGCCGGCCTTTGCCTGGTCACCGGTCCGACCGGCTCCGGCAAATCCACCACGCTCGCCTCGCTCATCGACTGGGCGCGCCGCCACCATCCCAAACACATCGTCACCGTCGAGGACCCGATCGAGTATCAGTATCCCGACGACATGGACGATCCGGACTACCCCGGCCACCGCATTCCTTCTCCCAGCATCGTCACCCAACAGGAAGTCGGCCGCGATGTGCATTCCTACCGCCAAGGCCTCAAGGACGTCCTGCGGAAAGCGCCCCACATCATTCTCCTCGGAGAAATCCGGGATCGCGAGGCCATGGAAACCTGCATGGAAGCCGCTCAGACCGGTCACTTGGTTCTCTCCACCCTCCACACTACCGGCGCGGTCAAGACCATCGGCCGGATCCTCGAACTCTATCCAAAGGACAATCACGCTTCCGTCCTCAGCCGGCTCGCGGAAATCCTCATCTTCATCCACTCCCAAGGCCTGCTCAACGGAGTGCAGAAGCGGGTGCTCACCTACGAATTCCTTCAGAACAACGACGACGCCGTCTCCAGCGCCATTGCGAACTATGACGGCGGTGCCCGCTCACTCGAAGACGTCATCCGCCGCGCCGGCAACATCGAGTGGGACAACAATCTCAAGCGCCTCCTCAACCGGGGTCTCATCACCCAAGAGACATTTGAAAACGTTAAAATGAACAAAAACGATGATGGGGCGTGAATGAGTGCCGAGTGATCAGTGATCAGTGATCAGGAAAGACCAGACCAATCAAAAATACGCGATCACGTTATATTCGTTTAGTTTTAAAATGTTAAATATCTTGATTCACTGAAAGCAAAAGCACTCAAACGACCGCTCCTCAGCAACCACTTCTTCAACTCCTCTTCCTCTTCTCTGATCACTGCTAACTGATCACTCCTTCCCTTACTCCACCTCTTCTCTGCTCACTGATCACTTCTTCCCCTTTTCCCAACTTTCCGAGAACCGCCCCAACCCCTGAAGAACTCAGAATCCTTCAAGTCCCAAAAGGCGCTCTCCCTCCGACAAAAAAACAAACACACCCGAATAAAAAATAGAAAATAACACACTATGAAACTGACTAACACCCAAAACATGAAAGCAAAGTCCGGAATGACCCTCCTCGAATTGACGGTCGTCATCCTCGTCCTGCTTTCCCTCATCTCGATCCTCTTCATCGGTGCCCGCGCCTGGAAGAAAGGTTCGGACCGTTCGGCCAACATCATGAACATCCGCAACACGCAACAAGCGATGCGCGGACATCAGAACATGAAGGAGCTCGTCTCTGGCGCTGCATTCGGCCAAACCGAATTGGAAACTTACATGAAGTTCCCCAAGAACATCGGTTCCGCAGCAGATGGTGGCGTGGACTACACTGCTGGAACTCTGATCACTCCGCAGTCCCTGAATCCTGCTGACAGCTACGATCACATCTGGATCGTGCCGACTGCCGCAGGTCTCCCAGGTGACGGCACCTCCGCCGGAGCCACCGACTACGGTCAAAACGACGTCGAAGACTCGACCGGTTGGTAAGCTGATTCCCATCTCTCAATAACGAGAGATGCACATCCCCGGGCCCGCCTGCACCGCGCGGGCGGGCCCCTTGCCGATCAAACACGATTCAAAACAACACCCTTATGAAACTGTCCCACACACGATTCATCAAAGCCAAATCCGGAATGACCCTGATCGAACTCACGGTTGTCATCCTGGTTCTGCTTTCCCTCATCTCGATCCTTTTCATCGGCGCGAAAGCGTGGAAGGTAGGATCGGACCGTGCCGCCAACGTCATGAACCTCCGCAACGTGCAGCAAGCCGTCCGCGGTCATGCCGCTATGAACGACATTCCACAGGCGGATGCCTCTGTCACTCCGAATATTGTCGGCGGACCAGTGACCCAAGACAACATCTTCGGAGTGAACGACGATGGAGTCGGCGGTTACCTGCGGTTACCCGCTTCCGTGGCTACCGTATCCTATACGACCCCGGCGGAGATCAACACTGCCGTCGGCGTCTTGTGGCTGGCTCCTAGCACCACCGGTGCTGTCGGTGCCACTTACGGCCCCAAGACCGGATCCACCGCCGATTGGTGATCCGGGCCTAACGGCCTCTCGCCACGTTTCCATTCCCCGGTCCGCCTGCCGATGGCGGGCGGACCGTTCTTCTTCCAAGTCCCTACGATTTCCGGATCACCCCCCGTCCGCCATGCACTCCCTTACCTCTCAGTCCCTTGGCCACGTTTCAACATCCGGCATCCCTGAACGTTTTCAAACAGTTCGGGCAGGCATGCGCCATCCTGCGCAGCACTTCCCGCGCTTCCAATCCCGCGTGGTATCAGGAAGCGCTTGAACTGAATTTCCAGCTCCACATCCGCGTGGATGGAGCGAGCATCTCCACTTTCTATCACGACCGCAAGAAGGCTCAGTGGAGCAACGGCCCCTCGCTCACCGAGGAGGTGCTGCAAGATGCCACCCGACTAGAGTCCGTCGCCAGCGAAGCGCTGCGCCATGCGCGCTCGCAAGGCTCGACCTCCCTCGGAGTGATCCTGCACATCGCCGATGAGTTCGCCACCACCGAGCTGAAGCCGGAACTCGACAACCCGGCCGCACTCCCTGACTTGCGGGATGCGGCACTGCTGGATCCCGGATCCATTCTCGCCGACTCCTCCATCCAAGTGGACCAGTCCTCGTGGCGAGTGCTCCCCTACCCTGCTGCCGGCAGCGACGTGATCGGTTCGACCATCACCGTCTCAAAGCAATACGCGCCGCTCATCAGCGCCCTGCGCACCGTCGGAGAAAAAGAAAACTTTCCGGTCATCACCCATGCGTTGAGTGCGCCGTTGATCGCCATCATGGGGCTCAACCAAGTTCTCGAACCCTCACCGGGCAAGCCGTTTGTCACCATTCTCCAATACCCATGGTTCACCGCCCTGGCGTTTTTCAACGAACACGCCGACCTCCGGCTCATCCGCACGCTCCAGCACCGGGGACTCCGGCGGCCGACCAATTTCCGCAACGCGCTTGCCACCACCAACGCCTCGCTGGAGTTCGTCGATCCCGATCTCTTCCTATGCCGCCTCGGCTCCAATGTGGACACCACGCTGGATGCGGATCTCCGGGTCACCTTCAACACCAGCCGAGTGGAGGTGATCCAACAGAAACCGGTAGAGGGCATTCCCAGCTGGTGCCCCGAGCCGGCGATCGCCTCGCTCCCGATCGCTGCGGTGACCCCGGCCATCACCAGCCATACGTTCTCCATTCTCGGGGAAGACAAATGGGCGCTGCAAAATTTCCTGCCTACTCCGAGGGAGGTGGTGGAAGTTTTCCCGACCCGCTCGGAAATGCAACTGCTCAAGGTCCTCCGCCTGGCGCGGGTGGCCGTCGTGGCCGTCGCCGTGCTTTGCATCGCCTATTTTACATTCGGAGTAGGCAGTCTCATCCGTCGGCCAGAATGGTCGTTTGACCCCACCCAGGCAGATGTCACCAAGGGCCGGCTTGGCAAACTCAGCATCGAGCGGAAAAAGGCCGAGCACTGGAACAACCTGCTCGACGACCGGTCCAAGGCCTGGGCGAACATGGAGTCCTTCTCACGCATGTTTCCGGAGACCGGTGGCATGTTGGTGAATGCCTACACCCATTCCGCCAAACCGGAAAATACCCCCGGCAAGGCGACGGCCGGGTTGATCAAGGAGTGGAAAATCTCCGGCTATGCCCGCGACGAGGCGCTCGACTATCTAAACACGATCAACACCCGGGAAGGGATCGCAGCCCACTTCAGCGAGGTCGCCCGCATCACCGGGAACAGCTCCTTCAACCCGAACATCGGAAACCGCAACCTGGTCGTCAACGTGCGGACCCAGGAAAACAGCAGCTACAAGCCGGTGCCACTGGAGGAAGCCAGCATGACGGATACATCGACCTATCCATTCACCTTTGAACTCACCATCACCCAGCGCTTTGAAGCCACTGATCCCCTGGCGGTCACCGTCTCCAAAGCCCCTTGAGCCATGCATCTCTATCGCCAAACCATCGTCCTCTTCGGAATCGTCATCCCCATCGCCTTGGCTGCCGTGGTGGTCGGTTTCTGTTTCATGCTTAAATCCAACATGGTCGCCTCCTATGACAACAAGGTGAAAAGCTACAAAGCCTACGAGATCAGCCGTCTCTCCAGCCTGGAAATCGAAACCAAGGTGAACAAGGACCGCCTGCATCTCGAGCGCTGGAACGAGCAGCTCTCCCAGGAAACCGCCAGCGCCGTCACCACCAACCTGCGGGAAATTTCCGAGCATCTGCCGACCAAGGAAATCCAACAGACGGCATTCGAGCGCCCGAGTGGAAACGGTGGCTTCGGAAACGTCTCCGCGCAGGAGTCCTCGCAGATCCGCATCGCGTTCCGCGGGACCTTCCGCACCATGCAGCGGGCGTTCCTCGAACTGGAAACCCGGATGCCCCAGCTTCATCTCCAGGACCTGAAAATCGATCCCAGCTCGTCCGGTTCCGCGCTCCTGAACTTCCAAGTCACCTACAACGCATGGGAAAACTAACCGTGGCGGCGGTTTCCAACCGCCAAGCCCATTCCATCCCCAGCCACATGAAACATCACCCCTTCAGCAAAGCGAAGAACTTGAACCCATCCGCTGGAAGCACCATGTCGGCAACTGTTTCCCTCACGGCCCTGGTGATGGCACTCCTCACCACCGCCACGCTCGCCCAGTCCGCCGCGAATTTCGACACCCAGGCACTGGCCCCCGAGGCCCCTGTCGCCAAAGCCGAGAAAACCGAGAAAACCGAGAAAACCGAGAAAGCCGCAAAGCCCATCGTCAAAGAGGTCCCGCCCGCCAACACCACGCCGTCCCGCCAAGTGGGCCCTGCCGAACTCGAATCCTACCTCGCGTCGCTCGCCTCGGTATTCTCCAGCCGGGAACGTGCCACCGACCCCTTCGGTCAACTCCAGGACCCCGATGCGAAACCCGTCATCAAGACTCCCATCGCAGGCACCATCAAACGCATCGCTCCCGTCCAGGCCACCCCCTTCGCCGACATCGTCCGACTGCTCGTCGTCACCACCATCATGCCCGGCGAAAAGCGATTCCTCGTTGGCACCCGTTCGATCAAACAGGGCGACCAGATCCCGCTATCATTCCGCGGCAAGCAGATCCGCGTGCAGATCACCGAAGTCACTTCCCAACAGATCGCCTTCAAGAACCTGGACAACGGCGATACGGCTTTCCGCAAGCTGGACATGCTGCCCGTGGGCATGACTCCCGGAAACCGCGGAATCACCGCCCCCGGCATGACCTTGGACCGTCCCAACGCCCCGATCGAACTCGAAACGGCAGACCCCGCACCTTGAAAACCCTACCCTGAAATTCCTTACTCACCAAGATCATGAACGCCGCGAAATCCCTAGCCTTCTCCGTCGCCATCCTTACCGCGGGAATTCTCCACGCGCAAACTCCCGTCGACCCACTGATCGAACCTGTGGTCGCCCCGGAGGTTGTGGCACCTGAAATTCCTGGTTCGGAAAACACCCAGCTCGCACCACCCGACCTGTCGGGCCCGGCCGGTCTGCCCGTGGCTCCTCCCGCGCCGGTGGAAGCGGGTGCTCTGATCGAACCTTCCACTCCCGGAACGCCGACGCCCTTCGCTCCGCTTGAACAACAGAAACAGGACATGAAGAATGCCGACGAGGGCTTCATCATCAAAGATGCGAACCTCAATGACATCTTCCAGTTCCTCGCCAAATCCGCAAGCCGCCAGTATTTCCATAACAGCAAGATCAGCGGCCCCGAATTCCTCGTCACCGGTCACCTCAACGACGGCAGGCCGCTCGAACAAATGGAAGAGCTCGCCTTCATGTACGGGCTTTCCCTTCACACCAAGGGAAACACGATCTACGCCCTCACCCAAGCCCAACTCGCCCAGCTTCCGAGCGCCGAGTTTCACTATCAGCTCCGCTATCTGCGCCCGACCGACATGGAGCAGATCAAGGAATTGATCAAACCCATGCTGAGCCCCGGCACTGGCATCGTAAACTTCGAGCCCAAGACCAACACCATCATCATCATCGACTCCGCCCACCGCATCGAGCAGGCCCGCGGCCTGCTCCATAGCATCGACAAGGCCAAGGGCCAGGTCATCATCGAAACCAAGATTCTGCGCGTCAACAGCGCTGCCGCCGAAAGAACCGGCGTCAACTGGGCGACCTCGCTTGGCAAAGATGGAACATCCCTAACGGTGGCTTCCAACCTCAACTCGGTTTTCGGCCTGAACAATGGCAAAACCAGTGCCACCGATGTCGGCGACGCCCTCAGCGAGGCGAGCCTGGTTCTCAGCCCGATCCAAGTGAGCGGCGTGCTCCGCGCCCTCGCGGAAGGGACCCTCGCCCGTCAGATCTCCAATCCCGCGCTGATCACGGAGGACAACGAACAGGCGACGATTTCCTTCATCGACCGGGTGCCGATCATCACCTCCACCATCACGCAGAACACGTCCGGAGGCAACCCGACGGTCACCGAGGAGGTGCGTTACAAGATCGATGAAAGCGACCCATCCATCGCTACCGATCCGGACAAGCACCGTGAAATCGGCATTTCGATGGTGGTCACGCCAACGGTGCTTCCCGATGGCACGGTGCGCATGAAAATCCGCCCGCGCTCGGCCCAAATCGTCCAGGAAATCCTCAGTATCTCCGGAAACAAGTATCCCCGGGTGACCGAGTCGATGATCGAATCCATCGCCCGCGTGCCGGACGGTTATTCGCTGATCATCGGCGGCTTCTACGGCGAAAGCGAAAGCAAGGCAGGCACCAAGATTCCGCTGCTGGGAGACATTCCGGCGCTCAACTTCTTCTTCAAGAGCAAGGAAGCCACCAAGGAAAAGACCAGCCTTGTCTTCATCGTCACGCCGACCTCCTACGACCCCACCAAAGGCAGTGCGACCAACCGCGCCACTGATCGCTTCCGGGCCGCCACCACCCTCGACTGCGACCACGACTGGGTGAATCAGGACAATCCCGGACCCGCCCACGAGGCCAACATGAAGCGCTCCATCCGCGGACTGCAACCCACCCAGGCTCCATTCTATCCAAGAGCCGAGGATCTGGAACCTCGCAGGTCGGCACCCGCACCTGCTCCTTCCCACTCCAAGTCGGCATCCGGCAGAAGCGGCAATCGTTAAAAATGGAAGAAGTTCCGAGTGATCAGTGATCAGGAAAGATTATTTGAACTCCGTTCCCAACTGCTTCTACCGCTCACTCGACACTTCTTCCTCTGATCACTGATCACTCAGCACTTCTCCCTCTTCCTCTCCCATGCAATCCGCCTCCCCATTCCTCGCGGTTCAAGAACCGGACATCCACCTCAAAGGTGAGGATGTCTGGGACTTCGCGGAGGTATGCCTCCAACAAACCGCGGAAGCGCTTCATCAAACCCGCTCGGGAACTCCCGCGGAAATCTCCCAGGCCACCGCCGCCGTTCGGGAAAACCACGCACGACTCATTCCCGCCGACCTCGTCGAGGCCCTCGCCCGCGTCCAAGGTCACGATGAAGAACACATCAGCCTCGCCATTCTCGAACTCGGCAACCGGTTGGCATCCACGCTGCCCATCTCGGTGCCGCTGATCCCCTTCGGCGGCAAACTGATCGCACCCTCGGCGTTCTACGATTCCTTCGACCGCATCCACGGCACCGCACGGGTGCTGCTGTCGCCCGTCGTCTTCGCCGAGGATACCGACGCCATCGGCACCGCTTCCGCCAACCCGATCGCCGCCGCCATCCTAGCAGACGAAATCCGTGCCCAAGTATACAAGCGTTTCGGAATCCGCCCTTTCGTCACCATCGCCCGGCTCGAATATGAGAGCTGGACGTTTTTAACCCGCAAACACTTCGAGCTTTGAATAAAGTGCCGAGTGATCAGTGATCAGTGATCAGTGATCAGTGATCAGAAAAGAAAATTCAACAATCCATCACCTCTTCCTCTTCTCTGATTACTGATCACTGATCACTTCTTTCTGTCCTTCAACCTCTTCTCTGCTCACTGCTCACTGCTCACTGCTCACTGCTCACTGATCACTTCTTCCTCTTCCTCAACCTCTCCTCATCATCATGCCCGATATCAATACATTCGAAGACCTAGAAGTCTGGAAACGCGGGTGCCAACTTGCGGTGGATGTTTATGTCACGAATCACACTTCGAAAGATTTCGGGCTCAAGGATCAGATGCAACGTGCAGCCGTTTCCATCCCGTCCAACATCGCAGAAGGCTGCGAACGAGACAGCACACCCGATTTCATCAAGTTTCTCCGTTACAGCAAAGGTTCCTGCGGCGAACTCCGCACCCAGCTCTACATCTCTGAGCGCGTGCGCAAAAAGCTCAACCAGCCCGCCCTTGACGGTTCGCGCGAAATGATCACCGAAACCAAGGAACTCTCAAAAATGATCCAAGGCCTCATCAACTCCCTAAAACGCCGCTCCTCGCTCTAAACTCTTCCCTGCGCACTTCCACCTCTTCTCTGCTCACTGATCACTGATCACTGATCACTGATCACTTCTTCCTCTTCCCTTTTCTCCCATGATTGAATTCGACGGCATATCCTTCAATGAGCTGATCAGCCGCCGCATCATGAGCGAGCTGGGTGCGCACGACCCCAGCTATTCGGAACTCGCCCAGGACCAGGTCCCTAACCGCGTCACCCGCTATAGTTTCATGTCGGCCCTGGCGAAGATCAACGGTCTGCCGTTTTTCCCGAAAGTCGCCGAGTTCTGTGACGGCACGCTCCACGCCACCTGTGACTCCACCGTGATGACCCGCGGGTTCTTCGCCCCGCTCTGCCTGTCCGGACCGGATAAGCTGATCGTCGCCATCGCGAATCCATGGAGCCCACTGCCCGAAGAATATCTCGCCCCGAGGTTCCCGCATCTGGAAATAGTCAAGGTCGTCACGCTTGCCACGGAAATCAGCCGGGCCATCGAATCGGTCGCCACCAACAACGGGCCTAGCAGGTCTGATCTCGAAGCTATCGACGTGGAGGACATGGACGACGGGATCCATGACTTCGACGTCACCACCGATTATGCCGAACCGATGGCACAGCTCATCGCCACCATCATGGCGGACGCCGTCCGGACCCGCACATCCGACGTGCACTTCAAGGTGGAGAAGGAGTCGTTTTACTATGCTTTCCGGTGCGATGGCGACATCGGCGCAAAGGTGGACATCCCGATGAAACTGAAGGACCGGTTGGACGCCTTCCTGCTCAACCTGATGAAGCTGCCCACCGAAATCCGGAACACGGCTCCTGGGATTTCCGGACGTTTCACGATTTCCTATTTCCACCGGCCCATCGACATCCGTTACGAACGCCACCGCACCTATCGGGGCTATCACATCACGATGCGTCTGCTCGACAAGAGCAACATCAACGTCACCCTCGGCAAAGGCACGCTCGCCTTCGATGACGAAACCATGTTCGCGCTGAACAAGGTGATGAAGATCCCCGCCGGCATCATCGTCATGTCCGGCCCCACCGGATCCGGCAAGTCCACCACCCTCAACGCCATCCTGCGGGAACTCAACCGCCCGGACGTGAATATTCTTACGCTGGAAAACCCGGTGGAAGACGAGGTCCCCGGCATCACTCACTGCGACTTGAAGAGTCCGAAGGAATTCAAGCCGATGATCGCCTCGTTCATGCGCTCCGACCCCGACATCATCCTGATGGGTGAGGTACGGGACATCGAGTCCGCGGAGCTCGCCATCGAGGCGGCCGTGACGGGTCACAAGGTGCTCACCACCATTCACACCGCACGCGCCTCACAGATCATCGAGCGCTTCGAACAGCTGGGCTTGGAGCGGTGGAAAATCGCACAGACGCTCAAGGCAGCCTGCGCGCAACGGCTCATCAAGCTGCTTTGCCCCTATTGCAAGGAGCCGACCAGCGGTGTCGAGGAATTCGACCGGAAGACCTTCAGTCTCGATGACAGCTGGGCGACCATCCCCGTTTACGTGGCGAGGCCCGGAGGTTGCGCGGAATGCAGGAACACCGGCTATAACGGACGCACCGCAATCCTCGAGATCATCCCGATCACTCCCAAAATTTCCGACATGCTCGCGAAAGGCGAGATGAGTCCCTACGAACTTGAAATGAAAGTCGCCGAGGAAGGCGTGCTGCCCAGCCTCCGCCGCAGCGGTCTGCGACTTCTTCGCGATGGGAAAACCGACCTGATCGCCGTGAGCAAGGTGATCGACATGACCTACACCGATGACTAGCGCCACCACCACCGTTTCTGACAAAGCTTCCGCACCCGCGTTAAAGCCGGCCCAGAAGGGCATTGTCACCGCTGCTAAAAAGCCGGCGAAAATCAAGGAGTTCAAAACCAAGGACCAGGTGGATTTGTTCCGCGGTCTTGGTTCGATGCTGCGCGCACAGATCAACACGGCGGACGCGCTCAAATACTACGGACAAGGACTCCCTAACAAGGTAATCTCTGAGACTCTTGCCAAAATCCGGGAAGACATCAACACGGGGATGAACGTGCATGAGGCCTTCCGCCGCACCGGCCGTTTCAGCGACACCATCATCGGCCTCATCCAGGCGGGATCGGACGCCGGCCAGCTTCACCACGCATTCCAAGCGCTTGCCTCCCGCTTGAAGAGCGCCCTGCAATTCTCCAAACAGATCAAGAAAGCGACGATCACTCCGTGCTGCATCATCTGCGTCCTGGTAGGTGCTTTCATCGTCTCCCAGGTCAAGATCGTTCCGCAGGTCGAGGAAATGTTGGACGGCGTCGGCGCAAAGCCCGACGGTATGACGGCCATCTCTTTCAAGGTCAGCCATTTCACGCAATCCACCTGGCCCATCTTCGTTGTTAGCGTCATCGCCATCGCGGTGGTCATCGCCCGTTCCGCTAAGGTTCGCAACGTGATCCTCGGCTTCGTCATGTCGAAGTGGCGGCTCCTGCGCCTGCTCGTCATGAGTCTCCGGCAGGTGACTTTCCTTTCGACCATCCAACTCCTTCACTCGAACGGGATCAACCTCGCCAAGTCCATCCGAGTGTCGGCTAACAGCGTCAAGAATACCCCCTTTTACGAGGAACTGCGGACCGCCGCCGACAAGTATGAGAACTCCGGTGTACCGCTCTCGACGGCGTTTGCCAAATACACCTCGGTGGACGCTCAGGTCACCCACATGTTGTCGATCGGTGAGAAATCCGCCTCGCTCGACGCCCAGTTGGGCATGCTCTGCGAGATGTATGAAGAGGATCTTCAAAACCACATGTCGGCCTTCGCCGCCACGGTCAGTTTCGTCGTCCTTCTCATCGCCGTCGCCCTTATCGCCGCGGTCTTCATCGGAACCTTCCTTCCGATCTTCCTGATGGGTCCGAAGATGATGCAGTCCGCCGGTTAACTTCAAATTCCAATCCCATGCAACTCACGCGCTTCGACCGATGGTTACGTGAAAAATATGTTTATGAAACCCATATCCATACTCTTCGCCCGCCGGAATCGATCCCGCACGGAGTCCGGACCGTTGAGATCCCTGATGTCCCTGGAAAACGCTACAAGCATCTGTATGTGGCCGGCAGCAGCAGGCTCGCCGACGAGTTAATCGAGGAGCTGAAAGCGAACAGCCAGATGTATACCACCCAGATCGTTGACCGTAAGTCCTGGTATGTGCCTTTCATCGCGCCGAAGAACAAATCGGTCACCTGGTGGTTGATCTCCAGCATCGTGATCACCCTCTCCGTATTCACCGGCCTGATCTATCTGAAGGGCCTCACCGAAGACGCGGAATTCCGCAAAAACTTCATGGACGCGCTGAAACTCCTTAAAAGTTGAGCAACTTCGATTTCCAGCTTTTCAAAAACATCCACACAAGCTAAACAATTTCCGTCATGAAAACACCCCATCGGTCCCGCAGTCACCGGCGAGCGTTCACGCTTGTGGAGATGACCATCGTCATTTTGGTGGTGCTCGCGTTGACACGAATCGGGTTCGTTTCTTCCAAGAAGATGACCGACTGGAAATTGGGTAGGGCCTCGTCAGAGACCCTGCGCTCGGTCTTTACCGCGCAGCGACTCTTTCTCGCGGACAATCCCACCACGAGCGTCGCCACAATCACCAGTGCACGGATCGTGCCCTATCTGCCCAATAGCCCCGGAGTAATGCCCACGGTCAAATCGCTTTCCAACACCAATCTTTCGATTATTGTAAATGTCTCTCCCCCCATCATCAATGCTGGCTCAGGGACTCGTTACGACCCCTCCGGCAGCTTCACGGACTCCCTTTGGGATGTTGGGGAATGACACGGATCCTATCACTCATCATGGTTTTGGTGTGCTCTCCGGCGGTTTCCGCCGCGGAGTTCAAACACGTAGGGGACTTCCTGTTGCAAGCCCATTTCAAACTAACGGGCCAGCAAGTGACCCCCATCCCGATGAAGCCCATCGCCTTCAGTGTCTTCACCGACGGCGTGCGGATCCGGGTCACCGCAGAGGGGGATGACGACTCCCACAGCACCTTCGAAATCTATCGCTCCGACGGGATCGGCCGCCAGCGTCCGGGTGCCGGTGCCCTTGAGGTGATTCCAGGAATCCAGGCGATGAGCAATGTCAGCGGGACGCTCCGCCATCTCCGGCTTTGCCGTGAATCCATGACCCTCACCACATTTCCGGGCGTCTCCGACCAGACCATCGTCAGTCACGCCATCGCCGCCGAGCCCAGAACCGAATCCGCACGGATCGCGCAACCAGCACCGCCCCAGCCATGAAACCCCTTCCCGCCCAAAATTCCGACATCATCAAGACCGCCGAACGGGCGATGCCCTCGCTGCCATCGGCACTGACGGTAGCGCCCGCCTCCTACTCGACCTCGAACCGCCGGGCATCCAATTGCCCGAGCCAGCGGGTCTATCCTTTCCTGCTGTTCGCCAGTACCGCCGTCGCCGGGATCTTCTGCCTGATGTATATCACCAAGCCGTTCATCCAGACCTCTCAGACGGTTTCTCCGACACTTGCCAGCGAGCCGGTCTTCGTCAAAGCCAGCACCGTGCCGGCGAAATCCAGCATGATGCCCGACAAGGACCGCCTGCCCGGAGAAAAGCCCATGGCTGCATCTCCTTCCTCTTCGGAGCCTTCCGGCAATCCATACGAGCAAACCAATCTCCGCATCCAGCACATCCTCACCGCCGAGGCGCCAGGCGGGCATGTTTCCAAGATCGATCTCGACGTCCCCGTGCTCTATCAAAGCAGAAACCTCCGCTGGACCCCCGCGGAAGTCGCCGAGGCACGCGAACTGCTCATCCGTCTCGCCGACTACCAGGAAAAATCGCGGACACTCCGTCTGGAAGGCGCCGAACTTTTGGATTCATGGAACCGTCTGGTCGAGCGATCCATCCCGGCAACCGATCTCCGGGCCGACAGTCCCACCCTTCCTACCAATCAACAAGACGCCGCCGACGCCCCACGGCCCGCCGGGCTCGACACCACCGACCTGATCCAAATCCAACCTGCCGGAAAATGAAAGCGTGCCTCATCCTCTCAACTCTTGTGATTCTGGTTTCGCCATTCGCGCCCGCCCAGAATGTTCCCGAAGAACCGACGCCGGATCCCGTTCTCGACGCGATTCAGGAATTCAAAAAACACGACCTGGAAACCGCGGCCCAGCCACTGACAGCACCGCCCACAGCGGAAAACGCCGAGCCGGCGCCACCCGCCGGATCGCCTGCGGTCTTAGTCGCCGGCAAGGCACCGGACAGCCAGGGACTGGATGCTACTCCTCCGGAACCCGTCGCAGTGATTGAGGAGCAACCTTCAAAACCTGCCGAAGACCTCGTCGTTCGCGTCGAAAGACTACGCACGGGGCAAGGTTCCGTCGATCCGGCCAAGGTGCAACTGCTGGCTCCCTACCCGGCCAAACCTCTGGGGCAGACACCTGCCGGTTGGCACCTCGACACCTCGGACAGCGCCCCGCCATTCACCCGTGAAGTGGAAATTTCGCCCGGATCAAAAATCACGCTGACCATCCGGCCCCATCTGCTCATCCCCGATGCCGACGGAGCCAACGTCTTCACCATCTCCGAACCCGGATTCGATCCCTCCCTCGGCTACCAACAGACCGCAACCGTCGGCTCCATCCTGGCGAATTCCGTCCGCCAGCTCGACGAGGATTCCAAGCAACTCGGCAACGCCATCGACAATCTCCAACAACTTCTCGTTTCCCTGCCAAAGCCAGAACCCGCGCCGCCGACCGAGCCGGCCAAACCCGTCATCAACCGCAAGAAATGAAAACTTCCACCATCCCAATGATTTGCGGCATCGCACTTGCCGCCATGTCGGCCGCTGGTTTCAGCCACTGGTGGTCCGTCAAATCTTTCGTCGCCGTGGTCGACGCCGGTCTCCCTATCCCTGCCTCGGTCAGACCGCCATCCAAGCCTGCGGAAACGCCCGCGGCCAAGCCCTCGGCACCCACTCTGGCAGCGCACACGCCCAAAGCGGCCCCTGCCGCTCCGGATGAAGCCACCCAGAAAAAGTTCTACGAAGCGCTCATCGCAAAAATGGAGAGCATCCAGAACCAGAACCGCGACTTGCTCGACCAGGTGGCGGAGACCAACCGCGACGTGATGAAACTCGAATTCCGTGTCGACACCCATTCCGAGTCATTCCGCCCGATGCCGGTCAACGAGGAACGTCTGGATACGAGTTTCGACGATGGTCCTGGAGTGCTGCCACCCCGCGCCGATCCTGTCTTCTTGCCTACCGGCGAATAAGTGATACAGGCATTCTTGCCTGTTCCTCACTCACTCGCATCGCAATGAATATCCTTTCCGGCTTGACCGTCCCACGCCGCATGTTCGCCTGCAGCCGGTTGATCTTCCTCTCGTTTTTCGCCATCACTTGTGGTCAGGCCACGCCTACCTGGAAGAGCGAGCTCACTTCCTCCGCACCCGGTCCATTTCCAAAAATCGGCCCGACTGTGGTGGACCTGCAAGTGAGTTGGAACGGCACCATCAACGCCGGCAACGCACGCGTTGAATTCGCGCCGCCGGATGTCAAAAAACCGGGGAACCTCATCGTCCGTTCCTCCGCCGCCAGCCACGGAGCAGCCGCGGCGCTTTTCCCATACCAGACGAATTTTTGGTCGGAAGTCGACCCCACCACCCTGCGCCCCCGCCTTTTTCATGCGGTGGAAACGGACGACAAGGAAAAGGTCGATACCACGGTCCGCTACTTCCCGACCCGCGTGGAAAGCCAGGAAATCAACAAGCTCCTCAAAACCGGCAAAATCACCCGGTCCGACCGCACCTTCGATTTCGCCCCGGTCTTCGACATCTTCTCCGCGATGTTGCACGTACGTAGTCAAAAGCTCGACACCGGCGACAAGATCGTCCTCGTCGTCCGCCCCTTTGGCACCTCTTACCTACTGAAAGTCAATGTCGTAGGCCGCGAACCCCACAACGGCCGCAACGCGATACGCCTCTCCATGGGCATGCGAAAAATCGACCGCAAGACGCTCGAACTCCTGCCCTACAAAAAACTGAAACGCGATGCCACCCTCTGGCTCAGCGAGGACGCCGACCGCATTCCCCTGGAGATGCGGGCCGCCGTCTTCATCGGCGACATCCGCGCCACCCTCACCTCCCACCGCAAGCCCTAACTGGAGCGCGTAATTTATTACGCCCGAATTGTGCCTCTTCGATCCTATATGAAATCCCTCGTGCTCGCCCTACTCACCCTGCTGCCCGCCGCTGCCTTCGAGTTGCCGGTCAATTCCACCCAATGCCTCGTCGGCACCGCGGATGGCTGGAACAGCTCCACCGTCACCCTCCGCCTCTACCAGAAATCCGGCAGCACCTGGAAACCCGTCACCGAATCCTGGAAAGGTCGGCTCGGAAAAAACGGTCTCGTCTGGGGAAAAGGCATTCACCCTGTCCCCGTGGGAGCCGCCACCAAGAAAGAAGGCGACAACCGCTCGCCCGCCGGAGTTTTCGCCATCGGCGGCGCATGGGGCTACGAACCAGCCATTCGCAAACACCCCGCACTTCCTTACCGCCAGGTCACCGCCCGCGACCTGTGGGTGGAAGACCCCACATCCCCGGAATACAACCGCAACGTGATTCTCCCGCACGATCCCACGACACCTTGGGAGAAAAAGCAGCAGATGAAGCAAACCGACCCGGTCCATTCCCTCAAGCTCTTCATCGCCCACAACGCCCCGCCCAAAGTTACGCCCAACGCCGGCTCCTCCATCTTCTTCCATATCTGGCGTCGCGAGGGAGCCGCCCCCACCGCAGGCTGCACCACCATGGAAAAGCCGAAGCTCCAGTGGCTCGTCTC
>JANPKJ010000098.1:0-3094 GCA_031425955.1 Akkermansiaceae bacterium | reverse complement strand
ACGAGCAAGTGGCGGGTGCGCGGTGCTCGCCATCAGCCCACAGCGCGGCTTTGCCGAGGCTCATTTGCGGGAACGGAAAGTCGGGTTTCTCAGGCAAGAGATTGATGGTGCTTTGATGGAGGAACGACCATGCCATGTAATAGGATTGGCGATGTTGCTCAGGGGTGATGCCGGAGGCCAGTCGCGGGTCCAGCCCCCAGACGGTTGGAGCGGGCACTTTGCGCAGGAAATTTTCCGCCACGGCCCGGCTGTTTGCGAGGGACACGCTCGCCGGGCGTGACATCGTTTGCCGGGCTCGTGCAATGGCTTTTGCAGCGCCTTCACCGCGTGTGGCAAATCCGAATCCCATGGCATATCGAGCGTTGCCGTTTTTCAGGGGCAGCGTGATTTTCCAGCCAGCGGCGGTGCAGTCGGCGTTCAAACTTGTCGAGTTTGGGAGGTCCAAAGCGCCGGTTAAAAGGTTAAAGCAAAGCGAGTAATAGTAGTCTTCCCCAGTAACGAGGATCGCCTTCTTCTCCGCTTGCCATCCCACGCTCGCCTTGTTAGGCGCAGACCCAGAGAGTTGCAGTTGTTGCGTTCCTGCATTGCGGACATCGATCACGCGAAGCAGCGAAGAATCCGCATCCACAAAAAAATCGTCTGCTGCCATGGTGGCTCCACCGGCATGCTGCGAGTGCAGGGCAAGCTTGTGAGGAAACCAATCCGTGCGCTGGCTCGTGGGTATCAGCTCCTTGCTGCTGGCATCGACCAGCACCATGCGCGCCACCTTGGGCAGGCGGAGTACTTTGGTGCCCAAATATCCACCCAGGTCCAGCGACAGATCGGCAGGAGTCGGGTCGATCACAAAAGTTCCGGCAGCAGAAGGATTAAGGCTGAATCGCCCGCCCGGAAAGCTGTGCCAACGCCGCTCAGGCCCGCCGGTCTGCGCGATGCTGTCGGCGGAGAAATCCGGATTTCCGCCCATGTTCATTGTGCCGAGGGTTTGCGCGGGCAGCTGTACGGCGGCACCCGTCACGCAGAATGTCGCCATCTGTAAAATCAAATTCAGGGATCGGATCGATGCGGAATTTCGTTTCATATTCAAAGTACTACTACGTCCCGAACGAGCGTGCCACGATGATGCGTGCAAATCATAGGCACTAGCGTGCAATCGCCGGAGGGGCGGTCAGGATCGGCTTTACACCCTCAATTGCCCTGATGGACGCCGCTTGTTGTTATGGGTATGCTTTACTTCTTCAAATCAGCTCCTTCTGTCGTAAGAAAAAACTCTGCGGCCTAGCCTAAAATTATCCAGCTTCGGTTTTCGGGCTTGAATTTGAGAAATGACACCCATTCACGGCAGCGGCAGCCCGCCGGAGAGCTTCCACTGGAGCAGGGGAAACGTGATTTTGCCGGTGCCTTCGGCATTGGGGTGGACTCCGTCAGTGATGTAGGACTGGAAGGTGGCGGGGGCGGATTGTTGCAGCGCGACCCAGTTCGGGTGGTTTATCAGACATGGGCGGACGAGAGAACCAGGGTTTCATGAGTTGCAGGGAGGTTGGTGGAAAAAACGCTCAGAGCGTCTCCACGGCGATAATGCGGACGTAGAGTCTCGCCGACGGGCCGGTTGTGATGGTGGCGGTCACCGTGACCACATTGGCAACCGGAGTCCCGGGGACGATGGCGACGATCGTATTTTCGCTATTGCTCTGGCCGCTGGCTTTCCATTCCACGAGATCGGACGACCACTGATAGGAGAAGGTCACATTGGAACTCAGATTCGGATTGAGTGGATGTTTGAAGGTGAAGCCGTTGGTGGCGGCGCTGACCTGAGTGACGCCGGAAGTGGCCGCATTTGGCGCGGTGCCGAAAACCTGCTCGATGAGATTGCTGGTGCCGTCGTTGTCCGCATCACTGGTGGCGCTGAGATTGGCACCAGGGAAGGCGGTGAAATCATAGCCGTTTATCCATGACTCGAAGGTGGCGGCACCGGATGTGACTTGAAGTTTACCCGTGCCTACGAGTTGGGCGAGAACGGTGCCTTCTCCCATACCTGTCGAGGATTTATAAACTCCAGCAGATCTTTGGACGCCGCCGATGAACAGTGCGCCAATGACATCGGTGGAGCCATATATTAGATCGAGGGTGGCACCGGTGGAGATGCGGACGGTGGAGGTGTTTGCAAGCGAGGCCGAGCCGAGCCGGAGGGTACCGGAGGTGACAGTGGTGTTTCCGCTGTAGGTGTTGGTTGCGGAGAGCGTCCAAGTGCCGCTGCCATTCTTGGTCAATCCACCTCCGCCGGGGATGACTTTTGAGATCATTCCATTACCGCTGCCGGTGAGATTCAAGGTCCCGTTTGCCGTGCTGCCGATGAAGATGCCCACCCGATTATCCTCATTGATGCTCCACGTTTGCCCGGTCGTGGCCGCCGATTCCAGCGTCGCACCGTTAGCACCGATGATGAAACCTCGACTTTCAGCGGGCGTGGTCGTGTTTCCTCCGGTGTAGCGAATGGTGCCATCGTTGATCACAAGATTCCCCGCGTTGAAACTGAGCTGACCTAGCGAACCGTTAGGATCCCAGTTGTTCACTTCCAGCACGCCTCCACTTTGGACCGTCACCGTCTTATTTGCCCAACCCAAGTTACTATAGAGCTTGCCAGTTCCGGTCACCGCGAGTGTGCCGCTGCCGACGGTGGTGGCCGAGGCGTAGGTGTTCGCGCCGGAGAGCGTCAGGGTGCCACTGCCAATTTTGGTGATTGCTCCACTGGCACCGCTGATGATCCCGGACAAGGTCGCCGTTCCGACGGTAGCATTACCACCGCCGACTTGGATCGACAAGGCTCCGGAGAGGATTTGGGGGTTGAGGTTGGTGATGGTCAGGCCCGCAGTGGGGTCGTTATCGTTGTTGAAGATGACGAAGCCGGAGCCGGGCAGTGTGACGTTGCTCAAAATCGTCGGCACCCGCGCGGCGATGTTCGAGACGCCCGACATGGTGATCGGATTACTAAAGGTCGGATTCCCAGCAGCATTAAAGTTCAAGGATCCACCGGCGAGAGCGACCGGCGTATTGGTGGGCAAGGCTCCGGTATTGGCAATGAAGACGCGGCCTGCGC
>JANPKJ010000097.1:0-12540 GCA_031425955.1 Akkermansiaceae bacterium | reverse complement strand
GCGGGGAGGCCGCTCCAGATGGCTTGGAAGACAGGGTCGGTGAGGACGAGGTTGGTGGCTTGGTAGGCGTTGGCTTTGTTGATTTGTCCGTTGGTCATGGCGGGTGGTGGTGTGGTTTGCTGGCTGAGATTGGGAAAACGGTTTTGAGGTGGCGGAAACGATGATGGAAGGGGCGGGAATGGTTTTGAGGGAGGGGAAATGACTTGCGAGGGGCGGGAAATGGCTTTGAGCGGGTGAAAACGGAGATGAGGAGGCGGAAAGGGAGACGGAGAGGGCGAAAACAGAGTTGAGACGCGGGAAACGAATTTGAGAGACGGGAAACGGGATAGGGGGGAGGAAAACGAGGTTGAGAAGCGGGCAACGGTGGAGAGAGGGGATTTAAGTTTTTTAACGGTGCTCACGCTCTAGCGAAGTCGGGTGGCCCGGGCAAGTTATTTGGCGGATAGATCGTCGTTTTTCCGAGGGCGGACTTTTGTCTAGGATAGGCACTTTTTGGAATGCCTGTGTCACCTCACGCCCGCCGCAGAATCCTCGCTTGGTCGAAATCATACGGCGTCAGCTCCAGCACGATGCGCTCGTCGATGGAAAAAACCTCCTTCGCCTCGGTCAGCGGCTTGGAGAGGTGGGCGAGGATCGGCTTCCCGTTGGGCAGGGAGACTCGATAGAGCACCGGGTTCAAATTCTCCAAAACCGTCCCGACGGCGTGAATCGTAGCATCTGGCATCGCGGGAGAACGTTTCATCCCGGATCGCGCTTGTCAACAAGCACCCGGAAATGTCCGGATTTCCTAGAGAAAATGATGACCTGACTTGACGAACCGCACGAGTCGACCATCATCCGCGGCAGGAATCCGTCGCTCGTCGCCGCCCGCGACGGAACTACTCACATTCTTCCGCCTCCCACCACCATGACTCCTCGTTTCTCCGCCGTTGTCGCCACCTTCGCCTGCGTTTTGTTCGCCTCCTGCGTTCCTTACGACGAAACCAAGGACAAGAAAAAGCCGACCCAGAACCCGCCGCAAAAAACCGTCACCAGCCCCGAGCAACAGAAGATCCAGGCGCAACGTGACGCATTGAAGGAAAAACAGGACGCCACCAAGCCGGAGGACACGAAACCCACCACGACGGAACCGGCCGCAGGCGGCACGGCCACGCAGACCAACTCCACCACGACTGCTCCAGCCCCGGAAAAGCGCCCGGAATACAAATTCGCCAACAAGGTGCCTGGCAAGGATGGTTTCGTTTTCAGCCCGTATAACAACAAAGTCGTCGATGTCCGCGACATCCCGAGCGGCACGCTGGTCCAAGACCCGACCTACACCGGCGAAGGCAAGGGCTACTTCCGCGTGCCCTGAGATTTTTGATTCCCGGTAAACCCTATCCCAGGAAACCGACCGGGTCCGACGCATTGGACCCGGTCGTTTCATTTTCAATGAAGACCGATTTCCCCACCATCACCATCCTCGGCGGCGGCCTGCTCGGAGGTTCCCTCGCTTTGGCGCTCGCTGCGCTGGAAAATCCACCTGTCGTCAGACTCTGGGCGCGCAAACAAGACACCGTCACGGCAGCGAAAGAGCTGGGAATTTCCGATGTTACCATGGATCTGGCGGAAGCCGTCCGGGATGCGAGTCTGGTGATTCTCGCAGTGCCCGTCGGCGCGATGGCGGCCCTTGTCACCGATGCACTGGCAGCGGGACTTCCCGACGGCTGCCTGATCACCGACGTGGGCAGTGTGAAGCGCGTCCCGCACCGGAAAATCGCACCGCTGCTCCAAGACCGAGACATCCGATTCATCGGCAGCCACCCGATGGCCGGATCCGAGCGCAACGGCCTGGCCGCTGTCACTTCGACTCTCTTTAAAAACGCCGCCTGCCTGCTCACCAATGACAACGGCGCGCCGCCTGAACAAGCCGCCGCGCTCGAGGGCTTTTGGAAAACCATCGGCTGCCGCACGTCCTGGATGAGCGCCGCGATCCATGACGAGCTCGTCGCTAGAATCAGCCACCTGCCGCATATCATGTCCGCCAGCACCGCGCGGGTTTGCCTGAAGGACCCGGGCGAAGGCCGTTTCGGCGGCGGTGGATTGCGCGACACCACCCGCGTCGCCGCCGGAAATCCCACGATGTGGGCGGAGATTGTCACGGAAAACCGCGAGGCGCTCATCGACCTGCTCAAGGAAACCATCACCGATCTGGGAGAAATCCTCACCAGCCTCGAAAACGGCGACCAGGAACATGCCAGAAAATGGCTCGTCACGGCCAAGCAGCGCCGCGATCCGTTGAATCACCCCCAATAGTCATTTTTGTCACCTCACATGTCGGAATTTCGAGTCAAAGCCATCACCCAACTCCACGCCGAGTTCAGCGTCCCCGGGGACAAAAGCATGTCGCACCGCGCCGCCATCCTCGGCGGGCTTTCCAACGGCACCTGTACCATCCGCAATTTCCTGCCCAGCGAGGATTGCGTGAACACCCTCAATGCCATGCAGGCACTTGGCGCCCGCCATGAGGTGCTCGACGAACTCCCCGGCTACGGCCCCGTCAACCTGCGCATCCACGGCCAGTCGATGAAACTAACCGCTCCCGCCGCGCCCATCGACTGTGGCAATGCCGGCACCGGCATGCGGCTTCTCGCCGGACTTCTCGCAGGCCAGGATTTCTCCACCGAACTCTTCGGCGACGCGTCGCTTTCCTCCCGCCCGATGGGCCGCGTCACCGTGCCGCTCGGCCAGATGGGCGCTAACATCGAGACGCTCGGAGAGAAACCCGGCTGCGCTCCCCTGCTCATCCACGCCGCCAAGCTCAGCCCGATCACCTACGACATGCCGGTCGCCAGCGCCCAAGTGAAAAGCGCGGTGCTTCTCGCAGGCATGTTCGCCGAGGGCACCACCACCGTCATCCAGCCAGCGGAGACCCGCGACCACACCGAGCAAATGCTCGCCTCCTTCCAGGTGACCACCGGCTGCGAGGGCAACGCGATTTCCATCGAAGGCGGGCAAATTCCCCAAGCCTGTGATTTCACCGTGCCCGGCGACATTTCCAGCGCCGCATTTTGGTTGGTCGCCGCCGCCGCGATTCCCGGATCCTATTTGCTCATCAAGGACGTCGGCCTGAACCCGACGCGCACCGCGATTCTCAAGGTGCTCGGCCGCATGGGCGCGCACATGACTGAGATCGTCCACCACTCGCACGGCGAACCGATCGGCAACATCAAAATCCAGGGCGCACCACTCACCGGCACCACCATCCTCATCGACGAGGTGCCGAATCTCATTGATGAAATCCCCGTCATCGCCGTGGCCGCCGCGCTTGCCCAGGGCCGCACCATCATCCGCAACGCCAAGGAACTCCGCGTCAAGGAAACCGACCGCATCAGCACCGTGGTCAACGGCCTGCGCGCGATGGGTGCCGAGGTCGAGGAATTCGAAGACGGCATGGAAATCACCGGTGGCAAGCCGCTGCACGGAGCCACCATCGAAAGCTGCGGCGACCACCGCATCGCCATGGCCTTCGCCATCGCCGGGCTTTTCGCGGAAGGTGAAACCGTGATTCAAAACACCGATTGCGTGAACACATCGTATCCCGGATTTGCCCATCACCTCGACGCCATCCTTCATGAGAGCTCGGAACCCGCCGATTTCTCACTCCCCACCCTCTCCAAAACGTGACACAGGCATTCCTGCCTGTTCTTCATCCATCAGCCCCCTCTTCCACCGCGTGAGTCCTAACCACCCCGCCCATCCCCCACGGTTCGCCATCGCCATCGACGGCCCCGCCGCTTCGGGAAAAAGCACGCTCGCCCGCGAAATCGCCAAGCGCCTCGGACTGGTCATGATCAACTCCGGCGCCATGTACCGCGCCGTCACTTGGAAGGTCCTTCAGGAATCCATTGACCCGTCCGACGACGCCGCCGTCGTCGCCCTGCTCGACAGGATCGACATCCACTGCGGGGAAATCGGCATGACCTCCACCTGCACCATCGACGGCGTGGACCCCGGCGACGAACTCCGCAGCGAGGAAATCAACGCCAACGTCTCGGCCATTTCCGCCATCCCCGAAGTCCGCGACCTGCTGGTTAGTCTGCAGCGAAACTACCTCGACCACACCAGCATCATCATGGAAGGCCGCGACATCGGCTCCGTTGTATTTCCGGATACTCCCTTTAAAATCTACATCGACGCCCACGAAGACGTGCGCGCCAGCCGCCGCTCGGACGCCGGCGAGGTGGACTCCATCGCCGAGCGCGACGCCGCCGACAGCGGACGCGTCACCGCCCCGCTGAAAATCGCCGATGGCGCGGTGGTGCTCGACACCTCACTCCACACAATCGAAAGCGCGGTGGACGCCGCGATTGAAATCCTCAAACAACAAGGCCTGCCCGAGTTGGAAACTCCTTCGACTTGAAACAGCACACGCAAATGAGCTGGATTTACTGGCTGGGCTGGATGGCCTTCGGCGCGGCATTCCGCACCCTGTTCGGCCTGAAAATCGTCGGCCAGGAAAACCTCATCACCGAAGGCCCGGTCCTGGTCGCTTCCAATCACCAGAGTTTTCTCGACCCGCCACTCATCGGCAATCTCTACAAAACCGAGATGGTTTACCTTGCCCGCAAGACGCTGTTTGTCGGGATGGGCGCGTGGCTCTATCCGAAATGGAACGCCATCCCGGTCGATCAGGACCGCCCTGACATGGGCAGCCTGAAAACGATCATCCGCAAGCTCAAGGAAGGCGAACGTGTGCTCGTTTTCCCGGAAGGCGAAAGAACCCTTAATGGCGACATCGGAGATGCAGCCCCCGGCATTGGCCTCATCGCCGTGAAATCCGGCGCGGTCATCCAGCCGGTTAGAATCTCCGGTGCCCGCGAGGCCCTGCCTCGCGGTTCCGGGAAAATCCGGTTCGCCCGTATCACTGTGACCGTCGGCAAACCCATCCGCCTGACGCCGGAAGAGCTCAAGGCCGCCAAGGGCAAAGACGACTACGACCGCATCGCCAAGCGGATCATGAGCGCCATCAGCGCGCTCTGACTGCACCCGTGGCGGCGGTTTCCAACCGCCATGCCGATCATGCTCCCAGTCCCAAATAACAGATATTAGGGACGACTCCAGATGCGGACGTAATCGACGCGGAACTCGGCAGGAAAGATGGTGTCGTCGATGCCTTTCATTCCGCCCCAAGCGCCGCCGATGGCGAGGTTCATGATGAGGTATTGGGGCGAGCCGAACGGCCACTCGTCGGGGCCCTTGCCCGTGTTGGCGAAACTGAAGACCGGGCGACCGTCGAAGAACCAGTCGATGCGTTCGGGGGTCCAAATGATTCCATAGCGGTGGAAGTCAGCTGCGGCGTTAGGCACGGCGATGTTAGCACCCTTTTGCGTGCGCTTCGTGTGATTGAATGCCTTGGTGTGAACGGTGAAGTGAAAGGTGTCGGGCGTCATTCCGACGAACTCCATGAGGTCGATTTCGCCGCAGGCGGGCCAGCCGGAGGTGGTGATATTGGTTCCGAGGGTCCACAGGGCGGGCCAGGTTCCGCGGCCGGCGGGGACGCGCGCACGGATCTCAACCTTGCCGTAGGTGAAGGCGAAACTGCCTTGGGTGGTGAGGCTGGCGGAGGTGTAGGAGGCATTTTCCCACGGCTCCTTGCGAGCGGTGATGATGAGATGGCCCTCGGTGACGCGGGCGTTCTCAGGGCGGTCGCGGGTGAAGAACTGGGCTTCGCGGTTGCGCACCAGACCGTGCTCGTAAGTCCACTTGGCTGGATCCGGGCGACCCTCGCGGTCGAATTCGTCAGACCAGTTGAGTCGCCAATCCGAGGCCTCGTAAGCTTTGAGAGCCACGGCGGAGTCAACGACACCGGGAGCAGTCTGGCCCCCAAGGCCAGCGGGTGCGGCGCTGAAGGCAGCCGGGGCAGTCAAGAAAACAAGGCCTGTGATCAGCGAACGATGACAGTGCATAAATGGAAGTCGAAGAAGTTTGAGAGAACGGGTGATTCTTTGCATTGCACCCGACGAATCTAAATATCCTACGAGTCTCCAGGGAACACGATACGGCCCGATCCGGCCGTTTTGCGTGGGGCCGGCGGGAGGCTATTCTTGGGCTGTCCGCTCCGCGGTCGGACTGAAGGTCCGCGGTCCGGAGGTAGCGCTGCGCCGCCGGGGCAGCTGCCAATGGGTGGCGAAAGAAAAGACCAAGAACCGATGAACGGCATTTGATTGGGCGGTTCATTCGCACCTCATTGGCATGCGCTCTCGGCGAGAGCGCGCTACCTGGCGTTTCATTTGCGATTCGCTCCGCGGACGGGCTGGAAGGCAGCGGTCCGGGGTGGCGTTGCTGAGCGGAGTCAGATTTTCTTGGGCATGGCGACCCATGCGCCGTCCTTCTGGCTGCTCTCGATACAGGTTTCGATGAAAGCCAAACCTGTCCAACCGTCGTCAACAGTGGCGTATTTGCTACCGTCGGTGCTGAACTTCTCGCCGGCTTTCCATTTTCTAACGTCAGCTTCGAAGCAGCGGTGAAGACGGGCGAAGGCATCATGAAACGCCTCGGGATGGCCGGCGGGAATGGTCGGCTCGGCCATCAGATCGGCAGGCACGTCTTCCGGCAGGAAGCCGTCGCCCGCGGTGACCGCCCCGCGCCAATAGACCCGGTCGGGTTGATTGGGGAGATGGATAGTGAGGCGTTCCGGATCCTCCTGGCGCCAACGCAAAGTGCCCTTGCTGCCGGAAACATCGATGCCGAGATCGTTCTTGTGACCGATGCAAATCTGCGAGGCGCGGACCAATGCCTTGCCGCCATTACTGAGCTTGCAGTAAATGGTGAAGTGGTCATCGAGCGCGCGCCCTTCGACGAAGGTTTCCATTTGTGCGGAAACTTCGGTGATTTCGAGGCCGGTGACGTAGCGCAACTGCATGAGGGCATGGGTGCCGATATCGCCGCCGCAGCCGGAGCCGCCCGCACGTTTCGGATCGACGCGCCAGCTGGCCTGCTGTTGGCCGGTGGCTTCCAGCTTGGATGCGAGCCAGCCTTGGATGTAGTAGCTATCCACCCAACGGACGTCGCCTAACAAGCCACTCTCGACGATGTAACGGCTGAAGCGGGTGGTCCAATGGCCAAGGTAGGTGTGGGCCACGGCAAAAGGCACTCCGAGTTCGCGGGAGGTTTTCACCAGTTCGTTAGCCTCCTCGAGATTGAGGCACAGCGGCTTCTCGCAGAACACGGCGATACCCGCCTTCATGGCCTTCATCGCGGGGTCGAAGTGCACGAAATTGGGGGTGACGATGAGGATGTAGTCCAGCTTTTCGTCATCGGGCAAGGTCGCATTGGCGGCGATCATCTCGTCGTAGGAGGCGTAGCCCTTGATCGGATAGGCCCAGTTGGCGGCTTCCTCGAGAGCGATCACGGGGTCGGGAAACAACGCTCCGGCGACGATGCGGCGGGTGCCGTCCATGTGAATGGCTTTCTGATGCGGGTTCACGATGAAGGCACCCTTGCCTCCTCCGACCAGACCGATATTGAGTGGTTTATTGGACATGTTATTAGGTTATCTTGGATGAGATTCTGTTGGACGGATAGAAATGATTATTTCCCCTGCCACTCGCCGAAGTTGCGGAATTTGGCATAGCGCTCGTTGAGGAGCTGCTCGGTGGAGAGTTTTGAAAGTTCCTCGATGTGGGAGAGCACCTTGTCGCCGAAGGCTTCGGCGGAGGCTTGGTGGTCGTGGTGGGCGCCGCCGGTGGGTTCGGCGATGACGTCGTCGATGAGGCCGAGTTTCATGAGATCCGGGGCGACGAGTTTCATGGCTTCCGCGGCTTCCGGTGCGTGTTTGCGGTGCTTCCAGAGAATGGCGGCACATCCTTCCGGGCTGATGACCGAGTAGTAGGCGTTTTCCATCATAATGACGCGGTCGGCGACGCCGATGCCGAGCGCCCCACCGGAGCCGCCCTCGCCAAGGACGATGGCGATGACGGGGACCTTGAGCAGCATCATTTCCCGGAGGTTGAAGGCGATGGCTTCGGCGATGTTCCGCTCTTCTGCGCCGATTCCGGGGAAGGCACCGGGGGTGTCGATCATGGTGACGACCGGCAGGCCGAATTTCTCGGCGATCTTCATGAGGCGCATGGCCTTGCGGTAGCCTTCCGGGTGGGCGCTGCCGAAGTTGCGCTTGAGGTTTTCCTTGGTATCGCGGCCTTTCTGGTGGCCGATGACGATCACGCGCTTGCCGCCGATACGGGCGAATCCACCGGGCATGGACGCGTCGTCGCCGATGTGGCGGTCTCCGTGAAGCTCACAGAAGTCCGTGAAGGCGAGGGAGACATAGTCGAGCATGAACGGGCGTTTCGTGTGGCGGGCGATTTGGACGCGCTGCCACGGAGTTAGGTTTTTGTAAATCTCGGCCCGGGTTGCGGCGAGTTTGGTCTCCATGGTGGAGATTTCCGCGGACATGTCGATGTTTTGGGAAGCCGACTTGGCGCGGAGTTTCTCGAGTTCGCGTTCGAGTTCGGCGGCGGGTTTTTCGAATTCGAGGAGCTGCATGGTGAAGGCCTAGAGATTCAGGATTGCTGGGGGAAGATGCAAGTCCGGAGATGGGGGCTTTGGAACATCGAACATGGAACGTGCAACATCGACCATTGAACTTTGAAGGGAAGAGGATGAATGAAAGCCGGAATGAATTCCGCGCACCGGCCTTAGCGGATTTCGACTTCGTTGCCGACGCGGGTGAGCAGGCTGACTTCTTCCATGTCCTGGGGGAGCAGGGCGATGCCGTTTGGGAAGTCGCTGCTGGACTCGGGAGCCCCGCGGATCTGGAGGGAGGGCTTGGCGAGTTGGATGACTTTTTCCGCCGCCCGATAGTCTTTGGACTGGGGGGGCACCGAATGGCTGTTGAGCTCGGCGGTTTTGGAACTGATTGTGGTTTTTCCGGGCGCCAGCTTGGCGAATCCACCGAGGTGAAGGATGGGATACTCGCGGATGAACCTGGGGCCATCCCACACGGAGAGCGCCTTGCGCTGCGGCTCGATGAGGAGGCGGAATTCCAGCGGCATGACGACGAGCTCCTCGCCGGGCTGGATGTTTTTGAGCTCCATCATGCCGTTGAGGTGGAGGATCATGTCGAGGGTGGTTTTATACTCGGCGGCGATGCCGAGGAAGGAGTTCCCGCGTTTGACGACGTGGGTCTTTTTCCCCTCCATTTTGGTGGTTGAGAGGATCTCATCGAGGTTCATCTCGCCGACGATGCGGCGGGCGATGGGTGAGGAAGTGGAGGAGGGAAAGCGATTGACGATGTCGATGAGCTTCTCTCGGGCCTCTTCGGTTTTTCCGAGGGCGAGCAGTTCGTGCGCCTTGCTGAACGCCTTTTCACCGGGATCGATGTCGGGCAGCTCGGCGGAATCGAGCATTTTCGCGAAGTCAGCGTCGGGCTGTCTGCCGACGACCTCGGCGGGATTGGGGATCACCTGCTCGAACACTCCGCCCAGCGGCCTGATGACGACATGATAGGCAAGCATTCCAGTGAAAGCCATGACCACCAGTACGCACAAGCCGGCGAGAAATTTGAAAACCGTCCAAAGGCTCATGGGTGAAAACGAAAATTCCTAGATGAGACCGCGGCGCTTGAAGTCGAAGGCATTGATCTCGTGGGAACGGAGGATCATTTCAAAGGAGAACTTGAGAATGGAGATCTCCCATGCATCGTCTACTCCCTCGATGACGGCGCGGGCGGGGTTCCCGGTGCGGCGGATGTCCTCCAGCACGCGCTCGCGGACGGCGTCCATGGTGTCATGGATGATTTCCTCATGCACCTGGCCGCGCTTGAACTGGAAGCCGTATTGCAGGAACGCGAGGTCCTTGCCCTCGGACTTGAGCTTGTCCACCAACTTGTCGAAACGGGCTCTGGCAGATGGGTCGAATCCATCGAGTTGGACCTCGTTGTAGGCGGACGGCCGCAAAATCCGCGGGCGCATGGCCTCGACCTCGCCGGTGCGGATTCTAACTTCCCCGCTGCGGTCCATCAGCTCGCTGATGAGCTGGAACTCGAAGCGGGTCTCGCCGAATGTGTCGATGCGACGATCCGGCTCGCGTAGAACCTTGGTCGTTTCCAGCGCGTAATGGATGTCGTCTTGCGAGTGCATGGGCAGTGGAGTGTCACCCGGATCCGGGATATTGCAAAGAAAAGGGCGGACACCCTTGAGGAGCCCGCCCTTTCCATAAAGCGTCCGCCTACCGGAATCAGGCTTGCTGGCTGGTGATGTAAGTGACGACGTCACCCACGGCCTGGAGCTTTTCAGCTTCTTCGTCCGGCACTTCGATGTCGAATTCCTCTTCGAAGGCCATCACGAGTTCCACGGTGTCGAGCGAGTCGGCGCCGAGGTCTTCCACGAATTTGGCTTCGGTTGTCACTTGATCAGCGTTGACGCCAAGTTGGTCCACGATGATGTCCTTTACACGAGCTTCGATACTTTTATCTGACATGAGTTGCTGTTGTTGAATGTTGGCGTTGGGGTTGGTTATCGCGTGCTGGCCGGACTTGGCAATCCCGAAAACGAATCAAAAGCGGAAAAGCAAGGATCCGGGGAAAATCGATCAGGCCGGGGTGGATTCGTCGTTTTTGGGCTCGGGGTCGGCGACGGGGGCGTATTCGATGATTTCCCCGGAAAAACGTGAACGGATCCGCTGCATCAGGCGCTCGGCAGGCTCGTCGTTTTCCTTTTTGAACCCGCCGTAGGTCAGTCCGTCAAGACGGATCCGGCCCTTTCCGGAGGCCCCTTCGTAGTTGATGAAGGCGAGTCCTTTCGTATCCCACTTGCGGAGGTCGAGGGTTTTAAAATCCGTGAAGGGCACCCGCTTCCCTTTTTGATCCGTCACGGCCTCGTCATCCGCGGAAATCGAGCGGTTGACGGTGCGCAGCAGGAAAAACGCGGCTACAGCGGCCAACGCCGAGCAAATCGCAAACACGATCCATTGTTCTTTGATTTTCTGCGCATCGAAGGGCTCTTCCACGGAGGCGTTGAGCCCGCGCTCTTTTGAATACTCGCGCCACAGAATGTTCCATTGCAACGGCTTCATGCGGTCGAAATCATGGAGGATGGGAGGCCACGGCATCGGCGTTTCCAACGAGGCGGGCAGGATCGAGCGGTCCTCCGGGAGCTCGACGTTTTGCGTCTCCGCATGGCTTTTCCAAGCCTCCGGGGTGAGCGATCCGCTGGAATTCATTTTTGAAAACTCGTCATTCGCCGTCTGGAACGCCTTTCGGAGATAGAAGCTCTCGTTCTTTTTCCGATATCCGGTGGATCCATCGATGTAAAAAAGCACCGCAAAAACCCCGAACATCAGCAGCATCACGAGCGCGCGCAGAAGGAACCAAGGCGTTGGCTTACAGACAATTGATTCTGGGGAAGTCATCGTGAGATGCTGAAAACAACCCCGCCGTTGATTAAATGGCAAGCTGCAAGCCGGATCGACATACAGAAATCCCCGGATTCCGGACTTGTCCTCGGTCCGACACTTGCATACGGAAATGCCGCCATGCCAATCGCTACCCCCGCGCAATATCGCGCCATGCTGGACGCCGCCCAAAAGGGTGGCTACGCCTACCCTGCCATCAATGTCACTTCGCTACCCACCATCAACGGTGCGCTCAAGGCGTTTTCCGAAGCGAAATCGGACGGAATCATCCAGGTTTCCACCGGCGGCGGCGAGTTCGCATCCGGCACCGCGGTGAAGGACGCTGCTTTCGGAGCCATCGTGCTTGCCGAAGCCTGCCACCTTCTCGCAGAGAAATACAACGTCCTCATCGCCCTCCACACCGACCATTGCCACCCCGCCAAGGTCGACAGCTTCCTCAAGCCGCTGCTCGAAGCATCCCGCAAGCGCATCGCCGAGGGCAAGGGACCGCTTTTCCAATCCCACATGTTTGACGGCTCCGTCGTCGACCTGAAGGAAAACCTCGAAATTTCCAAAGCCCTCCTCAAGGAGTGCGCCGATCTCGGCATCATTCTGGAAGTCGAAGCCGGATGCGTCGGTGGTGAAGAAGACGGCCACGACACCTCGGGCCTTCCCATCGAGAAACTCTACACCACCCCGGAAGACATGGTGGAAGTGTATGAAGCGCTCCAACCAATCGGCCGCTTCCTGTTCGCCGCCACCTTCGGCAACGTCCACGGCGCCTACAAGCCCGGCGCTGTTAAACTCAAGCCCTCCATCCTCCGCGACGGTCAAAAAGCCGTCACCGACAAATACGGCGCGGCGGCCGAAATGGACCTCGTCTTCCACGGCGGATCCGGCACCTCCGAGAGCGACCTCCGCGAGACCCTCGACTACGGCGTCGTCAAGATGAACATCGACACGGACACGCAATACGCGTTCACCCGCCCGATCGCCGCCCACATGTGCCAGAACATCGAAGGCGTGCTCAAGATCGACGGCGAAGTCGGCGACAAGAAGCACTACGACCCGCGTTCCTACCTCAAGAAGGGCGAGCAAAGCCTTTGCGAGCGCATGAAAGAGGCCTGCGACGACCTCAAGTCCACCGGCCAGACCATCTTTGGCAAG
>JANPKJ010000096.1:0-17873 GCA_031425955.1 Akkermansiaceae bacterium | reverse complement strand
GGGCCACGCGGGCCTTGAATTCGGGTTCGTGTCTTCTTCGTTTTGCTTTCATTTTGTGTGGTTTAGGTTGGGTTCAAGACCCGCGCCCGACCACCACAATCAAAGCTTAGCCCCTGGCCCGAATTTCGGGGTCCGCCTCAGATGCTTGGAATTATAATCGAAAAATCCGACAGCCTCTGAAGCGCGAACTCCGGACAGTCTTCTCGCAAGCGGCAGGAGGTTTCGGCGATGATTTTCCGCAGGCGGTCTAACCGCCAATGCCGGTCCGCTTTGCCACGACGCTCCGCGCGAGCCGGACCCTACGTGATTGCGGGCTTGATCAACCTCCGGATCTGCGTCAGGCTGCGAATTGTAGTCCCCCAACCGCGATAAACCCATGAGTCCCCCCATCGTCATCGACCGGCACGAAATCCTTGAAATTGTCTCGACCTTCCCGGACGGCATCCGTCTGAGCCAGTTGGTCGAAAACGTCGCCGTCCGCTTCGGAAAATCCGCCACCTTCCATACCGGTTCCAGACTCGGCATGGACCTGGACGCCCTGCTCGCCTCGCTGGAGTCCCGCGAAAAAGTCCGGATCGTCCGTGGCGTCGTCTATCCGGCAGGCTCACCCGCGCTCGCGCACTGAGAATTGGAGCGCGGACCTTCAGTCCGCCCGCGAAGCGAGGCCCCCATGGAAAGCCAAGGAAGCTCCGCCCACATGGAGCAGAGCTTCCATTACTCCGGAGTGCGCGCCGCTCTGCTCGCGCCCGGAGGCTTAGGCTCTGCCGGACGCTGCGCGGAGCCTCTTCCCGGAGCGCGGACCTTCAGTCCGCTCGCGAAGAATTCAGCATCCTGGAGACTGCAAAATTCCAGACCCATTACGGCGATGTATCATTCCATACCGGCGATCCCGCTGGTGCACGCTGCAGGGTTCGAACCTGCGACCCCATCCGTGTGAAGGATGTGCTCTACCACTGAGCTAAGCATGCTTTCCGAGCCGATGGTCGCGAAGTGCGACCGGGCCGGGAGAATGAGACGGGCCGGCCCGACTTGGCAAGCATTTCAGTGCGCCGGGCGGATTTTAAACTTTGTCGCTGGCGGGCCGGCATTAGGCTCGGGGCGAAGCAAGATCCCGTGGCCCAGATTCCCAAAGACAGCGTAGAGAAAGTGCTCGAAGCGACGGATATCGTCGATTTGATCGGTTCCTATATCCAGGTGAAAAAGGCGGGCTCCCAGTTTCGGGCGAACTGTCCGTTCCACAACGAGAAGACGCCGTCGTTCTACATCACGCCGCACACCCAGCGCTTTCATTGCTTCGGTTGTCAGAAGGGCGGCGATGCGATTTCCTTCGTGCGGGACTACGAGAACCTACCGTTCACAGACGCCGTGCGAAAGCTGGCCCAGCGGGCGGGGGTCCCGCTCATCGAGGAGGCCTTCGATCCCAAGGCCGACGAGTCTCGCCGGTCGCGCGGGCGGCTGCTGGACATCCATCGCGAGGCGACCGCGTATTTTCACGAGCTGCTGATGAAGGACCCTGCGGCGGCGCATGCCCGGGATTACATGAAATCGCGCGGCTTCGGCAGCGCGATGGCCGCGAACTGGTCGGTCGGTTGGATGCCGGACAATCCACGGCGCTTCCTCGACTGGGCGAAGTCGCGGAAATTCACCGGCCGCGAGCTGGTGGACTCCGGCATCGTCAAGCTTCAGGAAGACAATAACCCCCGGTCCGGGCTTTACGTTAGGTTCCAGGACCGGCTGATGTTTCCGATCCGCAACGAAATCGGCGACGTGATCGCGTTCACCGCGCGGCAGCTCCGCGAGAACAAGAACAGCGGGAAATACATCAACTCACCGGAAACCGCGATTTACAAGAAATCCAAGGTGTTCTTCGCGTTAGACCGGGCGAAAAAATCCATCCTCGCCGAGAAGGCGGCGCTGCTTTGTGAAGGACAACTCGACGCGATTTGTTGTCACGAGCATGGATTCACCCACGCCATCGCCACCTCCGGCACGGCGTGCACCAACGAGCATGCGAGGATCATCAAGCGCTATACCGGCAACGTGCTGATCTGCTTCGATGCGGACAACGCCGGCATGGCGGCGGTGGAAAAAGCCTACCGCCAGCTGGCGCCGGAAGGCCTCGGTGTCCGCGTGGTGGAGATGCCGGCAGGGGATGATCCGGACAGCTATCTGAAGACCCATGGTGAAGCGGCGTTCCGGGAACTGCTTTCTAACGCCAAGGAGTTTTTCCACTTCAAACTCGAACGCGCGAAAGCCACCGGCCTGTTCGATTCGCCCACCGAGCGCGCCGCCGCATTGAACGAATGCGCCGAGCTGTTATCCCTGATCACCGATTTCGCGGTGCAGGACAACCAGCTCAACATCGTGGCCGTGCATCTCCAGACATCGACGCAATCGCTGCGCGCGGCGATCGCCAAAGCCAAGACGCAGCCCAAGCGGGTGTATGCCGAGAAGGCGACGGGCGAAGGGGAAAACGCAGGGCCCGCCGAGCCGACGCGGCTGCACCGGATCGTCGCGTTTCTCTGCCACCTCGCCCTAACGTCCGGCGCGGCGCAGCGGTTTCTGGGAGAGCAGTTCGAGACGCTGCACGAGGCGCACCGCTGGTTGGAGGGAATTCCGCTGTTGGAGACCATCCTCGGAGCGGCACCGGACCCGGCGTCGAATGCGGCGGTGAACACTTTCATCAGCGGTCTATCCGATTCCGACCTGCTCGCGCTGGCTCACGATACATCGAGCCTCGACGGTGTCTCGCTGGACGGCATGCAGGCGGCGGAACAGGCGCTCGCCCTTCTATCCGGCACCGTGCTGCAACGCCGCGACGCCGCGGTGAAGGCGGAGCTGAAACAATCCGGACTCACCCCGGAGCGCATGGTCGAGCTGCTGCACGAGGCCAAGGAAATCAGCAGTCTGCTGCGTGGCATCGGCCAGCGTTCGGAATTCGACGACGAGCTCCCGGCATCCACCTTCAAGGAAAAGCAGCCGGCGTGGAAAAAGCGCGGGGATCCGCCGAAGAACGCCTAACTTTCCGATCAGACCTCGCCGTCCGGATAGAGCTGGTGGAACTTGATGGCCTCCACGGCGATGGCTGCGGCGGTGCCGAAGATCGTTTCCTCCGAGGCCGTGCGCGGCACCTGCGCCGCCGGGCGGGAGAGTCCGAGGATGAGCTGGCCGTAGTTCTGCGCCCCGGCGACGTGTTGGAGCAGCTTGAGCGAGATGTGCGCGGCATCGAGGTTGGGGAAAACCAGGACGTCCGCCGAGGAACGCGCTTCGGCGGAGGGCAGCTTGATCTCGGCGGCAGCGGGATCGAGCGCCACGTCTGCCTGGATTTCCCCTTCGATGCTGATTTCCAGAAACTGCTTCAACGCCTCGGCCTGCGCGAGTGAGGCGGCAGCAGCCATGCGGCGGGCGTCCGGCGTACCGGCGGAGCCCTTGGTCGAGTGGCTGAGCATGGCCACGAAAACCTTGCGACCGAGGAAATGGCGGGCGAGCTTGCCGGTCTCCAAGGCGATCGCGGCGAGCTCACTCACGTCTGGATTCGGGATCAGAGCGCAGTCGGCAAGGAAGAGGATGTCGCTGCCACCCATGTGCTTGAGGTGGGAGCCGGTCAGGATGGAAACGCCGAAAATCTTCGGCACGTCCGGCAGCGGCTTGATGGTGTGCAGCAGTGCGCGGAAGTAGGCTGCCGGCAACGCCTGGTTGCCACCGACGATGGCGTCCGCCTGGCCGTATTGGACCATCAGCGCGCCAAAATAGTGCGGCCGGGCGACGATTTCCGCGGGGTCGCCCATTTTCATGGTGCGGTAGCGGGCCATGTTTTCGACGCGCTGGCAGAAGAGCCCGAAGTCGGACGCCAGCGGCGGATCGATGATGTGGACGAATTTCAGCGAAACATCACCAGCCGCCGCGAGATCTCGGATGCGCTGGCGGTTGCCGAGGAGAATCGGAGCGACCACCTCTTCCGCGACCAGTCGGGCGGCTGCCCGGATGACGCGGATGTCCTCACCCTCGGTGAATACCACCCGTTTCGGATGGCGGCGGAGTTGCTCGATGAGATGGCGTGTGACGGGATTGCCTGAAACGGGCTCTGGTGAAAAATCGGACATGGAGGAAATTCTGGTGCTTGCAGCGTGGGGGGACTCTAATGTTGCTTATCCCATCGGTTCAATCCGATTCATCCTGAAATACGCAAGTGCCTGCTGATTATCATACCCATACGCCGCTTTGCCGCCATGCCGAGGGCGAACCGGAGGCGTTCGTGGATGCGGCGCTGGCCGTCGGACTCACGGAATACGGGATTTCTGACCATGCGCCGCAGGTTCCCGAGCCGTTCGACGACTGGCGGATGGACGTCGCGGAGTTGCCTGACTATTTCCGCTGGGTCGAGCGGGCGCGGACCCATGCCGCCGGCCGGATTCCGGTGCGGGCCGGGCTGGAATGCGACTGGCTGGCAAGTTGCGCGCCTTGGATCGCGGACCTCGCGTCCCGCCACGATTGGGACTATCTGATTGGCTCCGTCCACTACCTCGGCGACTGGGATTTCGACAACCCGCAATGGCTGGGCCGCTGGGCGGAGAGCGACGTGCACGCCGTGTGGATGCGCTATTGGGAAACCTATGCGAAAATGGCGGACAGCGGGCTCTTTGACATTCTCGGCCATCCGGATCTGGTGAAAAAATTCGCCCATTTCCCGAGTGGCGATCTGGATCGTTTTTACGAGCCGGTCATCGATGCCATCGCCGCGTCCGGGAGTGTCATCGAGCTGAACACCGCGGGCTGGCACAAGCCGTGCGCGGAGGCTTATCCGGCACCGAGATTTCTCGAACTCGCGTGCTCTGCGGGCATCGGGCTGGTGATTTCCTCCGACTCGCATGCGCCGGGCGAGGTCGCGCGGGATTTCCCGCGGGCCATCGCGTTGGCCAAGGCTGCAGGCTATCGGGAGACCGTGCTGTTTGAAAAACGCCAGCGGCGGAGTGAGTTGCTGGGGTGAGTTAGGATTAAACCGCGAAATGAATGCCATGCTCGGTGGCGATCTCGGTGACGTGCCGCATGTCCGGTCCGCAGGGTTTTGCGAACTCGGCGGCGCAGCGCGTGAAGAACGTTTCAAACCCGGCGGGCGAGGTGCTGATCAACATGCGCAGCGGCGTTTCTCCCACGTTTCTGAACGCATGCACCGCGCCCTTGGGCACAAACGCGGTAGCCCCCGGGCCCACCTCGTTCCAGGCTCCCTCCGTGAGGAAACTCACCCGGCCCTCGAGCACGTGGAACCACTCGTCCTCGTTCTCGTGCCAGTGCGGCGGCGGGCCGATACCCGGTGGCGTCGTCTCGATCCACTGGCAGAGCTTGCCGGCGGTCTGAGCGCCGGTGAGTAAAAATTCGACTTCCTCGTCGAAGGCGCGGACGGTGGGTTTCGGGCCGGCCGGAACGAGGACCGGGGGGTGGGAATGGTGGTCTGCCATGGTGGTTTCGTATACGATATCGCACTTCAGTTAGCAAGACCTCTCGTGGCAGGCACCGCCGCGTGATCGATTAACCGCACCTCGCCGTAGAAGACGGCGGTCGCGAGCACGGACGGCCGGTCGAGGCGGGTCATGGTTTGCAGCGTTTCCGCACTAACGAGCGAAAGATAATCGATGCGGGCGAGCGGCGACGCCTCGATGGCCCCACGGGCGGAGGCGAGGATCTCGGCAGGCGTGGCGAGCCGCACTGCCTCTAGCAGCGCCTTGCGGATGCGGGGGGCGTCGGCGCGCTGCTCCGCGGTGAGGCGGGTGTTGCGCGAGGACATCGCCAGCCCGTCCGCCTCGCGGACGGTCGGGCCGGAGACGATTTCCACCGGCACATCCAGATCGCGCACCATCCGGCGGATCACGGCGAGCTGTTGGAAATCCTTCTCGCCGAAGACGGCCGCATCGCAGCCGGTTAGCAGGAACAATTTCAAAACCACGGTGCACACGCCGTCGAAGTGTCCGGGGCGGGTCGCTCCGCAGAGATCGCGCGACAGCAGGGTCTCGCTCACGGTCACCGAGCGGTCCGGGAAATACATGGCATCCGCCGCCGGGGTGAACGCCACGTCCACCCCGGCTGCCTCACAGGCGGCGAGGTCGCTCGCCATCGGTCGCGGATAGGCGGCGAGGTCGGACGCGCGGTCGAACTGGATGGGATTGACGAAAATCGAGACGACCACCGTGCCGGCTGTTCCGGCGATTTCCCGCGCCTGGTGCATCAGCGAAAGGTGGCCGGGATGGAAGGCTCCCATGGTCGGAACCAGCACGACCGGGTGGGGGGAGTTTTTCAGGATTTCCCTCAGGGCGCTTCCGGATTCGGCGATGTGCATGACGGGAATTATTCCGCCGACACGGGTCGCTGCAAGACTTACCGCGACGCCGGGGCTTGCGTGGTGGGTCCGCTTCCCACACGTTATCCGGCATGAGCGACGTGATCATCGAAACCATCGACCTGCACCGCAGCTACCGGATCGGACGCAAGTCCATCGAGGTGCTGCACGGCATCGACCTGAGTATCCACCGGGGCGAAAAGGTCTTCCTCTGCGGCCCGAGCGGGGCGGGGAAGACGACGCTGCTTTACACACTCGCCGGTCTCGAACACCCGGAAAAAGGCAGCGTCCGCATCGATGGCACCGACCTCTACGCCCTCGACCGGCGCGAACAGTCGCGGTTTCGCAACCTGCGGATCGGCTACGTCTTTCAGAACTATCACCTGCTGCCGGAGCTCACCGCGCTGGAAAACGTCGCCGTGCCCGGGGCCATCGCCGGCCATGACACCACCCATCTCGCGCTCAAGGCGCTGGAGCGCGTCGGCCTCGGCGACCGGGCGGAGCATCTTCCCGCCGAGCTTTCAGGCGGCGAGCAACAGCGCGTCGCCATTGCCCGCGCCATCGTCAATCAACCGAAAGTGCTCTTCGCCGACGAGCCGACCGGAAATCTCGATTCCCGAAACAGCGAGGAAGTCATGCGGATTCTGTTCGATCTGGTGGCCGAGCACGACGTCACGCTCGTCGTGGTCACCCATGACCAGAATCTCGCAAAAATCGGTGACCGTACGCTGGTAATCAAGGATGGTGCCATCCACTCCGCGGCGTGACGGATGGGCTGGAAATCGCCGAAGTACGGTACTCCTCTCACTCACTCCTCCACCGGCAGGAACTCCGGAAGACTGCCACGCACGCCCGCGAGGCGGGGATTCGCCTCCCAGACATCGCGGTTGCCGAAAGTCCTGCGGGCGATCCGCCCGAAGCTGTCACTAGCGCGGGTGGTGTCCGCGGAGATCGGCGCGAGCGCATCGTCCGTGGCGGTGGCGTTGATGACCCATGAATCTATCATCCGGCTGTCGACCATGCCTTTTTTGCTGCCCCATGTACGGACTTCCGGCATCCGCAGGTCGCCGAGCCAGGCCCCCTTGGCATGAGGACGGGAAATCCACCAGCCGTCGGTGAAGGCGACGAGCGTCTTGGTTTCGCGCATCTCCGCGACGCCGGCGAGCGCCTCCGCTCCTTTCGGATAGACCGTCCAGCGCACCGGCGTGGAGTGGAGTTCGAAAACGCTGCGGTAGCCGACCCATAGATCCGCGCCCCGGTCCACCACCGAACGCCAGAGCAGGAGATTGCAGGAGAATGGGGATTCCATCCGGCGCTCGGATTTCGTCCCACGCCGCGCCAGATCCGCGTTGAATCCGGCGGACGCCACGAATTTCAACCCCACCGCCAGCACCACGTATCCCGCGCCGAGACCGAGCCCCCAGTGGCAAACTTTCCCCCGCTTCGAGGGTGGAGGAGCTTTTTTTCCACGTGATCGTTTCAGCACGGGTTCCGGCAGGATCACTAATGCGGCCACCGCCGCCGCCAGCGGGATCGGGATGAGGAAATCACCGGGATGCAGGAGATTGAAGCTCACCCGCTGGCTCGAAACCGGCCAGAACAACGCCGCACCCTCCACGGTGAGACAATCCACCAACAAATGTGCGCCCCACGCCGCCGCCACAAAGACAGCGGCTTCCCTTTGGCTGATTTTCTCGCGCTTCCACAACTTCTGCAGACCCCGCGCGATGCCCCATGAGCCGAGTGCCATCACCACCAACGAGTGCCCCGGCCCCCGCTGCCACGCGAGCTCGCGCGCCGTGTCGAGCAGCGGGAAAAGCAGCACCTCCAAGCTTGGCAGGATTCCAAAAAGCGCACCCCAGCCAAGCGCCCGTTTACCCAGGCGCTTCCCCATCATCAGCTCTCCGATCAATGCGCCGAGCGCTGCTTGCGTGATCCAATCCACGTTCCGACGATGCGGGAAATTCGAAAATTCGGAAATCTCAATTCATAAATTCTTCCTCCTCCTTCCCGCCGGCCCCGCAACCGTCAACCTCAGTCCCCGGCCATCGTAATCGCCAACAGGGTTCGTTTTAAGGGTTTCAGAAAATGTTTCTCAGTAGATCTGGCCTGGCGCCTGTTCGCGGCATTTTTAAAAAGGCAGGAGGCAGAATTATGGACGGCAGAATCATAAGAACCTGGTTCATAAAAAATGATTCTGCTGTCCATCATTTTGCTTAACATCCGGCTCAATCGCCGACCCCGCCGCCGTCCAGACGGCCGCTTTTCCGCCCGTCGCCCTGCCGAAGCCATCGTGCCGCTAACTAGTCCTCTTCCGGAAGAGCACGCTGAAGCGCGAACTCAGGACAGTCCTTCGGTGATGCAAGCGGCAGGAGGTTCCGGCAGTGGTTTTTTGCGGCCGCTCTTATTCATTCCGCTTATCGCGGTTACCGGAGTCGTTGCTTGGGCTGTACGTCTTTGGATTGGCCGCCAGCAAGACCCTGCCCGAGCGCATTGTAGGGTTGCGCAAGTCGGCTTTGGTTTGGTGGTCGCGGTTTTTATGATCGAACTATCAGGTCGGATCTGGTCGTTTTCGATGGGGCGGGATACAGATTGGGTCACTAATCCCTCCGAACCGACAGGCTTTCCTCAGGCCTCCGCCAGCATCTCACGGCTGACTCCCCGCAGTTCGAACACCTTCACCAGCGTCTCCTCAATCAGATTGTTCGGGCACGACGCTCCCGCCGTGATGCCCACCGTCACCGGACGCTCGTCCGAGAATAGGCGCGAGTAATCCGACGTCTTCTCCTCGCGGTGGTGCAGGTCGTAGTGGACGATTTCCTCCAGCGACTTGATGCAGGACGCCCCTCGGATGAAAAATGTCGGCAATTCGGGTTCGGCGATTTCCACCAGGTGAGCGGTGTTCGAGCTGTTATAGCCGCCGACGACGAGTAACAGGTCCATCGGTTTGCGGAGCATTTCAAACAGCGCGTCCTGCCGTTCCTGGGTCGCGCCGCAGATGGTGTCGAACATCTGGAACGCCTCCGCGCCGCCGTCGCGGTCGATGATCGCCTTACGCAGTCGCTTTTGGATTTCCTCGGTCTCGCTTTTCAGCATCGTCGTCTGGTTGGCCACGCCGATCTTGCGAAGGTGCAGGTCCGGATCGAACCCGGCGGAAAATTCGCCCTTGAAGCGCTCCATGAAAGCCGCCTTGTCGCCGCCGTGGCGGAGGTAGTCGCAAACGTAGTCCACATCGGCGAGGGTGAGGACGATCAGATAGTTCCCCTCATTCATTTCGCCCAGGGCGCGCGAGGCGGTGGCTCGGGTTTCCTCGTGGTTCGACTTACCGTGGATGATCGAGGTGATCCCGTCCTTGGCGTAGCCGCGCACCCGCCGCCAGACCTTCATCACGTCGCCGCAGGTGGTGTCGACCACGTAGCAACCGCGGGCTTCCACCTTCTGCATGAAATCGGTGGGCGCGCCGAAGGCCGGGACGATGACCACGTCATCCTCGGTCAGCCCGTCGTAGGTGGAGTCCATTTCCTGCCATGGCAGCGAGACGATGCCCATCTCGCGCAGGTGGCGGTTCACGTCCGGGTTGTGGATGATTTCGCCGATCAGAAAGATGCGATTCTCGGGGAAAACTTTTCGCGAGGCGTACGCCAGATCAATTGCCCGTTCGACGCCGTAGCAGAATCCAAACTGCTCGGCGAGCAGCACGGTGGTGTTTCCTACGGTGATTTTCCCGCCGCGGTCGCGGAGCTTTTCCACCACGGTCGAGTGGAAATGCACGGCCACCTCGGCGGCGACGCGTTCCATGACATCGGGTCTGCGCACATTCACCCGGGGCTTCTTCGCTTTGCTGGCGGCTTCGCTCATCTGCGGGGATATAGTCTTGAAATTCGGACCGACCAACTCATTTATCCCGGGGAAATTGTTGTAAACCGGGGATTTCACGCCGACATCTAAGGTAGCAACCCATCCACTGGCGCAATCCCACGATCGCCTGCGGCAATTCCGAGCATCATGAAACCCATTTTCACCCGACTTCTCGTCGCAATCACGCTTCTCGTCCAAGCGGCGCAGGCCGAGGTGATCCTGCAATATTTCGGCACCACTTGGAACGAAATCGAGCGCCGCATCCCCGAGCTCGCGGAACGCGGCTACGATTCGCTGTGGCTGCCGCCGCCGTTCAAGGCCGGAGGGGGGACGTTTTCGGTGGGCTTTGACACTCTCGACCGCTTCGACCTCGGCGACCGCGACCAAAGCGGCACGGTCCGGACGAAATACGGCACCAAGGCGGATCTCGTCAGCCTGATGCGCGTGGCCCATCGCTTCGGGATCCGCGTGTATTTCGATAACGTGATGGCCCACAACGCCGGCCCGCTGGATTCGGCGACGCAGCCCGGGCAATTGTTCCCCGGCGTCCCCGGATTCGTGCCGGAGGATTTCCACTTGGTCCGCGACGGCACCATCTGGCGTAAGCCGGCGGATTATCCGGATTACACGAACGAGTGGGAGGTCCTCAACCGCAATCCATTCGCCTGGGACATCGCGCAGGAAGTGCCTAACAACGTCAGTTTCAACCCGACCGGGACATTGGAAGGCCAGACTTTCCCGAAATGGACCGGTCTCCGGCATCCCGGCCGCAGCGAGTGGTATCTCGATAGCGACATGACCATCGGCACTAACGCTGCAGGGGAGGCACTGCATCCGTTTGCGAACAAGGAGCCGTTCCAAGACACCGGGTATCTCGACGCAACTGTCACCGTCGGCGCGGGAAACGGGAAATTCGATTTCAAGGACACCAACGCGAACGGCCAGCACGACGTCGGCGAAAATTCCGAATCCTTCACCGACACCGGCGTGGATCCCACCGTGACCACTCGCCAGACCGCTTCGTGGGGATTCGGCGACGGGAAGTACAACATGGGAAACCCGATTGCCGAGGATGTGAACCAAATGCTCTTCCGAGCCGTGCGCTGGTTCATCCAGGAAACCAAGCCCGACGGCTTCCGTCTCGACGCTGTGAAACACGTGCCCTCCTATTTCTTCGGCAAGCAGTCCGGAGCGGACAAGGATTCCGTGAACTGGGGCTACAACGGCCAGATCCAGGAGCAGTTCAATATCACCCGCGGCTTCAACGACTGGAGCACCCACCGCGATACGGTTTTCAATTCCGAGTATCAGTCCCGCAACGACGCGATGCTGTTCGGCGAGCATCTGGGATTTCCTCCTGCGGAGAGCGGCTATCTGGACGCCGGCATGCGCATCGCCAATGACAACATCCTCAATACCGTGAAAAACGGCATCGGTTCCAGTCTAGCGGGCTACGACCAGACCAACTACGGCGGCTTCGGCACCACCTCACAAAATGCCGCTTATGTGATGAGCCACGATAACAACTATCTGTTCGGCGGCGACCGCCCGCTGGCCCACGCCTTCATCCTGACCCGCGAGGGCCTGCCGATCATCTACACCGATGGCTACAACCAGGCCGGAGATTTTCCGAAAGTTGCCGGCGTGCCATTTCTCGGCCAGTTCGGCGACACCAGTGTCATCTCCGCTGTGGCTGTGCATCGCGACTTTGCCCGAGGCTTTCAGGTTCCGCGCTGGAGCGACCAGAACTTCGCCGCCTACGAGCGCGTCGATAACCGGGAAAACAAGGACGGCGGACCGTGGAACGGCACGACCATGCTCTACATGATGGCGCGGAACTATCAGCCGAACGGCCAGGGCCGTCTCGTGTCCACGGGATTTCCTGTCGGTGCTACGCTCGTCAACCAGTCTCCGTTCGGCGGCAGGTTCCCGGCGTACGTCAATAATGCAGGAAAGTTGGTTGACGGTTCCGGAAACCCACCGCTCGTTCCTCCCAACGGCTGGTTTGCTTTCACCTGGCACAACCCGATCATGCCGCTCCTTTGGCAGGCCCCGCAACACCAGGAGGAAATCGCTCCGATCCAGATCTATCAAAATGGCACGCCCGCCGGCACCATGGATCACTGGAGGGTCGACGGTGTGGACGGAGATGCCGCTTTCAATCCTTACAGCGTCCCCGTCGGCGGCACCGCCACGCGGTCCTACAAGGTGAAAATTCCGCGCGTTACCGCCGGGACCAACCTCCGCTTCGTCGCCCGGGCCGATGGCTCTGCCGGCAACATTCGCCTCAAACTCAACGGCGGCGTGAACATCAATTCGAACTTGGTTCTGGGCCCGCAAACCGGCGACCTGAGGGACTTCCCGCCCGGCCTCGACACGGACCAGGTGGACGCCGCGAATCCCACCGACCAGGTGCTCGAGGCATCCACCGATACCTACCTCGGCTACGAGCAGATGCAGTTCGTCCGCCGCACGGCCGAGAAATTCGCCGCGGTGACCAAGACCCGCAACATCATCGGCTCGCCCGGTGCCGAGACCTATCAGGCTGTGATCGGCACCGCCGGCGTGACGGTGAATCAAAGCAACGCTATCAACAACAACGGACCCAGCGTGGTGAGCTGGGTCGAACACGATCCGGCCGCCACCAACACGAATCCGACCACGCCGGTCTCTCAGATGAATCCAGCGCCGCAAGCCGCCGCCGGGCAGGCGGTGGATCTGTGGGTGAAGATCGGCTATCAGTTCCTGCCGGAGAAGGCCTGGGTCTATTTTACCACGGATGGAACCAGTTTTCCCGAAGGCAGCCACGGGGTAGGGAAGGGGACCACGCAGGTGGTCGAGGCGGATTATTCCTTCAATGGAACCAACGACGGCACCGCCGTTCCCGACTGGTGGAAGGCCACGCTTCCCGCCATGCCTAACGGCACGGTGCTCCGATACAAAATCGGCGTGCGGCGTGGGAATGCGGCGTCACCGGTGTTTCCTTTCAATACGACCGACATCAAACTCGCCGAGCGCATGGAGACGCTGTTTGAAATCGCCGGTTTCAACGCGACCACTGCGCCCTATCAGGTCCATAACGATTACTCGGAGGTCGCCACCGGCCTGAAGGAAGGGTTCCACGTCCTGCGCAGCCGGGCGTTTGTCGGCCGCACCGACGGCGCGTCCATCTTCCGCACTAACACCCAGGTCTTCTACTACGACACCCAGGCTCCGGGCGGCGTGGTCGCTTTCCCCAATCAAAACGACCAGCTCGGCGGTTCCAGTTACGGAGCCGTGATTCTCAGCGACGCCTCGGTGAACGAAGTTTGGTTCTACATCGATGACTTGAATCCCGGGAACGACAGTCTCGTCACCGGCAACGGCATCGGTAACTGGAAACAGGCTACCGCCGTCGCAGTTCCGACCAATCTCGGAAACACCGGCTATACCAAGGAGTGGCGGTTCACCTACGAGAATATCCCTGCCAGCGGCCTTGCGAACATGGTCATCCGCTTGAAGGAACCGTCGTCCTCCGCCGACATGGGCCTCAGCGACGCGGCCGGCCACTACACCACGCTGACCCGCAGTGTCAGCACCGGTAGCTCCATCAACTTCAACATTGGATACCCATCGGTCACCGGGGAAACGGTGGACAAGAACTATGCCATGAAAATCTATTTCAAAAAGGAGTTGATTCCCGGTGGTATGACCGACCCGCAGTTCATTGACGAGTTCTCCATCTTCATCAGCAGCACGGTAAGCGGACAGCCGGACAATCCGGTATTCCAGCCGCGCTCAGGCTATACCGTTGTGCGCAATGTGAACGCCACCGAGCATTCGGTGGAATTCACCTTCCCGAACCTCTACAACGGCAATCCGAATTTCCTCCACACCGTCCGGGCCGAGCACCGCCGCGGCTCCTTGTTCCACGGCGACAGCGAACTGGTGAAAATGCGCGTCGACGACGACGTGGACGCCGACAAGGACGGTCTTCCTAACTGGTGGGAGCTCATCCACGGCCTCCAGGCCAACAATCCCGCGGGCCGCCACGGCGCGCTCGGCGACTTTGATTTCGACGGCGTCAACAATATCGACGAATACCTATTCGGCATGATCCCGTCGCAGGAAGATCAGAACAACATGCCGCGAGTGGGTCTCGCTCCTCATGCCTCGATCGCCAATGCATGGACGCTGAACTTCCCGGCCATCCCCAACCGAATTTATCAATGGCAGGGTTCGCAGACGATGTCACCCGGCGGCTGGCAGAATCTCGGTGCGGCCGTCAGCACGGCCGGAGCGGCCACCGGCTCCACGCTCATCCGCCACGATGCGGAAATGCTGCCCAAGCGCTTCTATCGGATCACCGTCCGGCCATCGCCCTGAAGCGCAGAACCCCTATGAATCCCCTTCACTCAAAGAACGCGCTTCGTTCTTCTTTCTCTGCCTTGCTGTTCGCATTTCCGGGAATCCTCGACGCCGCGATCTTGAAAATCAGTCCGAACTCCGCCACCCGGCAGAGCGCCTCCGAGGTGGAGGGGAACTACTCGACCTCCCATCTCTATCTGAACGAAGTCGTGGGTGAGTCCATTCCGGTCACGATCTTTTTTGACCCCCAGATGCTCGGCGTGGAAAGCTGTGAGGTCTTCACCAATCTCAACCGCCGGGACCGTGCACAGCTCGATGCCAACGGCGACGGGGTCGAGGACGGCATCAAGCCAGTGGACGGCAATCTCATCACCGCGGGAAACGACAACCACTATTTCAAGGCCCATCCGATGTCTCTCATCAGCGGTGGCTATCAGATCACGCTGCCCGTCACCAAGACCGGTGCCTATCGGCTGACGGCGCGCTGGCGCTTGACCGGCGATACGCCCGGCACCTGGCGCTATTACATCGAACCGGACGGCGATTTATGCTTCCGCGCCCACGCCCTGGTTGTCTCGCCCAAGGAGGCGCGGGACATCCAGCTTTACGAAGTGAATCCGCTTACCGTCATATCCACCGGCACACTACCCTCCCAGCGCGGCACCTTCGCCGACCTCGCAGGGGGTGTGGCCGGCGGGCCGCGGTACAGCCTGCAATACGTGAAAAATCTCGGCTGCAACACGCTGTGGTTTCAGCCCATCCACCCGAACGGCATTGCCGGGCGGCAGATTGATCCCGGGACCGGGCAGCCATTCGAAGTCGGCAGCCCTTACGCGGTGAAAAACTTTTTTCAAGTCATGCCGCTCATGGCCAAGTCGTTCACTCCGGGTGGCACGCCGGCTTCTAACGATACCCCGGCCGGCCGGGCGCAGGCGCTGGCCGAGTTCCAGTCCTTCACCGCCGCCGCGGACGCAGAAGGGGTGGGCGTGATGTTGGATGCTCCGTTCAACCACACCAGCTACGACACGGAGCTGGCAGCCCTCGGCCAGACTCTATTCGGCGGCGGCAGTCCGACTCAGGAAATCCGCAACACCGAGGCGCGTTTCTTCGCCCGCTCCGGAGCCTACGATCTGCGGGCGTCGGGTGCCGGAAACATCGCCATCGCCCCGGACCGCATCGCGGAGTTCGCCTTCGCCGATACCTATGAGGTGTTCTTCGGTCGCTACGCTGCGCTTACTTCCGGCTCCACCGCCGGCCACCTCAGTGAGGCGGATTGGTTCGATTACAGCATCGGCAACGAGAATACCTCCGGCGACGGGCATTTTGACTCCATCACCCAGAACGTCTGGCGGTATTTTTCCGAATACACGCTGCATTGGCTCACGCGAACCGGCTATCCGGCGAATGCGGCGGGTGCGTCGTTGAATTCGAATGTCGGCATCGACTCGCTGCGAGCCGACTTCGGCCAGGGCCTGCCACCACAGTGCTGGGAGTACATCATCAACAAGACCCGCACCCGGAAATGGAACTTCGTCTTCATGGCGGAGTCTCTCGACGGCGGCGCGGTCACCTACCGAAGTGGACGCCATTTCGACATCCTCAACGAGAACATCGTCTTCCCGTTGCACGCGGCCCAGAACACCTCCGACTTCAGGAAGATTTATGAAACCCGGCGCAATGCCTACGGCCAGGGACTGGTGCTGCTCAATACGAGTTCGCATGACGAGGACCATTATCAGGACCCATGGCAGGCGCTGATCCGCTACGCTGCGAACAGCAGCATCGACGGAGTGCCGCTGGTTTTTCCCGGTCAGGAACTGGGACTCAGCGGCACCGTCATCCCGCCTAACGACACCAACCTCGGACTCACTCCGTTTGGTTACGACCGCTATGAGATCAATTCCAACAAGCCGATCCCGCATTTCAAAAAATACAACTCGCTCATGCCGCTCTGGCTTCAAACCACTCCGGGGAATGGAAGTTACAACTATGGGGTCTCCCAGCTTGCCAAGGTCTATGAAGGAATCGGCCAGGCGCGGAAATTCTCACCGGCTCTCCGCAGCTCGAACCGCCATTTTCTCAATCTCAACGACGACACGCCGCACGGCCAGATATTTTCCGTCGCCAAGTTTGAAGCCCGCAACGCCGCTCCGAATGGGTCGGATGTGGTGTTAGCGTTTGTGAATCTAGACCGCAACGCGACGCCCGCCACCATCGGCACCAACAAGTTCAACGTGAACATCGACTCCGATGCAAACGGCATAAACGACTTCGGCATCAAGAGCGGACGCCAGTATAATGTCAGGAACATCGCCGCCTATCTCGGCACCGATCCGAACCGCCGGAACTCCTTCCTCATTCCCGGGGGGATTTCGGGGGGCGACCTGCTTTCCCAGGGGCTTTACGTCGCCATGAACCGCGTCCCGATCAGCGACGGAGCGTGGGCAACGGCACCTTATGAAGCGCAGTATCTGAAACTTTACGACGTCACACCACCGCCCGTGCCCGGCACTCCGGCTCCCGGTCCCGCGCTCTTCGGCACGGTCATCGGCAACCAAGTCACCTTCACCTGGACCGCTGCCAGCGATTCGGAGGGTGGAGTCGCCGGATTCCATCTGCAAATCGGCACCACGGCAGGTGGATTGGATCTCTTTAATTCCCAAGTCACCGCCACCAGCCAATCTGTTACCGTCCCGTTCGGCACCACGCTTTACGCCCGCGTCCAACAGATCAACAACGCCGGGATTGCCGGTCCCTCCAGCAGCGCATCCGCCGCTGTCCTAACTCTCGACCCCGCTGCTGACACGGATGGCGACGGCCAGCCTAACGATTCCGAACAAGGCGCCGGAACCGATCCCCGGTCCTCCGCTTCCGTCCTCAGAGCCACCGCCGCCTCGGTCTCAGGAAATGACGTGAACCTCACCGTTTCGACGGTTTCGGGAAAAAAATACCAGTTGGAAACCAGCACCAGCTTGTACTCTCTCTCGTGGAACAACATCGGCCCAACTGTTACCGCCACCGGCCCGTCCACCGTCTTCACCGCCACCGGCGGCGCAGGCGATCCCAAGCGGTTCTATCGAGTCAGAGTAGTCCCCTAAGGAGTGCAGACATTCCGCCTGGTCAATGGGTTGAGAGAGAAGCGCTTCGCGCAGGGCTTTTACTTCCCATTGGCGGCATGACAGGAGTGTCGTGGTTATGAGGTGGACCCGAAAGTTCGACCACGGAGGGGCTAAACTAAGCTGTAGTGGCGGGGTGTGGGAAAGCAATAGGAGATCATGGATTGGGGATCAAGGATGGAGTGGCGAGGGACTCGATTTTGGGAAGCCGAAGTGGAAGG